>DASVCL010000071.1:0-25447 GCA_036381615.1 Alphaproteobacteria bacterium
TCGTCCGACACCTTGACCAGCTGCTTGCCGAAATTCTCGCCGGTGAGCAGGCGCAGGAACGCCTTCGGCGTGTTCTCGAGGCCCTCGACGATGTCCTCGCGGTATCTGAGCTTGCCCTCGCTCATCCAGGCCGCAAGCTGCCGCAGCCCCTCGTCGTACCGGTCGGTGTAGTCGAAGACGAGAAAGCCTTCGACCCGCGCGCGGTTGACCAGGATCTGCCGCAGATGCCGCGGCCCGATGTCCGGCTGCTCGAACTGCCGTGCGAGCGCGATCGTGCCGACGACGATCACCCGGGCGCGCAGATTGATGAGGCTCATCGCCGCGTCGTGGATCGGACCGGCGGTGTTGTCGAAGTAGATGTCGATTCCGTCGGGACAGGCTTCCTTGAGCGCGCCGCGCAGATCGGCGGCATGGTGGTTGACGCCGGCATCGAAGCCGAGCTCGCGGCACCATGCGAGCTTCGCGTCGCTCCCCGCCACCCCGACGGCGCGGCAGCCCTTGATCTTCGCGATCTGGCCGGCGACCTGCCCCACCGCGCCGGCGGCGGCCGAGACGACCACGGTCTCGCCCGCCTTGGGCTTGCCGATGTCGAGCAGCGCGAAATAGGCGGTGAGGCCCGGCATGCCGAGAATGCCCAGCGCATGACGGATCGGGCCGAGCTTGGGATCGACCTTGCGCGTCCCCTGGGCCTTCAGGACCGGATAATCCTGCCAGCCGAAGCTCATGCTCTCGACGATGTCGCCCTCGCGGAAATCGGGACGGCGCGAGCGGACGACGACGCCCACCCCGCCGCCGACCATCACCTCGCCGGGCTGGACGCCCTTCGTGTATCCCTTCGCCGGGCTGATCCGCCCGCGCATGTACGGGTCGACGGACAGCCAGATGGTCCGCACCAGCATCTCGCCGTCACCCGGCTCGGGAACCGGCGACTCGATCAGCCTCCAGTCGGACTCGACCGGCATCCCCTCGGGATGGCGGACCAGGATGAACTTGCGGTTCACGTTGGACATCGGCCTATGCCTCTCCCAGCGACAGCAGCGTTGCGTTGCCGCCCTGCGCGGTCAGGTCGGTCGCCACGGTGCGCTCGACCGCGAAACGGTGCAGATAGTATGGGCCGCCGGCCTTGGGTCCGGTCCCGGACAGGCCCTCGCCGCCGAACGGTTGCACGCCGACGACGGCGCCGATCATGTTGCGGTTGACGTAGATGTTGCCCACCCGCACGCGGCGGCGGATGTAATCGATCGTCGCGTCGATCCGGCTGTGGATGCCGAGCGTCAGGCCATAGCCGGTGGCGTTCACGGCGGCGATGACGTCGTCCAGCCGCGCGCCGTCATAGCGGATGATATGCAGGATCGGCCCGAACACCTCGCGCTCGATGCGCTTCAGGCTGTCGATCTCGTAGGCGCGCGGCGCAAAGAACGTCCCGTGCATGCATTCGTCGGCGAGCGTGCAGGCATGGATGAGCTTCGCTTCGCGGTCCATGCGCCCCGCGTGCTCGACCAGCATGGCCTTGGCGTCGGCATCGATCACCGGTCCGACGTCAGTCTCGAGCAGCCCGGGATCGCCGATCCTCAGTTCCGCCATGGCGCCCGCAAGCATGTCGATGATCCTGGGCGCGACGTCGTTCTGCACGAACATGGCACGCAACGCGGAGCAGCGCTGCCCCGCGCTGTTGAAGGCAGAGGTCAGCGCATCCTGCACGACCTGCTCCGGCAGCGCCGACGAGTCGACGATCATCGCATTGATGCCGCCTGTCTCGGCAATGAACGGCACGATCGGTCCGTCGCGGTCCGCGAGCGTCCTGTTGATTGCGCGGGCCGTGTCGGTCGAGCCCGTGAAGACGACGCCGGCAACGCGACGGTCGGCGACCAGCCGCGCGCCGACCGACGGTCCGTCGCCCGGCAGGATGTGAAGGACGTCGGGCGGAATGCCGGCCTCATGGAGCAGGGCCACCGCGCGCGCGCCGATCAGCGGCGTCTGCTCCGCCGGCTTGGCGATGGCCGCATTTCCGGCCGCGAGCGCCGCCGCGATCTGGCCGGTGAAGATCGCGAGCGGAAAGTTCCACGGGCTGATGCACACGAACACGCCACGGCCATGCAGGCCAAGCGTGTTGCGGCCGCCCGTGGGCCCGCCGAGCTCGCGCATGCGGCCGAACTCATCGGCGGCACGTGCCGCGTAGTAGCGCAGAAAATCGACCGCTTCGCGGACCTCGTTCAACGCGTCGGGGATCGTCCGCCCCGCCTCGCGCACGATCAGGGTCATCAGCTCGGCGCGATGCGCCTCGTAGAGTTCGGCCGCACGGACCAGAATTTCGGCCCGGCGCGGGGCCGGCACGGCGTCCCAGGCGGCCGCGGCGCCGGCGGCGCGTTCGAGCGCCGCGTCGATGTCGGCGGGCTCGGCCCAGACGACTTCGCCGACGATGCGGCGGTGATCGCTCGGATCGCGTACCGGCCTGGCGCCTGCCCTCTTGCGCGTCGCCGGCGCGGCCGTGGGTCCGGCCACGCGGTGCAAGGCCGCCGCACGTTCCATGTCGTGGGCGAGCGCGCGCAACGTGCCGTCGTCGTTGAGGTCGAGTCCGAGCGAGTTGCGGCGGTCGGGTTCATAGATGTCCGGCGGCAGCGGAATGCGCGGGTGCGGCTTGACCGCCAACCGTGCCACGGTCTCGGTCGGGTCGGCGACGATCGCCTCGACCGGCAGACGTTCGTCCGCCAGACGGTTGACGAACGACGTGTTCGCCCCGTTCTCGAGCAGACGGCGAACCAGATACGGCAGCAGGTCCTCGTGGCTGCCGACCGGTGCGTAGACTCGACAGGGGCGCTGCGGCGAGACGAACTGGCTGTAGAGCGCCTCGCCCATGCCGTGCAGGCGCTGAAACTCGAACGGACGATCGCCGGCGAGCTCGAACACGGCCGCGACCGTGTGTGCGTTGTGCGTCGCGAACTGGGGATAGAAGACCGGTCCCGCGGCCAGCAACGCCTGGGCGCAGGCGAGATAGGAAACGTCGGTCGTCGCCTTGCGCGTGAAGACCGGATAGGTCGGAAGGCCCCGCTCCTGCGCGCGCTTGATCTCCGTGTCCCAGTAGGCGCCCTTCACCAGCCGCACCATCAGGCGTCGGTTACGGGCGGCGGCCCGATCGCCGAGCCATGCGATCAGCGGCAGCGCGCGCTTCTGGTACGCCTGCACGGCAAGGCCGAACCCGTCCCAGCCGGCGAGTCCGGGATCGGCAAGCGCCGCATCGATCAGGTCCAGCGACAGCTCCAGCCGCTCCGCCTCCTCGGCATCGACCGTGAGGCCGATGCCGACTTCCTTCGCCTGGCGCGCCAGCTCGATGAGCCGCGGCGTGAGTTCGCGCCGGACCCGTTCGGCCTGCGCGACTTCGTAGCGCGGATGCAGGGCCGACAGCTTCACCGAGATGCCGGGACCGTCGATCGGCCCGCGGCCGCCACTGGCGCGACCGATCGCCGCGATCGCGTCGGCATAGGCGGCGTAGTAGCGCTCGGCATCGGCGGCCGTCCGTGCCGCCTCGCCCAGCATGTCATAGGAATAGCGCCAGCCCTGGGCCTCCGTCGGCGCGGCGCGCTCGAGCGCCTCCTCGATCGTGCGCCCCATGACGAACTGCCGGCCGAGGATCCGCATCGCCGCCGTCACCGCACGCCGGATGATCGGCTCGCCCGACGCGGCAACGAGACGCTTGAGAACGCCGGCAAGGCCGTCGTCCTGCGGCTCGTCGAACCTCATGACGCGGCCGGTCAGCATGAGGGCCCAGGTCGAGGCATTGACGAACAGGGACTCGCTCTTGCCGACATGTGCGGCCCAATCGGCGTCGACCAGCTTGTCGCGAATCAGGCGGTCGGCGGTCGCGGCGTCGGGAATGCGCAGCAGCGCCTCGGCGAGGCACATGAGCACGATGCCTTCGCGGCTCGAGAGGTCGTATTCCTGCAGGAACGTGTCGAGCCCGCCGTGGTGTGTGCGCCGCCGTCGCGCCTCTTCGACCAGCCGCCGCGCGGTCGCGTCGATGCGGGCGCGCGCCGCGGCATCGATCGACACGGCCGCAAGCAGCCGCTCGACGATCTCCGCCTCGGGCGCATGCAGCGCCGCCGCCAGGGCGGCGCGCTTCGGGTCGGGCTCAGGCGGAAGCATACCGGGGTGGAAGATCAGGGACATCGTCTCGACTCCTCGCCGCTCGCGAACGGCGCTCCCGCTCAGAGCAGGCCCAGGGACCTGAGTTCCTCGGCCATCTGCGGCGGCATGTCGGCCGCGCCCTTGCCGAGCGTGGCGAGGTCCGGCGGCGCATCCGCCGCCTCGAGGTAGCGCCAGCCCTGGAACGCCCGCATCGCCCGCGGCACGACGCGGACGAGCTTCGGGTCCAGCCTGAGCTCGCATTTCGACTCGCCCTCGTGGATGTAGCCGGGGTTGATCGCGATGATGCGCTGCCGCACGCGGATCATCCCCTTGATGACCCAGTAAAGCGACCCGCCATCGAGGATCTCGTCGGCCCGCTTGGGGGTCATGCGGGTGACGTGACGGGTCACGGGCTTCTGGCCGGCAGCGCGCTGCTGGGCGCGACGCTTCTTCTGCCAGGCGGCAAGTTCGTCGATGTCATCGACGCCGACGCAAAGTTTGACGAGATGGAGAGGCAAGATCGCTCCTGACGTCCGGATGTTTTCGTGGGGCGCCAGTATAGAACCGCGCGCGCGGCAGGGAAGCCTCGCGCGCGGCGAGGCCGTTTACGCGTCGAAGTCGCCCGTCAGCTGATGAAGTCCCCGCAGAATCTCGCGCCCGACCTCCCCGCCGTCGCCCTCGAGTCGCTGCGAAATCACGGTCGTGATGGCGTCCACCATCGCCTGCATGATGGCGATGGCCCTGGTGTCGACGTTCTCCACCGTGCGGATGTAACGGCAAAGGATGTCCGCAAGCCGGGACAGGAGCGTGTAGCCGAAGGTCCCGCCCTGGCCCTTGATCTCGTGCGCGATCCGATAGACGGTCTTCAGGTTCTCGTCGGTCGCCGCCCCCGGCCCCAGCCTGGCAAAAGCGTCGATCAGCGTGTTGAGCTGGCGCTGCGCAGCGGCCTCGAACTCGCCCTTCAGGGCAGCAACGGTCGACTCGGCCCGCGTGATCGCCGCCGGATCGATGCCGCCGCTGCCCGTCACCTGCGTGCCCAACAGCGATGCCGGCTCGATGATCTCGCACTTGGTGCAGTCTTTCGGCGGGCTCGACTCCGTCGCGGCGGCCGTGGCCGGAACGTCGGCGGCGGCGACGCCCGTTCCGCGGCGCTCGATGCCGGCCCACTCTGCCAGCTTGCGCCGGCGGCGACACGGCCCGAAATAGGTCTTGGTCCGGATGAATGGCCGCGGCCGCTCTACGACCTCGAGGATACGGGAGATCAGTCCCTTGGCCGTGATCGGCTTCGTCAGGAACTCGGTCGCGCCGGCATCGCGCGCCTCCATCACCCGCTGCTTTTCCGAGAATCCGGTGACCATGATGATCGGCAGATACGGGTTCGGGCTGTCGCCGTCCCGCCGCACGTAGCGCACGACCTCGATGCCGCTGTAACCCGGCATGATCCAGTCGATGAGCGCGATGTCGACGGGATTGTGCTTCAGTTTCTGGATGGCGGTGACGCCGTCGGCCGCCTCGATGATGTTCTTCACGCCAACGCCGAGCAGGATCGTCTTGATGATCGCTCGCATCTGGGGGCTGTCGTCGGCCAACAGCATCCGCAGCCGTGAGAAATCGTAGCTCATGACGTCCGCCTGTCCGGCGGCCTCGTTCCGGGATCTTGCCGGGCGCGGAATTTAGACGACGGCCGTAAACGAGCTGTGAAGCATCAGGCCGGGAACCGGTGGGATTTACGGAAAATTGACCGAATCGGCCGCCCGGCAGCGCTATCCCTGGGCCGTGTCGCCGCCGTCGACGGAGATGGCCGTCCCGGTCGCGATCGCCACACGGCCGCGAAGATCGAACGGCTCCGTCCAGTCTTCCTTCGGTTCCCTCGGTCAGGCGTTTCCGCCGTCGGCACCGGACGGCGTGAAGCTCACGAGCTCGGCCCCCTCGTCGACCTGCTCGCCCACGGCGAACCGGATCTTTTCGACCACGCCGTCGGCGGGCGCGATGATCGTGTGCTCCATCTTCATCGCCTCCAGCACCATCAGTGGCGCGCCGCGTGCCACCTTCGCGCCGGGCGTGGTCTTGATCGCGACGACCTTGCCCGGCATGGGCGCGGTCAGGCGGTTGTCGACCGTCTCGGCGGCAGCGGCCGCATGCAACGGATTGTGAACGACGAGACGATGTGCCTGCCCCTCGACAAAGACCGTCACCTCGTCGCCGCTCCGCACGATGCGCGCGGTCACGCGCCGGCCGCCCACATCGGCGCCGAGCGTTCCGTCCTCCGCCAGAACACCATGGGCAGACATCGCGCCGCCGGGCAGATCGAGGACGAAACCGCGACGGCGGAAATGCGCCGTGACGGCTACGTCTCGACTGCCGTCGCGCAGCCGCAGGACGTGGTGTGCGTCGTCGTTAAGGCGCCAGCCGTTCGACAGATTCCATGGACCGTACGGGTCGCCCGAGTGACGCGCCGCGGCCTGCGCCGCCCGCTCCTGCTCCAGGATCAGCCCGAGCGTGGCGAGCGCCAGCACGTGATCCGATGCCGGCGCGGGTTCCGGCACCAGGGTCTCGCGATGACGCGCGATGAAGCCGGTGTCGACCTCGCCGGCCGCGAAGGCCGGATGCGCAGCAACGGCGGCGAGGAAGGCGCGGTTCGTCGCGACGCCGGAAATCTCGCATTCGGCCAGCGCCCGTCGAAGCCGGTGCACCGCCGCAGGCCGGTCGCGGTCCCACACGATCAGCTTGGCGATCATCGGATCGTAGTGAATCGTTACCGTATCGCCGGCACGTACGCCGGTATCGACGCGTACATGTGCGTCCTCCGCCGGGAAGCGCAGATGCGCAAGCCGGCCCGTGGCGGGCAGGAACTCGCGCGTCGGGTCCTCGGCATAGAGCCGCACCTCGATCGCGTGACCGTCGAGGCGAAGCTCATCCTGGCGCAGCGGCAATTTCTCGCCGGCGGCGACGCGGATCTGCCATTCGACGAGATCGAGGCCGGTGATCATTTCCGTCACCGGATGCTCGACCTGGAGACGCGTATTCATCTCCATGAAATAGAATGCGCCGCTCCGGTCGACGATGAACTCGACCGTGCCCGCGCCCTCGTAGCCGACGGCGCGTGCGGCCGTCACTGCGGCTTCGCCCATCGCGCGACGGCGCTCCTCGGTCATGCCGGGCGCCGGCGCCTCCTCGACGACCTTCTGGTGCCGGCGCTGCAGCGAGCAGTCGCGCTCGAACAGATGGACGGCGTTGCCGTGCCGGTCGGCGAAGACCTGGATCTCGATGTGGCGCGGCCGTTCCAGATACTTCTCGATCAGCAGGCGGTCGTCGCCGAAGGCGGACCTGGCCTCGCGCTGGGCGCCCGCGATTGCGTCGGCGAGACCCGCCTCGTCATCGACCACGCGCATGCCCTTGCCGCCACCACCGGCCGACGCCTTGACCAGCACCGGATAGCCGATCCGCCGGGCGGCCTGGGCGAAGGTGGCAAGGTCCTGCTTGTCGCCGTGATAGCCGGGCACGACGGGCACGCCCGCCTTCTCCATCAGCGCCTTGGCCGCGCTCTTGCCGCCCATCGCGCGGATCGCCGACGCTGGCGGACCAATGAAGACGAGCCCCGCCTTCGCGCAGGCCTCGGCAAACTCGGCGTTCTCGGACAGGAACCCGTAGCCCGGATGGACGGCCGCGGCGCCGCTTCGCCGCGCGGCATCGATGATCGCATCGATCTTCAGATAGCTCTCGCGCGCCGGTGCGGGCCCGATCAGGTACGCCTCGTCCGCCATCGCGACATGCCGCGCGTCGGCATCGGCCTCGGAGAAGACGGCGACCGTACGGATGCCCAGCCGGCGCGCCGTCCTGATGACGCGGCAAGCGATCTCACCGCGGTTGGCGATCAGGATCTTGTCGAACATCACATCCGGAACACGCCGAAGCGCGTCCTCTCGATCGGTGCGTTGAGGGCGGCGGAGAGGCCGAGGCCGAGCACCATGCGCGTATCGGCCGGGTCAATGATGCCGTCGTCCCACAGCCGGGCCGAGGCGTAATACGGATGGCCTTGCGTTTCGTACTGGGCGCGGATCGGCGCCTTGAACGCCTCCTCCTCGGCCGCCGACCAGGTCTTGCCTTGGGCCTCGAGGTTGTCGCGGCGCACGGTCGCGAGCACGCTGGCCGCCTGCTCGCCGCCCATGACGGAGATGCGCGCATTCGGCCACATCCACAGAAAGCGCGGGCCGTAGGCGCGGCCGCACATGCCATAATTGCCGGCGCCGAAGCTGCCGCCGATGATGACGGTAAACTTGGGAACCTTGGCGCAGGCGACCGCCGTCACCATCTTCGCGCCGTCCTTGGCGATGCCGCCGGCCTCGTACTTCCGGCCGACCATGAAGCCGGAGATGTTCTGGAGGAAAACGAGCGGAATGCCGCGCTGGCAGCACAGCTCGATGAAATGCGCGGCCTTGAGCGCGGATTCCGAGAACAGGATGCCGTTGTTGGCGATGATGCCGACGGGATAGCCCCAGATATGGGCGAAGCCGGTCACCACCGTCGTGCCGTAGAGCTGCTTGAACTCGTCGAACTCGCTGCCGTCGACGATGCGGGCGATCACCTCGCGCACGTCGTAGGGCTTACGGATGTCCGCGGGGACGACCCCGTAGATCTCCTCGGGATCGTAGCGCGGATCGACCGGCGGACGCACGACGACGCCCGGCTGCTTGGTCCGGTTCAGATTGCCGACGATGCGCCGCGCGATGGCGAGCGCGTGATAGTCGTCGTTGGCGTAATGATCGGTGACGCCCGACGTGCGCGAATGCACGTCGGCGCCGCCGAGCTCCTCGGCAGACACCACCTCGCCGGTCGCCGCTTTCACCAGCGGCGGGCCGCCCAGGAAGATCGTGCCCTGATTCCTGACGATGATGCTTTCGTCCGACATGGCCGGCACGTAGGCGCCGCCCGCGGTGCAGGACCCCATGACGACGGCGATCTGCGGAATCCCCGCCGCCGACATGGTCGCTTGGTTGTAGAAGATGCGGCCGAAATGATCGCGGTCGGGAAAGACCTCATCCTGGTTCGGCAGATTTGCGCCGCCGGAGTCGACCAGATAGATGCAGGGCAGGTTGTTTTCGCGGGCGATCTCCTGCGCGCGGACGTGCTTCTTCACCGTCATCGGAAAATAGGTGCCGCCCTTGACGGTCGCGTCGTTGCAGACGATGACGCATTCGCGCCCGGCAACGCGGCCGATGCCGGTGATGATGCCGGCCGCCGGCACCTCGCCGCCGTACATGCCGTAGGCGGCGAACTGCGAGAGCTCGAGGAACGGCGAGCCGACGTCGAGCAGGACACGCACGCGCTCGCGGGGCAGCAGCTTGCCGCGCTTCACGTGCTTCTCGCGCGCGGCGGCACCGCCGCCCTGCTTGATCTCGGCGACCTTGGCGCGCAGATCGTCGACGAGCGCGCGCATCGCCGCGTCATTGGCGCGGAACGTCTCGCTTTTCGTGTCGACCGCCGACTTGAGAAGCGCCATGAGCCGTCACCACCCGCCGGTCTCGAGCCACTTCTCGATCTGCCACAGCCGGTCGGAGCCCCAGAACGGCTCGCCGTCGACGACAATGTAGGGGGAGCCGAACACGCCGTTCTGGACCGCCCGATCGACCTCGGCCTTCAACCGGTCCTTCACGGCCTGATCCTCGAGCGCGGCCTTGAGCGCGTCGCGCCCGACGCCCAGCGTCGCGGCGATGTCGAGCACGGTGTCGACCGGCGTCACGTCGAGGCCATCGCCGAACGCGGCATGGTACACCGCCTTGGCGAACCGCTTCGCGGTCGCGAGGTCGCGGTCGCTCAACCAGTAATACGCGCGGCTCGCCGCAACCGCGCCGAAGGGGAAATTCGCCGGCAGCTTGAACGGCACGCCGAACAGACGGGCGGAACGATCGAAGTCCCGCCGGATGTAGTCCCGCTTCAGCGGCGTGTCGACGAGCGGCTTGAGTCCCGAGATCTTGAACACCGGTCCCAGTAGGAACGGCCGCCACATCACGTCGCGGCCATATTTTGCGGCGACCGCGTCGATCTTGGTGGACGCGAGATAGCCGTACGGACTGGAGAAGTCGAAATAGAAGTCGATCGCTGCCGCCATGTTTTCCCTCACGTTCCGGCCGCGATGGCGCGGCTGATGACCAGACGCTGAATGTCGCTGGTGCCCTCGTAGATCTGACAGACCCGGACGTCGCGATAGATCCGCTCGACCGGAAAGTCGTTGAGATAGCCGTAGCCGCCGTGGATCTGGATAGCGTCGGAGCAGACGCGCTCGGCCATCTCCGAGGCGAACAGCTTCGCCATCGCGGCCTGAGTCAGGCACGGCTTACCGGCGTCACGCAGTGCCGCGGCATTGAGCACGAGCAGGCGCGCGGCCTCGATCTGGGTCGCCATGTCGGCGAGGCGGAAGGCGACCGCCTGATGCTCGATCAGCTTCTTGCCGAAGCTCTCCCGTTCCTTGGCGTAGGCGACGGCCGCCTCATAGGCCGCCCGCGCCATGCCGACCGACTGTGCCGCGATACCGATCCGTCCGCCCTCGAGGTTCGAGAGCGCGATCTTGTAACCCTCGCCCTCCTCGCCCAGCATCAGGTCCGGCGTGAGGCGCAGGTCCTGAAGCACGATCTGGCAGGTGTCGGAGGCGCGCTGACCCAGCTTGTGCTCGGTCCGGGCGACGATCCAGCCCGGGGTGTCGGTCGGCACGATGAAGGCGGTGATTCCCTTCTTGCCCTTTTCCGGGTTCGTCACCGCGAAGACGATGGCGAGCTGCGCGGTCGAGCCGGAGCTGATGAACTGCTTCGTGCCGTTGAGGACCCAATGATTGCCGTCACGGCGCGCGCGCGTCTTGATCGCGCCGGCGTCGGAGCCGGCCTGCGGCTCGGTCAGGCAGAAGGCGCCGAGGATGTCGCCCCGCGCGAGCGGCTTCAGGAACCGTTCCTTCTGCTCGCGCGTGCCGAACTTCAGGATCGGCATGCAGACGACCGAGTTGTGCACGCTCATGATCGTCGAGCAGGAGCCGTCGCCGGCCGCGATCTCCTCGAGCGCTGCCGCATAGGCGACATGATCGGCGCCGGCCCCGCCCCACTCCTCGGGCACCAGCATGCCCATAAAGCCGAGCCGCCCCATCTCCGCGATCGCATCCTTCGGGAACGTGGCGGTGCGGTCCCACTCGGCGGCGAACGGCGCGAGCCTCTCGCGCGCGAACTGGCGTGCCGTGTCGCGGATCAGGGATTGCGCTTCGGTCAGCTCCATCTGCCGTCTCCTCGCCGGCCTTCATCCCAAGACATCGGGACATGTCCTACCATGGGATCTCCCGGCCGTCGTAGTTGAGAAACTTGCCGCTCTGCTTCGGCCGGATCCTGTCGAACAGCGTCCGCAACTGACGGACCGAGGCTTCGGGGGTGAGCGGCGCGCCCGGGCCGCCCATGTCGGTGCGGACCCAGCCGGGCACGACGGCGACCACCGTGATGCCGCGCCCCGCGAGATCGACGGCGAGGTTCCGCACGACATTGTTCAGCGCCGCCTTGCTCGACCGGTAGATATAGGCGCCGCCGCCCGCCTGCGCCGTCGAGCCCATCTGGCTCGTCATCATGACCATCAGCTTGCGCTCGCTGGCCGCGACGTGATCGACGAAGGACTCGGCGAGCCCCAGCGGCCCCATCACGTTCGTCTGCATGGCCCGGGTCCACGTGATCCAGTCGACCTGGCCGAATTCCTGATCCGCGCCTTTCGGCCCGTATATCGCCGCGTTGCAGAGCAGGATGTCGATCGGCTGCCCCTTGAGGCTGCGCGCCAGACGCTCGATCCGGCCGCGGTCGGTGACGTCCAACAGATGAGTCTCGACCTGCCGGCCGAGCGCCTTGAGCTCCTCATGCTGTTCGGGATTGCGGATGGTGGCGATGACGCGCCAGCCATCGGCCGCGAACTGGCGGGCCATTTCGAAGCCGATACCGCGCCCCGCACCGGTGACGAGCAGCGTCGGCATGAATCAGGCCCCGGATGCCGGGCACCGGGCGGTGACCTCGATTTCGATCCGCATGCGCGGGTCGACCAGATCGCAGATCAGTGCCGTCGCCGCCGGCCGGATGTCGCCGAAATACTCGCCCAGGACGGGCGCGATGACCGACCAGTCATCCGCCTTCGGCAGGTAGTAGCGCACGCGCACGACGTCGGCGAGCCCGGCGCCGGCTTCCCGCAGCGCCGCCTCGACATTGCGGAAGGCCTGTCGCGTCTGGACCACCGGGTCCTCGTCGATCGTCATGCGCGCGTAATCGAAGCCCGTCGTGCCCGAGACGAAGATCCAGTCACGATCCACGACGGCGCGCGAATAGCCCCATGCCTTCTCGAACTCGGAACCGGAGGAAACGAGCCGGCGCATCAGATGTCGACGCCCTGACGTCGCGCCGCAACGATCTTGCGGTCGGTGTTCCACTGCGACAGCGCGTAGATCGCCCACAGCGCCGCCGGAATCCAGCCGATCAGCGTGATCTGCAGGACGAGGCAGATGATGCCCGCAATCGGCCGGCCGATGGTGAAGAACAGGGCGAACGGCAGGAAGATCGCGAGGAGAAGACGCATCAGGCCGTTTCCGCAAACAACTCGCGCCCGATCAGCCAGCGCCGGATCTCGGACGTGCCGGCGCCGATCTCGTAGAGCTTCGCGTCCCGCAGCAGGCGGCCGGTCGGGTAATCGTTGATGTAGCCGTTGCCGCCGAGGATCTGGATCGCGTCGAGCGCCATCTGCGTCGCCTTTTCGGCCGCGTAGAGGATGGCGCCGGCGGCATCCTTGCGCGTGGTCTGCCCGCGGTCGCAAGCCTTCGCCACGGCATAGACGTAAGCCTTGCAGGCGTTCATCGTCGTGTACATGTCGGCGAGCTTGCCCTGGATCAGTTGGAACGTGCCGATCGGCTGTCCGAACTGCTGGCGCTCGTGCACGTAGGGGATGACGACGTCCATGCAGGCCTGCATGATGCCGCACGGGCCGGCGGCGAGCACAGCGCGCTCGTAGTCGAGCCCGCTCATCAGCACGTGGACGCCCTTGTTGGGCTGGCCGAGGACGTTTTCCTCGGGCACTTCGCAGTCCTGGAACACGAGCTCGCAGGTGTTCGAGCCGCGCATGCCGAGCTTGTCGAGCTTCTGCGCCGTCGAGAACCCCTTGAACCCCTTCTCGATCAGGAACGCGGTGATGCCGCGCGGACCGGCGCCCGGATCCGTCTTCGCATAGACGACGAGCACGTCGGCATCGGGCCCGTTCGTGATCCACATCTTGCTGCCGTTGAGGATGTAACGGTCACCCTTCTTTTCCGCGCGCGTCCTCATGCCGACGACGTCGGAGCCGGCGCCGGGCTCGGACATCGCCAGCGCGCCGACATGCTCGCCCGAGATCAGCTTGGGTAGATATTTCCGCTTCTGCGCCTCGGTGCCGTTGCGGCGGATCTGATTGACGCAGAGATTGGAGTGGGCGCCGTAGGACAGGCCGACGGAGGCCGAGGCACGGCTGATCTCTTCCATCGCGACGCAGTGCTCGAGATAGCCCATGCCGGCGCCGCCGTACTCCTCCTCGACCGTGATGCCGAGGATGCCCAGCGCACCCATCTTCCGCCACAGATCCATGGGGAATTCGTTGGTGCGGTCGATGTCCGCCGCACGCGGCGCGATCTCGTCGTCGGCGAAGCTGCGCACCGAGTCGCGCAGCATGTCGGCCTGTTCACCCAAACCGAAGTCGAACGCCGGCAATTGGTTGGTTGGCATGGTTCGTCGGCTCCCTTCCGGAGGACCAATCTAAAGCGAATACGGCCGAATGCGAAGGCCGGCGGCTGCGGCGCCTGCCTACCCTTTCGGCCCGTCGGCGCGCCCCGCCATCGTCATGAGCGTCTGCAGCATCGTGGCGCAGAGATGCTCGCGCCCGTCGCGCTCCACGACCGTGTCGACGCAGCAGACGGTCAGCGTGCGCCCCGGCTTGATGACCCGCCCGCGTGCGATCAGCCGGTGGCCGTCGGCGGGCGCGACAAGGTTTATCTTGTACTCGACCGTCAGGACCGAGGCATCGGCAGGCATGAGCGAGAACGCGGCGTAGCCGCCGGCCGAATCCGCGATCATGCCCACGACGCCGCCGTGGAAGAAATTGTGCTGCTGGCTGAGGTCGGGCCGGTACGAGACGGCAATGTCGCATGCGCCGGGCGCCAGGTGGACGATCTCGGCCCCAATCAGCGCCATCGCCCCCTGCCGGGAGAAACTGTCGCGGACGCGGGCCTCGAAATCTGGGTTCTTCGGGATGTAGTGGCTCATTCGTCCCCCCGTGTGCCGCATCGTGTCGTGTTCACGTGCCCGACGTGATCGCACGGCCACAGGTAGCGGCGCCGCGGCAGGTCACGGGCCGTGGCCGGCCTCTCGCCGTCCGCTCGGGCGCGGACGATAAATTACGTTTACGTAAACGTCAACACGCCGTCGTCAGCGGACCGACCGGCCGCGCGTGAGGGCCCTGAGCCGCTCGGCACAGCGCCGCTCCACTTCGGCGAGCTCGTCGAGCGTCTCGGCGATGTCGGCGCGCTGGCGCTCCAGCACCGCCCGCCGTTCGGCGATCTTGGTCAGGAAGAAGCGAAGCTGTCCGACCTCCCCGGGCTCTGCATCGTAGAGGTCGATGATTTCCCGGATCTCGCTCAGCGAGAAGCCGAGTCGCTTGCCGCGCAGGATGAGCTTGAGGCGGGTACGGTCGCGCGGACTGAACAGCCGCGTCTGCCCGCGGCGCTGGGGCGCGATCAGCCCCTCGTCCTCGTAGAACCGGATCGTCCGCGTCGTGATGTCGAACTCGCGCGCGAGATCGGTGATCGTGAATGGCCCGTCCGCTGGACGCGCCGCCCCCTCGCGATGATCCCGGTCCCGCCCTCGCGCCATTCGCCCCATCCATTCCCCCGGCCAAACGTCGTGCCGGCCTTCGTCAATCGACAGAGCACGCCCCGACGCCCGGCTGCCCCGTCACCGCCGTAAAGCAGGTAACCAGCCAGCTCGCCCTTGATCAAGATCGCATGGCCGGTGTCGCGCACCCTGACCACCACTTAGCGCCCACCCGTGTCGCCTCGGGGGTGCACCCGCGCATACGCCGCGTCGAGATCCGAACTGAACTAAAGCAGCAGGAGCGTTGCGAGGCCGAGGAACGAGAGGAACCCGACCACATCCGTGATCGCGGTGAGAACGACGGTGGAGCTGACGGCGGGGTCGATGCGGAAGCGATGGGAGACGAGTGGGATGAGGATACCCGCCAGCCCGGCGACGAGCAGGTTCACGACCATGGCGCCGCCGATGCACAGGCCGATCATCCAGTCCTTGAACCAAAGCCCAGCGATCGTACCGGTGACGATGGCAAACAAGAACCCGTTGATGCCGCCGACGAGCACTTCCTTGACGAGGATGCGGAACGCATTGGCCGGCGTCAGCTCGCGCGTGGCAAGCGCCCGGACGGCGACCGCTACCGCCTGGTTCCCGGCATTGCCGCCCATCGAGGCGGTGATCGGCATCAGGATGGCAAGCGCCACGACCGCCTCGAGCGTGCGCTCGAACATGCCGATCACCAATGCAGAGAGAAACGCCGTTCCGAGGTTGATCAGCAGCCAGACGAAGCGGGACCGGACCGTGTAGAGCAGCGGCGCATGCACGGCCGTCTCGCCGACACCGTGCATTCGCAGCAGGTCCTCCGCCGCTTCGGCCTCGATCACGTCGACGACGTCGTCGACCGTGATGGTCCCGATCAACCTTCCGGCCTTGTCGACGACGGGCGCGGACGTCAGGTCGTGCTGCTTGAACAGGAACGCGACCTTCTCCTGGTCCATGTCGACCGGGATCGGTTCGAGATCCGTCTCCATGATGTCGCGGATCTTGACCGGCCGCTTGGAGCGAATCAGCTTGTCGAGCGGAACCCAGCCGATGGGTCGATGGCGCGGATCGACCACGAAAATGTCGTAGAAGTCATCCGGCAGCTCATCGCTTTCGCGCATGTAGTCGATGCACTGCCCGACGGTCCAGAACTCGGGAACGCCGACGACCTCGCGCTGCATGAGGCGGCCGGCACTGTCCTCGGGGAAGGCCAGCCCTTCCTCGAGCTCGCGGCGGAGCGCGACCGGAATGCCAAGGAGAACTTGGCGGCGCTTCCCTTCTTCCAGGCCCTCGATCAGGTAGAGGGCGTCGTCGCTATCGAGATTGACGATCGCCGTCGCGAGATCCTGGGTTCCGAGCTGTGCTGCGACCTCGTCCCGAACGTCCTCGTTGAGCTCCGGAATGACCTCGATCGGGAACTTGCGCCGCAGGACCTCGACCATCTGCCGCCGGTGCTCGGGCGACAGGGTCTCGATCAGGTCCGCCAGATCGGCATAGTGGAGATCCGCGATCGCCGCGCGGACAGCCGCACCGTCCTCCTGGTCGAGCGCGTCGATGACGCGATCGACGAGGGCCGGATCGAGACCGAACTCGGTCGCCGCATCCTCGGCTTCCGGCAGAGGCGCGTTGTCTGGCTCGGACTGTGCCATGGAACGTCATCCATTGCCGGAGGCCATTTGTTCCTGCGCGTCGACGACCGCCAGCGCGGTCATATTGACGATGCCGCGCGCCGTGACCGACGGGGTCAGGATGTGAACCGGCTGCGCCGCGCCCAGCAGCATCGGACCGACCGAAAGGCCGTCGCCGAGTGCCTTCAACAGGTTGAACGAGATGTTGGCCGCATCAAGGGTCGGCATCACCAGCAGGTTGGCCGACCCCTTGAGGCGCGAGTTGGGGAAGATGTGGTTGCGGACTTTCTCCAGCACCGCCGCATCGCCCTGCATCTCGCCCTCGATCTCGAGATCGGGCGCGAGCCGCTGAATTATCCCAAGTGCCTCGCGCATCTTGCGAGCCGGCTCGGAGTCGACGCTGCCGAAATTCGAATGGGAGAGCAGCGCGATCTTCGGTTCGATGCCGAAGCGCCGCACCTCGCGCGCGGCGAGCACGGTCATTTCGGCGATCGCCTCAGCCGACGGATCGTGCGCGACATGCGTGTCGACGATGAAGTACGTGCCCTTGGGCATGATCAGGAGGTTGAGCGCGGCGAGTTCGCGCACCCCCGGCGCGCAGCCGATGACGTCGTTGATGTGCCGCAGGTGACGCTGGAACTGACCGATCGTGCCGCAGAGCATGGCGTCGGCCTCGCCGCGTCGGACCATGAGCGCGGCGATGACCGTCGTCCGCGTGCGCACGATATAACGCGCGAAATCCGGGGATACGCCGCGCCGCTCCATCAGGCTGTGATAGAGCTTCCAGTACTCGGGATAACGCGGATCGGACTGCGGGTTGACGAGCTCGAAGTCGCGGCCCGGCCGCATGCGCAGGCCGAGCCTCTTGAGCCGCATATCGACGACCTCGCTGCGGCCGACCAGGATGGGGCGCGCGAGGCCCTCGTCGATTACGGCCTGCGCGGCGCGGAGCACCCGCTCCTCCTCGCCCTCGGCATAGACGACGCGCTTGGCGTCCATCTTCGCCCGGGCGAAGACCGGGGTCATCACCAAGCCGGAGCGGAATACGAACTGATCGAGCCGCTGGCGATAGGCGTCGAGATCGGCGATAGGCCGCGTCGCGACACCCGTTTCCATCGCCGCGCGCGCGACCGCCGGCGCGATCTGCAGGATGAGGCGCGGGTCGAACGGCTTCGGAATCAGGTTTTCGGGGCCGAAGGTCGGCGGCTCGCCGCCATAGGCCGCGACGACGATGTCGGAGGGCTCCTGCATCGCCAAGTCCGCCAGCGCCTTGACCGCCGCGATCTTCATGGCCTCGTTGATCTCCGTGGCGCCGACATCGAGGGCACCGCGGAAGATGAACGGAAAGCACAGGACGTTGTTCACCTGATTCGGGTAATCGGAGCGCCCCGTCGCGATGATCGCGTCCGGGCGAACGGCCTTCGCCTCCTCCGGCATGATCTCGGGGACCGGATTGGCGAGCGCCAGAATGATCGGCTTTGCCGCCATCCGGCCGACCATTTCCGGCTTCAGCACGCCTGGCGCCGACAGGCCCAGGAACACGTCCGCGCCGTCGATGACCTCGGCCAAGGTGCGGGCCTTGGTCTCGCGGGCGAACCGCTCCTTGCGGGGGTCCATCAGCTCCTTGCGGCCCTTGTAGACGACGCCGGCGATATCCGTGACCCAGATGTTCTCAAGCTTGAGGCCGAGATCGACGAGGAGGTCGAGGCATGCGATCGCCGCGGCGCCCGCGCCCGATGCGACCAGCTTCACCTGGTCGATAGACTTTCCCACCACCCGCAAGGCATTAAGAATCGCGGCAGCGACGATGATCGCGGTTCCGTGCTGATCATCGTGGAAGACCGGGATCTTGAGGCGCTGGCGTAGCTTGCGCTCGATCTCGAAGCACTCGGGCGCCTTGATGTCCTCGAGATTGATGCCGCCGAACGTCGGCTCGAGCGACGCGATGATGTCGACCAGCTTGTCCGGATCGGTCTCGGCGATTTCGATGTCGAAAACGTCGATGCCGGCGAACTTCTTGAAGAGGACGGCCTTGCCTTCCATCACCGGCTTTGCGGCAAGCGGGCCGATGGCGCCCAAACCGAGGACGGCCGTCCCGTTGGTGATGACCGCGACGAGATTGCCGCGCGCGGTCACCGTCGACGCTTCGTCGGGATTGGCAACGATAGCCTCGCACGCGGCGGCGACGCCCGGCGAATAGGCCAGCGCCAAGTCGCGCTGGTTGGCCAGCGGCTTGGTCGCCGCGATGGCGAGTTTGCCGGGGCTCGGCTGGCGGTGATACTCAAGCGCGATGTCGCGCAAATTGTCCTGCGGCATCAGCGCCGATCCTGAGGTTTATAATTTTGTTGTCGGTATTGGTGCGGTCGAGAAGAGTCGAACTTCCACGGGGTTTCCCCCACTAGCACCTCAAGCTAGCGCGTCTACCATTCCGCCACGACCGCACGAACCGACGACAGCTTGGGGAAGAAGCCGATGCTACGGCTTGCCTTTCGGGCTCGCCGGGAATACCAAATCGGCCCAGCCGGCGCAAGCGCGGCCCGCGCCCCATCTGCAAAATCTGGTGTGCGTATGACGTCGTTCAACGACCCCTGTGGCGGCATCGCGTGGCGCATCTCCGACACCCCCGTCGGCTACCCCGAAGCCGTCGCGTTCATGGAGGCGCGCGTGGCCGAAATCCGGGCCGGAAACGCCCCGGAAACCGTCTGGCTGCTGGAGCACCCGCCGCTCTACACGGCCGGGACGTCGGCCGAGCCGGCCGACCTGCTCGACCCCGGCGGTCTGCCCGTTTACCAGACCGGCCGTGGCGGCAAATACACCTGGCATGGTCCGGGCCAGCGGATTGCCTACGTGATGCTCGACCTGAAGCGCCGGGGCCAGGACGTCCGCGCCTATGTCTGCCGGCTGGAGGACTGGATCATCGCCGCGCTTCGCCGCTTCAACGTGCGCGGGGAACGCCGGCCCGGCCGGGTCGGCATCTGGGTCGATCGCGGGGGCGGCCGCGAGGACAAGATCGCGGCCATCGGCGTCCGCATCCGCCACTGGGTCACGTTCCACGGGATCGCGCTCAACGTCGACTGCGACCTGAGCCATTTCCGAGGCATCGTGCCATGCGGCATCGCCGAGCAGCGCTACGGCGTGACGTCCCTCCTCGATCTTGGGATCATCGCCGCCATGCCCGAGGTCGATCTCGTGCTGCAGGACGCCTTCGCGGAGGCCTTCGGCGAGACTGCCGCATGCTCGGCTAGCGCCACGGCGGGATAGTCCGAGCCACCGCCGACGGCCACCTCGCACGCGCCTATCAGTCGGTCGCCGGTCGCGGCCATCCGCCGCATTCTGGCAGCCGAAGCCCGAGGCGGCATGCCAAGCAGGCTGTTCAACACACGAGGACGTTCGGGCCATCGAGGCGCCAATCAGCCGGCCGTTCGCCAAGCTGAGTCGGGCGCCTGGAACATCGGCCGACCGGGATGCGCGTGCCGCCGATTTCTTTCCTGAGGCGTCGCTCTATCCCGCTACAGGCGCAGCAAGGCGCCAGACCGCCCAAGCCCTCCGTGTCACCTGACTCGTCGCTAGTGGCGCGCGGCCTCTTCGCCTGGCGACATCCGATCCGGGGACGGAACGAGCACGAGCCGGCCCAAGGCACGATCCTGTTGCAATGCAATGGTAAGCAGGTTCCGGACCGCGGCGCCGGGGGTCACCGGAAAGAAGGCCTGATAGCGCGCCGTCGCCACGGACATGGCTACTTCGGGCGCGACACCGGACCGACAAGAGCGATGATACGCGCTTAACGCCGCACTCAATGCCGTGACCCGTTTCATTCCTGATCTCCGGTTACAACTACCGGCACGACCTTAGCAATTCGGACGTGGTCATGAGGTGGCTTCGCCGTGACCAAATGTGGGCATGCGCCGGCATCAGGCGCAAATCCAAAGAACGGTGCGGCCTCAGGCCGTGGGGAGCTGGCGAAAGCCGGCGGATCCGTCATCCTCGGCCGCGAGGCGTTCCACCTGCTCGACACGGGCATGCAGCGGCCCCTCGTGACAGGCGGCGATCATCGATTCCACCGCCGATTTGGGGCCGATGAACAGTGCCTCGACGCTGCCATCGCGACGATTGCGCACCCACCCGCGCACCCCCCACGCACTGGCCGTCTCGACGGTCCAGCCACGGAACCATACGCCCTGCACGCGCCCGGAGATCCGGACCCGGACCGCGACATTCGCCTCCGTCGCTGCCCCTGTCATCGCCATGCTCCTGCGAAGAGCGTCTTGAACACGACACGAACGGCGCCTTGCGCCGCAGCCTCGAGCGCAACCTCGTCAGGCGCCTCGTCCTCCGCCGGATCGGGTACGATGTGGACGAGCGCATTGCGCTGCTCGCGCAACCAATCGACGTCCGGCTCCGGCCGAGGTTCCTCGCCACGGGCGGCAAGGGCGCGCGCGGTGAGGCGCTGCTCGGCCTCGACGAGCGCCCACGCCAGGATCACGACCGCAGCCCACGCCCCGGCGCAAAAGGCGGTCTCAAGTTCCGCAAGCAGCAGGCTCGCCCGCGGACCGAGATCGAGCGCCCGGGGACCGGCATTGATGTCGTGGGCGCGCCAGAACCACGCCGCACGCGTGCGCCAGAGGTCAGGATCGGGCGGTGAAAGCGTGCGCATGGCCACTCATATGAGCGAACTGACCCGCCGTCGCGCGAGACGCTTGCAACACGGGTGAAACGCCCTACGCGAACTCGAGGATCTTCTGATCGACGGCAAGGCTGTCGCCGGGGGCGGCATGAAGCTTGGCCACGATGCCGTCGCGTTCGGCGCGCAGGATGTTCTCCATCTTCATCGCCTCGACCACGCACAGTTCCTCGCCGCTCTTGACCTCCTGGCCCGCCTTGACGGCAATGGACTTGAGCAGGCCCGGCATCGGCGACAGCAGGAACTTCGAGGTGTCGGGCGGCCGCTTGGCCGGCATCAGGGCCGCGAGGGTCGCCACGTTGGGCGTCAGAACCTGCACCGTGGCCTGTACCCCGGCGTGAAAGACGCGCCACCCCGCGCCGGCACGGTCGACCTGGGCGACCACCGCGCGGCCGTCCACCGTACCTTCGAACAGCGGACGTCCCGGCTGCCAATCGCTCTCGACGGCGAGCGTCCACCCCGCCGTCGCGAGGGTATAGCCGGCGCCCGCCGGTTTCACGTCAACCGCGGCCTCGGCGCCGCCCAGCCGCACGACGAAGCGGCCCGGCACCTTCCGCTCGTGACCGGGCAGCTGGCCGGAGATCGCGGCCTCGCGCTCGGCCTGGCGGCGCTGCACGACGGCGGCCACGGCGATGATCGTGCGCTGCGTTTCCGTGTCCGGATCGCGCCCATGAAAGCCTTGCGGAAACGACTCGGCAATGAAGGCGGTCGACAGACGCCCCTCGCGAAAGCGCGGGTGATGCATGATCGCCGCCAGGAAGGCGATGTTGTGGTTCACGCCGCGCACGTAATAGGCGTCGAGCGCGGCCGCGCAGCGGTCGATCGCCTCTGCCCGCGAGGCCCCATAGCCGATCAGCTTGGCGATCATCGGGTCGTAGTACATCGAGATCTCGCCGCCCTCGTCGACACCGGTGTCGAGGCGCACGCCCTCCCTTCGGGACGGCGGGATGTAGCGGACGAGCCGGCCGATCGAGGGCAGGAAGTTGCGCGTCGGATCCTCGGCATAGACGCGCGCCTCGACCGCCCAACCCTGGAGCTTCACGTCTTCCTGGCGGAGGGTCAGTTTTTCGCCGGCGGCGATGCGAATCATCCATTCGACCAGATCGATGCCGGTGACGCACTCGGTCACCGGATGCTCGACCTGGAGACGGGTGTTCATCTCCAGGAAGTAGAAGTTGCGGTCCTTGTCGACGATGAACTCGACGGTGCCGGCCGAGCGATAGCCGACGGCCTTGGCGAGCGCCACCGCCTGCGCGCCCATGGCAGCGCGGGTTTCGGCGTCGAGGAACGGGCTCGGCGCCTCTTCGATCACCTTCTGGTGGCGGCGTTGGATCGAGCACTCGCGCTCGCCCAGATGGATCACGTGGCCGTACGCGTCGCCCAGGACCTGGATCTCGATGTGCCGCGGTTCCTCGATGAACTTCTCGATGAACACGCGGTCGTCGCCGAAGGCGGACTTGGCCTCGTTGGTCGCGGAGCGGAAGCCCTCGCGCGTTTCCGCGTCGTTCCGCGCGATCCGCATGCCCTTGCCGCCGCCGCCGGCCGAGGCCTTGATCATCACCGGATAGCCGATCGCCCGCGCGATCGTGACGGCTTCCTCGGCGTCCGCGATCGGTGCCAGATGGCCCGGCACCATGTTGACCCCGGCCGTCCGGGCGAGCTTCTTCGATTCGATCTTGTCGCCCATCGCCGCGACCGCCGCCATGGTCGGGCCGATGAAGACGATGCCGGCCTTCTCCAGCGCCGCAGCGAAGGCCGGGTTCTCGGACAGGAAGCCGTAGCCGGGATGCACGGCCTCCGCCCCCGTCGCCCGGCATGCCTCGACGATCGCGTCGATCCGCAGATAGCTCTCCGCCGTCGGCGGCGGACCGATCCGCACCGCCTCGTCCGCCAGGCGCACATGCAGCGCCTCAGCATCCGCGTCCGAATAGACGGCGACGGTCCTGATGCCGAGGCGTTGGCACGTGCGGATCACCCGGCACGCGATCTCGCCGCGGTTGGCGATGAGAATCTTCCGGAAGGGCGGCTGGCGCGGCGTTTCGGTCGTCACAGGTTCCGTCCGTTTCTTCATTGTCATGGTTTCGTTCACCACAGCCCGTCGAACAGGCCCATCGCATAGGCGGCATGGAGTGCGAGCGGCGCCATCCAGCCGACGAGCGGCCACACGAACCAAGGCGTCGTCGGATCGGTCATGAAGTTGACGGCAACAATCACCACCATCACGGCGAAGTAGCCGATGGCGTGATGGAGGAAGCCGCGCAGGCGGCGCCGGTTGCGGTCGTGTTCAGCGCGCCGATCGGACATGCCAGCTCGCCCGGTCCTCTTTCATCACAGCGGAATGTTGGCGTGCTTCTTCCACGGGTTCGCGAGCTTCTTGTCGCGCAGCATGGCGAGCGCGCGGGCAAGACGCCGGCGGGTCGAGCGCGGCATGATCACGTCGTCGAGGAAGCCGCGTGCGGCGGCGACGAACGGGTTGGCGAACTGCGCGCGATACTCCTCGGTCCGGGCGGCGATCTTCTCGGGATCGCCGATATCGGCGCGGAAGATGATCTCCACCGCCCCCTTCGGCCCCATCACCGCAATCTCCGCCGTCGGCCAGGCGTAGTTGATGTCGCCGCGCAGGTGCTTCGAGGCCATGACGTCGTAGGCGCCGCCATAAGCCTTGCGCGTGATCACCGTCACCTTGGGCACGGTCGCCTCGGCATAGGCGAACAGCAGCTTGGCGCCGTGCTTGATGATCCCGCCCAGCTCCTGCGCGGTGCCGGGGAGGAAGCCGGGGACATCGACGAAAGTCACGATCGGGATGGAGAACGCGTCGCAGAAGCGCACGAAGCGCGCGGCCTTGCGGCTGGCGTTGATGTCGAGCACGCCGGCGAGGACCATCGGCTGGTTGGCGACTACGCCCACGGTGCGGCCTTCCACGCGCCCCAGCCCGCAGATGATGTTGCCGCCGTGGGCGGGCTGGATCTCGAAGAATTCGCCTTCGTCGAGCACCTTCCGCACCAGCTCGTGCATGTCGTAGGGCTGGTTGGCGCTCTCCGGGATCAGCGTGTCGAGGCTGTCCTCGATGCGGTCCCACGGGTCGTCGGTCGGCAGTTCGGGCACGCCATCGCGGTTGTTGGCGGGTAGCAACGAAATGAAATCGCGCGCCGCCATCAGCGCCTCGATGTCGTTGTCGAACGCAACGTCCGCGACGCCGGTCTTGGTAGTGTGGGTGATCGCCCCGCCAAGCTCTTCCTGCGTCACCACCTCGTTGGTGACGGTCTTCACCACGTCGGGCCCGGTGACGAACATGTAGCTCGAATCCTTCACCATGAAGATGAAGTCGGTCATCGCCGGGGAATAGACCGCCCCGCCCGCGCACGGGCCCATTATCAGCGAGAGCTGCGGGATGACGCCGCTGGCGAGCACGTTCCTCTGGAACACCTCGGCATGGCCGGCGAGGCTCGCGACGCCTTCCTGGATTCGCGCGCCGCCGCTGTCGTTGAGGCCAATGACGGGCGCTCCGACCTTCATCGCCATGTCCATCACCTTGCAGATCTTCTGCGCATGGCGCTCGGAAAGCGATCCGCCGAACACGGTGAAATCCTGCGCGAAGACATAGACTAGCCGGCCGTTGATCGTGCCCGAGCCGGTGACGACTCCGTCGCCGGGGATCTTCTGGGTCTCCATCCCGAAGTCGGTCGCATTGTGCTCGACGAACATGTCATATTCCTCGAAGCTTCCGGCATCGAGCAGCACGCTCAGCCGCTCGCGCGCGGTAAGGCGTCCTTTTGCATGTTGCGCTGCAATACGTTTTTCGCCGCCGCCGAGCTTGGCCAGTTCACGCCGTTTTTCGAGCTCTTCGATGGTCGTTGCCATATTGTACCTCTGGAGACGGACGTTTCCCCCGTCCTTCCACGGCAGCAGCGGCGCGGTCAATTGCAAGTCGCGCTTGTGCTGCACCGCAGCACAGCCGAATTGTTTTTAACTCAGGTCAGTTCCTGGGAACTGTAGTCACCCCCAGCCCGTTGGACAGGAGAGAGTTACCTCACTGAAACGATAAGGGAGAAAGCGCCAAATGATGACCCGCGTCGGGGTTCCAGTTGAGTCTCGAGCCGCCAGTTCGGCGTCGGATTCGGGCAAGCCCACCCTTTTGTGCT
>DASVCL010000072.1:0-4129 GCA_036381615.1 Alphaproteobacteria bacterium
CGGCTGCAGGGCGTGAAGATCAACGACAAGCACATCGAGGTGATCGTCCGCCAGATGCTGCAGAAGGTCGAGATCGTCGATCCGGGTGAGACAACCTATCTGGTGGGCGAGCAGGTCGACCGCGAGGAGTTCGAGGAGGTCAACGCCAAGGCGGCCAAGGAGTCGCTGCGTCCGGCCGTGGCGCGGCCGGTGCTGCAGGGCATCACCAAGGCGTCGCTGCAGACGCGCTCGTTCATCTCCGCCGCCTCCTTCCAGGAGACGACGCGCGTGCTGACCGAGGCGGCCGTCCAGGGCAAGATCGACAATCTGCTCGGCCTCAAGGAGAACGTCATCGTCGGGCGGCTCATCCCCGCCGGCACCGGTTCCGTCATGAACCGGCTGCGGCAGATCGCCGCCGAGCGTGACCGTCAGCTCCTCGCAGCCCGCAACGAATCCGAGGCGCCGGCCCCCGCCGAGGGCAGCCGCGAGAAGGAGAAGCCGCGGGCGATAGCGGGCAAGCGCCGCGCCCGCTCGGCCTAGGTCGAGCGCCAGGTCCGGACGTCGACGACGGCCGCTCCCGCAAGGGAGGGGCCGTTCGCGTTTCGGGACGACGCCGGCGTCGTAAGCTGGCGTTTATAACTGGTGCATACGGCAGCCGCAGTGCCTCGGGCGTGCGGCTACGCTGCATCTAGGCGGTAGCAGGTCCTTAACCGTGAAGCTGGTCCGGACCGCTGTCGCTAGGGCCTTGCTTTTACGGGGCTTTATCGAATTGCCTGAGCCCCGATCGATGGTGCCGACGTTAACGGGATTTGCTTGACGGGGTAGGGGCCGGTCCATATATTCCGCGCTGCCTTGAGGGACCGGTCGTCGGCTGAACAGGTCCGAAACACGGTTCCCGGCAAAGTCAGACAGCGTTATCGCCGGATACGATCGGCGCTGTGAGCCCGAGGGAAGCCATTTTCGGCTTCCTGTCGGGCATTTGTTACGCCGGGGTCTGCCTCGCTCGGGCGGCCGCGACTATGGAAGGAAGTGGGAATGCCGACGATCAACCAGTTGATCGCAAAGGGACGTCAGAGTCGAGTTGCGCGGAACAAGGTGCCGGCGCTCAAGGCATGTCCGCAGAAGCGCGGCGTGTGTACGCGCGTCTACACGACCACGCCGAAGAAGCCGAACTCCGCGCTGCGTAAGGTCGCGCGCGTGCGGCTCACGAACGGCTACGAGGTCACGAGCTACATTCCCGGCGAGGGACACAATCTTCAGGAACACTCGGTCGTGATGATCCGCGGCGGTCGCGTCAAGGACCTGCCTGGCGTCCGCTACCACATCATCCGCGGCACGCTCGATACCCAGGGCGTGAAGGACCGCAAGCAGCGCCGCTCCAAGTACGGCGCGAAGCGGCCGAAGTAAGGAGGGTTATTTATGTCGCGTCGTCGCGCTGCACAGCGTCGTGAAGTTCTGCCGGATCCGAAGTTCGGCGACACCGTTCTTACCCGCTTCATGAACTGCCTGATGTACTCGGGCAAGAAGTCGGTCGCGGAGAGCGCCGTGTACGGCGCCCTCGAGCACATCGAGAAGCGGACGAAGCAGGATCCGATCAAGGTGTTCCACAGCGCGCTCGATAACGTGAAGCCTGCCGTCGAGGTGCGGTCGCGGCGCGTCGGCGGCGCGACCTATCAGGTTCCGGTCGAGGTCCGGCACGAGCGGGGCCAGGCCCTGGCGATCCGCTGGATCATCGCGGCGGCGCGCAACCGTTCCGAGAACACGATGATGGAGCGGCTGTCAGCGGAGCTGCTGGAGGCCGCGAACAATCGCGGCGGCGCCGTCAAGAAGCGGGAGGATACGCATCGTATGGCCGAGGCCAATCGAGCCTTCTCGCATTACCGCTGGTAACAGGATCTTTCTCTTATGGCTCGCACCACCCCACTCGAGCGCTATCGCAATATCGGCATCATGGCCCACATCGATGCCGGTAAGACGACGACGACCGAGCGTATCCTTTACTACACCGGCAAGTCCTACAAGATCGGCGAGGTGCACGAGGGCACCGCGACGATGGACTGGATGGAGCAGGAGCAGGAGCGCGGCATCACCATCACGTCGGCCGCGACGACATGCTTCTGGCGCGATCATCGCATCAACATCATCGACACGCCGGGTCACGTCGATTTCACGATCGAGGTCGAGCGCAGCCTGCGCGTTCTCGACGGCGCGGTCGCGGCGTTCGACGGCGTCAACGGTGTCGAGCCGCAGTCGGAGACGGTGTGGCGTCAGGCCGACAAGTACGACGTGCCGCGCATCTGCTACATCAACAAGATGGACCGCATCGGCGCCGACTTTTTCATGTCGGTGAAGACGATCGAGGACCGTCTCGGCGCGCGGCCGCTCGTGCTGCAGCTGCCCATCGGCGCCGAAAGCCAGTTCGCCGGTGTCGTCGATCTCGTCCGCATGAAGGGCATCGTCTGGAAGGACGAAACGCTGGGCGCGGAGTTCGTCGTCGGCGACATCCCCGACAATCTCAAGGAGCAGGCGGCCGAATACCGAGCCAAGCTGGTGGAGGCCGCGGTCGAGATGGATGACGCGGCGCTCGAGGCCTATCTCGGCGGCGAAGAGCCGTCCGAGGAAGTGCTCAAGGCCTGCATCCGCAAGGGCACGATCGAAGGCAAGTTCTTCCCGGTCGTCTGCGGCTCGTCGTTCAAGAACAAGGGCGTGCAGCCGCTGCTCGACGCCATCGTCGACTATCTGCCGTCGCCGGCGGACGTCGCCGCCGTGAAGGGCACGAGCCTCGATGGTAAGACCGAGCTCGAGCGCAAGTGCGACGATTCCGAGCCGTTCGCGGGTCTCGCGTTCAAGATCATGACCGATCCGTTCGTCGGCACGCTCACGTTCGTCCGCATCTACTCGGGCGTCCTCGAGGCCGGCACGGGCGTGCTCAATCCGGTCAAGGATAACCGGGAGCGGATCGGCCGCATGCTGCAGATGCACGCGAATCACCGCGAGGAGATCAAGGAGGCGCGCGCCGGCGACATCGTCGCGCTGGCCGGGCTCAAGAACACGACCACGGGGGACACGCTCTGCGATCCCAACAACCCGATCGTGCTCGAGCGCATGGAGTTCCCTGAGCCCGTCATCGAGGTCGCCGTCGAACCGAAGACGAAGGGCGACCAGGAGAAGATGGGTATGGCCCTGTCGCGCCTCGCGACGGAGGATCCGTCTTTCCGCGTCTCGGTCGACACCGAATCGGGCCAGACGATCATCAAGGGGATGGGCGAGCTCCACCTCGAGATCATCGTCGATCGCCTGAAGCGCGAGTTCAAGGTCGAGGCGAATGTCGGCGCCCCGCAGGTGGCCTATCGCGAGACCATCAGCCGCACGGTCGAGCACGACTACACGCACAAGAAGCAGACCGGCGGCTCGGGCCAGTTCGCCCGCGTCAAGTTCCGGTTCGAGCCGCTGCCGCCCGGTTCCGGCTACCAGTTCGAGAACGAGGTGGTCGGCGGTGCGGTGCCGAAGGAGTACGTGCCGGGCGTGATCAAGGGCCTGGACGGGGCGCGCAATACCGGTGTGCTTGCGGGCTTTCCGGTGATCGATTTCAAGGTCGTCCTCGTCGATGGCGCGTATCACGAGGTCGACTCGTCGGCGCTCGCCTTCGAGATCGCCGCACGCGCGGCGTTCAAGGAAGGCATCGCCAAGGCCGGGCCGAAGCTGCTCGAGCCGATCATGAAGGTCGAGGTCGTGACGCCCGAGGATTACATGGGCGACATCATCGGCGACCTGAACAGCCGGCGCGGCCAGATCCAGAACATGGATTCGCGCGGCAATGCGCGCGTCATCACGGCGATGGTGCCGCTCGCGAACATGTTCGGCTACGTGAACACGCTGCGCTCGATGAGCCAGGGTCGCGCCACGTACACCATGCACTTCGACCACTACGAGCAAGTGCCACAGCAGGTTGCGGATGAAGTCCGCGCCAAGATGGCCTGATCGGATTCAAGAGGATTCGGAGAAACAGCAATGACGAAGGCGAAGTTTGAGCGGACCAAGCCGCACTGCAACATTGGGACGATTGGGCACGTGGACCACGGGAAGACGTCGCTGACGGCGGCGATCACGAAGGTTCTGGCGGAGCAGGGCAAGGCGCAGTTCATGGCGT
>DASVCL010000073.1:0-63395 GCA_036381615.1 Alphaproteobacteria bacterium
CCAGGCGGCCATCGGGCCCGGGTTCCTCACCACGGCACGGATCGATGTACCGATCGCCGTGAGCAGCCCCACGTCCCGGTCGAGCAGAAGCGGAAACGAAACCACGCTGATCATCAGCACCAGCAAGGCGAACAGAAAGCCGACGCCGACACCGATAGCGATCATCATCTGGCCCTCGCGAGTGGTCAGCGCGTCGCGCGCGAAGACGGCGAGCGAGGTGGGCGATTCCGGGCCGAGCGTATTGTCATAGATGATCGCGGCCGCGACCAGCCAGAGAAGGAAGATCGTGAGCAGCAGCAGGCCGAGAATGAAGATCGCGCCGAAGGACGGCGAGCGGATCACGCTGAAGGCGGCCGCCCAACTGATGATCTCGCCGCGCTCGCGGCGCCGGCTCATCTCGTAAAGGCCAACAGCCGCCGCCGGACCGATGAGCGCGAAGCCAGAGGCCAGTGGAAACAGCAGCGGCAGCATGTCGTAGCCGAACATCAGCCGGGCGAGAACGAGGCCAGTGACCGGATAGATTATGCAGAGAAAGATCACATCGGTTCGGTAGGCGCCGAAGTCGCTGAAACCTCGGGCGAGAACGTCTTTGAGGTCGGCGACCTGGATGCGGCGCACCATCGGCTTTGCCGCCCGGCTTTCAGGGGCGCCGCGCATCGCACGCCCCACCGACGCAATGGTGTGAGCCGTAGCCCTAAGCTGATCCCATCCCCATTCCGCGGGGTTCCGGATGGCGTCCATGTTCGCCTCCTCTCGATCGTGGGCTCGAGGGGTCGCGGATCACCTGTGGCGTGACGCCTGACTCGGCCGTCGGTCACGTCGGCGCCGCGACCCGCCGTAGGCAACTCTAACAATTCTAGAAAGTATACGTCCGAGAACTCTCGATGTCTCCATTGGCCTCACCGGATTTTCCCGGGAAAACCGAAAGCCGGAGTGCTCGGATCGTCATATGTCGGAATGACAGGAATGCCGCCCCGCCCCCTCGGGCTGCGGCATGGCAGCCCTCCCACGCGCCACAAGCAAGCGTGGTGGGCGCGCCAGGGATTGAACCTGGGACCCCTACCATGTCAAGGTAGTGCTCTCCCGCTGAGCTACGCGCCCGCCCGTCAGGGTCGCGCGGGACTATACTCAAAGAATGCGGATTGGCAAGCTCGCACTGCCGCGCGCGGGCTTTCCCGGCGCCCGGACCTCAGTTCGCGAGTACGCGGTCGACGTGCCTGACGAGATCGCGCAGATGAAACGGTTTCGACAGCACGCTCGCGTTCGGCATCGGCGGACGCCCGCCGTCGAGGACCACCGCCGCGAAGCCGGTGATGAACATGATCCGCAGGTCGGGGACGGCCGAGCGCGCGCGCCGTGCGAGTTCCACCCCGTCGAGTCCCGGCATGACGATATCCGCGATCAACAGATCGTAATCGTCGTTCAGTGCGGCAAGCGCCTGACGACCGTCCGGACAGCTGACGACCTCGTGCCCCGCACGCTCGAGTGCGGTCGCCAGGAACTGCCGCATGGCGTCGTCGTCTTCGGCCAGTAGAATCCGTGCCATCCGCTCACCTGCATCCATCATATCACGGACTCCGCGACGCTCCCGGTTTGCACTGGGTTCCGTGCGCCGAACCTACGCCCGGCGGCCTTGCCGAAGCGTTAATCGCGCCACATGGAACAGATCGCCGCGCCGGCAGCGGGCCCTGACTTGGGCAATGAAATCCGAACCTTCCTTCAAACGTCGGGCGCAGCCATGCCCGTCGACGGCGCAGGTGACAGGTCGGCCGGATTGTTCTAAACGAAGATTCGCCGAAACGAAGACCCGCATGACTTCCGCCGCGCCGGCCGTCCTCGCCATCGATCCGCCTCTCGCCGTCGCCGCACCGGCCGTACAGGAGGCGGCTGTCGTCTTCTCCTCGCCTCACAGCGGCAACATCTACCCGGCCGACTTTATCGCCGCGTCGCAGCTCGACCCGTTGACGTTGCGCCGGTCCGAGGATGCGTTCGTCGACGAGCTGTTCGCAAGCGCGCCGTCCCACGGGGCGCCGCTTCTGAAGGCGCTGTTTCCACGTGCCTACATCGACCCGAATCGCGAGCCGTGGGAACTCGATCCCGCCATGTTCGAGGACTCGCTGCCCGAGTTCGTCAACGCCAAGAGTCCGCGCGTCGGCGCCGGTCTCGGCACGATCGCCCGGGTCGTGGCCAGCGGCGCCGAGATCTACCGCGGCAAGCTGAGCTTTGCCGACGCGCGCAAACGGGTCGACAAGCTCTACCGTCCCTATCACGACAAGCTGTCGACGCTGATCGAGGCCACGTTTGCGCGGTTCGGGCGCTGCCTCCTGATCGACTGCCACTCCATGCCGTCGATCGGTGGGCCGATGGACCGGGACCCCGGGCGCCGGCGCGTCGACTTTGTACTGGGCGACTGCTTCGGTGCCGCCTGCGCACCGGTCGTCATCGACGAAGTCGAGCGCTGTCTCAAGAACCTTGGCTATGCCGTCGGCCGCAACGACCCCTACGCCGGCGGCTTCGTCACACGCCATTACGGACGCCCCGCAACCGGTCGTCACGCCCTTCAGATCGAAATCAACCGCGGCCTGTACATGGACGAGCTGCGGATCGAAAAATCCGCAGGTTTCGCCAGCCTTGCACGCGATCTGAGCAAGGCGATCGCACGCATTGTGGAGATCGCGGCCGCCCTGCCCAGCTCGCCTCGATGAGCCACCATCTCCAAACCGCCCCGACCATACGCGTCCGCGATTCGCGCGAGGACGATCTGCCTCGAATCCACGCCATTTATGCGCACCACGTGCTGACGGGCCTCGGTTCGTTCGAGGAGGTTCCCCCCGATCTTGCCGAGATGCGGCGGCGGCGCGACGAAATTCTGGCGCGCGGCCTGCCCTACCTCGTCGCGGAGATCGACACGGCGGAGTCAGGTGACAGCGTCGCCGGGTACGCCTATGCCGGACCGTATCGGACGCGGTCTGCCTACCGCTATTCGGTCGAAGATTCGATCTACGTCGCCCCTGAGGCCATCCGCCTCGGTATCGGCCGCGCACTGCTCGACGAGCTGATTCGACGCTGTACGGCGCTTGGCTATCGCCAGATGCTTGCCGTCATCGGCGACAGCGCCAATTACGGTTCGATCGGCGTGCATGCCGCCGCCGGCTTCAAGCAGGTGGCCTTCCTGCCCGCGATCGGCTTCAAGTTCGGGCGCTGGGTCGACAGCGTCATCATGCAGCGCCCGTTGGGCGAGGGTCAAACGACGCCGCCGACGAAGGCCTGACGCCTGGCCGGTCCGGAGCCAGGCAAAAAAAAGGGCCGTGATGGCCACGGCCCAAGTTTAGGGAGGAAACGCCCGGAAACGACCAAAGGTCGGTTTCCGCTGCGACATCAGCGATGTCGCAATGCACAATATGATTTTGTGCGGCGCAAAAATCAAGGCTCGATTTCCACCTTCCCCACACCTGTTGCAGTTCAGCAACAGAGTCGTTGAGGGCGAGGTAAAGCTTTGAAATTCGAGGCAGAATTCGCTTGCCGCAGGATCCTGCCGGCCCTCGGCGTTCCCGTCCGGGCCGTGTCGCGCGTGCGACGCCAAGGCGCTGGGGTGATTCTCCATGCCCTTGAATCGCCATAGGAAAGAGCCATGTTTCGCGCCGCAACCCATTAGGACGTCCGCAGGCCGGTCACGCATCGGCAGCGGCGGGAGATGCTGTATGGACGACGCCAAGCCCGTCGAACCCGTGTCCGGGATCGTGATGCCGCGATTTTCCGGCATTGCGACCTTCATGCGGCTCCCTTACGCCGCGGACCCTGCGGCCGTCGACGTCGGCCTGATCGGTGTGCCGTGGGACGGGGGGACAACCAACCGACCCGGCGCCCGTCTCGGGCCACGCGCCATTCGCGACCAATCGAGTCTGATGCGGCGCGTCAATGCCGCGACGCGCGTCGAGCCGTACCGGCTCGCCCGCGTCGCCGATCTTGGCGATGCGCCGGTGAATCCGTGCGACGTGGCGGATACGCTGGCCCGGATCGAGCAGTTCTACGCGCGCGTCCACGCGGCGGGAACCGCACCGCTGTCGGCCGGCGGCGACCACCTCGTCACACTGCCGATCTTCCGCGCGATCGCCAAGGGCCGGCCGCTCGGCATGGTGCATTTCGACGCGCATTCCGACACGTGGGACCGCTATTTCGGGGACTTCAAATACACGCACGGCACGCCGTTCCGCCGCGCCATCGAGGAAGGATTGCTCGACCCGCGCCGCACGATACAGATCGGGATCCGCGGCTCGCTCTATTCGGCCGATGATCTGGACTGGGCGCTCGCCCAGGGTATCCGGATCATCCCGATTGAGGAATACTTCAAGCTCGGCCCCGAAAAGGTCGTGGCCGAGGCCCGCCGCGTGGTCGGCACGGGCCCGACCTATATCAGCTTCGATGTCGATGCGCTCGATCCCGTATTCGCACCGGGGACCGGAACACCGGAGGTCGGCGGCTACAGCACGTTCGAGGCGCAGCAGATGATCCGGGGCCTGCGGGGGCTCGATATCGTCGGCGGCGACGTGGTCGAGGTGTCGCCGCCGTTCGATCCGACCGGCAATACCGCACTGGTCGGCGCGACCATGATGTTCGAGATCCTGTGCGTGCTGGCCGAGGCCGTCGCCGCCCGGCGCGGATCCCGCTGACCCGGCGAACGAAACCCGACCAAAGCCGGTCTGCCGCGTTTCCGACGGTCCCGCGGGCGCGTCCGGCCGCGTTCGCGCGGAACCGGCCTTGGACTTGTGCGTTGCAAAGACTGCCACAACCGGTCCTCAGGCGCCCGCCCGCACGAACAGACGACTGCCGACTACCTCCCTTTCATGCGCATCGCACAAATAGCCCCGCTCGCCGAAAGCGTGCCTCCACGCCTGTACGGCGGGACGGAACGGGTCGTGTCCTATCTCACCGAAGAACTGGTCGCGATGGGTCATGAGGTGACCCTGTTTGCGAGCGCCGACTCCCGCACGACGGCACGATTGATTCCCGGCTGCACCGAAGCCTTGCGCATGAACGCCGGCTGCCGGGATCCGCTCGCCTACCACGTGGCCATGTTCGAGAAGATCTGGCGGATGCGCGACGAGTTCGACGTGATCCACAACCATGCCGATTACGTGCCGATGCTGATGCTGACCCGGCAATCGACACCGCATCTGACCACGATGCACGGCAGGCTCGATTGGCCGGAGTACGGATGCGTCTTCAGCGAGTTCCGGGACATTCCCGTCGTCTCGATCTCCACGGCGCAGCGCACGCCGCTTGCCTGGCTGAACTGGATCGGCACGGTGTACCACGGGCTGCCCGTCGACCTGCTGCCGCCGACGTTCCAATGCGGTTCTTATCTCGCCTTCCTCGGCCGGATCTCGCCCGAGAAAGGGCCGGACGTCGCGATCCGGCTTGCCATGCGCGCCGGGATCCCGCTCAAGATCGCCGCCAAGGTCGACACGCTCGACCGTCCGTACTTCGAATCCGTCATCAGGCCGCTCTGCGTTCCGCCGCAGGTCGAATATCTGGGCGAGATCAACGAGGTCGAGAAGGCGCAACTCCTGGGCGGCGCCCACGCCCTGTTGTTTCCGATCGATTGGCCGGAGCCGTTCGGCATGGTGATGATCGAAGCCATGGCCTGCGGCACGCCGGTCGTGGCGTTCCGGCGCGGCTCGGTGCCCGAAATCCTCGAGTCCGGCGTCACGGGCTTCATCGTCGACTCTGAATCCGAAGCGCTGGCGGCTATCCATCTGGCCGGATCGCTCGACCGGCGCCGCATCCGGCGCGAATTCGAACGGCGTTTCACCAGCCGCCGCATGGCTGTAGACTATCTCAAGCTCTATGAACTTCTGGCTGAACCCGAGACCTCTCCGCTTGCGGCGGCCGGAGATTGAACGTCATGGGAACCGCTGACCGGGTTGCCGAGGTCGATCAGGGCAGCCCGTTCGCCATCTCTGCCCCGGACACGACGCCGGCCTACCGGCCGCACGTGCTCAAGGCTGGGGATACGTTTCTCGTCGTCGACCCCTACGGTGACATTCAGGCGACCGGCCCGCAGGCCGAAGGCCTGTTTCATACCGACACGCGGTTCCTGTCGTATCTCGCGCTGTCCGTGAACGGGCACCGCCTGCTGCTCCTCAGCTCGAACGTTACCGAGGACAATCTCGCCCTGGTCATCGACCTGACCAATCCGGACATGCACTTTGAAGGGCGCCATCTGGCGAGGGATGCGATCCACGTCCTCCGCACCATCGTGATCGAGGACGGCGCCTATTTCGAAACGCTGCAGATCCGGAACTATGGATGCGAGCCGTGCGCGTTCGCGCTCATGTTGCGCTTCGGCGCGGATTTCGCCGACATATTCGAAGTGCGCGGCCAGACGAGGCCCAAGCGCGGGCGTTATCTGCCCGAGGTGCTGCGTCCGTCGGAAGCGGTTCTTCGCTATCAGGGGCTCGACGGCGTTCGGCGCGAAACGTCGTTTTCCTTCGATATCCCGCCGGACGACCTGACCAGCCGCAGCGCTTCGTTCCGACTGTCGCTGGGCGCCGGCGAGAGCCGCAGCCTTGCCTTCACCGTGCACTGCATGCCCAATGGCGAACGCCGCAGCCGCTCGACCGATTTCGGGCAATGCTGGCGCAATACGCAACGGCGGATGAAGGCGCTGCGCGACCAGCGTGCCGTCATCCGAAGCTCGAACGTGTCGTTCAACAACTGGCTCAACCGCTCGTCGGCGGACATCGAGATGCTGGTGACGATGACGGATACAGGTCCGTATCCATACGCCGGCATCCCCTGGTTCAGCACGGCGTTCGGGCGCGACGCGATCATCACGGCGCTGGAGTGCCTTTGGTTCGCGCCGTACCTGGCGAGAGGGACGCTGCGCTTTCTTGCCGCGACGCAGGCGACCGAACTCCGCCCCGAAATGGATGCGGAGCCGGGCAAGATCCTGCACGAGACGCGCCGGGGCGAGATGGCCATTCTCGGCGAGATCCCGTTCGGCCGGTATTACGGCAGCGTCGATGCGACGCCGCTCTTCGTGATGCTGGCGCGCGCATACTTCGAACGCACCGGCGACGTCCGTCTGATCGGGGATATCTGGCCGAACATCGAGGCGGCGCTGGGATGGATGACCGACTATGGCGATCTCGACGGCGACGGGTTCCTCGAATACGACCGCCGCACGCCGACCGGCCTGGTCAATCAAGGTTGGAAGGACTCGTCCGACTCCGTCTTCCATGCCGACGGCCGGCTGGGCGAACCGCCGATCGCGCTCTGCGAAGTCCAGAGCTATGCCTACGCGGCCTGGGTCGGTGCGGCGGCGCTCGCGCGGGCCCTTGGCCGAAACGAGCGCGCGAACGAGTTCACCGCCAGGGCCATCAACCTGCGACGCCGCTTCGAGGACGCGTTCTGGTGCGACGAACTCGGTACCTATGCCATCGCCCTCGACCGCGACAAGCGTCCGTGCCGGGTGCGGAGCTCGAATGCCGGCCATACGCTCCTCACCGGAATCGCCTCGCCCGAACGCGCGGCCGCCGTCGCCGCGACGCTCACGGACCCGACGTCATTTTCGAATTGGGGCATTCGGACCATTGCCACGACCGAGGCCCGCTACAATCCGATGTCCTATCACAATGGGTCGATCTGGCCGCATGACAACGCCCTGATCGCGCTTGGTTTCGCGCGCTACAGCCTCACTGAACCGCTGGCCAAACTGGTCACGGGCATGTTCGATGCGGCGATGGCGGTCGACCTGAACCGGCTGCCCGAACTCTTCTGCGGCTTCGACCGTCGGCCCGGGCAAGGCCCGACCAGATATCCGGTCGCATGCCTGCCGCAGGCCTGGGCCAGCGGCACGGTGTTCGCGCTGATGGGCGCGATGCTCGGCATCTCGTTCAACCCGTACATGCGGCAAATCCGGCTGACGCGACCGGTACTGCCGGCATTCCTGAACGAGGTGGAGATCACCGGCCTGACGCTGGGCACCGCCTCGGTCGACCTCCTGTTCCGGCGCCATACGCGCGACGTCGCGCTCAACATCCTGCGCAAGGAAGGCGACGTCGAGGTGATCGTCGTCGGATGAGGCCTCTTGCCGGAACGCTCACCCGTCAGGACCCGAGCAGGGCGAGGACATCGGCCGAACGATCGGACCATTTCGCCCAGTCGGCGGCGCCAAGCCCAAACCTGTTTCGGTGATCCCGCCCCGCGCCGTGCACGAGAAGAAAGCGCAGCGCCTCCGTGCGGCCGCGCGCCGCCGCGAGCATCAGCGCGGTGTTGCCGGCATCGGTCGTTGCGTTGACGTCGGCACCGCGCGCCACAAGGATCTCCATGATGTCGACCGCGCCCCGCGCCGCAGCCGCCATGAGCGCGGTCTCGCCGCCGGAAGCACGCGCGTCGGGATCGGCGCCCGCGTCGAGAAGGCGCATCACGGAATCCCGGTCGCCCGCCTGCGCGGCGGCAAAAATCTCCGGCTTCGTCATGGGCGAGATGAGACACGCCCCGGCGCGCCGGCGTCAAGCGGCGCTTGACGAACGGGACGCCAGATTCCACTGTCGCGCCATGACCGTCGCCGAACGAATCCGCCGCAAGCTGACGCAGGCGTTCTCCCCCGCGCGCCTCGACATCATCGACGATTCACATCGCCATGCCGGCCATGCCGGCGCACGCCCGGAAGGTGAGACCCATTTTTCCGTCGAGATCGTGTCGGATGCCTTCACCGGCCGTACGCGCGTCGAGCGGCAGCGCCTCGTGTACGCCACGCTCGCCGACGAGCTGCGCGAGCGCGTGCACGCGCTCGCGCTGAAGACACTGACCCCCGAAGAGGACCGTGCCGGGCGCCGTTAGCGGCGCGTATCGTCGCCCGTATAGAATTCGGGCCAGTGCTGCCGCACGACCTCGCCGTCGCTGCGCAGCGCATGGCAGGTATCGATGGCCGCCGGTCGCGTGCGGACCGGGTTGCCGCGCCCCTTTGCGTCCCGCAACGGCAGTATCGTCTGGTAAGCGGTGGTCCCGAGCGGCCCCAAGAGTTCGACCAGATGCGTGCAGCCGTGGACGCCGCCAAGACGTTCCGCAATGGCCCGCCGCCATCCTTTGCCGATCTTCAGCCCCTTGAGCGCCGCAAAGCGTGGCGTGATGTCCGGACAGATGCGGAAGGGACTGGCATCGGTGACGGCCTGGACATCACGAACGACGAAATCGTCGTCGATCGTCAGCCGGATCGACATGTCGTGCACCGGCTCGCCCGGCCGAACCTCGCCCCGCCAGGCGTTGGTGAAGGCGTAGGACTTGGTGTCGACGAGCCGTCCTTCGATGTCCCACAGGCCGTCCCGGCGGCGGTAGCCGCGGCATTCGATGCGACGTGAATGAATTAACTCCCGCTCCGCGGGCGCTGACAACGGCATGAGACCCGGCCTCGTCGATCGTGCAATGCAATCATCAATAGGCCCGATGCACACGCCGGTCAAAGGTCCGTATTCGCTTTGGTCGCGCGCGAGATGACGATGCGACGGACCCGGCACCGATGCATTCGCGCGATGCGCTCGATGGTGCCTTCGAGTTCGCGCCAGACTCCCATTCCGCCTCCGCGCGAACTTGGCCCGATCGCACCGGCCGACGCGCTTCCAACGCGCCGCTCCGGGCATATAGCCGCCGTCGGGCCGGCCACGGACGCCGATTTGCCGCGCGGAACGGCGGTTGGGCCATTCGCGACGGGCCAGGCGCCATCCTTCACCTGAGAGTTGACCGAACGCTAGGCCGGCGGCGCTACGCCGTAGCCTGGACCGTGAACGTAGGCGTCGAGCTCGCGGAGATCATCCTCGAGCTGGCAGAGGACAGCTTTGTAGAGGTCGCGAACCGATACCATGCCGACGATCGTTCCGACGTTGACGACCGGAAGATGCCGACAGCCGTACCGCTGCATTTTCTGGAGCGCATCATGCGCCGTTTCGTCAGGCCGGATCGTGTTGGGGTCGCGCGTCATCACCTCCGCCAGCCGGATCCGGTCGGGATCGAGCCCGGGCGCGACGACCCGCGTTGCCAAGTCGCGCTCGGTAAAGATTCCGACCAAGGTGTTTCCCTCGACGATCATTACCGCGCCGACCCCGTTTTCGGCCATCAGCCGCACAGCCTCGCGTACCGTCGCGTCGTCGTCGGCAACGACGAGCTTCTGGCTGTCGATCACGTCAGGAATGATCTTGCGCTGCATCGCAGACCTCCTCAGAAGTCAACCGCAGTCTGCAGCATCTTTCCGCCGCAGAGCAGCGGCCGACCATGTCATTATAACGCAGTCGTGCGGCGATGTACGCGCGGTGTGCGCACTTTCGATGCTGCAGCGCGATACAGCGTTACGGCAGCGGTGGCGGAACGGCTTCGGCAGCGCCGCGTTGCGGCCTCTCGACCCCGGGCGGCGTTACGCGCAGAGCCGTAATCTGATTGCGTTTGCGCCGCAGTATCTCGAACCGGAAGCCGTGAAACGTGAAGACTTGGCCGACCTCGGGAATCCGGCGCGCCTCGTGCAGAACGAGCCCGGCAATCGTTGCGGCTTCGCTGTCCGGCAGCTGCCAGTCGAGTTCGCGGTTGAGATCGCGCAACGTGACGTGACCGTCGATGACGAAGCTCCCGTCCGGTTGCGGCCGCACGCCCGGCACCTGGAACTCGTGGCGTTCGGCGATGTCGCCGACGATCTCCTCGAGGATGTCCTCGAGCGTCACGATGCCGAGGAACGCGCCATACTCGTCGACGACGATCGCGAAGTGCTCGCGCCGGCGGCGGAATGCCTCCAGCTGGTCGAGGAGCGTGGTCGATTCCGGAATGAACCATGGCGGCGACGCGATCTCGCTTATTTTCACCGCGTCGAAATTCCCGCCGTTCGCACGCAATGCCTGTAGGACGGCCTTGGCATGGAGAACGCCGACGATGTTGTCGGACTGTCCCCGCCACAGCGGGATCCGGGTATAGCGGCTGGCCAGCGCCTGCTCGAGCACCTTCGCCGGCTTCTGGTCGATATCGATTGCCGTCACCTGGCGCCGATGGACCATGATCTCGCCGACCTCCACGTCCGCCAGATCCAGAATCGAGCGCAGCATCTTGCGCTCGTCGCCGATGTCGGGAGAGGCATGCAGCTCGATGGCGCCGCGCAACTCCTCCTCCGCCGCCTCGCGGCTCGCCTCGACACGATCGGCGCCGAACAGCCGCAGAATGCCGCGTACCACGAGCTGCGTGAACTGCGCGAACGGCGCGAGGACGACCATAAGCAGCCGGATGACCGGCGCGACCGCAAGGGCGACGCGGTCCGCATGATTGATCGCGAAGGTCTTCGGCAGGACCTCGCCGAAGATCACGACCAGCGCCGTCATCGCGATCGTCGCATACGCGATGCCGGCGTCGCCGAACAGCATGACCAGCGCGCCCGTTGCCAACGCCGATGCGAAGATGTTCACGAGATTGTTGCCGATCAGAATGGCGCTAAGGAGCTGTTCCTTCCGCTCGCGAAGGAGGTTGACGAGCCGGGCCCGCGGGTGCCCGTCGCGGGCCAGCGCATGCATGCGCGGCCGCGAAGCGGCGGTAAGCCCCGTCTCGGCGCCGGAAAAGAACGCCGACACGCCCAGCAGCACGACGATGACAACGATTGTGACGATCAGATCGACGCTCATGCCGCCACTGCCTGCTGAAGTACGGCGCGGACGGCATCCGGTTCGACGTCGCGCGCGAGGAACGCCTTGCCGATACCGCGCACGAGCACAAACGTGATGCGGCCGTCGCGCACTTTCTTGTCCTGCGCCATCAGAGTCAGCAATCGCTCGACGTCGCGCGCGCCGGCCGGAAGGCCGGTCGGCAACCCGACCGCGGCGAGATGCCGGCGCACGCGCGCCGCGTCGGATGCCGGCGCGAGGCCCAGCCGCGCCGACAGATCGAAAGCGAGCGCCATGCCGATCGCGACGGCTTCGCCGTGCAGCAGCTCGGCGCCGTAGCCGAGCGCCGCCTCGATCGCATGGCCGAACGTATGCCCGAGGTTCAGGAGCGCGCGCACGCCGGCCTCGCGCTCGTCGGCCGCGACGATGCGGGCCTTCGCCATGCAGCTGCGTTCGACGGCATGGCTGCGCGCCGCTGCATCGCCGGCGATCAGCCTGGGGCCGTTCGTTTCCAGCCACGCAAAGAAGTCGGCGTCGTCGATCAGGCCGTACTTCACGATCTCGGCATAGCCCGCAAGGAACTCGCGCCGCGGCAGCGTGTCAAGGCTGTCGAGGTCGGCCAGCACCAGACGCGGCTGATGGAACGTGCCGACGAGGTTCTTGCCGTGGCGCGTGTTGATCCCGGTCTTGCCGCCGATGCCGCTGTCGACCTGCGCGAGCAGCGTCGTCGGCGCCTGGATGAAATCGACGCCGCGCAGGAGCAGACTTGCCGCGAGCCCGGTGATATCGCCGATCACGCCGCCGCCGAGCGCGAGCAGCATCGAACCGCGCTCGGGCCGATGATCCAGCAACGTATCGAGCAACCGCTGCAGATGCGCGAAGTCCTTGGTCGCCTCACCCGCCGGCAGCACGACGAGCGGCGCCGCGATGTCGTAGGCCCGCAGCCCCCGTTCCAGCCTCGGCCATTGGCGCGCGGCCACGATCGCGTCGGTCACGACGAAAACACGCGGCTCCCGCAGGATCGGCCGCAGGAGCTCGCCCGCGCGTTCATACAGGCCCCGGCCGACCGCGATGTCGTAGCCGCGTCCCTCGATCTCGACGCGGTGGGTAGCGTAGGCACTCATGCTCATATATCTACGTTCCGTGCTTCGCCACCGATATGGCGCTGTAGCGCTGCGATTACCCGATCGACCGTCACGTCCGGCGGCCCGTCGGCGCTTTCGACCCGGATGTCGGCCTCCGCATAGATCGGATAGCGTTGTTCGATCAGCCGGCTGAGCACCTCGCGCGGCTCGCCGCGCTTCAGCAGCGGACGATTGCTGCGCCGGCTGACCCGTCGCACGAGCACATCCAGCTCGGCGCTGAGCCAGACGGAGATCGCCACGCTCTTGATCCGTGCCCGGGTCTCGGGATCGATGAACGCGCCGCCGCCGGTGGCAAGAACGTGCACCGGACGCTCGAGCAGGCGCTGAATGATCTTGCGCTCGCCGTCCCGGAAGGCCGCCTCGCCGAAGCGCTGAAAAATTTCCTCGATCGTGCAGCCGGCGGCCGCCTCGATCTCGTGATCGGCGTCGATGAAAGGCAGGCCCAGGCGCAGTGCCAGCCGGCGCCCGATGGACGTTTTGCCGGCGCCCATGAGACCGACAAGCACGATCGTCTTGTCGAGCTTCCCGATCGTCGGAACCGAAGCGTTCTGTGCCGGCTCTGCCATCTCTCCAGTCGTACAAGTGCGTGTATACGTTATGCTATCTTGAGCCGGCGTTGAATTGATTGCACCTGCGGCAGCCGGTAAACTGCCCCGGTTTCGACATAAAAATACCTTAACAGAAATGCCCGGTCGTGTCCCCTGTGACCGGTCCGTCTCCTGCATCCTAGGGTTCGAATCGTGCTCAACCGCCGCGTAACCATCCTCGTCGCTGCCATCGCGCTTCTCTTCGTCGGTGCCGTTGCCTTCCTTGCCACACGGGACATCCCTGCCCCGACGGCCCGGGTGGAGAAGATCATCCCGAATGACCGCCTGCCACGTTAACCGGCGCGCGCCGGCTCGCGGGCGCGTCGTTGCGGTCCCCGACCGGAACGCGGGCGGACACGCGACGTCCGAGCGGCCGACCGGACCACGGATTCTGTCCGCGGCCCGGTTTCTCCTCGTTCTGACCGTCCTGCCGTTGTCCTTGGCGTCCCCGGTCCTCGCGCAGCAGGGTCCGATTCGCCTGCTGCCGGCACCCGCCATGGAACAGCCGAGCGAGCCGCCGGCATCGGCACCGGCCGCCGAACCACCGGCAGCGTCGGCCGAAGCGGGCGACGTCGACACGGATCCGGCGATCGTCGGCACGGATCCGACGATCGTGGTCAGCGCCCCGCCACCCATCGACGTCGACGCCGTCGGATTGCCCCAGGAAACCGGAAATGCCCTGCCGGCCGACCTATGGAAGGGTTCGACCCGCGGCGTGGTCGATCGCCTCCTGTCTCTGCTCCCCGCGCCGATCCATTCGCCGACCGCGCGCGGCCTCGCCGTGCGCGTACTGACCGCCAGCGGTCCGTCGCCGAGCGCATCCGAGGGTGCCGCGCCCGGCGGCTTCGTCGCCGCCCGTGCCGAGCGTCTGCTCGCGCTCGGCAATGTCACGGCCGCGACGGCGCTCGCGCGGGCGGTCCCACGTGCGGAAGAGAACGAGCGGCTGTCGCACGTCCTTCTCGACGGGCTGCTCGCCGCGAATGACAACGCCGGCACATGTCAGCTGGTCCGGCGCCAGATCGGCCGATTCGACACGCCGTATTGGCAGAAAGCCCTGATCTTCTGCCAGGCGCTCGCCGGCGAGCAGGCGCGTGCCCAGCTTGGCCTGAGCATGCTGCGCGACAGCGGCGCCGACAACGACGACCCGATCTTCGCGCGGCTCGTGGATACGCTTCTCGGCGATCAGCGTCCGATCGGGGAATTGACGCGCCCCACGCCGCTGCACCTCGCCATGATGAACGCGGCCCAGCAGCAGATTCCGGCCAGTGCGGTGTCCAATGCCGATCCGCTGGCGTTGCGCATGATCGCGCAAAGCCCGAACGTGGCACCCGAAGTCAGGCTCGAAGCGGCCGAACGGGCCGAAGCGGTTGGCGCGCTGTCGACCGAGGCCCTCGTCCAGGTTCTCGAGGCGGCGAGCTTCAAGCCCGAAGAACTGGCCAATGCGCTGTCTCTCGCGGAAAAGGCGCCGCAGTCGCGGGCACACGCCGCGATCTATCGCGCCGCGAAGGCCCAGGCCGTCGGTATCGGCCGCGCCGAGGCCCTGCATCGCGGCTGGCAGATTGGCCGCGCACGCGGCTTTTATCCGGCCGCCGTCCGGACCACGCTTGCCCTGCTCACCGAGCTGTCACCGACCCGGGAGTTGGCCTGGTTCGCGTACGATGCGGGCCGCGCCCTGCTGCTCGCCGGCCGCGTCGAGGAAGCCCGCCGCTGGTACGAACTCGCGCGCGAAGAGGCAGCCGTCGGCGCCCGCACCGAGCAGAGCGAGATTCTGCTGTGGCCCTTGCTGCGGCTAGCCGGCGCCGACGTCATGCCGCCGGATCCGAAAGCCCTCGCCGCCTGGCGCGCGACGCAGGAGAAGCTCGATGCGGGCAAGGCCGCGGAGCGCACGGCTCTGCTCGTTGCTTTGCTCGAAGGCCTTGGCGACGCGACGGATGGGTCGCTGGCGGCCCTCCTGCTGTCGGGCGACTTGCGGCCGCAGAGCATCGTCATGCCGCACCCGGCGCTCTGGCTCGGCCGCGACGGCGCGGCATCGGCCGGCCGGCTCGGTGAAACGGTCCTGTTCGTGCTCGCGACCCTCGGCACGGATGGCCCTGACGGCTTGACGCCCCACACGCTCGTCGCGCTGTTGCAGGCGCTCCGCGCCGTCGGCCTCGAGGGTGAGGCGCGCGCCCTCGCCATCGAGGCGGCGATCACGGCCGGTCTCTGATCGTGCCGACCATCAGGCGAGCACCGCCGGCATCCCGCCACGTCGGCAGCTTCCTCGAGATGCTTGCCGCGGAACGAAACGCGGCCAAGAACACGCGCATCGCCTACGAGAAGGATTTGCATGATTTCGGCGCCTTTCTCTTGCGGCAGGGCAGCGATGTCGCGGACGCCTCGTCGGAGCAAGTCCGTGCATACCTGGCCACGCTGAAACGGGCCGGCATGAGCCCACGCACGGTCGCGCGACGGCTCGCCAGTCTCCGTCAGTTCTACCGCTTCCTGGTCGCCGAAGGATTGCGCGGCGACGATCCGATGAGCACGATCGACGGCCCCCGCATCGGACGCGCGCTGCCGAAGGTGATGGGCGAGCAGGAGATCGCGCGCCTCCTGGCGGCGGCACGGCGGCATGAGGGGCCCGAGGGCCGGCGTCTCGTCGCGCTGGTCGAACTGCTTTACGGCGCGGGGCTGCGCGTCTCCGAAATGGTCGCGTTGCCATTATCGGCGCTCTCGCGCGACGGGCGATTTCTTGTCATCAGGGGCAAGGGCGCCAAGGAGCGGATTGCGCCGTTGAGCGAGCCCGCACGCCAGGCCCTCGAGCGCTACCGTGCCGTCCGGCATGCCTTTCTGCCGGAGGGACAGACATCGCGCTTCATGTTCCCCTCGCGCGGGGCAAGCGGGCACCTGACCACCGCCCGCGTCACCCAGCTGCTGAAGGCGCTGGCGGTCGAGGCGGGAATCGATCCCGGCAAGCTGTCACCGCATGTGCTGCGACACGCCTTCGCCACCCACCTGATCGAGCACGGTGCGGATCTGCGCGCCGTCCAGCAGATGCTCGGTCACGCGGACATCGCAACGACCCAGATCTACACCCACGTCGCCGGCGAGCGCATGCGGCGCCTCGTGCATGAGAGTCATCCGCTGGCGCAACGCGCGCGCGCCAAGCGCGCAAGCGGCTGAAAACGCCGGCGGCTTGCTTCGTTCGGCGCTCCCGGTCTAAACAACGCCTGACGTTCTCTCAGCAGGAGATGCCGGCATGGCCGCCCGCAGAAAAGCGACTCGCAAGACCGCCCGCCGAGGGGCAAGGAGCACGGCACGCACGCGGCACGCACGCAAAGCGGTAAAGAAGTCCGCAAAGCGGACCGCCAAGGCTGCGCCGCGCCGCAGCCCTGCGAAGAAGGCGGCCCCGAAAACGGCGAAGAAGGTAGCCGCGAAGAAGGCAACCGCCAAGAAAGCGGCAGCAAAACGCGCACCCCGGTCGGCCGCAGCGCGCCCGGCGCCCAAGAAGCGTGCACCGGAAAAGGCTTCGCCGCCGGCGAAACCGGCCGCCGTCCGACCGGCCAAGGTCGGCCCCAGCGTCCAGCTTCCCGCCGGCGTGCTGATCGATGCGCCGATCCGGCCAGGTTACGAACAGATCCTGACGCGCGAGGCCCTCGACTTCGTCGTCGGGCTGCAGCGCAAGTTCGGTGCCGAGGTCGAACGCCTGCTCGCGCGCCGCAAGGACGTGCAGGCACGGCTCGATCGCGGCGAGAAGCCGGACTTCCTGCCGGAGACAAGGGCGATACGCGAGACCGAATGGACGGTTGCGCCGCTGCCCAAGGATCTCCTCGACCGCCGCGTCGAGATTACTGGTCCCGTCGACCGGAAGATGGTCATCAACGCGCTCAACTCGGGCGCCAACGTCTTCATGGCCGATTTCGAGGACGCGAACACGCCGACCTGGGACAACCAGATCGAGGGGCAGATCAACCTTCGCGACGCGGTTCGCCGCACCATCACCTTCACCGATCCGAACACCGGGCGGTTCTATCGGCTCAACGACAAGACCGCCGTGCTGGTGGTGCGGCCGCGCGGCTGGCATCTGCCGGAGAAGCACGTCATCGTCGATGGTGCGCCGATGTGGGGTGCGCTCTTCGACTTCGGTCTCTATTTCTTCCATAACGCCAAGGAACTGATTCGGCGCGGCACCGGACCGTATTTCTACCTGCCGAAGTTGGAGAGCCACCTCGAGGCGCGGCTCTGGAACGATGTCTTCAATCATGCGCAGGACGCGCTCGGGATCAGACGCGGCACGATCAAGGCCACCGTCCTGATCGAAACGATCCTCGCCGCGTTCGAGATGGACGAGATTCTCTACGAGCTGCGGCAGCACTCGGCCGGCCTCAACTGCGGCCGGTGGGACTATATTTTCAGCTTCATCAAGAAGTTCGCCAAGGACCCCGACGCCGTGATGCCCGACCGGGCGCTCGTCACCATGACGACGCATTTCATGCGGTCGTACAGCCTTCTGCTGATCGCGACGTGCCACCGGCGCAACGTGCACGCCATGGGCGGCATGGCGGCCCAGATCCCGATCAAGGACGACCCGGTCGCGAACCAGGCCGCCATGGAAAAGGTTGCGGCCGACAAGCAGCGCGAGGCAAGCGACGGGCACGACGGCACCTGGGTCGCGCACCCCGGCCTGGTGAAGATCGCCAAAGATATCTTCGACCGGCTGATGCCCGAGGCCAACCAGATCGCGCGCAAGCGGCAGGACGTGCATGTGACCGCCGCCGACCTGCTCAAGGTGCCGGAAGGGCCGATCACCGAGGCAGGCCTGCGGCAGAACGTCAATGTCGGAATCGGCTATATCGAGGCGTGGCTGCGCGGCACCGGCTGCGTGCCGCTCTACAACCTCATGGAGGATGCGGCGACGGCCGAAATCTCCCGGACCCAGGTGTGGCAATGGCTGCATCACGGGGCGCGTCTCGATGACGGGCGCCTGATCGACCGTGCGCTCGTGCGACAGGTCATCGACGAGGAACTCGACAAGACCAGGGCGATGGTCGGCGACGAGCAGTTCAGGAACGGCAAGTATCACGAGGCGGCGCGGCTGTTCCGCGAATTGAGCGAGGCGCCGGAATGCGCGGACTTCCTCACGCTGCCGGCCTACGAGCTGATCCTCGCCCAGGAGCGCGCCTAGGCATTGCCGCACTGTTTGCCGGCGGGATTCTGTGCTCTAAGTGCCGTTCGCGGGCCTCTCGGGTCAGGCTCGGGGACCCGCGAGTCCAAGCGTGGACGCTTGGGCCTGATTCGTTGGTTATGAGGGACAGCTGCACAGCATGAGTTTCACGACGGTCACGGAGACAACGCCCCGCCTCAACCGCAGCGAGCTCGCCGTTCCCGGAAGCCGTTCCGACCTTTTCGAGAAGGCGGCGCGATCGGACGCCGACATCGTGTTCCTCGACCTCGAGGACGCCGTGGCACCGGAAGAAAAGGAGCGGGCGCGCCGGGCGGTGATCGCCGGCCTCAACGAAATCGACTGGCGGGGCCGCGTCATGTCGGTGCGGATCAACGGCCTGGATACGCCGTGGATGTACCGCGACGTGATCGACGTCGTCGAGCAGGCGGGCGCGCGGCTCGACCTGATCATGATTCCCAAGGTCGGCACCGCGGCCGACGTATACGCGCTCGACATGCTGGTCTCGCAGATCGAGCAGGCCAAGGGACTGAAACGGCGTATCGGCTTCGAGCTCATCATCGAGACCGCGCTCGGCATGGCAAACATCGAGGCGATCGCCGCGGCGAGCCCGCGCATCGAGTCGCTGCATTTCGGCGTTGCCGATTTCGCGGCCTCGACGCGCGCCCTTACGACCAGCATCGGCGGCGCCAACCCCGACTACGCCGTCCTCACCGGTTCGCCCGGCGCGACACGCGAGCGGCACTGGGGCGATATGTGGCATTATGCGCTGGCGAGGCTGGTGGTTGCCGCGCGCGCGAACGGCCTGAGGCCGGTCGACGGTCCGTTCGGCGATTTCCGCGACCCGGACGGCTTCACCGCCGCCGCGAAGCGCGCCGCCGCGCTCGGCTGCGAAGGCAAATGGGCCATCCACCCCAGTCAGATCGCGCTCGCCAACGAGGTCTTTACCCCCTCCGCGGCCGAGGTCGAACGGGCGCGCGCGATCCTGGATGCAATGGAAGCGGCGAAGCGCGAGGGCAAGGGCGCCGTCGCGTTCGAGGGCAAGTTGATCGATATTGCCTCGATCCGTCAGGCCGAGGTCCTGGTCCGGAAGGCCGCCCAGATCGAGGGCAGACGGTAAAAAGATCCGCGTTTCCCCCGTCGGCATGATAATGAACCGCCATGGCGCACTATCTTGATTTTGAAAAGCCGATTGCGGAGCTCGAAGGCAAGATCGAGGAGCTTCGTCACCTGACGAATGCCTCCGGGCTCAATATCGCGGATGAGGTCGCGAAGCTGCAGGCGAAGGTCGAAAAGCAGCTTCGCGCCGCCTACGGCAAGCTGACCCCGTGGCAGAAGGTCCAGATCGCCCGCCACCCGGAGCGGCCGCACTTCCTCGACTACGTCAAGGCGCTCGTCGAAGATTTCACGCCGCTCGCGGGCGACCGTCTCTTCGGCGAGGATCTGGCCATTGTCGGCGGCATCGGCCGATTCGACGGCCGCTCGTGCGTGATTCTCGGTCACGAGAAGGGCGCCGACACCGAGACGCGCATCAAACACAATTTCGGCATGGCGCGACCGGAAGGCTATCGCAAGGCGCAGCGCCTGATGCGTCTTGCCGAGCGCTTCCGCCTCCCCGTCATCGCCCTTGTCGACACGGCCGGCGCGTATCCGGGCGTCGATGCGGAAGCGCGCGGCCAGGCCGAAGCGATCGCCCGCTGCCTCGAGGTCTGCCTCGACATCCGGGTGCCGTTCGTCGCCGCGATCATCGGCGAGGGCGGATCCGGCGGGGCCATCGCGATTGCCGCCGCCAACCGGGTGCTCATGCTCGAGCATGCCGTGTATTCGGTCATCTCGCCCGAAGGTTGCGCCTCGATCCTGTGGCGCAGCGGAGAACAGGCGCAGACGGCGGCCGAAGCGCTCCGGCTCACCGCGCAGGATCTGCTGCGGTTCGGGGTCATCGACGCGATCGTGCCGGAGCCGCTCGGCGGCGCGCATCGCGAGCCGGCCAAGGCGATCGCGGCGCTCGGAGAAGCGATTGCGCGCGAAATGCGGGACCTGCAGAAGTACGACGGCGACAGCCTGCGCGCGCGCCGTCGCGAAAAGTTCCTCGAGATGGGTCGCCAGGGGTTGAGCTAGGGACACCCGTCGGGCCATGGCGACGCGTATGACGCCATCAGGCGGAACCCCACAGCTGGCCCAGGCCGTCCGCGACGGCGACCGACGCGCCCTCGCGCGTGCGATCACCTTGGTCGAATCGACGCGCCCGGAACATCGGGCCGAAGCGCAGGCTCTTCTCTCGGCGCTGCTGCCGGCAACCGGCGCGGCCGTGCGCATCGGCATTTCCGGCGCACCGGGTGTCGGCAAATCCACGTTCATCGAGGCGTTCGGTCTTTACCTGATCGAACAGGGACACCGCGTCGCGGTCCTCGCCGTCGATCCGTCATCGCCGCGTTCGGGCGGCTCCATTCTGGGTGACAAGACGCGAATGGAGGCCCTCTCCCGCAGCCCGCAGGCCTTTATCCGGCCCTCGCCCTCTGGCGGCACGCTCGGCGGCGTCGCCCGCCGGACGCGGGAGGCCGGGCTCATCTGCGAGGCCGCAGGTTTCGATGTCGTCCTGATCGAAACCGTGGGCGTGGGCCAGTCGGAGACGACCGTCGCCGACATGGTCGATCTGTTCGCACTGATCCTCGCCCCGGGGGGCGGCGACGAGCTGCAGGGACTGAAGAAGGGAATTGTCGAACTCGCCGATCTGGTCATCATCAACAAGGCCGACGGAGAGCTCGCCGCGGTCGCGGGCCGCGCGGCGGCCGAGTACCGCGCCGCGCTCCATCTGCTGCGGCCGGCGACGCCCGGCTGGTCGCCGCGCGTCGTGCAGGTCTCAGCGCTCGAACGGCGCGGCATGGACGCCGTCTGGGGTGAGGTACGAAGATACCGCGAAACCCTCGGGCCGCACGGCCTCGGCGCCAAGCGGGCCGGGCAGGCCAAGGCCTGGATGTGGCACGAGATCGAACAGGGCCTCCGCAGCGAGCTGCGCCGGAATGCGACGGTCGCAGCCTGCATCGACGACCTGGAAGCCAAAGTAACTCAAGGCGTTATGACGCCCGTCACGGCGGCCGAGATGGTCTTGCGGACGTTTCGCGAGACCCGGGACTGAGCCGTTCCGGCGGGCGCACCGGCAACCCTTGACGGCGCCCGGTTAACCCCGTACAACGCCCTCCTCTCCACGGGCCGGCACGGCCCGTTGGTGTTTTCGAGCCCGGTTTTATGAGGATTTACGTCATGGCCCGTCGTTGCGCGGTCACCGGAAAAGCTGTCCTGGTTGGCAATAACGTCAGCCATGCCAACAACAAGACCAAGCGCCGGTTCATGCCGAACCTGCAGGTGACGTCCCTTCTGTCGGATGCGCTGGGCCGCACCGTGCGTCTGCGTCTGTCCGCGCGCGGCCTGCGCACCATCGAGCATTGCGGCGGTCTCGACGCGTGGCTGCTCGGCACGGCGGACACGAAGCTTGATCAGGATCTGCGCCGACTGAAGCGGCAGGTCGAGCAGGCCCGCGCGCGCAACGCGGCGTGAGCCTCGAAGGCGGCTTCTTTTTCCGATTTCCGATATCACTTGGCCCGCCGCTCCACGGCGGGCCTTTTGTTTGCGATCCTCGACGACGGCACCGGTCGCGGACGCTCAGCCCGTCGCCAGGGTCGGTACGGATTCCGCCGCGGCGATCATCGCTTCGAGGCCGGCTTGCAGCGGCGTGCGCGGTCGCCATCCGAGCGCTGCCTCGATCCGGGCCGGATTGCCGACGGAGCGCCGGATATCGCCTGGCCGTGCCGGCTTGAACTCGATCACCGGCTCGCAGCGGAACAACGTGCCGAGCACCCCCGCGAGTTCGAGGACCGAAGTCGCCCGACCGGTGCAGACGTTGTAGATGGGCGCGTCGGGGGTCGCTGCCCCCATGGCCAGGACGAGCGCCCGAACGACGTCGCGGACATAGACGAAATCACGCTCCTGGCGGCCGTCACCGAACACCTGAAGGGGCAGTCCGCGCTTCAGGCGGCCCCAGAAGATCGAGATGACACCCGAGTATTGGGAATGCGGGTCCTGGCGTGGACCGTACACGTTGAAGAACCGCAATCCGACCGTCGGCACGCCATGGACCAGCCCGGCGATTCGCGCGTGCAGCTCGCAGCCGAGCTTGTCGGCACCGTACGCCGAGATCGGCTGGACAGATTCGTTTTCAACCAGCGGCAGTTCGTCGCTGGCGCCGTACACGGCCGCAGACGACGCGAACACCACCGGGATGGGGCCCGCCCGGCCGTGTCGCGCCGCATCCAGCACCGTGATCGTCCCGGTCAGGTTGGTCCTGTGGGTGGCGATCCACGCCTCGTTTGCGCGCACGACCGACGCCACGGCCGCAAGATGATAGATGCCGTCGACGTCCGCGGTGCACGCGGCAACGGCGTCCGGATCGGCGACATCGCCCTCGAACAGCTCCGCCCTCGGGTCGAGATTGGCGGGATTGCCGCTCGACAGGTCGTCAAGAACGCGAACCCGGTGCCCACGCGCGATCAGCGCATCGCATAGATGGGAACCGATGAACCCGCAGCCGCCGGTGACAAGATAAGTCGCCATTTCGGACGCACCCCGGAACAGGGTACGTCAGGGGCCGGGTCATCGTTGCATACCCAGGATGGGCAATCCGGCAGTTATTCGACGGTAACGCTTTTTGCAAGATTGCGGGGCTGGTCGACGTCCGTGCCTTTCAGGACCGCGGTGTGATAGGCGAGCAGCTGCACCGGCACGGCATAGAGGATCGGTGCCACGAAGGGATGGGTGCGCGGCATCTCGACGCTTGCCGCCGCCAAACGCTTCAGCCGGCCGATCCCGTCGGCATCGCTCAGCAGAATGACCCGACCGCCACGGGCGGCGACTTCCTGGACGTTCGACGCCGTCTTTTCGAACGCCCCGTCGACGGGCGCCACGAAGATGACCGGCACGTGCTCGTCGATCAGGGCGATCGGCCCGTGCTTCATCTCGCCGGCCGGATAGCCTTCGGCATGGATGTACGAGATCTCCTTGAGCTTGAGCGCGCCTTCCAGCGCGATCGGATAGGACGTCCCCCGACCGAGATAGAGCACGTCGCGCGCTTCGGCGACCGTATGCGCCAACTCGCGGATCGTGTCGTCGTGGGCGAGCACTTCGGACACGCGCGCCGGCGCTTCCATCAGCGCGACGGCCAGATCGCCCGCATGGCCCGCATCCAGCTTGCCGCGCGCCCGCCCGGCATGGATCGCAAGGCACGCAAGCACGATGAGCTGGGTCGTAAGAGCCTTGGTCGAGGCGACGCCGATTTCCGGTCCGGCATGCGTCGGGAACACGACATCCGCCTCGCGGGCGATCGAGCTCTCGGGAACGTTGACGATCGCGGCGGTCTTCTGCCCGCCGGCGCGAACGTGGCGCAAGGCCGAGAGCGTGTCGATCGTCTCGCCGGACTGCGAAATGAACAGGCTCACGCCGCCGTCGACAAGCGGCGGGTCGCGATAACGGAACTCCGACGCAATGTCGACCTCCACCGGCAGGCGCGCAAGCGTCTCGAACCAGTACTTCGCGACCATACCGGCGTAGTACGACGTGCCGCAGGCGACGATGTTCAGTTTCGTCAGCTTGGCGAAGTCGAACGGCAGCGACGGCAGGGCGATCGTGCGGGTCGCCGGATTGAGGTAGACCCGGAGCGTGTCTCCGATCACGGCCGGCTGCTCGTGGATCTCCTTGTGCATGAAGTGGCGATGATTGCCCTTGCCGATCAATGCGCCACTCAATGCCGTCTCACGCACCGCGCGGACCGCAGGCTTCGCTTCCTTGTCGAAGATGGTCGCGTTCGTCGCCGTGACGACGGCCCAGTCGCCGTCCTCGAGATAGGCGATGCGGCGCGTGAACGGCGCGAGCGCCAGCGCGTCGGAGCCGACGAACATTTCGCCGTCGCCGTAACCGACGGCGAGCGGCGAGCCCTGCCGTGCGGCGAGCAGCATGTCGTCGCGACCGGCGACCAGGACGGCGAGCGCGAACGCCCCCTCGAACCGCCGGAGCGCCGCCGCCATCGCCTGCTCCGGCGTCATCCCGCCATCGATCAGGACGGTGAGGAGATGCGCGATCACCTCCGTGTCGGTCTCGGTCTGAAAGCAGCACCCCTTCGCTTCGAGTTCGGCCCGCAGGACCTGGAAGTTCTCGATGATGCCGTTGTGGACCACGGCAACGCGGTGCGTCGCATGCGGATGCGCATTGGTCTCGTTCGGCGCGCCATGCGTTGCCCAGCGCGTGTGGCCGATTCCGGTCGTACCCGGCAGCCGTTTCTGGCCGAGGAGCGCCTCGAGCCTAGCGATCTTCCCTTCGGCGCGGCGCCGCTCGATGGCGCCGTTCACCACGGTGGCGATCCCGGCCGAGTCATAACCGCGGTATTCGAGCCGCTTGAGGGCTTCGATCAATGATGGCGCGACTTCCGCCTTGCCGACGATGCCGATGATTCCACACATTGCTTCAACCCTTTCGCCCGCCTCGGGCCTTGTCCGCCTTCTCCGCGGCCTTGGCGTCGCGGAACGCCTTGGCCCGCCCCGGCTTCTCGACCTGCCGTGCGCGACCAAATGCGATCGCATCCGGCGCGACGTCCGCCGTGATCACGCTTCCTGCCGCGACGATGGCGCCGTCGCCGACCTTGACGGGGGCCACCAGTGACGAGTTGGAGCCGATGAAGGCGCCGGTCCCGATATCGGTAAACGATTTGGTGAAGCCGTCGTAGTTGACCGTGATCGTCCCGGCCCCGACATTCGCCTTGGCGCCGACCCGCGCGTCGCCGACATAGGCCAGGTGATTGATCTTCGCGCCCCGTTCGACGCGCGCGGCCTTGACCTCGACGAAGTTGCCGATGTGGACATCGGGCCCGATCACGGCGCCGGGCCGCAGGCGCGCAAACGGGCCGACGATCGCGCCGGTCTCGATGACCGCCCCCTCGATATGACAGAACCCGCGGATCACGACGCCGTCGCGGACCTCGACGCCGGGACCGAACACCACCATGGGCCCAACCGTGACGTCCTGCCCCAGCTTCGTATCGTAGCTGAACCAGACGCTCGTGGGGTCGACGAGCGTCGCGCCGTTCTCCATGGCGGCATTGCGGGCCCGCATCTGGAACAGCGCCTCGGCGGCGGCAAGCTCGGCGCGCGAATTGATGCCGATGAGCTCGTCGGCCGGCGCCTCGATGTAGCCGCATTCCAGGCCGTCAGCGCGGGCGAGCGCGATCAGGTCGGTCAGATAATATTCGCCCTTGGCGTTGTCGGGCCGAACCTTCGCCAGCAGGTCGAGCAACCGGGTGCCGTCGACGGCCATCACCCCGGCATTGCACAGCGTGATCGCCGCCTCGGCCGGACTCGCGTCCTTGGCCTCGACAATCCGCTCGAGCGTACCGTCCGACCCGGTGACGAGCCGCCCGTAGGGACCCGGATCGGCCGGCCGCATGCCGATTACGGCGACGGCCCGGCTGCGACCGTCCGTGCCGCGACGTGCGGCCACCAGACGTTCCAGCGTCTCGGGACGGACGAGGGGCGTGTCGCCGAAGGCGATGACCACGTCCTCGCGCACGCCGGCCAAGACGTCCTTGGCAGCCAGTACGGCGTGTGCCGTTCCCTTCCGCTCATGCTGCACGACGACGGTGATCGGCACGTCGGACGCTGCGGCACGGGCGGCTGCGGTCACTGCGTCCATCTCCGGACCGACGACGAGCACGATGCGGGACGGACGCATCGCGGCCAGCGCCGCCACCACATGGCCGATCAGCGGCCGCCCGCCGATCTCATGCAGGACCTTGGGGCGCGCCGATTTCATGCGGGTACCGAGACCGGCGGCCAGGACGACGGCTGTGAATGCCGGACTCATCGCTCAGCATCCGCCCGTGGAACGGACGCCTTCCTGCGAACGCATGGTCTCCGACGACACCAACCCACCGATCATCTCTCCCCCTCGTTTCGACGCGAATGCCGCCATTCGCTACCGCAAATGAGGAAAAGTTCAAATGGCAAAAGCCATGCGGCGCATTTGACGAGGCGCGAAATATGGTTGGGGTCGGATGCGCTTCAACTCACATCTTATTGCGAATTGTTACACATATCGGCGAGGCGTACCGGTATCGCACCATCACCGGATGCGACCATCGCCCGGATCGGCGGGTCGATCAACTCGGCCAAACGGGCGCCGCCCTGTCCCATGCGGGTCGCCATTCCCCATGGGGAGACCGCCGCCGCGCCGGTCGTCGAGTGCAGGCCGGTCATACGATTGCGGCCACCGACCCGGTGTCGGTTTGCTTGCCCAAGATCCGCCATCACCTCTATCATCCGGATACATCATACGGCGCAGCCGGCGCCGCAGGCTCTTCATGGACAGTGGTCGAGGGTTCGGGGTGCGCAAGCTCTTCGGAACGGACGGGATTCGCGGGACGGCAAATACGGAGCCGATGACCGCGGAAATCGCGATGAAGGTAGCGACGGCGGCCGGGCGTCATTTCACGCGCGGCAGGCACGGCGGTCGCGTCGTCATCGGCAAGGATACGCGGCTTTCAGGCTATATGCTGGAGCCGGCCATGACCGCAGGGTTCGTGTCGATCGGCATGGACGTGATGCTCGTCGGCCCCCTCCCCACCCCGGCCATCGCGATGCTGACCCGATCGCTCAGGGCCGATCTCGGCGTGGTGATCTCCGCCTCGCACAACCCGTATGCCGACAACGGGATCAAGCTGTTTGGTCCGGACGGCTGCAAGCTCTCGGATGAAATCGAGCTGGCGATCGAGCGCGACCTGGACGATCGCTCGGGCCTTGCGGCCCCCGACCAGCTCGGTCGCGTCAAGCGCATCGACGACGCGGCGGGCCGCTATATCGAGTTCGTCAAGGCAACCTTTCCCAAGGGCCTGCGGCTGGGCGACCTGCGCATCGTGGTCGATTGCGCCAACGGGGCCGCGTACAAGGTTGCGCCGACGGTGCTATGGGAACTCGGCGCCGAGGTCATCCCGATCGGCGTGAATCCCGACGGGTTCAACATCAACAAGGATTGCGGCGCCACCCATCCCCACGCGCTGCAGGAGCAGGTGCGGACATATCGCGCCGACCTCGGCATCGCGCTGGATGGCGACGCCGACCGGCTGCTGATGGTCGACGAAAACGGCCAAACCATCGACGGCGACCAGGTCATGGCCCTGATCGCGACGTCATGGCACCACGCCGGTCGTCTCCAGGGCGGCGGCGTGGTCGGCACCGTCATGTCCAACCTTGGGCTCGAACGCTATCTGCAGGGGCACGGCCTTCGCTTGGCGCGGGCGCCGGTCGGTGACCGCTACGTGTTCGAGATGATGCGCGAACACAGCTTCAACGTGGGCGGCGAGCAGTCGGGCCACATCATCCTGTCGGACTACGCGACGACCGGCGATGGCCTCATCGCGGCCCTGCAGATGCTCGCCGTGCTCGTCCAGTCGAACCGGCGCGCTTCCGAGGTTTGCCGCGTGTTCGAGCCGATGCCGCAGCTCCTCCGCAACGTCCGGACCAACGGGGGCACGCCTCTCGAGTCGGCCCGCGTAAAGGACGCTATCCGGGACGCCGAGGCGATGCTCGGCAGCCAGGGACGGATCCTCGTCCGCAAGTCCGGAACCGAGCCACTGATCCGGGTCATGGTCGAGGGCGAGGACCGAACCCTGATCGGCCGGATCGTCGACACCCTGGTTCGGGAAATCCAGCAGACCGGCGCCTGACCGCCACCCGGTCGGCCAGCGACACTGAGCCGCACCGGTGCCTTTCCGCGCCGGGGATTTAGACTTCTTTAGCTTCTGCTGTTCGAAACTTAACGTTGCGACACGTGCATCGTGGTCGGATGCGTGTGCCTTTGACCGCAGGGGTGGAACCGGAGCGCACAGATGGACGAGTCCCGGCAATCGGAAATGCAGCGGCTTTGCCGTCTGGCCGAGAGGAACAACCCGGAGGATCGGGCCCAGCTCTTTGGTGAGTTGTCGGAAATTTTCATCCAATCCGATCAGTCGCTCGTCAGCAGCGAGCGTCAGCTGATGGTCGATGTTCTGGGCACCCTGATCCACGACATCGAGATGGAGATCCGCCAGGACCTCGCCAAACGTCTGGCCGAGCTGCCGTCCGCCCCGCGCGAGCTGGTCGTGATGCTTGCCAACGACGAGATCGACGTCGCCCGGCCGCTCCTGACCAAAAGCGGCGTGCTCAGCGACCCCGACCTGATCGAGATCGTCCGCCACCGGACCCGCGAGCACCGGCTCGCGATCGCCCTGCAGAAGCCGCTCGGCGAGCATGTCGCCGACGCGATCCTGGACCACGGCGAAGCCGACGTGATCGAGGAGCTCCTGAACAACCCGGATGCGGTTCTTTCGCAGCGGGCGCTCGAATACCTGGTCGCGGAGTCGCTGGAGGTCGCGCGTTACCAGAAGCCGCTGCTGAATCGTCCGGATCTGCCGGCAAAACTCGCGCATCGGATGTTCTGGTGGGTTTCGGCGGTCCTGCGCCAGCATATCGTCGACCGCTTTCGGATCGACGAGGAACTCGTCAGCAGCGCGCTCGAGAACTCGGCGAAGCGCGCGCTCAGCTCCAATTCCGCGCCCTCGGTGGACGAACTGGCCCAGGGCCTGGTCGAACGGCTGGAGCAGATCGACGAGCTGAACGAGCGTTTCCTGGTCCAGGCGCTCCGCGGCGGCAACGTGACCGCCTTCACGGCGAGCTTCGCGCGGCTCTGCCGGCTGGACCTGCGTATGGCCCGGCGCGTGATCTTCGAGCCGGGCGGCGAGCCGCTCGCGGTCGCATGCAAGTCGATCGGCATCGACCGGTCCAACTTCGCCACCATCTTCCTGCTGACGCGCAAGGGCGAAAGCAAGGTCATGCCCAGCGAGAAGCTGCAGAACATCCTGGCGTTCTACGACTCGCTCGGCAGCGGCCAGGCGGCGACCATGCTCGCGTACTGGCGCGCCGATGAAGCGGCCGATTCCGACGCGACGGCCGTGGCCGCCGCAAAGCGGAACTGAGCAAACCTGGCGCGGCCGCGCCGGGACGGCAGCGGCGGCCTGTCACGGCCTTGTCCGGCCGTCCGCCGACGCGGGCCTAGTATTTTCCGTAGCGGAGATAGTCGTCCCAGGAGCGCTCGAGGCTGCGCAGCGTGCGGTATGCGCCCTCGAGGTCGATCCCCTTTTCGTCGAGACGCATGAATGCGGCGCCGAGCTCGGCCTGCTGTCCGCGGATATGCTCGCAGAGCGCCTGGGCCTTCTTCGTCAACTTGACTCGTACGGCCCGTCGGTCGCTCGGCGCCCGCGACTGCTCGATGTAGCCGCTCTGGACGAGCTTCTTGATGTTGTAGAACGCGCTCGACCCGACATAGTGCCCGCGGTCGACAAGCTCCTGAACCGAGATCTCCTCGTCGATGTTGAGGAGCTGCATCATCTGTACGGGATTGAGGTCGTCGACGCCGAGCTTGGTGAGCTCGAACCGCAGGACGTCGAGGTAGCGGCGATGCATGCGCTCGATCAGCCGCGGCAGCAGGAAGTAGGCCTCATTGACCGCATTCGGCGCCGCCGGAACGGCGGCCGCCGCCTGTTTGCGGCCTTCGCCCATGGCAGCTTTGACGATGGCAGTCGACAAACCGGCCTCGTTGATCCCAGGTGATCCCCTGGGTCAGCTTAGGTGGCGGGTCTTACCGGTATGTTAACGGCAAGGGACGGATGGCGCCCGCAAACATGAACAAGCACCGGCGTCTCGAAAGCGGCGGCGCAGATGGATGACAGCCGCCCGGCGGTTCAGGTCTACGATGTTCCGTCACGCGCCGCGAATCGTCTCCGCTAACCTAGAGTGGACAGTGCGCCCAGGCGCGGCCGATAGAACGCACGATGGTAGAGCCGGGACACCGGTACGATCGCCGGCACGAAGATCGGCTGATACTCGAAATACACCTCGGCGGCGATGATGGTATCGCCCTTGTCGACGGTGAGGCCGGGCGGAAGGGCCGCTTGCCCCGACACGACGCCGATCTTGCTCGTCTCCGCGAGCGTGCCGCCCCCGCTACGCTGCCAGACGACGACCGGCGGGCCCGGCGGATCGGAAGGCGGCGTCGGCGCAGCCCGAATCGACGAGACGATCACGACACCCTGCGTCTTGATATCGAACGGCCAGGCGACGTGCTCGGACGCGAGGAAAAGCAGATCGATGTCCTCGGTCGTCATCGTTTCGGCCTGCGCCACGAGATCGGCCATGGTGGTGGCCAGCCGATCGAGCTTCTGATGCAGCAGGGCATAACGCGAGATCTCGAAACCGGCCAGAAGCAAGACGAGCAACACCGGCAGCGCGACGGCGAACTCCGCGATCAGCGCACCGCGTTCATTGCAAAGAAGCCTTCGTAGCACTGCGGTCATCAGCTTGCTCCCGGCAGCAGGAACGGTTCGTTCCGGACCGCGACGCTCGCCTGCAGCGGCACATAGCCGTTGTCGCCGAGCAAGGGCACGAGCAGCCCCGTCAGCAGCGGCCAATCGTAGCTTACGCGATAGACCACGACCGCGCCCGGCCCTCCGACGCCGGCAGCACCCATGTCCGCATCCCATTTGCTGTTGCCGTTCACGTCGACGAAGGGTTCGCCCACGTCATACGTGCCGTTGAGCGGCGGCTGGTCGGTGAACGGCTCCGGCTTACCGATATCCGAGAAGTTCTGATAGACCAGAGTCTCGATCTTGACCTTGGTCATGTCGATCATGCCGACGGACCGCCGGCTGATGATGTCGCGGATGACCGCGGCCCGGTCGGTCCCGGTCGGCGAATAGCCGGTAATGCCGAAGCGGGCCGCATCCCGCACGCCGCCTTCGAGCAGCACGTTGACGAACAGGATCATCGCGACCTCGATGATGCCGATCACCAGCACGATCAGCGGCATTGCGATGAACGCGAACTCCATGGCCGCCGCGCCGTTCCGGTCGGCGCAGAGCCGGGCCAATGGCAGCAAGCATGCGCGCGCGGCTTTCATCCACTTTACCCTTCGTTAAGCCCCCGCTCCTACGCTTTCGACCTCATGCGCAGGAAGCACCTCATCACGTCTCGTCGTGGATCCGGCCGGCGTGCCGTGCAGATCGCGGGCTTGGCGATCGCCGCAAGCTCCCTGCTCGGCGCCTGCGCCGGCGACGTCGTTCAGTCGAGCGTTGCGCCGACGGCCCCGCTCGCCGCGACCGATCCCACCAGCCATCTCGCACTGTTGCGTGTCGGCGACGCGATGCGTGCCGGCGGCGACGTCGCCGGTGCGGTCGGTCTCTATCGCCGCGCCCATGCACTTGCGCCGAATGAAGTTGAGCCACTGTTGAAGCTTGGCGCCGCCCTCAACGACCTGCGCGCGTTCAACGAAGCGGCCGAAGCTTACCGGAAAGCCCTCGCATTGGCCCCGCAGGACGGGGAGGCGCTGCGCGGCCTCGGCAATGCGCTGCTGTCGCTCGACCAGCCCGAGCTGGCGTTGCCGCAGTTCGAGGCGGCCCTTGCGGTCGATGCAAACGACCCGCGCGTCCACAACAGCCTCGGCGTGGTCCTCGACATGATGGGCGATCATCGCGCGGCCCAGGCGCACTATCGCGCCGGCCTGGCGATTGCGCCCGACAATCTGCTGCTGCGAAACAATCTTGGTCTGTCGCTTGCGCTCAGCGGCGACTATCAGGACGCGATCGCCCTGCTTCGCCCGCTCGCATTCCATCCGGCGGCGACGCCGCGCAATCGGCAGAATCTCGCCCTGGTTTACGGCCTTTCCGGCGACCTCGACGCCGCGGCGCGCGTCGCACGGATCGACCTCGATGCCAAGGCAGTCGAAAGCAATCTCGCCTACTATAGCGTCCTGCGCGAACTCGCCGAACGGCCGCGGACCTCGGCGATCGGCGCCAACCCGGTGCGACGCGAGGTCATGGGACTGGGCGCGGACACCCAGCTCCAGTGATCGCACAGACACTGCGTTCCCGTCGCGCATCAGAGGCTCCCCATCGCATCGATCGTCCGGAGGATCGCCGGACCGATCAGGACGATGAACAGGGGCGGCAGGATGAAGACGATCATCGGCACCGTCAGGATCGCTGGAAGCCGTGCCGCCCGTTCCTCCGCCTTCATGAGCCGCGCGTTGCGGAATTCGGCGCCGAGCACACGTAGAGACTGCGCCAGCGGCGTGCCGTACTTCTCGGTCTGCTGCAGCGTATTGACCACCCCACGGATCGAGGCCATGTCGGTCCGCTGATTGAGGTTCTCGAGGGCCTGGCGGCGATCCGGCAGGAAGCCGAGCTCGATCGCCGTCAGACCGAACTCGTCCGCAAGCTCGGGGCAGGATCCGCCGATCTCCCTCGACACGCGCGTCAGTGCCGCATCCAGGCTGAGGCCCGCCTCCGCACAGATGACGAGCAGGTCCAGCCCGTCGGGCAATCCCTTCTGGATGGCTGCCTTGCGTCTGTCGGCCGCATTCTTCACGTAGAGCCCCGGCGCGACGGCACCAAGAAGGACGGCCAGGAGGGCCAGCGGCAGCCGGAACGGCTGTGCAAAGCGAAACAGATCCAGCCAGTCGATGGCGGCCAGCGCGAGAGCGCCGAAGACGAACGGCAGGCTGACGCGGCAAAACAGATAGGTAATCACCGCGTCCTTCGACCGGAAGCCCGCGCGGGCCAGTGCAAGGCGCGCCCGATCGGCTTCGCGACTGCGCAGCAGGTTCAAGGTCCGTACGACCCGGTGCATCAGCCCCCCGGTCGCGGCACGCCGATCGCGCCTTCCCGAGGCGAGCATCTCCGCCTTCAGGCGTTCGCGCCGTGCGGCAATGGCCTTGAGACGCGGCCCCAACGGATCGCGCACGAGCAGCGCCTGCCAGACCGCGATCACACTGGCCATCGCGGACAGCGCCGCGCAGATCACGATCAGGTCATCCGGCGTCATGCCTTCGGGGAGAAACCGACTCCAGCTCATATTTCGAACCGAACCATCTTGGCCATGACCAGGATGCCGATCGTCATGAAGAACAGGCCGACGCCGACCATCACCATGCCGCGCGGATCCCGGAACAGGTCCATGACGTAGTCGCCGTTCACCAGCATCAGGATGCCGAACATGATGAAAGGCAGGGAGCCGATGATCATGGCGCTCGCCCGCGCTTCGCTCGACAACGCCTTGATCTTGAGCTGCATCTGCCGACGACGACGCAGGATGTCGGAGAGGTTTTCCAACGTCTCGGCGAGATTGCCGCCCGTCTCACGTTGCACCGAGAGGCTGATGATGAAGAACTTGAACTCGGGAATGTCGATGCGCTGAGCTGCGTCCCATAGGGCCTCCTCGATCGACCGGCCGAGTCGCACACTCTGATCGACCAGGCGGAACTCCGGCCCGACCGGCTCGCCCACCTCGCGTCCGACGACGCCGATGGACTCCGAGACCGGCAGGCCCGAACGCAGGCCGCGCACGATCAGGTCGATTGCTTCCGGGAAATGGGTCACGAACCGCTTCAGCCGGCGCCGGCCGAGAAACCCGATGACGAGGTGCGGGAGCAGCAGCCCTTGGGTGATGCCGGTCAGACCCGCAAGCATCGGCGACAGGCCGAAGAGCATCCCACTGGTCAGAGCCTGCAGGACGCCGATCGCGACCACCGCGAGAAAGTAATGTCCGATCGTTATCGGATAGCCCGTACGGGCGAGCCGGGCCTGGAGCGCGGCGCGGCGGGGCAGCCACCGGCCCGCCGCACGCCCCAGGCCGTTCAGCACGCCGCCCGGCTCCGTCCGCCGGATCGCGACATGGGCGGCCGCCTTCCGGTCGCTGCCGTGACGCGCGCGGACGCTCTGGATCCGACGCGCGACGGCGCCGCCCTGACGCGCGGTGAGTGCCGCACCGGCGAGCAGCATCAGGAATGCGACCGCGCTCACCGTCACGATCAGTATGAGCCCATCCTCTCCGGCCGGCAGCAATGAAGCGAGATCCATCACATCGCCTCCAGAAGCGCGCGATCCAGACCGTAGTATTCCGCCCGCGGCAGAAAATGCGGCCGTAGCCCCGTCGATTGGAACGTGCCGCGGAGCCGCCCGTCCTTGTCCTCGCCCTGGTACTGGTAAAGGAACAGGTCCTGCGTCGTGATTACATCCCCTTCCATGCCGACCACTTCCACCACATGCGTGACGCGCCGGACCCCGTCGCGCATGCGGCTGACCTGGACGATCATGTTGACGGCCGCGGCGATCTGGGTCCGCACCGCCTTGCTCGGCAGATTGATGCCGGACATTCCCACCATGTTCTCGAGGCGCGTCAGCGCCTCGCGCGGCCGGTTGGCGTGGATCGTACACATCGACCCGTCGTGGCCAGTGTTCATCGCCTGAAGCATGTCGATTGCCTCGGCGCCGCGGATTTCGCCCAGGATGATGCGATCCGGACGCATGCGCAGCGCGTTCTTCACGAGATCGCGCATCGTCACCTCGCCCTTGCCTTCGAGGTTGGGCGGACGCGTCTCGAGGCGGACCACGTGCGGCTGCTGCAGGCGCAGCTCGGCGGCGTCCTCGATGGTGACGATGCGTTCGCCGTGGTCGATCATCCGCGAGAGCGCGTTCAACAGGGTCGTCTTGCCCGAACCGGTGCCGCCCGAGATCAGGATATTCAGTCGGCAGCGCGCCGCGATCTTCAGGACGGTGGCCATCGCCGGCGAGATGTTCTGCTGCTCGACCATGGTATCGAGCGTGATCGATTTCTTGCCGAACTTGCGGATCGAGATCGACGGGCCGTCGATGGCCAGCGGGGGGATGATGATGTTGACGCGGCTGCCGTCGAGGAGACGTGCATCGCACAGCGGCACCGACTCGTCGATACGGCGCCCGACGCGACTGACGATGCGCGTCGCAATGTTCATGACATGCGCGTTGTCGCGGAACCGGACGTCGGTAAGCTCGAGCTTGCCGTTCCGTTCGACGTAGACCTGCTTGGGACCGTTCACCATGATGTCGGTCACGGTCTCGTCGTTCAGAAGCGGTTCGAGCGGCCCGAGCCCGAGCATTTCGTCGAGCAGCGCGACGACGAGTTCCTGCTGCTCGCGTATGTTGAGATGAAGCTTGAGCTCCGAGAGCAGCTCGCTGACGATGTCGGCGATCTGCCGCTCGAGCTCGCTTCGCGGCAGCTGGGCCGCCGCCCCAATATCGATCCGGTCCATCAGCAACGGCTGGATCCGCTGCTTGGCGGCCTCGACGGTGGTGGTGGGCGCAACGGACTTGGTCGGCGCGGGCGGCGCGCTCGGCGGGACGGCCAAGGGGTCCGCAGGATCGTCCGTCTGCGGCGGTGCGGCGGTGCGGCTGAGCAGCCCGTTCAGCAGAACCGTTACGAGGTCGCGCTGCTCCAGCAGCGAGGCTCTTATCGGCTTCTCGCTCAGATAGGTCGCGACCGCCTCGCCGATCATGCGGGCGAGTTCGCCCCGCGACATCTGCCGGCGCATGGCCGGGTCGATCCGCTGCTCGATCTGCGCGGCCAAGACCTCACGGGCGGCATCGAGCTGCTCACGCCTGTCGGGTACGCGCGGCTGCGGCGCCTCCGCTGCACCCGGCAGACGGCCGCGCCGTTCGGCCAGATTGGTAACGACGGCGTGCGATGGCGTCTGCCCCGGCGTCATCTCCTCAGCCAGCGCGTCAGGAGGCTGGCCCCCTTCCGGTCGTTCCCGCCGGCAAGATCGACCGAGATACGTTGCAGCGACTTGGTCAGACGGCTGCCGCGCGCGATGACCGCGACGGGCTTGCCGCCGTTGGCACCGGCCGCGGCGACCTTCGCATCGAAGGGAATGTCGTAATCCAGCTTGTGACCGACGCTGCGCTCGAAGTCCGCCCGATCGACCTTGGGACGGCTCCCGTCCGGATTGACGGCGGCGAGCTTCACGCGCGCGTCCGGCGACGTCGCTTTTATGATCTCGAGAATCCGCAGCGTATCGCGGATGCCGACGAGCGAAAGGTCGGAGACGAGCACGATATCGTTGGCCGCGCTGATGGCCTGGGGCCGGCCCAACAGGAAGGTCCGGGGCATGTCGAGCACGACCCATCCGAAATTCTGGCGCAGCTCGGTCAGAAGGACATCGAGCGCCCTCGGATCGATCGGCGGGTTCTCGTTCAGCGGCTCCTCCCCGCCAAGGACGAACAGCCGCTCGCCGGCCTTTACCATCGCGCGGTCGACGAACAGGGTATCGATGCGTTCGGGTCGCTCGAGGGCCTCGCGCAGTCCCCGGCCGGGCTCGAGGTCGAGCAATAGCGGGGCGGTGCCGAAATGGATGTCGAGATCGACCAAGGCCGTCTTCTGCTTGCGGTCGTGCGCGAGCAGCCATGCAGTATTGACCGCGACGGTTGTCGCGCCGACGCCACCGCGCGCACCGATGAAGGCGACGATGCGCCCGGCCTGGGCCGGACCGCGCTTGCTCTTGAAGCCGGGCTCGCCTTCGAGCAGGGCCGCATGGAGCATTTGCGGGTTGATGGGTTTGACCAGATAGTCGACGGCGCCCACCCCCAGCAGGTCCCTGAACAGCGCGACGTCATTGACGGTGCCGATGACGACGAGACGCGTCCCCGGATCGATCACCGCCGACAGCGCGGCGACATCGGCGACCGGCGTCGCCGACGCGGACACATCCGCGATCAGGACGCGGGTCAGACCGCCCGGTTCGACCTGTTTCAACGCGGCCGCAATTCCGCCGTCGAGGATCGCCGCATCGGTCATCCCTGTTTCCTGCAGGGCACGCGAAACGGCGTCGCGTGTTGCGGCGTCGTCGACGAAGGCGACGACGTGCTTTGCCTCGATCGCGACGCTCGTCTTTCGTGCGAGGGCAAGTGCGGCCATCAGTTCCCCTCCGTCGTGATGCTGTCCATGCGTATCAGGGGCTTTGTCTTGCCCAGGCGATAGCGCTCGATCGATTGTGCGGCGACGTCGCCATCGGCGGGCCCCAGACTGCGACCGCCGAGCAGATCGGCAGGATCCGCGACCATGAGCCCGAGATTGACTGCGGTCGCGCAGCCGAAATTGCTGCCGGCGTAGTTCGTGAAGTCCTCGCCTGCCGGCTTGCTCCAGTCCGGACATACCGGCGGAGTCACGAGATGGCGCTCCACGACGACATGCAGCGCCCCGGGCGCGACGTCTGCGCCTTCGATCGGCCCGCCGCGCACGACCTTGATGCCGGCCGGCGCCAGCGCCGCCGCCACGGCATCCATCCGGCGACGCGTCGTCGCCAGGTCGGGACCCAGCAGCGTGACGCGCTCGCCGAAGCCGACCTGGTGACGCGCCAGGAAGGCCGCGAGCCGGTCCGCCTCCGTGGCCGCGAGCCGATCGTCGCCGGGCGCGAACCGCACGACATGGCCGACGCGTATGAAGGTCACCTTGTTCTCTTTCGGTGCCTCGGCGGGCGACCATCGGCTCGTTTGCGGCGCGCATGCGGAGAACGCGAGCACAAGGGCCATGAGCAGTATGGCGCCGACGGGAGGATAGAGTCGCACCGGCTGCATGGGTCACCTCACTCGAGGACAAAACCGGCCGGACCGATCAGCGTACGCCCGTCCGGAAGCTGTGGCGCGTTCGACCGGTCGGTCAGCTGCTGTCGATAGTTCTTGCCGCCGATGATCCGTTCGACGTCATTGGGCGGAACAAGGCCATCGGTCGGGCTCGCGAGCCGCGTGCCCGAAACCGGGCGAACGATATAGGGCGTCACGATGATGACGAGTTCCGACTCGTTGCGACGGAAGCGATCGGAGCGGAACAGCGCCCCCAGGATCGGTACGTCGCCGAGAAACGGGACCTTGGAGATGTCCTGCGTCGAGTTGTTCTGAAGCAGACCGGCAATGGCAAAGCTCTGCCCGCTTGCAAGCTCTACCGTAGTCTCGGCGCGACGGGTCGAGAGCGCCGGAATGGAGAAGCCGCTCAGCTGAATGGCGCCTGCGGACGAGAGCTGGCTGACCTCGGGCCGGACCTTCAGATTGATTCGATTGCCGTCGATCAATGTCGGCGTGAATGCGAGGCTGACGCCGAACGGCTTGAATTCGATCGAGATCGTGTTGTTCTGCGGGTAGGCGACGGGAATCGGAAACTCGCCGCCGGCCAGAAAGCTCGCGGTTTCGCCGCTCATGGCCGTCAGGTTCGGCTCCGCAAGGACCGTCACCAGGCCCTCGGTGCCGAGGGCATCGATCAGAGCATTGAGGTCGAGCGACCCGCGCGAGAGGGAAGCGACGGCAACATTGCTGAGGGGCGTGCTGCTGACGAACTGGCCGGTGGCGATGCCGAACGCGAAGCTGCCCGTCTGGGCCAGCACGTCCCAGCTGACGCCGAACGATTTCAGCGTTTCGCGCGTCACCTCGGCGATGCGGACGCGCAGGTTGATCTGGTTGGGCGCCACGACCTTGATCTGGTTGATGAGACCCGCCGGATCCGGAACGAAACGCGCCGCGACGCGCCGGATGTTCTCGGCCTCCGCGGCCGACGCCACGGTTCCGGTCAGGATCAGCGATCCGTCGACCGACGTGACATCCACGGCCGCATCCGGCGCGACCGCACGGATCGCCTGACGCAACCGGCTGACGTTGTGGCTCACCACGACCGTCGTGTTCAGAAGGACGCGGTCGTGGTCGTCGACCGCATAGAGAACGGTTTCGCCGACCCGCTTGCCGAAAACATAGACCAGGCCGGGCGACCGCACCTGGATGTCGGCGACCTCCGGATCGGCGACGAAGACCGTCGCGGCCGGCTGCCGAAAACGTACGACCGTGCCCTTGTTGACCTCGAGTCCGATTCGCGAGGTAGCGGCGCCGACGACGCCGGCCGGCGTGACGGCGGCCGCCGCGGTGACCGGTCCCGTTGCATTTGGCGATGCCACGGCGGCGCGTGCCGTCACCGCGGCAGTCATCGCAGCCGGCTGCAGTTGCGGCCGTTCAGGCGCAATGGAAGGGCCGCGAGAAGCCGGCGATGCGACCGGTGCGGTCGCGTGCGTGATGGCCGACGATGTGTCCTTGGGCTTGAGCTGTATCGGTGCGGCGCCGACGGCGGATACCGCCGCGACCTGCTGTCGGGGCGTCGCCTCGTCCGGGTCGGACGTGTTGACCGCATCGGGAGAGGCCGCGGGCTCGATCTCCAGCGTGACGTCGGATACCGCGGTCGGCAACGCCGCGACACGGGGGCCGGTCACCGGTAATGCCTTCTCCTCTTCTTCCCCCGACGCATCGGCCGCAGCGGAACCCGCCTGCCTGACGATGCCGCGCGCAAGTGCATCGGGATCGAGTTCGATCGACCGGCGCACGAGGCCAGTAAGACGCACGGCTGGCTTCCCGTCGACCCACAGCGAGAGACCACGGGCATAGCCGGTGTCGAGCAGCAGGCCGGCACGATTCGGTACGCGATATGTATCGCCGGGCTTCATGATGCGCATGAAGACGAGCTTGCCCTTCGCGTCGCGGATCCGCAGCCAGCTCTCTTCGACGGCCTCGATCATGATGCGGGCATCGTGGCGGTCCCGCGCAAAGTGGCGCGGACCGGCGGGCGCCTGTTTCGCCGTCGGCTTGCTCTGGATGCTGTCGGGTTCGGTTGCGGTCGTGGCGGGAAGCGCCGCCTCCTGCACCACGGGCGCCGTCGCCGATGCTTCGCCGGTCCCGGACGTCGACTCTGGTTCCGGCGGCGTCATGCCGCTGACCGCCGCCTCCGGCTCACCAGCTTCGGACGTCGTCGCTTCGGACGCGACTGCCTCGGGCGCAGCTTCCGCTGAAACTTCGGCCGGCGGCGGCATTGCCGGCTCGCTGTCGTTCACCGTGTCGGCCGCAACGGCAGCTGCATCGGAGTCGGCCGCCGGGTCGGCGACTTCGGCTTGCACGGCCGCGGCTTCCGCAGGACTTTCAGCCGAAAGCGATATTGCCGGTTCACTGTCGTTCACCGTGGCGGCCCCGGCGGCAGTCGCGTCGCCATCGGTGGCTGGCTCGGCGACGTCGGCCGGCATGGCGGTGCCCGGCGATGCATCGGACGTCTCCGTCGCATTTGCCGACGTAAGCGCGAGCCAGATGAAACCGAGCCCGGCAAGCAGCGTGATGACGAGGCGCGTCATGGGCATCACCGCGGGGCGATTTTGAGTTCGTCGGCCTTGTCGCCGCGAAGCACGTTCACCCGTCGCATGGCGAGGAGACCGCTCACCTCGGTGTCGAGGGTGAACGTCCGTTCGGGCAGACGCTTCGGTTCCTTCGGTGTCGTGTCGCCACCAGCCAGCGCCTGGTCGTCGCGTGCCAGGCTCCGCAGGCTCATCGACAGTTTGCCGGCTTCGACGACTACCGCGATCATCTCGCTCTGCTTGGGCGTGACCTCGAGTGTCACCGTGCGCGCGATCGTGGTTTCACCCGGCTTCACGTCGACGCGCTGGTCGAGCGCAAGCACCCGGATGTCGCGCAATACGGTCACGCCGGCACGCCGCAACTCGTTGCTGCCTTCGGACTCCTGGGGAATGGTGTGCGTGAGAATCAGGTCGACGTGGTCACCCGGAAAAACAAAGCCGGAGATACCCGACGTTACGGTCACCGGCACCGAAACGGCCCGATAGCCGGGACGTAGGACGGCCGCAAGAAAGCCGCTGTTGCCCGGTGAGACGACGCGTCCTTCCGTGATGGGTTCACCCATCGCGATCGGCAGACGAACGACCGAGCCGACGAAATCCTCCATCTTCTTCTTGCCTTCGACGGCATAAGACGGCGACAGGCTGCTTTCGGGCCAGGTCTGCCAGCGCAGATGCTCCGGGCGCAGAAACGTGCCGACCGGCAGATCCTGCTTGGCGACGAGAACCTGAACGCCCGCGGGTGGCGCCGGGCGGGCGGGCGCGGCGGTCATCGCCGCGCGCTGGGCATCGAGCCAGTTCCGCACGAGCATGGCCGTGAAGCCCGCGAGCACGAGGGCGACGGCCACCAGGAGAACGGTTTTCATGCGCATGGCCGCCTCCACCTAGATGAGGTTCACGGCCACGAGCAGCCCGCCGGCAGCAATTGCCGCGCCGTACGGGATGGCGGGCCGCCCATTGGCGGCCTTGAGACTGGGCGTGGTCGGCGAAAAGAAGCGCAGCAGTCGATCCCACCAGAGCGCGAGCATCCCGCCCGCCGCCGCCGTCGTGACCAGCAGAAGCACGACGAACGGGCCGCCGGCCCAGAGGGCCGTGACGGCGAACAACTTCACGTCGCCCCCGCCCATTATTCCGAGGGCGAACAGTCCGGCGCCGATCGCAAAGACGATGCCCGCGGCTGCGACCGCGACCAGGATTTCCACCGGCGCAAGCGTTATCGCGTGGCCGGGATAAAGAATCAGCAGGCCGAGACAAATCCGATTCGGAATGACGAATCTGCGCACGTCGCACACGGCAGCCGCGACCAGCAGGCCGCAGGCGGTGCCGATGACGCAGAGCTGAACGAAAGATCCGAAGTCGGACATTGTCGTGATTCCTCGAGAAGGGCGGGGCGGCCCGCTCGGCCGCCCCGCGTAGTATCCGAACCGCTCGTCAGTTGCCGGTGCTCGCGCCGGCCTTCGTCGAGGCCTCGTCGAGCTCGCCCCTGACCACGTTGAAGATGTTCGTCAGCGAGGTGCCCATCGCCTGAAGCGCGACGATGGCGGCGACCGAGACGAGAGCGGCGATCAGGCCATACTCGATGGCCGTCGCACCCGACTCGTCACGGAGAAGGCGGTTGAAGAGATGGCGCATTGGAAAGACTCCCTTCGGTTGTTGCGACCGTCCGCAACGGTAAGGGGAGCGTCTTAATGACAAGTAAATCGCAGCCGCTCTTCTACTTGATAATAAAGGGGTTTTTCGCCTCCTTATCGCCGGAATATTGCAGCGAAGGAAGAATTACTTCGATCACAATTTACAGGAATATTCGCCGCTTTTTCCCGCGAAACTGGACGCAATTCGCGACAAATGCGCCGGAAGGCAAACACCGGACGATTGCGGCGCCGACAGCGTCGTGCGTCGGCTTTTTACTTCGCGTTCACGTTTCGCCGCCGAGAATCGCCGCCATGCTTTCCGGCATGCGCCCTGGTGCGATGAAAGAAAGACTGCTCCGTCTGCTCGATCGCCTCGCCGCGGATCGGCGTGGCAGCGTAGGCTTCTTTCTGGCCGTCGCGATCGTGCCCCTGCTGGCGGCAATCGGCCTGTCGGTCGACGGCGCGCGCGGCTGGCTCGTGAAGGCCCGCCTGTCGCAGGCGATCGACGCCGCGGGGCTCGCCGGCGGCCGCGTGATGCTGGCGGACGACCGCGACGCGGACATCAGGATGTTCTTCGACGCCAACTTCCCGCCGGGATTCATGGGCGCGACGGACGTGAACCTGACGATCGCCGCCGACGAGGATGCCGGAACGATCATTCTCGACGCGACGGCAACCGTTCCGACGACGTTCATGCGGGTCGTCGGCATCAACGACATGCGCGTACGGGCAAATACGGTCGTGCAGCGGACCGATCGCGGCATGGAGCTGGTGCTCGTCATGGACAACACCGGCTCGATGGCGGGCAGCAAGATCACGGCGATGAAGAACGCCGCGACCGACCTGGTCAACATCCTCTACGGCGACCGCGAAACGGTCGCCAATCTCTGGATCGGCGTCGTACCGTATGTCGCGAACGTCAATATCGGCCCGTCGCGCATCGACTGGACGGTGCCGCGCCAGTTCGACCCGGTCGACGTGTCGTCCGTGACCGTGACGGCGAATGGCGGCGCCGCGGATAGAAGGACGACGACGGTCTGTGTCACGACCGCAACTCCACATGGTTTGAAGAACGGCGCCCTCGTCGACATATCCGGCGCCACGCCCAGTGAATACAACGGCCGCTTCATGATCCGTCTCGACAGCACATCGGGATGCACCATCACGTCGCCGGCGACGAAATTCTGGTACATCGTCCCGAATCCAACCCGGACCAACTCGCCGACCGTGCCTAAGGGAACCATCCGCGTCCGGCAGCCTGGCGAGGATTACAGCGCCGGCGGGTCCTGGAAGGGCTGCGTCGAGGCGCGCGATCCGCCCTATGAAGAGGAGCAGGCCGAGGCGTTGCCGACCGTCCAGCCCTGGTATCGCTTCTTCTGGCCATCGACGCGCGGCGTTCTCTTCTACGACGAGAACAAGGTCCTGATGACGACGGGCGGCAGTCCGCGTCAGGGCGACAACCAGTGGGGCCCGCCCTCTTCCCCGGTCGTGCGGGAGACGAGCGAGGCCGGCAACGATGCCTACGGCCCCAATCTCGGCTGCGGCCCCGAGATCACGCCGCTTCAGCCCAACAAGTCGACCGCGCTTGCGGCGATCAGCGCCATGGCGCCCTGGAGCCGCGGCGGCACGATGGCGAACGTGGGCCTGGCCTGGGGCTGGCGCGTGTTGAGCCCGGCCTGGCGCGGCTTGTGGGGTGATCCGCAGTTGCCGCTCGACTATGACACGCCGCTGATCGACAAGGTCGTGGTTCTGCTGACCGATGGCGTGAACCAGTGGTACGACATGCCCGGCAGGCCGCCAGGCTGCGACGGCATCAGCGGCTGCACGTCGCCGCGGGATCTGCCGTCTGATGCCGACTTCACCGCTTATCGTCGCCTGAGCGATGGGCGCCTCGGGACGACGGACGAAGGAACCGCGACGAACACCATCAACTCGCGGATGAGTCGGCTCTGCGAGGCCATGAAGGCCAAGGGCATCATCATCTATACGATCGTCCTGCAGGAGAATAACCCGGCGACGCAGGACCTCTTCCGATCCTGCGCCTCGAAGCCGGAATACTTCTTCGTCTCGCCGACGGCGGCGGATCTCGGCGCCATCTTCCGTGAAATCGCCACGCAGCTGAGCAACCTGCGCCTCGCGCGCTAGATCGTCGAATGCACGCCGGAACGGCCCTGCCACGTTCGCCCCGGGCCGGGAACGGGCCACCGCGTCACCGCGTTAGCGAGTGTCGGAGGTCTGCTTGGGGGTGGTTGATGCAAATACCGCTCGAAATCACGTTCCACAACATGCCGTCTTCGGATGCGCTCGAGGCCGAGATCCGCAAACGCGTGGCCAAGCTCGAGAAAATCTATCCGCGGATCGTCGGGTGCCGCGTCTCGGTCGAATCCCTGCACCGGCAGCATCGGACCGGCAACGAATACGAGGTTCACGTCGTCATCATGGTCCCGGGACAGGATCTCGTCGTCAGCCGGACGCCCCACAAGGCCAAAAAGCGCTACACGCAACCCGACGTGTTCACGTCGGTCCGCGATTCATTCGAGGCCGCCGAGCGGCAACTCAAGGACTTCAAGGAGGTGCAGCGCGGCGACGTGAAGCCGCAGGTGCCGATGTTCCAGGGCCAGGTCTCGCAGATCTATCCCGACGCGGATCACGGCTTCATTCTGACCAACACCGGCTCGCAGCTCTATTTCCACCGCAACAGCGTGATGAACAACGGCTTCGACAGTCTCAGGAAGGGCGATCCCGTCCACTATGTCGAGAGCGTCGGTGACACGGGACCGACGGCGAGCAAAGTGTGGCGCGGTCCCGAACATCATCTCGACTGAGAACGACCCAAAGCCGTTTGCGTGACGACAAGGCTGTCGGCATCCGCCGGCAGCAATGTTTGGTTGCGTCGTCGTGGCGCCTTCATCACAATCCGGTCGCGCACCGACCGCATGGAACCTTTGCTGACTCCGTCCGTTGCGGTGCCCGGCGCGGTGAACGGGATGGATGAATGTCAGTTCGGCGGATGCTGTGCTGCCTTGCGGCGGCCTCGGTGCTTGCCGCCTGCGATGAAGGGCCGGCCAGCAATCTGAGCTTCACGGCGACGGAAGACGTATGGAGCTACGTCACCAACGCCGCTGCCGCAGGGCCGCTGCAGATCGAAGTCCACGGCAACCCGTTTCCCGAGCCCGATCCCTTTGTCCACCGCGAATTCGCACAGGCCGTCGGCAACGCCTTCACCGAACCCTGGCTCCGCTTCTCGGCCGCCACCGGCTCGTCCGATTTCCGGCTGGTATGGCTGCTCGATCCCGGCGAAGGATTCGATCATGACCGTGCCTGCGCCGGCGAACTGCCGGCCGTCGGCACCAGGGGACGCACGCTCGAGATCCGTGCCGTGCTTTGTCACCGAGAGCGGCCGCTCACCGCCGTCCACGGATGGATGCGGCACCCCGAAAGCGCCGCCGATCCCGGTTTGCGCAACCTGATTTCGCAGATGGGCCGACAGCTGCTGACGGGGCGCGGCTAGATTCGCCCGGTGCGCGGCACGCGCCCCTCGATCGGATACTGCGGATCGTTGTAGCCCGGCGTCGACGGGTGGCCGGCAGCCACCAGCGAGTCGACGAGCGCCTCGTCTTCCGGTGTGAAGCGGTAATCGAGCGCCCGCACATACTCGTCCCACTGCGCCTCCGTGCGCGGTCCGGCGACGGCAGCGGTGACCAACGGATTGTTCAGGACCCAGTTGAGAGCGAACTGTCCGGCGGTGATGCCGCGGGCCTCGGCGTGGCGCTTGATGATCTGCGCGATCACCAGCGACTCGCGGCGCCACTCCGTCTGGTGAATTCGCTTGTCCTGACGCCCCGCCCGGCTGTCCGGCGGGGGCGGCGCATCGGGATCGTATTTGCCGGTCAGCACGCCGCGCGCGAGCGGGCTATAGGGGACGACGCCCAGCCCGTAATGGCCGCAGGCCGGCAGATGCTCGACCTCCGGCATGCGGTTCATGGCGTTGTAGTAAGGTTGGCTCACGATCGGTCGATCGGTGCCGAGCCGGTCGCAGATGTTGCAGATTTCCGCGACGCGCCAAGCGCGATAGTTCGACACGCCGAAATAGCGGATCTTGCCCTGCCGGATCAGATCGCCGATCGCCCGCACCGTCTCGGCGAGAGGGGTCGAGTGGTCCTCCTTGTGAAGGTAATAGATGTCCACGTAATCGGTGCCGAGCCGCCGCAGGCTCGCCTCGATCGCCGTCATGATCCAGCGCCGCGACAGGCCGCGCTGGTTCACGTCGTCACCCATCGGATTGGCGACCTTGGTCGCGAGCACCCACCGGTCGCGCTGCGCCCTGATGGCCCGTCCGACGATCTCTTCGGAACGGCCCGCGTTGTACATGTCGGCGGTGTCGATGAAGTTGATGCCGGCGTCGCGCGCCTTGCCGATGATCCGCTCTGCGGTCGCTTCGTCGGTCTGGCCGCCGAACATCATCGTGCCGAGACAGATGGGCGAGACCTTCACGCCCGAAACGCCGAGAGCCCGGTACTCCATCGACATCCCCCTCGAGAATTTTGCGCTCGCGTCGGATGGCCGGCGCCTTCATCCGATCCGGAACGTTCCGGCCACGTGAACGAAAATATGCAGGCCGGCGTCCCCGCCGTCCATTTCGATTGGGGGCCGCCGGCACAGGCGGCCGTCGCCGGGTACGACTGATGCCCGGGCAGCAAACCGCACGCGCGTCATGCCGCCCGACAATTCGTTCCGGGTGCTCGCGGCCAACGACAGAGCCAGGTTCACCCTTACCTCAGGCTATGCGACCTGTAAGGGGCGTGGCTGGTACGGCTGCATCGTCCGGAAGCCGGCCCAGTCCGCCTGTCCCGCCGTCCACGCCTCTGGATGCGAGGCGGCAAATCAAAAATAATCTTTTCATTCCAAAAGGTTGCGACCGTCCGACGGCTGGCGGGACGTCGTCCGGGGATGATTCCGGGACAGCCGCCCGAACCCATGATTTTTGTTGCACACGCCACTGTGCGGACGTGATGCCAGCCGCTATATACGCGCCATGAAAAAATCCGCCCCCAAGGTCGGCATCGTCAGCCTCGGTTGCCCCAAGGCACTCGTCGACTCCGAACGCATCCTGACCCGTCTTCGCGCCGAAGGATACGAGATCGTATCCAGTTACGACGGCGCGGACGTCGTGCTCGTCAACACCTGCGGCTTCCTCGACAGCGCCAAGCAGGAGTCGCTCGAGGCGATCGGCGAAGCGCTGGCCGAGAACGGCCGTGTCATCGTTACCGGCTGCATGGGTGCCGAGCCGGACTCGATCCGCGCCGTCCACCCCAGCGTGCTCGCCGTCACCGGGCCGCACCAGTACGAGGCCGTGGTCGAAGCGGTGCATCAGGCGGTGCCGCCCAAGCACGACCCCTTCATCGACCTCGTGCCGCCGCAGGGAATCAAGCTCACGCCGCGGCACTACGCCTATCTCAAGATCTCCGAGGGCTGCAATCACCGCTGCACGTTCTGCATCATCCCGCATCTGCGCGGCGATCTCGTCAGCCGTCCGGCCGCCGAGATCCTCTACGAGGCCGAACGACTGGCACTCGCCGGCGTCAGGGAAATCATGGTGATCTCGCAGGACACCAGTGCCTACGGCGTCGACCTGCGCCATGCCGAAAGCAAGTGGCGCGGCCGCGCGATCAAGGCGCGGATGACCGAACTGTGCGCCGCGCTCGGCGAGCTGGGCATCTGGATTCGCCTTCACTACGTCTATCCCTATCCGCACGTCGACGAGATCATCCCGTTGATGGCGGAGGGGAAGATCCTCCCCTATCTCGACATTCCGTTCCAGCACGCGAGCCCCGGCGTGCTCAAGGCGATGCGGCGGCCGGCCAATCAGGAAAAGGTGCTCGAGCGGATCCGGCGCTGGCGCGAGATCTGCCCCGACATTACGTTGCGTTCGACCTTCATCGTCGGATTCCCGGGCGAGACGGAACAGGATTTCCGGTTCCTTCTCGACTGGCTCGAGGAGGCCCAGCTCGACCGCGTCGGCTGCTTCAAGTACGAGCCCGTCGCCGGAGCGCCCGCGAACGACCTGCCGGGCGCGGTGCCCGAGGCGGTCAAGCAGGAGCGTTGGGATCGGTTGATGGCGGCGCAGCAGAAAATCAGCGCGGCGCGCCTCAAGCGCAAGATCGGCCGAACGCTCGACGTCCTGATCGACGAGGTGAATGCCGACGGCGCGATCGGCCGCTCCTACGCCGATGCGCCCGAGATCGACGGCAACGTTTTCCTGGACGGCGTCACCGATCTCGATCCGGGCGACCTGGTCAAGGTCACGATCGACCACGCCGAGGAATACGACCTGTGGGGAACGATCGCCGAGCGGCCGTCCCCGCGCCGCGCCCGCGCACAGCGCGGCGCGAAGATCGCCTGACACGATTGCCACCGTCGTCGCCCTGATCCGGCGTACCTACGCCGATCCGGCTTACCTACTCTGAGCTGCCGTACTTGCGTTGACGCGTTCCCGTTCACCGCATTACGGTCGCCTTTGGATCGTTCCAATACGCGGTGGGCATGGGCCAGGCACGGCGTGCGCGACGCAGGATGCCGGGCGGCCACAACCAGACGGTAACGCTGGAGGACGTGGCCCGGCACGCCGGCGTATCGCGTTCGACCGTATCGCTCGTCCTCGGCGGCAGTCGCCTCGTCGCGCGCGCGACGCGCGAGCGGGTCTCGGCGTCGATGAAGGCGCTCGGCTACGTCTACAACCGTAACGCCGCCCTGCTTCGGTCGCACCGATCGCGCACGGTCGGACTCCTTCTCTGCCAGATTACCGAGCCGTTCTACGCCGAGCTGACCGACGGTCTCGACGCTGCGCTCGACCATGCCGGATGCGGCGCCTTCCTCGCCAATGCTGCCGAATCGCTCGACCGCCAGACCCGTTTCATTGAACGGATGCGTGAGCACCACGTCGATGGACTCGTCCTGTGTCCCGTGGAGGGAACGTCGCCTCGAACGATCGAACAGCTTCGGGCGTGGCGTCTGCCTTGCGTGCAGGCGTTGCGGCTCGTCAGCGCCGACGCGGATTTCGTCGGCACCGATAATCGCGCCGGCACGGATGCGGCGACCACGCACCTGATCGGCCTCGGGCACCGGCGCATTGCGTTCATCGGCGGTCTCCGCAGGACCTCCGTGTCCCGCGATCGCATCGGCGGCTATCGGGACGCCATGCGCCGGCACGGCCTCGAGATCTCGAACGATCTCGTCATCCGGTGCGCCTCGACGCGGCGCGCAGGCGCCGAAGCGGTCGCCATGCTTCTCGACCGCGGCGAGCCGCCGACCGCTGCCGTCTGTTACAATGACGTCGTCGCCTTCGGCGTGATGTTCGGCCTGCACGATCGGGGCCTGCGTCCGGGCCGGGATTTCGCGGTCGTCGGGTTCGACGATATCGACGAGGCCGAAATGTGGCGACCGGGTCTGACGACCGTCGCCATCGACTCGCGGCAGCTCGGGCGCGCCGCCGCCGACTTGCTGCTGCAGCGCATTGCGGCGCCCGACGAGGCGCCCACGCTTTACCTGACGACGCCGAGACTGATCGTTCGCGAATCCTGCGGCGCCCGATCCGGAGGGATGGACGGCCGCGCCATTGCAACCGACGGGCGCGAAGCGCGCGCGCACCGTCGCGGCAGAACCGACGACGCGCATTCGCCACGATACGAAGCACGGGAGGAAAGCTCATGTCACTGGCCAGGAGAATTCGGACCGGGTTCCTGACGGTCCTGGCGGTCGGCCTGTCATTGGCCGCCGCGTCCGCCGATGCGCAACAGGTCATTACGTTGCACGGCGCATCCCAGTTCAACGACGACCACGCCTTCACCAAGGCGATGGTCAGATTCGAGGAGCTGGTCAAGCAGTACTACGGCAAGCCGGTCAATTTCGTGCTGCACAAGAACAGCGAGCTGGGGCTGGAGAAGCAGTATTTCGAATACATGGCACAGGGCCGGGCGGTGGATTACGCCATCGTTTCGCCGGCGCACATGTCCACGTTCTCCAAGGCCGCGCCGTTCATCGACGCGCCCTTCCTGTTCCGCAATCTGGACCACTGGAACAAGGTGCTCGACGAGGACGTGCTGAAGCCGATCGCCGACGAGATCGCGGAGAAAGCCGACGTCATGCTGATCGGCTACGCCGGCGGCGGCGTGCGCAACATCTTCGCCAACAAGCCGGTCCACAACATGGAGGACATCAAGGGCCTGAAGATCCGGGTCCAGGGCGCGCCGATCTGGAGCCGGACGTTCGCGGCCGCCGGCATGTCGCCGACCGTGATCGCGTACAACGAGATCTACAATGCCATCCAGAACGGCGTGATCAGTGCGGGCGAGAACGAGGCCGCCGGCGTCGAGCAGATGAAGTTCTACGAGGTCGGCCCCAATCTCGCGCTGACCGAACACGCCATCACGATCCGGCCGCTCTGCTTCTCCGCCAAGACGTTCAAGCAGCTTCCGCCGGACCTGCAGCAGGCGATACTCAGGGCCGGCAAGGAGGCCGGCGCCTACGGCCGCCAGATCGAATCGAGCGAAGACGCGGCGAAGCTCGACGCGCTGGAGAAGGCGGGCAAGTTGAAGCGCATTCCCTTCGAGGGCCGCGCCGAGATGAAGAAGCTGGTCGACCCGGTCATCCAGGCCTATGCCAAGGAGATCGAGGCGGACAAGATCCTCGAGCGCATCAACGCCATCCAGTGAACTGAACGAAGGTCCTGCCGCGGCCGGGGGCCGACCCCGGCCGCGGTCCGTCACCCGAGATGCGAGGACGCATGAACGGACAACCGCCCGGCAGAGCCGCCATTTGGCGCCGGTTCACTGCGTTTTATCACCGCCTGTTGTCGCACCTGCTGGTCCTCTCGGTGGCGATCCTGGTGATTCCGGTCAGCCTGCAGATCTTCTCGCGCTTTACCGCGCTCATCCCGCCCTACATCTGGACCGAGGAGATGGCGCGGTTCCTGTTTATCTGGACCATCATGATCGGCGCCATGATCGGCGTCCGCGAGAGCACGCATTTCGAGGTCGACGTGCTCCCGCGGCTCGGGCGCCGCGCCGAGGCGGCCATGCGACTCGTCGCCGGCCTCGCCGTCCTGGTCTTCGCGCTCGTGTTTGTGTGGGCCGGGTTCGAGTTCACGCGCTTTGCCTGGCACCGGATTTCGGAGCTCGCCGAGCTGCCGCTGTGGCTCATTCATGTGGCATGGCCGATCACCGGTGCGACGTGGCTCATCTTTCTGGGCGAACAGATGTACGACAATCTGCGCATCCTGCTCGGGAGCGGTCGATGATGGGCGGCGCCGTGCTCACCCCCGGGCAGGCGGCGCTCACCCTGTTCGGCCTGTTCTTCCTGTTCCTGTTTCTGCGGGTGCCGGTGGCCTTCGCGCTCGGGCTCGCCTGTCTGCCGATCCTGCTCGTCGAGCCGCGGCTGTCCGTGATGACCTTGGTGCAGGAGACGTTCAACGCCTATAACTCGTTCATCCTGCTTGCGGTCCCGTTCTTCCTGCTGACCGCCAACCTGATGAATGTCGGCGGCATCACCGACCGGCTGGTGCGGCTGTCGCGCACCATGGTCGGCCACTTCCCCGGCGGGCTTGCGCAGATCAACGTCGTGCTGTCGATCTTCTTCGCCGGCATCTCGGGCTCGTCCACCGCCGATGCCGCCAGCCAGTCGAAGATCTTCATCGAAGCCCAGCGCAAGGAAGGCTATGACGACAGCTTCTCGGTCGCGATCACGGCGGTTTCGGCGGTGCTCGCCGTCATCGTGCCGCCGTCGATCCTGATGATCGTGTGGGGCGGCGTGCTGACCGTGTCGATCGGCGCGCTCTTCCTTGCCGGCATCGTGCCGGGCCTGCTGATTGGCCTCGCCCAGATGGCGACGGTCCACGCCTATGCGAAGCGGCGAAAGTACCCGACCTATCCGCGCGCGAGTTGGGGCGCGTTCCTGGTCGCGATGGTGCAGTCCGTGCCGGCACTCCTGACGCCGTTCATCATCATCGGCGGCAAGATATTCGGCTGGTTCACCGCCACCGAGTCCGCCTGCATCGCCGTGCTTTATGCGGCGGCCCTATCCCTTCTCGTCTATCGCGAGATGGACATGAAGGGCCTGCATCATGCCCTGCTCGACACCGGCAAGCTCGCCGCGGTCGCGCTGTTCTGCGTCGGCACCGCCAGCGCCTTCGGCTGGCTCCTTGCCTATTATCAGATCCCCAAGGCGATTCTGTCGGGCGTCGGCGCCTGGGGCATGGGCCCCACGACCACGGGGTTCTTCATCGCGGCCGTCTTCCTGGTCGTCGGCTGCTTTCTCGATGCCATCCCGGCGATCATCATCGTCGGCACCATCCTCCAGCCGCTCGCCCACGCCGTTCACATGGATCCGGTCCACTTCGCGATGATCGGGATCGTCTCGCTTGCCTTCGGGCTGGTGACGCCGCCCTACGGACTGTGCCTGATGATCTCCTGCGCCGTCGCCGGCATCCGCATCGGCGATGCGATCAAGGACACGTTCATCATGCTGCTGCCGATGCTCGGCGTGCTGGCGCTCCTGATCGTGTGGCCGGACGTGGCTCTGTTCCTGCCCAGCCTGATCTCGCCTGAGTTCCTGAGGTAGCACGACGGGAGGCCGCATGATGTTCCAGCGCCGCAGGCTGTCGGATGTCCTCGGCATCGCCATCACCGGCGTCGATGTGTCCCGGCCGCTCGACGACGACACGTTCCGTGCCGTCGAACAGGCCCTGTTCGACGGGCAGGTACTGGCCATCAAGGGACAGAGGCTCGATCCCGCGTCCTTCGTCGCCTTCGCCCGGCGGTTCGGCCCGCCGGAGCCGCACGTGATCGACCAGTTCCACTATCCGGGTTATCCCGACATCCTGATCCTGTCGAACCGCCGGAAGGATGGAAAGCCGGTCGGCCTCGCCGATGCCGGGACGTATTTCCACACCGACTATTCGTATCTCGAGGTCCCGGCGCGGGTGACCATGCTCTATTCGGTCGAAGTGCCGAGGAAGGGCGGCAACACGCTGTTCGCGAACATGTACGCCGCCTATGACGATCTCCCGGACGCGATGAAGCGCAGGATCGAGCACCTGGTCGTGCTGCACCACTACGGCAATCGCGACGACCTCGACGAGCGCTCGCGAACCGTCGCCTCGCCGCTCACGGACGCCCAGAAGGCCAAGGTGACCTGGGTCCGGCATCGCCTGGTGCGCACGCATTACGGCACCGGCCGCAAGGCGCTCTACGCCGTCTCCGGCAGCTCCTTCGGCATCGAGGGCATGCCACAGGACGAAGCGACCGCGCTGCTGGACGATCTCAAGCGCCACGCGCTGCAGGACAAGTACGTCTATAGCTACAGCTACGAGGTCGGCGACCTCGTGCTCTGGGACGACCTGTCCCTGCTGCATTCGGCGACACTGACCGATCCCGACGATCCGCGCACGCTGTGGCGGATCACGGTCAAGGAGCCGGCCGGTGCACGACGGTAGCCGGCGGCGGAACGACGGATCCCCGCGTCGCCTGTATGCCGCATCTTTGCGGCGGGCGCCGGCCCGGGTAGGATCTGCCACCCGCAATCCGGTGAGACTCCGCATTCGCAGTATCGGCTGCCGGCGCGGCGGCCGATGGCTGTCGAGAGAAGAAAGGAAGCGCCATGAAGACCAGCCCGGTAACATTCGAGGATCTGAGCGCATCGGTCATCGCCGTGCCGCCGCTCGCGCGCAACGCGGATCTCGGCGTCAACGTCGCGGAGAACGCGAAGCTGATCCGCCATCTCGAAGCCGGCGGCGTGAAGACCCTGATGTACGGGGGCAATGCGAATTTCTACAACATCCGCGTCTCCGAGGTCGCCCGGACGATCGAGGCCATCGCCGGCGCCGCATCGGCCGACACGTGGATCATCCCCTCGGCCGGCGCGGACTTCGGCAAGATGATGGACGAGGCGCCGATCTATCGCAGCCTCGAAGTGCCGACCGTCATGGTGCTGCCGCAATCCGGCCTGACGACGCCGTCGGGCGTGGCGGACGGCATCCGCCGCTTCAGCGACGCCTTCGGCAAGCAGGTCATCGTCTACATCAAGGCCGAAGGCTATCTCGAACCCGAGGACGTGGCGGCGCTCGTTGCCGAGGCGCGGGTCTGCGCCATCAAGTATGCCATCGTGCGCAACGATCCCGCGCAGGACGCGTATCTCGGCAGGTTGGTGAACCTGATCGACCGCCGCTATATCATTAGCGGCATCGGCGAACTGCCGGCCGTCGCGCATTTCCGCGACTTCGGCCTTTCCAGCTTCACCTCCGGCTCGGTCTGCGTCGCCCCCGCACTGTCGATGGCGATGCTCAGGGCGCTCCGGGCCGGCGACTGGAGCCGGGCGCTTGCCATCCGCGAGCAGTTTCTGCCGCTTGAGACCCTGCGCAACAGGATCAATCCCATCCGCGTGCTGCACGACGCGGTGTCGCTTGCCGGCATCGCCGACATGGGGCCGATCCTGCCGCTCCTGAGCAATCTCGATCCGGCCGACCGGCCCGCCGTCCAGGCGGCCGCCAAGGCCCTGCTCGGCCTCAACGCCGCACGCGAGGCGGCATAGACATTCGATGAGTCGATTTACGATCCGGGAACACGAATGACCGTCGTCATCTATCACAATCCCCGTTGCTCCAAGTCGCGTTCGGCGCTGGAGCTCATCAAGGCGAAAGGCATTGAGCCGAAGATCGTCGAATATCTGAAGACGCCGCCGAGTGCGGCGGAGCTCGAGGACATTCTGCGCAAGCTGGGCCTGAAGCCGCGCGACCTGATGCGGAAGAAGGAAGCACCCTACGCGGCGCTCGGGCTCGACGATCCGAAACTGTCGGACGAGGCGCTGATCCGCGCCATGGTCGAGAACCCGGTGCTGATCGAGCGCCCGGTCGTCGTCAATGGTGACAAAGCCGCCCTCGGCCGCCCGCCGGAGGCGGTGCTCGACATCCTGTAGCGCCGGCGCTGCCGGGACGAGAAAGGCGACTGTCGCGGCCCGGCAATAGCCGCACGACGCGCGATCGTCCGTCCATGCCTCGTGCGCCGGCCCGATCGCGGTGACCGGGTCGTACGGCGTCTTGGCGGAGGAGAGCGGCCGACGAGCCCGTGTCGCGGTTCTAGCGGTACTCGTTCCGGATGGCCGCGCGCCGCTTCTCGTCCTCCCGCGTCCGCTCCGCCGGCGATTTCCGGCGCTGCTCGATACGGTTGCGCCACGAGAAATAGGCGATCGCCGCGCCCAGCACCACGAAACCGACGATCACCCAGAGCACCAGGAAAAAACCTTCGCCGCCGTCCGTCATCGTTGAACCCCATTGCAGCCGTCACACGCCGGCGCTGCCCCGGCCATCGTCGGAGACTCATGGAGTTCAACGGCCGCGCGACGGATCGGGTTCATCGATGCATCCGGCACGGGTCCCCACGCCGGCTTCGCTGACCGGCGCGTGGGCCTCAAGGCAGCGCTTTCGCGCCCCGATCAGGCTTCGTTACGGCTGTCGATGGCGGCGTCGTGGCCGGCGTTCAGCACCCGTTGGCGCGATCGAGGGTGCGGCCGACCGAGGCGCCGATGAGCGCCCCGCCCAATGTGCCGCCGGCCGTCGCCGCGAGCTGGCCCGTACCCTTGCCGATCTGGGCGCCGAGAAGCCCGCCGGCCGCCGCACCGCCGAGCATCCCCACGAGTTCGCGGCTGGGTCCCGCGCAGGCATGGCCGTGTACGTAGACCGGTGCGGGCGGCGGCGCGTAATGGACGGGGGCCGGCACCACCTCGCGGACGATCACGCGCGGCGGCGGCTGGACCACCACGACCCGGGGCGGCGGCCGGTGCACGACGATGACCCGTTCGTGGCCATGGAAATGATGGTGGCCGTGATGATGATGCCGCTTGTGCCAGCCGTCGGCCGCGGCGGGCGACGGTGCAGTGGTGAGCGCGAGGGTGCCGGCCAGGGCAGCGGCAGCGAGCGTACCGGGCGCGGGAACGCGAAAGCGAACGGGCATGCGTCTCTCCGGAACTTGTTTGCCGGGACAACGCGGCACGCGAAGCGCCTATTCCACCGTTCAACCGGTGGATGCTGTGTCATTTCTGTAACCGGGCCGAATTTACGGGGACCGCGGGCGGCGACATATGTGATTCTATCCGCGTGTTGCCGCGGGCGTCCGGCGCGTCGAACGGCCGCCGCTCGTGAAGACGGCAGACGCTGAACTGACGCGATGGCAGCGACCGGTTTCCCGTCCGGCCTCAGGCGGATCCGCCGCCGGTTCAAGTTCCGAGGAACGCCCCGACGGCGGTCCGCGAAGGCGAAGCGCCGCGCCGCCCTGATCGGCATGGTGCTGGTGCTCGCCGCCGGCGGCGTCGCCGAACTCTCGCGCGCACTGCGCGACGGCATCCGGCCGCCGCCGCGGCCCGTCTACAAGGTGGGTGCTCCCTATCGCATCGACGGCGTGTGGTACCGGCCGAAGGAGGACTTCGCCTACAGGCGGACGGGGATCGCGTCGTACTACGGCGGCGAGACCGACGGGAACGACTTCCACGGCCGCCCGACGGCGAATGGCGAGATCTACGACATGAACGCGCTGACGGCCGCGCACCCGACGCTGCAGATGCCGAGCCTCGTGCGCGTGACGAATCTCGAGAACGGCCGCTCCGTCGTGCTCCGCGTCAACGACCGGGGCCCCTTCGTCAAGGGCCGCATCATCGACGTCTCGCGCCGCGCCGCGCAGATCCTGGGGTTTGAGCAGAAGGGCACCGCCCGCGTGCGCGTCGAGATCCTCCCCGAGGAGAGCCGCGCCCTCAAGGCGGCGATGCTGCGCCGCCGCCCCGCGTCCGTCGTCGCCGGCCACACCGCGGACGTCGCCGTGGCGAGCGGCAGCATGCGATGACACGTAACATGGCGCGTCGCGCGGAATCGCCGACCGGGCCCGGCGGTTGAGTGCCGCCCGGTTTGTCGGGTACAAAGCAAACGCAACGGCGGAAGTCATCCACGTGACGTTCGAGCTCTGGATCGTCTACCTGATCGCGGCCATCGGCCTCTCGTTGACGCCGGGCCCGAACGGCCTGTTGTCGCTGACGCACGGCGTGCGGTTCGGTTTCGCGCGGACCGTCTTCACCGTGCTCGGCGGCGTCTGTGGCTTCCTCGTTCTGGTCGCCGCCTCGCTTGCCGGAATGGGCGCGCTGCTTGCAGCGTCCGAGACGGCATTCACGATCGCCAAATGGATCGGCGCCGCCTATCTCGTTTATCTCGGCATCCGCCTGTGGCGCGCGGCGCCGCCGACGGTGCGCGCGAGCGCCGATGCGGACGTCGCGCGCGAGGCCGGCCCCGCGCGGCTCTTCCTCCAGGGCTTCCTGGTCGCGGTGTCGAACCCGAAGGCGCTGATCTTCTTCGCGGCCTTCCTGCCGCAGTTCATGGTGCCGGGGGCGCCGTACTGGCTGCAGTTCGCGGTGCTGGGCGGTACCTTCGCGGCCACCGAGCTCTGCTACGAACTCGTCCTCGCCGGCATGGCGCAGAAGATCGCGCCCTGGCTTGGCCGTTATGGCCGCTGGTTCAACCGCATCACCGGCTCGACCTTCGTCGGCATCGGTGGCCTGCTGACGACCGCCAATCGCGTCTGAGGTCACGGGCGGCGTCCTCGCCCCATTGCGCCGGCCTTGCCTCTCCATTGCGCAGTTCCGGCGGCGCGCGATCGTGCCGTAGCCTCGCCCGTGTGCTTCGCCCGGGAGTCTGGCCGGACGGCAGGCTGGCGAAGCCCCTTGCTTCACGGGAGGTCACGGATGGCGACGAGATACTTCCTTCTGCTCGACGGGATCGACGGCGGCTCGACGGACGCGGCGCATGTGGGCTGGTTCGACATCGACGGCTACGCGTTCGACGTGACGGCGACCGCCGCTTCGCCTGGCACCGGCAGCGGCGGGTCGGCCGGTCGCACCGACTTCTCGCCCGTGACGGTGGACCTGACCTTCGACGAAGGGTTCGCCGAGATTCTGCAAAGTGCGGCGACGGGCAGGCATCTTCTCGGCGCCAAGATCGAGGCCGTGACCGAAGGCGAGTCCCCGCAGACGATCCAGGAACTCACGTTCGGCGACGTGATCATCACGGCCGTGCATGACGAAAGCGAGACGGACGATGGCGTGAGCGACGACAGCCTGAGCTTCGATTATGCCCGGATCGGGGTCGTCACCCACGACCAGGCGCCGGACGGCTCGATCGAGGTGTCGGGGAGCTTCGGCTTCGACCGCGCGTCGAACAGTACGATCGATCCGGCCTCGCTGCCGGATTTGAGTCCCGCCACCGCATCGGGTGCTAGTCCCGATGGAACGGCGCCGGACGACGCGAACGCCGTCACGCTCCTCGGCGTCGACGCGACCGACGCCGACGACGGCATGTCCGCTCTGGCTTGAAAGGCCTCGGCGCCGCCCCTGCGCGGCCGCCGGTTCGATCGGGAAAACGACGCGCCTTGCCTTGATCGCCTTTTGATGTAACTATGCTTGTTACATCGAAGGACACGGGCATGAGCGCCAACAGCCGACTGACCATTGCGATCCATATCCTGACCTGGATGGCCCTCGTCGGGCGGAAGCGCCCCGATCCCGTGACCTCCAACCGGATCGCGCTGAGCGTCAACACCAACCCCGTGGTGATCCGGCGCATCCTCGGACGGTTGTCGAAGAAAGGCCTCGTCAGGAGCCATCGCGGCGCCAATGCCGGCTGGGTACTGGCGAAGCCCCCGCGCGCCATCACGCTGCGCGACGTTTACGATGCGCTGGGCGAAGGGCCGTCATTCGCCCTTCACGCCGCGACACCCAACCAGGCCTGTCCCGTCGGCCGGGGCATCCGGCCGGCGCTCACGCGCGTGTACGACTCGCTCGACGGTGTGCTGCGGACGCATCTGGCGCGCACGACGATCGAGGACGTGCTCGCCGACACCCTCCGGCGGCCGAACCTGAAGCGGACATAATCGCCGGCAGCGCACGGCGACACAGGGGAACACGACGTTGACATACGGGAAAATGGCGTTGTCGCCCGGTAATGTAACATGAATGGTTACGACTGAGGTGGGAAATCATGATGGACATGCGCCTCGTCACGCTCGCCCTCGGCACCTTTGCCATCGGCACCGACGGCTTCGTGGTGGCCGGCATCCTGCCCGACGTGTCGCGCGACCTCGGCGTCGGCATCGAGGCTGCGGGGCAGATGATCACGGTCTATGCGCTCGCCTATGCGGTGACGACGCCCGTGATGGCCGCGTTGACGGCGCACTGGCCCCGCCGACGCGTGCTGGGCCGCGGCCTCGTCGTCTTCACCGTCGGCAACGTGCTGACGGCCGTCTCGCCCGGCTTCGAGCTGGTGCTGGCGAGCCGCATTCTCGCGGGCATCGGCGGTGCCATGTTCACGCCGGCGGCGAGCGCCACGGCGGCCTCCCTGGTTCCGCCCGAATCGCGCGGCCGTGCGCTCGCCATCGTGATGGCGGGGTTGAGCGGGGCGACTGCGCTGGGTGCACCGATCGGAACCCTGGTGGGCAGCGTCGGCGACTGGCGCGCGACGATGTGGTTCGTCGTGATCCTAGGCGTCGCGGCGGGGTTTGGCGTCGCGTCAGCGCTGCCGAAACTGCCGGGCGCGACGGGGATGTCGCTGCGCGAGCGTCTCGCGCCGCTCGGCGACGCCCGCGTGGCGATGACGCTTCTCACCACGCTCCTCGTGCTCGCGGGTCTCTATACCGTCTACACCTACATAAGCGTCGTCTTCGACCGCGCGACCGGCGGCGACGGCGAAATGCTGGCGATTCTGATCGCGATCTGGGGCATCGCCGCGACAGTCGGCAACCTCGTCGCCGGCCACCTGACCGACCGGTTCGGCAGCCGCCGCGTCCTCAATCTCGCGATCGTCGTCGCCGGCGTCGACTTCGCGCTCATGCCGTGGTCGGGCACGACCGTCGCCGGCAGCGTCGTCGCCCTCGTCCTCTGGGGCTTGTGCGGCTGGGGCATGCTGGTGCCGCAACAGCACCGGCTCATCGGCCTTGCGCCGTCGCCCGCGCCGATCCTGCTTGCGCTGAACGCGGCCACGATTTACGTCGCGGTTTCCGTTTCCGGCCTACTGGGCGCACTTGCCCTTCAGCTCACGAATCCCCACAACCTGGGGCTGATCGGCGCGATCCTCATCTTCCTCGGCCTCGGCGCGGCGGAACGAGCCTATGCGCTGATCGGCAGACGTCAGCGAAGTGATGTGTAGGTGATGCAGGTTGCATGAAACGCGCCGGATGAAGCCGCCACGTCGATTATGAAACTACTGACTCAATCCCCGAAATGACTTCAGAATACCGATGCTTACCGGCCCCAAATGCCGTCTAGTGCTTTGTGCAGAGCGTCCCAGACGGTTTCATGCATATCGGCCTCCTGTAGATTCTCGAGCCTCTGACCGATCAGCTCCTTCAATGACTCATACCCAACGATCTTTTCCACGGTTTCTGCACTCGTGCCATATCCGGGCCCATACAGCTGAAGCGTGAAGCCATCAAGCGCAACTGGATCCTGAAGAAGGTCGAGCATTCTCTTTCGACAAGCGTCGTCCCATGCACCGCAATCAATCATTGTGTACACGGGCGCTAGGTTCCACAGACATGAGACGAACGCCCCAGTTAAATGCTGTTTCTTGTAGGTCGCAGATAACTTCTCGGCGATACTCTGCGCTTCAGTTGCAGACAAGAATTCCCCCTCACGCTCAGGGCGCGCGCGATAACCGAACAATCCGTGGATAAAAATCTGCGAACGGATGAGTTCTGCCGGCAGGGTGATGGTTCCGCCACTTAGCAAGGTATGAAACACTTCCTTTGCATTAAATTGCTTCTCCTTCTTAATACGCGCAGCAAATATCTGCTCGAAGGTGCGCGGCAATGAATGCCGGATGTCGAAGGCTGTCCACCACTGACAATCTGGCTTTTCAAGAAATTTGGCGACGGCAGACCAGAACTTGATGTCGTCGTTATACTTTAGTGTGGGATATACATCACCCAGCCGATCCAGAAACGCTGCGAGTGTGTCACTCGCATGCATTTGTTTCAGATCGGCAATTATTTCCTCCTCCCGCTTGGAAAGTACATTAATGACATCCCACCGGGAGTAGTTACCGGGTAACAAGCCGAGGCGCAGCGTCGTTAGCAATGGACGGCGCAGACATATCGCATCGGCTCCTAGCTCCTCTTGCCCTGGCCTGCGATGCGACGCTAGCGACGGGAAAATGAAAGAGAGCAACCGCTCAATACCAATCCCACCCTCCTCTTTTGGGTGGATCTCTGACATCCGCTCTGGATCAGACTTCTTGTCCAACCTCATTCGTCGCATGTGCTCGGCGTAAGACACCGGGTCTTCGACCACACTTTCTGGAGCACGGCGAATGTGCTCAACCGTTCGCGGGGCCTTCACTGCTAATGCTGAAAACGCGAGGAGGTCGACCCAATCCACCTCCTCTGCAAGCATGCTGGCGTACACGTGAAATGTTCCAACCACACGCTTAACATCTCGCGGCGTCTCAATGACTGAAGGCACCAAAAGATCTAGGATTTCCAAGAATCTTGATGAGGTCGACCAATCCCGCGGCAAATGCGCACCGACCTGAAGCGCCCCGATCTCAGCGCAAAGCAGTCGCTTCAATTCTTCTGGAAGTACGATTGGCAGGGGGATCTGTAGCTGGACAATTTTTTCAAGATAGGAGCGTCCACGCTCCGGAGCCCCGCCACCAAGCGCCTCGATCACACGTTCTGCATCGTATGCAAGAACGTATGAGATGCTCGGAAAATCCGCGATGGACCGCACGAGCTGGGCGACGGTCCGCACCTCGTTATCCTCCACCCGGTCAAGTTCATCGATGAACACCACTATCGGCGCATCGATTTCCTGCAGTTCACGTGTGACATCTTCTCGCTGCTTATGCAGACTTTTGTCTCGTTTCAGCGCTTCTTCAGCAGCCTTGCACACCCCCTCGGCGGCGTCACTGAGCCCCGGCATGAAAAGGTTAGCAACCGGGGAAACATGTGCCCCATACTTCGCCACCGTGCTTGCAATATCTCGCAATCGATCACCGACGGATGGCTTCGAATTAATCGAAGCAACAAGTTCCGCAATGAACTCGCCAATCAAGTCATTCCGTCCGGATATCAGCCATGGATTGAAACGGACTACGATTGCGTTCTCATATTGCTGCTGAATGCGCTCATCGAGCAGATTCAGTAATGATGTCTTCCCACTTCCCCATGGTCCGGTTATCCCGACAACGACGCCTGTCGAGCGTTTTGTCTTTGGATTGATTAGGGCATTTACGAGCCGACTGACGAACGCCTCACGCTCAAGCTTGTCCTCCGACAATGTTTTTATCGGACGCTCCGGCGCACTAACGGAGTAATTTGCGCCTGCCGATTCTGTCATTTTTGCCCCCAAAATTTTTCAGCGCCTCAATGCGCGCTAGTACGGCGCTTACGATTACGTCCGCACATAAGTTCTTCGAACCAGAGTGGCTTTGATGTCAGTCTAATCGACGCCTGCCACAACCGATAGGCTACCTCTCATCGAGAGCATTCAAGTTAAAGGTGTCCAAGGTAGTCCATGCGGCTATATGTTTAATCTTCGCATATTGCTGTGGCCGTCATTTGCGTTGAATACAGCCGACGAGGCAATCGGGACTCGCCAAGATCGCTGCCTGGGCGTCAACCCGGCATCGGCAGAGCCGACACAGGTATTGCGGCCCGTCGAGACAATGTCGTTTTTACCGCGAGGGATAACTTGCTTCTTACGTTGGCAACCGTCTTGGCCAACACACTATGCCGAAGCCCCTTTTTCAAAAAGGGAGAGACCCAGGGGTAGTCCTGCGTCTCAAGGCGCCCTGAGGCTGGACCAGGATGCAAATATGACTACCCAGGATGCCTGATCGCCTCCACGCAGTGTCGAGAGGCTATACTGCAGTCAGGTAAGCAGTAGAAGTTTGGGCCGCCACTTGAACGAGCATAGCGGCGGAAGCCCTTGCTCGGATGGCGTCCCCTAGGGGATTCGAACCCCTGTTACCGCCGTGAGAGGGCGGTGTCCTGGGCCACTAGACGAAGGGGACCCTTGGCATGGGCCCGTGCGGGCGGGCCGGAAAACAGGCGCCTTAGATAGCGGAACGGACCGCC
>DASVCL010000074.1:0-20579 GCA_036381615.1 Alphaproteobacteria bacterium
GCGCTACGTGCGAAGCATCACCGTGGCGGTGGACGACGTGTCGCGCATCGACGCGACGCAGCAGGCAGTCGACCAGCTCCTCGCGGAGCGCCATCGCAAGGTCGACTTCCAGACGCGCAACATGGCCTCGATCATCCAGACCGCCACGGAGACGCAGAACACTCTCACCGTGCTGCTCGGCTCGATCGCGGCCATCTCGCTCCTGGTGGGCGGGATCGGCGTCATGAACATCATGCTGGTGAGCGTGACCGAGCGCACGCGCGAGATCGGCATCCGCATGGCGACCGGGGCGCGGACGTCGAACATCCTGCAGCAGTTCATCACCGAGGCCCTGGTCGTATCGGCGATTGGCGGTGCCATCGGCGTCGCCGGTGGCCTCGGCGTCGCCTGGGCGCTGTCGGCGTTCGGGACGCCGATAAAGTTCTCGGTCGCACCCGTGCTTCTCGCCTTCGGCTGCGCCTTCGCCACGGGGTTGCTGTTCGGCTACATGCCGGCGCGCAAGGCCGCCAATCTCGATCCCGTCGTCGCCCTCAGCGCCGATTGACCTGACCCCACGCACGACATTCTCCCGACATGGTTTTCCGGCACATCCTCATCGCGACAGTCGCGCTCGCAACCGCCGGCTGTAGCATCGGCCAGGACTATGTCAGGCCGGATGCGCCGGTGCCGGCCGCCGGGCGGGCCGATACGCCCGGCGAAGCCGTCGCGTGGCCCTCGCCGGATTGGTGGCGCGGCTTCGGGTCGGCGACGCTCGACGACTACATCCAGCGCGCGCAGCACAACAACACGGACATCGCCGCCGCCGCCGCGCGCGTGCTTCAGGCGGCGGCGCGGGCGCGCATCGCCGGCGCGGACCTGCTGCCGTCGCTAGACGCGAGCGCCGACGTTGCCCGGAGCTACATCGGCGACGGTACGGGAAGTGCAGTCGGGCGAGGATCCCGGACGCGGACGAGCTACAGCGCAGCCATTGCCGCAAGCTACGAACTCGATGTCTGGGGGCGAAATCGCGCCGCCCTTGCGTCCGCCGAGGCCCTGGTGCTGTCGAGCCGATATGACCGCGAGACGGTGGCGCTGACAATCACCGCCGACGTTGCGACCCTCTATTTCCAGATCCTGGAACTGCAGGATCGCCTCACGATCGCGCATGACAACCTTGCCAATGCGGAGCAGGTACTGGCCGTCGTCGAGGCACGCGTGGCGAACGGCGCCGCCTCGGCGCTCGAGTTGGCACAGCAGCGGACGGTCGTCGCCAACCAGCGCGCGTCGATACCCCCGCTGGAGCAGCAGCTTCGGCAGGCCGAGAACCTGCTGGCCGTTCTGCTCGGCGAAGCGCCCGATGCCGTGGCCGTTCCGGCCGGCACGCTCGATGCGATCTCGATCCCCGTGGTCGTGCCCGGCATTCCCTCGGAACTGCTCGCGCGCCGACCCGATATCCGCAATGCCGAGGCGCAGCTCGTCGCCGCGAATGCCGACATTACGGTCGCGCGGGCGGCCTTCTTTCCCAGCATTCCCCTGACCGGGCAGGCGGGTTTCGAGAGCCTCGCACTGTCGTCGCTGTTCGACAGCAGCGGATTCTTCTACAGCCTCGTCGCCGGGTTGACGCAGCCGATCTTTCAGGGCGGACGCCTCGCGGGCCAGGTCGACCTGACGGAAGCGCGGTACGAGGAGCTCGTGCAGGTCTACCGTCGGACCGTGATCGCCGCCTTCAGCGATGTCGAGAATGCTCTCGTCGCCATCCGCCAGCTCGATCGGCAGCTGGTCCTTCAGGAAGAAGCGGTCGAGCAGGCGCGGCTCGCGTTCGAGCTGGCCGATGCGCGCTACCGGGCCGGGGCGGTCGATCTCCTGACCGTGCTCGACGCGCAGCGCACGCTGTTTCAGGCGCGCGACCAGCTCGTCCAAATCAAGTCGGCGCGCCTGCAGGCGACGGTCTCGCTATTCCGGGCCCTCGGTGGCGGATGGCAGGACGACGTCGCGTCCGGCAACGACTGAGCTGCCGTCGTCCTCTCTCCCTCAGGAGGAGGGGGCGGAAAACGAAAAAGGGCCGGCCGCATCGCGGCCGGCCCTGTTCGAGCGGAATCGCGGATCAGAACTTCGGCCCCTCGACGGCCACCATCTTGATGTTCTTGTCGAGGACCTCGTTAGTATACGCCGTGCGCACGTCGAACGGCTTGCCGATCTTCAGGTACTCGTCGACCAGCTTGTAGTCGTCCTGCATGCGCTTGTCGTCGTGCCAGCCGAACGAAACCGTGCGCGAGATCTCGTCGCTCATCAGAACGGTGACGAGCTTCCAGTTCACCATTTCGTTGTCGAAGAGCAGCGCGCTGTTCGCCTCGACGAGCGCGCACGCACGACTCCGGCGTCTTCACGCATTCGGCGAACGCGCGCTGCGCGATCTTGGTGAACTTGTCGGCCTTGTCGCGGTTCGCCTTCAGTCAGGCGCCGTTGGCGATGATGGAATTGCCATAGGGATTGAGTCCGGCATCCCGCCAGGCGAGGAAACTCATGTCGTTGCCGAGCTCCCGGACGAAGGTATGGCGGATGTTGTAGAACGACGTCGCGTCGATCAGGGCCTGTTCGCTCGGCAATGCCACCAGCCAGTCGGGCACGGGATAGGAGCCCACGACGGTGGTCAGGATGCGCGGACCGCTCGACATGATTATCTCGCCTCCGCCCTTATGCGTCCGGCTAAAGTATCCGTCCGGTTACTTCGATGCAACGCTGGCCGGCCCTATCCGACGGGGGTGGCCCGTCGATTCCGGCGCTTCCCATGCGATGGGTTGCACAAACGGGTGCAGCGGATTATTCAGACAGCAACGGGCGGCCGCGCTGGCCGCCCGATTGTCAAACGACCCGGTCGCATATGCCCGAACGATCCGACGTCCCAACCGACATCGCCAAGCTCAGCTTCGAGGACGCGCTCAAGGAGCTGGAGGAGATCGTCAGAACGCTCGAGTCCGGCAAGGGCAAGCTCGATGAAGCGATCAAGTCCTACGAGCGCGGCGTCGCGCTGAAACGGCATTGCGAGCGCAAGCTTGCCGAAGCGCAGAGCCGGATCGAAAAGATCACTCTCGCCCAGGACGGCGGCATCAGCACTGAGTCCGCCTCTTTTGGTTGAGCACGCGTGACCGACCGGCTTCAACAGGCGCTGGCGGAGGATGCCGCGGCCGTCGAGACGGCGCTTGCGGCGTTGCTGCCCGAGCGCACGGGCCTCGAATCCCGCCTGTTCGAGGCGATGCGCTATGCCACCCTCGGCGGCGGCAAGCGCCTGCGGCCGTTCCTTGTCCTTCAGGGGGCGCGCCTGTTTGCGGTCAACGAGGCCTGCGCCATGCGCGTGGCCTGCGCGGTCGAGATGGTGCACTGCTACAGCCTGATCCACGACGACCTGCCGGCGATGGACGACGACGACGTCCGCCGCGGGCGGCCGACGGTGCACAAGCAGTTCGACGAGGCGACGGCGATTCTCGCCGGCGACGCATTGCTGACCGCCGCGTTCGCCGTGCTCGCCGATCCGCTCACGCACGCCGATGCGCAGGTGCGCGCGGAACTCGTCCTGGCGTTGGCCAATGCGGCCGGCGCGGAAGGCATGGTCGGCGGCCAGATGATCGACCTCGCGGCGGAGCATCAGGCCCTCGACATCGGGGCGATCACGCGGCTGCAGCGGCTCAAGACCGGCGCGTTGTTCTGCTTCTCGGCGGAGGCCGGCGCGATTCTCGGCAAGGCGCCACCACCGGTGCGTGAGGCGCTGCGTGCCTACGCTCAGGCCCTGGGGCTTGCGTTCCAGATGGCGGACGATTTGCTCGATGCCGAGGGCTCGGCGAGCGAGGTCGGCAAGCGGACCGGCAAGGATGCGGCGCGGGGCAAGGCCACCTTTGTTTCTCTGCTGGGCGCCGAACGGGCCAGGGCCCAAGCGAAGTTGCTGGCCGAGCAGGCGGCGGCGTATCTTGATTTATTCGGTGAAAAGGCAGACCTTTTGCGCGACGTCGCCCGGTGGGTCGTGGACCGGCGGCATTAAGGTAGAAGATGACCGAGCTTGGCCACAACTCGATGACGCCGCTGCTCGACACGGTGAAGGACCCCGCCCAGATCCGGAATTTCTCGGTCGAGCAGCTCAAGCAGCTCGCGGACGAATTGCGGCGCGAGACCATCGATGCCGTCAGCCGCACGGGCGGCCATCTCGGTGCGGGCCTCGGCGTCGTCGAGCTGACCGTGGCGCTGCATCACGTCTTCGAGACGCCCGTCGACCGGCTGATCTGGGACGTCGGCCATCAGGCATACCCGCACAAGATCCTGACCGGGCGACGCGATCGCATCCGGACGCTGCGCCAGGGCGGCGGCCTTTCCGGATTCACGCGCCGCAGCGAGAGCGAATACGACCCGTTCGGTGCGGCGCATAGCTCGACGTCGATTTCGGCGGCGCTCGGCATGGCGGTGGGGCGCGACCTCAAGGGTGCGCGGAACAATGTCATCGCCGTGATCGGCGATGGCGCGATGAGCGCCGGCATGGCCTACGAGGCGATGAACAATGCCGGCTCGATGGACACGCGCCTCATCGTGATCCTGAACGACAACGATATGTCAATCGCGCCGCCCGTTGGCGCGATGAGCGCGTATCTGTCGCGGCTGCTTTCGTCGAAACCGTATCGCACGCTGCGCCATGTCGCCCGCGATCTCGCCAACAGGTTCCCGCGGCCGATCAAGAACGCCGCCGAACGCGCCGAGGAATTCGCCCGCAGTCTCGTGACGGGCGGCACGCTGTTCGAGGAACTCGGGTTCTACTACGTCGGGCCGATCGACGGGCATAACCTCGATCATCTTCTGCCGGTCCTGAAGAACGTCAGGGATTCGGCTGAGCCCGGACCCGTCCTGATCCACGTCGTCACCCAGAAGGGCAAGGGCCATCCGTTCGCGCAGGACTCGGCGGACAAGTATCACGCCGTCAACAAGTTCGACCTGGTGACGGGCACGCAGGTGAAGCCGAAGGCGACGGCGCCGACCTATACCAAGGTGTTCGCCGACAGCCTGATCGCCGAGGCCGAGCGCGACGAGCGGATCGTCGCGATCACCGCCGCGATGCCGTCGGGGACCGGCCTCGATCTCTTCGCCGAGCGCTTTCCCAGCCGCTGCTTCGACGTCGGCATCGCCGAACAGCACGCGGTGACGTTCGCGGCCGGGCTCGCCTGCGAGGGTTACAAGCCCTTCGTCGCGATCTACTCGACGTTCCTGCAGCGCGCTTATGACCAGGTCGTTCACGACGTGGCGATCCAGAGACTGCCGGTCCGCTTCGCCATGGACCGTGCCGGCCTCGTCGGCGCCGACGGGCCGACCCATGCGGGTGCCTACGACATCACCTATCTCGGCTGCCTGCCTGGCATGGTGATCATGGCCGCGGCGGACGAGGCGGAGCTCGTGCACATGGTCGCGACTTGCGCCGCGATCGACGATCGGCCGTCCGCCGTGCGGTATCCGCGCGGCGAGGGGATCGGCGTGGCGCTGCCGGAGCGGGGCGAGGTTCTGCCCATCGGCAAGGGGCGTATCGTGCGCGAAGGCACGAAGGTCGCGCTGCTGTCGTTCGGCGCGCGGCTGCCGGAGTGCCTGAAGGCGGCGGATGAGCTCACCGCCCGCGGCCTGTCGACGACCGTCGCCGACGCGCGGTTTGCGAAGCCCCTCGATGAGGATCTCGTGCGCCGCCTTGCGGCCGAGCACGAAGTGCTGATCACCATCGAGGAGGGGGCGATCGGCGGATTCGCGACGCAGGTCATGCATTTTCTCGCGACGGCGGGTTTGCTCGATTCGGGTCTGAAGATCCGGCCGATGATTCTGCCCGACCGGTTCATCGAGCATGATTCGCCCCAGAAGCAGTACGAGGACGCCGGATTGAACGCCAGGCACATCGTCGCGACGGCGCTTGCCGCGCTCGACATCCAGACCGGCTCCCGCCCGGCGCGCGCATGACGCGCTTGCAGGGTTTGCGCATGTAGCCGCAGCGGGGGCGCGCTATCAAGGCGCCCCCATGTTGTTCGGACATTCGAAATTGTGTACGGCGCCGTCGCCGTGGCGCGACGAACTGCGCGCGACGGTCACGCTTGCGCTGCCGCTCATCGCGACCCAGCTCGCCCAGATTTCGATGGTGACGACCGACGTCGTCCTGCTCGGCTGGCTGGGGCCCGAGGCGCTCGCGGCCGGTTCACTCGGGGCGAACATCTTCTTCGTGCTCGGGACGTTTTCCCTCGGCGTCCTGATGGCCGTGTCGCCGATGGTCGCACAGGCGGTCGGCCGCAGGCTGCACTACGTCCGGGACGTGCGCCGCAGCGTGCGCCAGGGCCTGTGGGCGACGCTCGCCGTCGGCATACCCGGCATGGTCGTCCTCTGGCATGCCGAGGACGTTCTGCTCACCCTTGGCCAGGATCCGGCGAACGCGGCAGCGGCCCGCGACTACGCGCGGGCGCTGATGTGGGGGGTCATCCCCGCGGCCGGGTTCATGCTGCTGCGATTCTTCGTGACGGCGCTCGAGCGGCCGCGCCCGGCGCTGGTCGTGATGGTGATGACCTTCGCGGTGAACGCGACGCTGGCCTATGGGCTGATCTTCGGGAAACTGGGCCTGCCGGCGTTCGGCCTCGTCGGCGCCGGCATCGCGACGTCCGTCGCCAATACGCTGAGCTTCGTGTCGCTGCTCGGGTTCGTGCTGCTCGATCGGCGGTTGCGCCGGTTTCACATTCTGGGAAATTTCTGGCGGCCGGACTGGCGCCGGTTCGTCGAACTGTTCCGCGTCGGCCTGCCAATCGGGGTGATCCTGCTGCTCGAAGTGGGGCTTTTCTCGAGCGCCATTTACCTCATGGGCATACTCGGCACGGCGGAACTCGCCGCCCACCAGATTGCATTGCAGATCGCTTCGGTCAGCTTCATGGTGCCGCTCGGCATCGGTCAGGCGGCGACCGTCCGCGTCGGACTGGCGGCGGGGGCGGGCGACGCGGCCGGCATCGCGCGCGCCGGCTGGATCGCGCTGATGCTCGGCGTTGCCTTCATGGCCACCATGGCGACGGTGATGTGGACGGCGCCCCGGTTCCTGGTCGGTCTGTTCCTCGACCTGGCGCGTCCGGAGAACGCGCGGCCGGCGGAGCTGGCCGTCAGTTTCCTCGCGCTCGCCGCGCTGTTTCAGGTCTTCGATGGCGCCCAGACGATCGCCATCGGGGCGCTGCGCGGTCTCAAGGATACGCGCGTTCCCGCGCTCCTCGCGGGCTTCGGGTATTGGCTGGTCGGCTTTCCGGTCGGTGTCGGACTCGGCTTCGGCCTCGGCTGGGCCGGCATCGGCATCTGGACGGGCCTCGCGACCGGCCTTGCCGTCGTTGCCGCGCTCGAGGTGTGGCGCTTTGCCTGGCGCGAACGCTTCGGCCTCGTACGGCGGGCCCGTTAGCGCGAACGCTGGCAAGGGCGGCGCCAACCGCCCATATTGGGCGCCCACGAAGCAGGCCAAACCGATGACACGAACGGAAAAGCGACGTCTCGACATCGCCCTGGTCGAGCGCGGCCTCGTCGAGAGCCGGGCGAAGGCCCAGGCTCTGATCCTCGCCGGACTGGTCTTCTCGGGCGAGCGCCGTCTCGACAAGGCGGGCATGACGGTCGCCGCCGATCAGCCGCTCGAGGTCCGCGGCCAGGAGCATCCCTGGGTATCGCGTGGCGGGTTGAAGCTTGCCCACGGCCTCGACCATTTCGGCATCGATCCGGCCGGTCTGATCGTCCTCGATGTCGGCGCGTCGACCGGCGGCTTCACCGATGTCGTCCTGTCGCGCGGCGCGGCGAAGGTCTATGCCGTCGACGTCGGCCAGGGCCAGCTCGCCTGGAAGCTGCGCAACGATCCGCGCGTGGTCGTTCTGGAGAAGACCAATGCGCGATACCTCACGTCGGAAAAAGTGCCGGACCCGATCGACCTCGTGGTTTGCGACGCAAGCTTCATCGGCCTCGAAACGGTCCTGCCCGCGCCGTTGGCGCTGGCGCGGCCGGGGGCGCGCCTGATCGCGCTCATCAAGCCGCAGTTCGAGGTCGGGCCGGCGCGGGTGGGCAAGGGCGGCGTCGTGCGTGACCCGGCGCTTCATGACGAGGTCTGCAGGCGCATCGCCGCCTGGCTGCCGACGCGCGGCTGGACGGTCATAGGCCTGACCGAGAGTCCGATCCTGGGCCCCGAAGGCAACAAGGAATTCCTGATCGGCGCGTCTCGATCATGAGTGCCCGGCAAAACCGGTGGCGCCGCCGGAAGGAAGTTGCGCCATGCGGGGGCGCAATGCTGGGACTCAGCGCGTCGCGTTGTCCGTGTCCGGCGGCCAGTATCGCTTGATTGCGGCATAGATGGCGTCGGTACGTTCCTCCAGCCCCTGCGTGATCACGGAGAAGCTGTTGGGCAGGCGCCGGTTGCGTACGACCACGTCACCCATGAAGCGCTGGCCGAGCCGCAGTCCGATGAACGTGTCTGCGTCGACCTGGAAATTGATCCGGCCGCCCGAGAGGCCCGGCAGTCCACGCCCGGGCTCGATCCGCCAGATCCGCGACCAGGGAATCGGCGCGGGCGAAGCGCCGGGCAGTCCCAGGCCGGCCGCGCTGATCTCGATCAGCGGCTTCCGATGCCGGAACTGAACCCACACCTGCCAGCAGTAGAACGCCGCAAACACGACGAACGAGAGCGGGAGGATCCAGGCCTCGCCGGCGCGGATCTGATGCACGAGGCTGGCGGCCGTGAAGCCCAGGAACCCGAGGCCGAGCGCGAGGTTCGCGGTCGTGTACCAGCGCGCGCGCCGCACGATGAAGACGGGATTCGATGTCGCGGCGCTCACGTCGCCGCCTCCAGGTATTGTTGCGCCTTGCTGCGCATTGCGTCGGCGCCGGATGTGTCGCCCAGGCCATCGAGCGCACGCGCATAGGCGGTCCAGGTCCACGGGCTGTTCGGCCGCCGCGCCGCGCGTTCCGACAGCAGGGCGCGGGCGAGCCCGAAAAGTCCGGCCCGGAGCGCCGCCTCGATCAGCAGCCGGGCGAAGACGTCGCGTTGTGCATGGCTGCCGCCGATCCGCCTGACCGCATAGCGGACGGGAAGCAGAAGATCGACCGTGCGCGCGTACTCGCCCTGCCGGTAGGCGAGGATGGCGGCGCAGATCGGCACGCCGATCTCCGACAGAACTTTCCCGTGCACATGCGCCGGCGCAACGTCCTTGGGCATCGATGCGAGCATCGCGCGCGCTGCCTGATCGCGCCCTGTCGCGGCCATCGCCATCATGAAATGCGCGTCGATGAACGCGAGCAGGTGATCGTCCTTGCGCCGTTCGGCCTTTTCGGCAAGCTCCGTCCACCGCCCGCCGACGGCCACGCCGTCGTCCTCGAGCCGCCACAGCAGTGACGCCGCGTTGGTGATGTCGAGGTACTCGTCCGATTGATCCGCTCTGACGTGGCGGTCGTAGAGCTCGAGCACCGCATCGTATTGCCGCAGTTCGAGATGGAACAGGGCGCGGTGCCACCAGACGTGATAGGCGAAATTGTTGCAGTGCTGCCAGCCGGGTGTGGTCGCGACGATCCAGTCGATACCCTCGCGCGCACGACCCTGCATCTCCATCACGTGCGCGACGGCGTGGACCGCCCAGATGTCGCCGGGATTCATTGCGACGGCGCGCCGCCCGGCGTCTTCGGCGGCGGCATAGTCTCCCGTTTCTTCGAGAGCGAAGCCGTACATGCCGAGGAGGTATCCGTAGCCGGGCACCCGTTCGTCCCAGGCGTGCAGCGTGCGCGCGATGCTGTCGCGCATGCGTTCGGCGTCGCCCAGATAGAAATAGACGAAGTGCGCCAGCTTGTGGGCGAGGATGTCGCGCGGATGCTCGAGCAGGATCGCTTCCCACCTCGCGGCGGCCGTTTCGACGTCGCCATCGCACCAGGCCGTGAGTGCGGCGACATGGGCGCGCTCGCGCGGCGATGCATCGACCGCCTCGGCGGCGGCTCGTGCCGCGTCGGCGCTCTGCCGGGCACGCGCCTCGAAGGCGGGCGCGCAGAACAGCTTGAAGAAATACCCGCGCGTACAATGGCCCATGACGAGGTCGGGATCGGCGGCCATCGCCTGCTTGAGGTGTGCGCCCGTGTCCCGCGCGAAGCCGAGATAGCCGTCGATCGCGGCCTCGTAGTGCGCGATGGCCTCTGCGTTGGCGGCCGTCAGGGGGACGCCGCGTTTGTCGCCGGTCAGCCGCATTGGGCGCGATGCCGCAGCAGGTGGTCGGCGAGCACGCACGCGACCATCGCCTCGCCGACGGGCACGGCGCGGATGCCGACGCACGGGTCGTGACGTCCTTTCGTGACGATCTCCGTGTCCTCGCCCGCCGTCGTCACGGTCCGTCGTGGGGTCAGGATGGAACTCGTCGGCTTCACCGCGAAGCGCGCGACGATGTCCTGGCCGGTGGAGATACCGCCGAGAATGCCGCCGGCATGGTTCGACAGGAATGCGACTTTGCCGTCTTGCATGCGCATCTCGTCCGCGTTCTCCTCGCCGCGCAGTTCGGCCGCGGCGAATCCCGCGCCGATTTCCACGCCTTTCACGGCGTTGATGCCCATCAGCGCCCCGGCGATGTCGGCGTCGAGCTTGCCGTAGACGGGGGCGCCGAGCCCGGCCGGCACGCCGCTCGCGACGATCTCGATGACGGCGCCCACCGACGAGCCTGACTTGCGCACCTCGTCGAGATAACCCTCCCACATCTGCGCTGCCTGGCGGTCGGGGCACCAGAACGGATTGTCCTCGACCGCCGCCCATTCCCAACGGGCGCGATCGATTTTATGCGGTCCCACCTGCACCAGCGCGCCCCGGATCTGGACCTGTGCGCCCAGGATCTGGCGGGCAATGGCGCCGGCGGCGACGCGCATCGCCGTCTCGCGGGCCGACGCGCGGCCGCCGCCGCGGTAGTCGCGGATGCCGTACTTCGTCCAGTAGGTATAGTCGGCATGACCCGGACGAAACTTGTCCTTGATCTCGCTGTAATCCTTCGAGCGCTGGTCCTCGTTCTCGATCAGCAGCGAGATCGGGGTGCCGGTCGTCAGGCCTTCGAACACGCCGGACAGGATCCTGACGCGGTCGGGCTCGCGGCGCTGGGTCGTGAAGCGCGATTGGCCGGGGCGGCGCCGGTCGAGCCAGTGCTGGATGTCCGCCTCCGTCAGCGGAAGACGCGGCGGCACGCCGTCGACGACGCAGCCGATCGCTGGTCCGTGACTCTCGCCCCAGGTCGTCACCCGGAACAGCGTTCCGAAGCTGTTGCCGGCCATGGTCGTGCCGTCAGCCCTTTGGCTTGAAGCCGGAGAGCAGTTCCGCCACCTCTGCCGCCGCGTCGACCGCGAGCATGCCGACCACGTGATAACCGCAGTCGACATGGTGCACCTCGCCGGTCACGCCGCGTCCGAGATCGCTGAGAAGATAGAGACCCGCATTGCCGACCTCCTCGATCGTCACGTTGCGGCGCAGCGGCGAGTTGAGCTCGTTCCATTTCAGGATATAGCGAAAATCGCCGATGCCCGAGGCGGCAAGCGTCTTGATCGGCCCCGCGGAGATCGCGTTCACGCGGATGTTCCGGTCACCCAGATCGGCCGCCAGATAGCGTACGCTCGCCTCGAGCGCCGCCTTGGCCACGCCCATCACGTTATAGTGCGGCATGACCCGCTCGGCGCCATAGTAGGACAGAGTCAGGAGGCTGCCGCCGTTGGGCATGAGCGGCACCGCGCGACGGCACAGATCGGTGAACGAGAAGCACGAGATGTCGAGCGTGCGCAGGAAGTTCTCGCGCGTCGTGTTGATGTATTTGCCCTTGAGCTCGTCCTTGTCCGAGTAGGCGATCGCGTGAACGACGAAATCGAGCGTCCCCCAGCGCTGCTTCAGCTCGTCGAACAGGACGTCGAGGCTCTTTGGATCGGTGACGTCGCAGGGGAGGACGAAATCGACGCCGAGCTCAGCCGCGAGCGGACGGACGCGCTTCTCGAGGGCTTCGCCCTGGAAGGTGAACGCGAGCTTCGCACCCTGGTTCGCAACCGCCTTCGCGATCCCCCACGCGATCGAGCGGTCGTTTGCGACACCCATGACGAGCCCGCGTTTTCCAGCCATCAGAAGGCGAGCTTCTGCCATGGTAACGCAATGCTCCAGTTGTAAAAACCGGCGTGATCCTACACCAAACGGGTAGGCGCGCAAACGCACTTCGCACCGCCACGCCGCCGTTTTCTATGGCGGCATGCGCGCGTCGTCGTTCGGCGCTCCTTCGAGCCGCCTGAGAACCGCCTCGCGCTGGTCGTCGGAGAGCACGGCGAGTGCGTCGATGATCTGGCGCAGCCGCCGCCGCGCGGCGTAGAGCTGGTCGACGAGGCCCAGGACGAGGGCCATGGCATCCTCGTCGATGTTGAAGTCGCGGTGCAGCTCCCGGATCATCCACACGCGCGCGATGTCGGCTTCGTTGAACACGTAGTCGCCGTCAGTCGCGAGCGGCAGCACCCAGCGCCGCTCGATCCACGCCGCCAGCTCGTCGCGCTCGACGCCGCATAGGGTGAGGACTTCGGCAAACCGCGTCATTTCTTCAGCCCCATCCGGCCGCGCGCGTTGTAGTCGCGGCCGCTCCAGCTCTCGACGAACCGCGTCAACTCGGGGTCGGGCGGATCGGGCAGCACGACCTTGAGCTTCACGTACTGGTCGCCGCGCTGCCGGGAGCGGCGGCCGACGATGCCGCGGCCCTTGAGCCGGAGCACCGTGCCGGTGTTGGCGCCGCGCGGCACGGTCATCACGACGTCGCCGTCGATCGTCGGCACCGTGATCCTGCCGCCGAGGACGGCTTCGGCGAGGCTCACCGGCAGTTCGACATGCACGTCGTTGTCCTTGCGCGTGAAGAACGCGTGCGGCTGCAGGTGCACCTCGATATACGCGTCGCCCGGCGGGCCGCCGCCGATGCCGGGCTCGCCCTGTCCCTTGAGGCGCAGCGTCTGCCGATCCTCGGTCCCCGGCGGAATGGTGATCTCGAGGGTGCGCCCGTCGGGCATGGTCACCCGCTTCTTGGCGCCGACCGCGGCCTCGAGAAAGTCGACCGGCAGCACGTAGGATACGTCCGCGCCCCGGGCCGCGAAGCCGCGGGCGCGGCCCCGTCCGCCCCGTCCGAACAGGTCGGCGAACAGATCCTCAGGGTCGAAGCCCGACCCGGCGCCATACTTCGTGCCTTCCGGACCCTCCGCATAAGCGCGATAGAAGTGCCGCTCCGGACGCTCCGCGCCGGTCGCGTCGATCTCGCCGCGGTCGTAGCGGGCCCGCTTCGCCGGATCGGAAAGGAGGTCATAGGCGGCCGAGATATCCTTGAACCGGCTGGCCGCAGCGGCATTCCCGGGGTTGAGATCGGGATGATACTTCTTCGCCAGCTGGCGGTAGGCCCTCTTGATCTCGGCTTCGCTCGCGTCGCGCTTGACGCCCAGGATCTCGTAGGGATCTCGCATCGCGGGATTTCTTGGCGAGAGTGAAGAAAAAAGGGCGACGGTCGCCCGTCGCCCTCGACCGCCTCCCGTAAATTAGGGTGTCAGTTGACGACCTTCCAGGTGCCATCCGGCTGACGGCAGGCGGTACCGTAGGCCTGTTCCGTCTTGCCCCCGACGGTAATGGTCGTCTGGTACTCCCGGCACTGGTTGCCTGCCGAGTCGACGCCCTGCCGCACGGGCGTAACCGACCCGGAATTGCCCGATTCGGGGTTGCTCCAGGTGATTCTCTGGCCGATCGGCGCCGTTTGGGCCTGCGCATAGGCACGGTTGGCATACGCCTGGTCGGCTTTGTCGAGCGACCTGCCGATCTCGCGGCCGAGGAAGGCGCCGAGCAGCGTGCCCGCTGCCGTAGCCGCGAGCCGGCCGCTGCCGCTGCCGAACTGCGCGCCGGCTACGGCGCCGCCGACGCCGCCCAGGATCGTCCCGAAGTTTTCCTTCTGGCCGCCTTCGCAGGCGCCGAGCGCCAGAACCGTCGTGGCAATGAATGCATATCGCAGAAGCTTCATCGAATTTCCCTTGCTGTGGTCGACCAGGATCAGCCGCCCCACCCCTGGAACCTGGGTAGGGGCGCAAATCTTACGATCTCGTAAACCATGCGGGCGCCGCCTCCTGCCACTGCGACATTCGCGACGACATTCGCGACGAGGACGCGAAACACCTGTACAACAGGGATCACTCTGAAGTGTATTTCAGCCGGAAAAGCGGATTCAAGCGATGCCCTCGGAAGATCCCACCCGCGACGTCTCGGCCGATCCATTCGCGCAGTTCAAGGAATGGATGGCCGAAGCGGAGAAAAGCGAGCCGAACGACCCGAATGCCATGGCGCTGGCGACGGCCGATGCCGAAGGCCGTCCGTCCGTCCGCATGGTCCTGCTCAAGGGCGTGGACGGCGGCGGCTTCGTCTTCTACACGAACCTGGAGAGTCGCAAGGGGCTGGAGCTGCGCGCCAATCCGCATGCGGCACTGCTGTTCCACTGGAAGTCGCTCCGCCGGCAGGTCCGGATCGAGGGACGGGTGGAGTCGGTCAGCGACGCCGACGCGGACGCGTATTTCGCGTCGCGGCCGCGCGGCAGCCGGATCGGCGCGTGGGCCTCGCAGCAATCCCGCCCGCTCGCCTCGCGCTTCGAACTCGAACGGCGGGTGGCCGAATACGCTGCAAAGTTCGGCCTCGGGACGATCCCACGCCCGCCGTTCTGGTCGGGCTTTCGCGTGGTCCCCGACCGTTTCGAATTCTGGCAGGATCGGCCGTTCCGCCTCCATGACCGCCTAGTCTATCACCGCGCCGGCCAGGACTGGCGGACGGAGCGATTGTTTCCGTGATGCGTGAGGCCGACGCCGGCGGCGCAGTGCCGGGACGCGCAGCGGATGCCGCGCACGCCGGCAGGCTGAGGCGTCGCGCGACCTATGCCTCGGTCGCGGTGGCGACGATGCTCATCGTCGCGAAGACGGCGGCCTGGCTGCTGACCGGATCGGTCAGTGTGCTTTCCAGTTTGATCGACTCGCTGCTCGACGCCTTGGCGTCGCTCGTCAATCTGTTTGCGATCCGGCATTCGCTGACGCCGGCCGACCGCGAGCATCGCTTCGGCCATGGCAAGGCCGAGCCGCTCGCCGGTCTGGCACAGGCGGCCTTCGTCGCCGGTTCGGCCATGCTGCTGCTGATGGAGGCGGTCCAGCGCCTGAGCGCGCCGACGCCGATCGCGCGCGAGGAGATCGGCATCGCCGTGATGTTGCTGTCGATCGCGGTGACGATCGCGCTTGTCCTCTATCAGCGGAACGTGATCAGGGCGACCGGCTCGGTCGCCATCAGCGCGGACTCGCTGCACTATCGCGGCGACCTGTTGGTCAACGGGGCGGTCATCCTGTCGCTCCTGCTCGGGATGTGGCTCGACGTGGGTTGGATCGACCCGCTGTTCGGGATCGGGATCGGTCTCTACATCCTGTGGGGTGCGATCGGCATCGGCCGGATGTCGCTCGATCTGCTCATGGACCGCGAGCTGGCCGACGCCGACCGCGCACGTATCCGATCGATCGCGCTCGACCACCCCGGGGTGCGCGACCTGCATGATCTGCGGACGCGGTCGGCCGGCCCCGACATCTTCATCCAGATGCATCTCGAGATGGACGGGGACATGCCGCTCCGACGGGCGCACGAGATCGCCGACGAGGTCGAGGCCGAGATCCGGAAGGCCTTTCCGAACGCCGAGGTCATCATCCATCAGGATCCCGCCGGCCTCGAGGAGCCGCCGCCCCATCCGGCACGCGCATCGTGGTGACGATGTCGCAGGAAAATGCACAGAGGGAGGTCGTCGAGTTTCTGAGCTGGCCGCAGAGCTACGGCCCGACTGTCGATGCGGTCGAACGCATCGAGACCCATGGCGCGATCGTATTCCTCGCCGGCCCGCGCGCGTACAAGCTCAAGCGTGCGGTCCGCTTTCCCTACATGGACTATTCCACGCCGGAGCGCCGGCGCGCGATGTGCGAGGCGGAGCTGTCGATCAACCGGCGGACGGCGCCGATGCTCTACGAGGCCGTATGCCCGGTGACGCGCGAGGCCGACGGCCTGCGGATCGGCGGCGATGGACCGGCGGTCGACTGGCTGGTCGTCATGCGGCGCTTCGATCAGGAGGCGCTCTTGGACCGGGTGGCCGCGCGCGGCGGACTGACGCGCGACCTGGTCGTCGCGATCGCCGAGGCCGTGGCCGCATTCCACGCCGCGGCGCCGCCGGCTATGGCGTTCGGCGGTGCCGCGGCGATGGCCGGGGTCGTGGACGGAAACCGCGCCGGCCTTCTCGAAGCTGCGCCGGCGATCGTCGATACCGACTCCGTGGCGGCGTTCGATACGCGGTGCCGGCAGGCATTGGCCGAGGTGGCCGATCTGCTCGACCGGCGGCGCCGGGACGGCTTCGTGCGCCGGTGTCACGGCGATCTTCATCTGCGCAATATCTGCCTGATCGACGGGCGGCCGGTCCTTTTCGATGCGATCGAGTTCAATGAAAACATTGCCTCGATCGATACGCTGTACGATTTCGCGTTCCTGCTGATGGATCTCGAGCATCGAAGGCTTCGCGATCTCGCCAACGCCGCCTTCAATGCCTATCTCGACGCAACCGGAGACGACGGCGGCCTCGCGGCACTGCCGCTGTTTCTTGCCTGCCGGGCGGGCGTGCGCGCGCAGACCTCCGCCGCCGCCGCCCGCGCCCAATCGGATGAAACGCACCGGCGCTCGCTGGTCGGCGCGGCGCGGTCGTATCTGTCGCTTGCGCCGCAGTTCCTCGCGCCGGCGGCCGGTCGCATCGTGGCCATCGGCGGGCTTTCGGGAACGGGCAAGTCGACTGTGGCGCGCGCCATCGCGCCACGGCTCGGGCGCGCGCCCGGCGCCGTCGTGCTGCGCAGCGACGTGATCCGCAAGCGGCTTGCCGGCGTGGCCCCGACGACGCGCCTCGACGCCGCGGCATACACGCCGGCGGTGTCGGCCAAGGTCTACCGCGAACTTGCCGAGCGGGCGTGCCGCGTCGCTGCGGCCGGGCAGGTGGCGATCGCGGATGCCGTTTTCGCGAAGCCGGAGGAGCGGGCCGCCATCGAAGACGCGGCGCGGTCGGCCTCGGTGCCGTTCACGGGTATTTGGCTTACGGCGCCGGCGGCCGAGCTTCGTGCGCGCATCAGGGGGCGCACGGGCGACGCATCGGATGCGACGGTCGCGGTCCTCGAGCGGCAATTGACCTACAAACTGGGACATATTGCGTGGGAACGGATCGATGCCGGCGGTGACCCCTCGGCGACCACGGCGGCCGTCCAGCGCTTGATATAGCGCAACCCGAACGGTTGAATCGGTGCTAAGCTCGGCTTGACCAATGTGGCCAACCGTCAAGGGAGGCGGTCATGACGATCAGAGTTATTCTGGCACCCGTTGTCGGCGCCGACGGCGATCGCGTCGTGCTCGAGGCGGCATCGGTCGTGGCGCAGCGGTTTCAGGCTCACATCGATGCACTCCATTGTCAGGTCGACCCCCGCGAGGCCGTTCCGTTCCTGGGCGAAGGGGCGTCCGGGGCACTGATCCAGCAGATCATGGAGGCCGCGCAGCGCGATACCCAGTCGCGCCTGTCGCGGGCCAAGGCGGTCTTCGAGTCGTGGCGCGGCCGGACCGGGCTTCCCGTCGTCACCGCCCCGGGCGAGGTGTCCGGAGCGACGGTCTCCTGGCGCGAGGAGGTCGGGCCCGAGGACGAGGTCATCGCACGGCGGGGCCGGCTGGCGGACCTGATCGTCGTGCCGCTGCCGGCGGCCGACGGCAACGTGGTCACGACCGTGTCGTTCGAGGCGGCCCTGCTCGACACCGGCCGGCCGGTACTCGCGTCGCCGCTCGCCGATGGCGGTCTCGCCCGTCTCGACGACGGACTGGTGGCCGTTGCCTGGAACGGCAGCATCGAAGCTGCGCGCGCGATCTCCGCCGCGCTGCCGTTTCTCGCTTCGGGCCGCCGCGTCGTGATTCTCTCGGTGGTCGAGGGTGGCAGTGCCGCCGACGCGGACGTGGTCGCCGGCTATCTCCGCTGGCACGGCGTGGATGCCGAAGTCGTCCGGCTTACGGTCAAGGCCGCCTCAGTCGGCGCACAGATCCTGGCCGAGGTCGAGGCGCGTCAGGCCGGCCTGCTGGTCATGGGAGCGTATACGCGCAGCCGGTTGCGCCGCATGGTGTTCGGCGGTGTGACGGAGTACGTGCTCGCCAACGCCCGGCTGCCGGTGCTCATGGTGCACTGACCCGCACCGGCGGGAACCTTGGCCGCACGACGTCATTAAGTCTAGGCATGCATTCCGCATGTCCGGTCCGGCGTGCGGTGTCGCAGGGGGAGGTTTGAACCCATGAACCTGAAGCGGATCCGGCTCGAACTCGCCCGCACCAAGGACTTTCCCGAGGGCAATTCACGTTGCGGCTACGAGTTGGTCGCTCCCCTCACGCCCGACGGTCATCTCGACGCGAAGGCGTGGGGCAAGGTGCGGACGGCGTGCACCGTCCGGCGCTTCTGGGAAGGGGAGGACGACGAGAACGGAAACCTGATCCACAAGTCCGACGGGCGCTGGGTGTTTTCCTACGCGCCCGGTGACGATGACGACGAGCCGATCTTCCGGCTCGATCGTCACGTCTTCAAAGAGGGCGAGTATATTTCGATCACCGAGCACGACGGCGTCACGCGGCCGTTCCGCATCGTCTCGATCAGATAGGCCCGTCGGCTCGTCCTTTGGCGAGGCGCCGCCGCCCGCAATCTGCAGACACGTTCTGGCGCACGCTCCGGTTTCTGCTAATCTCCGCGCCATGTCGGAGCCGAAGACGCTGATCCTGACCGGCGCGAGCCGGGGTATCGGTCATGCGACGGTCGCGCGGTTCAGTGCGGCCGGGTGGCGCATTTTCACCTGCTCGCGCGAGGACGTCCCGGACGAATGCCGGCGGGATCCCAATTGGGTTCACCACATACCGACCGACCTTGCCGACGCCGAAAGCCGGCAGAACTTCATCGCGGAGGTGAATGCCCGTCTGGACGGCGCGCCGATACACGCGCTGGTGAACAACGCCGGCATGTCGCCGAAGACGCCCTACAAGGAACGGCTTGGCGTCCTGCACGGTGAAATCGATGGGTGGCGAAACGTCTTCGAGCTCAACTTCTATGCCGCGCTCGAGCTGGCGCGCGGGTTTGCCTCGGGCCTTGCCAAGGCGCGAGGCGCGATCGTCAACGTTACGTCGATCGCCGGGCATGCCGTCCATCCCTTCGCCGGGTCGGCGTATTCGACGTCGAAGGCGGCCCTGTCCGCATTGACGCGCGAAATGGCGGTCGAATTCGCGCAGATCGGCGTGCGCGTCAACGCGGTCGCTCCCGGCGAGATTCAGACGGAGATGATCGGCGCCGAATACGAACCGCTGATCACGCGCATTCCGATGCACCGCATGGGCACACCGGCGGAGGTGGCGGGGGTGATCTTTCAGCTATGCGGGCCCGATTTCGCCTATGTGACCGGGACCGAGATCTTCATCACTGGAGGTCAGCACCTTTTCTGACAGGCGCCGGGTCACCGCGCGGCAGGTCCTTCTTGTTTGCGCGCGGCCAGGCGTGCAGCACCGCCTGAACGAAGGTGGCAAGCGGCACCGCGAAGAACACGCCCCAGAAACCCCACAGGCCGCCGAAGAACAGGATGGCGACGATCACGGCGACAGGGTGGAGATTCACCACCTCGCTCATGAGGAGCGGGTTGAGGACGTAGCCGTCCAGCACGTGGATCACCGTGTAGGCGGCGACGACGTAGACGAATTCGGGACCGATGCCCCATTGAAAGTAGGCGACGGCGGCGACCGGCACGGTGACGACGGTCGCGCCGACGAAGGGCAGCAACGTCGACAGCCCGCTGAGCGCCGCGAGCAGCGCGGCATATTGCAGCCCCATCAGGGTGAAGACGACGTAGGTCACCACACCGACGATCACGATCTCGAGCAGCTTGCCGCGGACATAATTGTCGATCTGCAGCATCGTCTCGCGCCAGACCTGGATCGAAAGGTCCCGTTCGCTCGGCAGAAGGTCCGTGACCCAGGCCGAGATCCGAGCCTGGTCGCGCATGAAGAAGAAGACGAGGAACGGCACCAGCACCAGGTATATGGCGGCGTTGGCGAGGGCGCTGAGCGAGGAGACGGAATAGGCCAGGATCTGCTGGCTGGCCAGGAGCAGCTCGCGCTGAAGCTGCGCGATGGCGGCCTCGATCTGTTCGGCCGAAACGAGCTTCGGATATTGCTCCGGCAGTTCGAGCAGCGCCTGGCGCGCGCTGGCCACCATCGCCGGTAGCTGCGAGACCAGCTCGGTCGTCTGCCGGATCAAGAGCGGCAACAGCGCCGTCACGGTCAGCAGCAACACTGCGAGGAAGGAAATGAACACGGTCCACACGGCGATGCGACGCGGGACGCCGAAACGGTTCAAGCGGACGACCAGCCCGTGCAGCAGGTACGCGACGACGATCCCGGCGATGATCGGCGCCATGATCCGTCCGAGGAGCGCGATCGCCACGGCCGCGACCAGCAGGATCGCGACCAGGACGAC
>DASVCL010000075.1:0-12594 GCA_036381615.1 Alphaproteobacteria bacterium
CGCCGCGAGCGCCAGCGTCGTCAGGCGCGCATGCCTCATGACGACGGCTGCGGCGGCTGCACGCCGCGCGGCAGCAGCAGGAAGTAGCGGCCGGTCTGGCGCATCCTGCCGGCGCGTTCGGTCGCCTCGGGCCCATAGCCCCAGAACACGTCACCGCGCACCGCGCCGCGGATCGCGCCGCCGGTATCCTGCGCCACCATCAGGCGCTGAAGGCGTGCGTTCGCATCGAGCGGATCCTCGGCATCGAGCCAGACCGGCACGCCCATCGGTATGAACGTCCGGTCGACGGCCAGGCTGCGGCCCGGCGTCAGGACGACCCCTTCGCTGCCGATCGGTCCGTCGCCGTCGAGCTCACGGAAGAACACGTAGGACGGATTCGCGTTCATGAGCGACGCGGCGGCATCGGGATTGGCGGCAAGCCAGGCGCGGATCGACTGCATCGACACGTCCTCGCGCCGCATGATGCCGCGCGCGACGAGTTCGCGGCCGATCGCGACGTAAGGATGACCGTTCTGCGCGGCGTAGCCGACACGGATTGCGGTGCCGTCCTCCAGCACGATCCGCCCGGAGCCTTGGATGTGAAGAAAGAAGGCGTCCACCGGATCGTCGACCCAGAGGATTTCGATCTGCTGGTCCTTGAGCGCGCCGGCTTCGATCTCGGCGCGCGTGGGATAGGGCCGAAGCATGCCGTTCTCCACCCGGCCCGCGATCCGTTGACCGCGCCATTCGCTGCGGAACAGTCCGAGATCGACCATGACCAGATCGGCCGGACGGCCAAGAATCGGTACCGTGTAACGGCCGCCCCGTCGACGTGATCCGCGCAGCTCCGGTTCGTAGTAGCCGGTGAAAAGGCCGTCGCGCGTGCCGTTGTCCGCGGCGATGAACGGCTCGAAATGCTGCATGAAGAAATTCCGGGCGGCAGCGTGATCATCGCTGTCGAGCCCGAATGCCGCCTCGCAGACCGTTCGCCAGACGGCGGCCGGGCGGGTGATGCCCGCCGCGCCGAGCTGGACCCCGTCCTTGAGCGTGACGATCCGCCCGCAGGATCTCTTGAAGGCGGCCAGCGCTTCGCCGTGGCGATCGGACGTCCATCCCGGCAGGTCGGCGAAGCGCGCCGGCTTGAGCGTGAGCAGCGGCGGCGGGGCTTTGGTCTCGCACGCCGCGAGTCCGAACAGGCCGATGATCGCGATCAGGCCGGCAAGGCCATAGCGAGGTCGCCTTCTCACGTCGACAGGTTGGCGCGGCTACGTATTCGACGTCGCGACCAACGTCCAGTTCGGATCGCGGGCGCGGGTGTTGCGCGAGAAGGTCCAGACGTCGGTGACGGTCGCGACCTCCGTCGGACTGCCCTCGATCACCTTGCCTTCCTCGTCGCGCAGCGCGTTGATCTGCTCGCTGACGAACTTGACCGTGACGAAGGCGGAACGGCCCTCCATGCGCGCGTCGGTCACGTCGGCCGAGCGGATCCCGACAAGGGTCGTCTCCAGCGTCTGCTTCGCGTTCTGACGCGCGCGGATCACCGAGACAAAGTTGTCATAGACCTCGTCGGACAACAGCGGCCGCAGCGTGGCCGTGTCGCCCTGCGAATAGGCGAGCACGATCAGTTCGAAGGCCGTGCGGGCGCCCTCGAGAAAGGCCGACACGTCGAAGTTGGGATCGGCGACGCGAATCTGCGTCAGGCCGGCCTCGACCGGGCTGCCGGCCGGAATCTTGACGTCGGTCGCAGCCTCGCCCGCCGGCCGGTTGCGATCCGGCAGCCGTGCGACGTTGTCCGGCAGTTCCGGCCGGGCCCGCTTGTCCTGCGGCGGGCGCGACGTCCACCGCTCCGGATTCTCGTTGCCCGTGCGCCGGCCAAGCACGCTGCGCAGCCGCAGGATCAGGAAGGCGGCCACCATGGCGAAAAACACGATGTCGAAAAAGGCGAAGCCACCGTCCATCGGCTCAGTCCTTAAAAAACCGAATGGCCGCCCCGATCCGGCCTTCCTCGCGTCGGTCCGCGAGGCCAGACCGGTCCATTCGACCGGTCGAAAGGCTGGCCGATCTTGAGCTGCCGGCCTATATCGAGGCCCCAAGGTACCGACCCGCGGGGTTGGGGTCCAGTCCAGAGACGTCGACAATCGCTTTTGAAACGCTCTTGATTTACTTAGGTATGCCCAAGCCAGGCTGCAAGGCGTCGCCTATGGCTTCGTAACTTTCGTAAGCAGATATTCTTAAACGCTGGATTCGCATGTTCCTCGTCCGCCACGGGCAATCCGAATTCAACGCCGTTTTTGCCGTGTCGCGTGTCGATCCGGGCATTCCGGATCCGCGGCTCACGCCGGAGGGCCGGCGCCAGGCGGAACGCGCGGCAGCCGCGCTGCGCGGTGCCGGCGTGCGTCGGCTGATTTCGAGCCCCTATATCCGCGCGATCGAAACGGCCACCATCATCGCGCAGGCCCTGGACGTGCCCATCACGATCGAACCGCTGGTGCGGGAGCGCGCGGCCTTCCACTGCGATATTGGAACGTCGCCGGTCGAACTCGGCCGTCTCTATCCGGGACTCCGGTTCGACCACCTCGATGATCCGTGGTGGCACGATCACATCGGCACCGGCCAGGCCGAGACCGAAGCGGCGCTCGCGGCGCGCTGCGCCATGTTCCGGGCGGCGATGGCGGCCACCGCGGACTGGCGCGAGGTCGCGGTCGTCACGCATTGGGGATTCATCCGCGCCTTCACCGGACGACCGGTGGGCAACTGCGAGATCGTGCGGATCGACCCGACGGCGGACCCGCCGACCATCGCGGCATAGTGCCGGCCGGCGTGATTGCCTCGGCGGGCGGTCGCGTGTTAACACAGCGCCCGTTGCATCGGCCCCTGTTGCTTCCTGGGAGTTTCCATCATGTCCGATACGATGCCGGCCGGCACGGGCCAAGCCGGTCCCACGTCGTCGAATCTGGCGATCACCATCAATCTCCAATACGTGAAGGACCTGTCCTTCGAAAACCCGCGCGCACCCCAGGTTTTCGTGCCGAGCAACCAGCCGCCGCAGGTCCAGGTCAACGTCGACGTCGGCGCGCGCCAGGTGGGCGATAACGTCTACGAGGTGACGTTGACCCTGAATGCCGAGGCAAAGGCCGGCAACGACCCGGTGTTTCTCGTCGAGCTGACCTACGCCGGTCTGTTCACGGTCCCGGCCTTGCCGGCCGAGCATCTGCGGCCGCTGTTGCTGATCGAGTGCCCGCGACTCCTCTTCCCGTTCGCGCGCGCCATCGTCGCCGATGCAACCCGCGACGGCGGCTTCCCGCCGCTGATGATCAACCCGATCGATTTCGCGGCGCTCTACCGGCGCCAGTCGCAGGACGCGGCCGCGGCTCCGGCCGGGACCGCCTGACCGGCGGACCCGACCGGTGCCGGTCGGGACTCACGTCTCGAGCCAGATCGGGTTCTTGAGCTGCTTCAGCAGGGCCTCGTGTGCGGCGAGTTCGTCCGCGGTCGGCGCGTGCGGCCGCGGCGCGCGGGCCGGCCGGTCGGCCGCAACGGTGGCGACGGTCGTGCTCGGGGTGGCGATCAGATCGATCGTCGCCTGACGTCCGCCGACCAGTTCGAGATACACGCTGCTCAACAGCTGCGCGTCGAGCAGCGCGCCGTGGAGCGTACGGTTCGAGTTGTCGACGCCGAAACGCGCACATAGCGCGTCGAGCGAGGCGGGCGCACCGGGAAACTTGCGTCGGGCGAGCTGCACGGTGTCGATGGCGCGGCGCGCATCGATCGGCGGCAGGCCGAGCCGTTTCAGTTCCGCGTTGACGAACTTCAGATCGAACTCGGCATTGTGGATGACGAGCGGCGCGTCGCCGATGAAGTCGAGAAACTCCTGCACGACCGCCGCGAATACCGGCATGGTCGAAAGGAACTCCTGCGTCAGGCCGTGAACGGCAAGCGCTTCTTCCGGCATGTCGCGTTCCGGATTGATATAGCGCTGGAACGTCCGCCCGGTCGGCAGATGGTTGAGGAGCTCGACGCAGGCGATCTCGACCAGGCGATGGCCTGCGTCAGGATCGAGACCGGTGGTTTCCGTATCGAGGACGACTTCGCGCAACGACATGGCCAGTGACTCGCGAGCGGACCGAACGCGTCACCCTATCATATCGGGCGCGTTCATGCCGCTATGGTTTGCCGCGGCGCGCCTGATGGGCCGTCGGCTTCGCTTCGGCCTCGTCGATCGACTCGCCGGACGGTTCGACCTTGTTGCTGAGCCACTGATAGGTCCCGAGCCCGACCAGTGCGAACACCGCCGCCGCGAACAGGGCCGTCGGATAGATGGCATCGTTTAGCTCGCCGCGGTTGGCCTTGAACACCATGACCAGGGCTTCGAGGCTGAACGCGATGATGATCGTGGTGATGAACCGGGTCAGCGACCGTCGGGCCTCGCGCGCGGACCGCAGCTCGCGCTTCTTCTCGATCAGCTCGTCGGCGATGAACTTGGACAGCTCGAGCACGGCGAAGGCGATGATGATGAGGCCGATGCTCTCGAGAATGGGCCCGGCCGACGTCGCGGCATTCCACAACGAATCGAGGATTTCCCAGCACGCCTGAAGCAGCAGCAGCGCCGCCAGGGCCAGCAGGACATAGGTCGCGATCATCGACAGCGCGTCCGAAACCGACTCGATGATCTTCAGCACCGGTATCCTCCCGTGAGGATCCCTGCCACGCCGTCCGGCGCCGGATCCGATCCTTGAACGGCCGTGCCGGTCAAATGGGTCCGGTCCCGGATGCGCGTCAGCGGTACCCCGGCCCCCAGACCCGGGGTGTACGGCATTTTCGCGCCTTGCGGATGATCGCGCGAAGCTGGCGGTAGGTCATGCCCTTGCCCTGGCCGGACGTGACGATCCAATCGGCCCGGCGTCGTTTCAGGCGATCGGGCAGCTGGCGCGCCAGGATCGCCGCGAATTTGCGGTCGGTCATGCCGGGCCGCCGCAGCACGCGTTGCGCCTGGAGGAATGCCGGTGCGCTGACGACGACGACACCGTCGCAGCGGTGCTCGCCGCCGCTCTCGTAAAGCAGGGGAATATCGAGGACGACGATGTCGCGGCGCTGGCGCGCCTGCGCGGCGAGGAAACGACGCGTCGCGGCCCGCACCATCGGATGCACGATTGCCTCGAGCCGCGCGAGGGCGTCAGGATCGCCGAACACGATGCGTCCGAGCGCGGCGCGGTCGACGGCGCCGTCGACGACGACACCCGGAAATTCGCGTGCGATATGCGGCACTGCCGCGCCGCCCCGCGCAAACAGGCGGTGCACGGTGGCGTCGGCGTCGTGCACCGCAAGACCCTGACGGCGCAGAAGGGCGGCGGCCGTGCTCTTGCCCATGCCGATCGATCCGGTGAGGCCGAGGATGAACACGGGAGGCCGGGGTCCCTAAAGAAGGCCCGCAGCGACATGGGCGCGGAGCGCCGGGGTCACGGCCGGCTCGACGCCGAACCAAGCGTGAAAGCCGGGCCGGGCCTGGTACAGAAGCATGCCGAGCCCGTCGACCACGCCATTGCCGCGCCGCCGCGCCATCGCCAGCAACCGCGTCTCGAGCGGGACGTAAACGATGTCGTTCACGACCGCGGCTGTCGGCAATTTCTCCAGGTCGATGTCGAGCTCCGGCTGTCCGGCGAGGCCGAGCGACGTCGTGTTGACGAGGAGCGCCGCATCGGCCAGTGCGGACCACTGGCCCCAGTCGTGTGCCGTGACCGCAGGCCCGAACTCGGCAGCGAGGCCGTCGGCACGGGCGCGCGTGCGGTTCATGACGCGGAGCGCGGGCACGCCGGCGTCGAGCAGCGCGACGATGGCGGCGCGCGCCGCGCCGCCGGCGCCCAGGACGACGGCGGGACCGTCGGTCGGGCGCCATTGCGGCGCGCCCGCCTTGAGGCTTTCGAGAAATCCGTAGGCGTCGGTATTGCTGCCGTCGAGCGTGCCGTCCGGCCGCACGACGACGGTGTTGACCGCACCGATGCGTCGCGCCACGGGATCGACGCGGTCGACGATCGCCAGCGCCGCCTCCTTGTGCGGCACCGTCAGATTGACGCCGGCGAACCCGAGCGCCGGCAGCGCCTTCAACGCCGTCGCCAGCCGCTCCGGTGCCACGGCGAGCGGCACATAGGCCCCGTCGATGCCGTGCTCGCGAAGCCAGAAGCCGTGCAGCCGCGGCGAGCGCGAGTGCTTGACCGGCCATCCCATCACGCCCGCGAGGCGGGCCGCGCCCGTGATCCACATCGCCGCTACTCCGGAATCACGCCGTGCGCGCGCAGGAAGCCGAGCATCGGCAGAAGCGGCAGGCCGAGGATCGTGAAGTAATCCCCGTCGATGCGCGCGAAGAGCTGCGCGCCCAGGCCCTCAAGCTGATAGGCACCGACCGACGCCAGCGCCTTGGGACCGACCGCGTCGAGATAGGCCGCGATGAAATCCGCCGAGAGCGGCCGCATCGTCAGCGTCGCGACGGCGACGTGGTGCCAGATCCGCTCGCCATCGCGCATGCAGACGACGGCGCTGATCAGGCGATGCGCCCGCCCGGACAGCGCGGCGAGATGGGCGGCGGCGTGATCGCGGTCGGCCGGCTTGTCGAACCACACGCCGTTGCATTCGAGCATCTGGTCGGCGCCGAACACCAATGCGCCGGGGTGGCGCCGCACGACGCGGGTGGCTTTCATCTCGGCCAGCGTTTCGGCGACGGCGGCGGCCGTCGCCTTGTCTGCCCGCATGGCGCGCTTCACCTCGTCCTCGTCCACCGCGCCCGGGTCGACGATCACGGGCACGCCGGCGTTCTCAAGCAGGGCACGGCGTATTGGGCTGCCCGACGCGAGCACGACGTCGGGCGATCCGGGTTTCCTCAACATGGTCACGCGCGTTTCGATACCTTCTCGCGGCGTTCGGCGATCATCTGCATGATCGCGGCGGCCGTCTCTTCGATGGAGCGGCGGGACACGTCCAGCACCGGCCAGCCCCGCTGGTGGAACAGCCGTCGCGCGGCCGCGACTTCGGCCTTGACGGCATCAGGGTCGATATACGTGGTGTCCCGCGTCTCGTTGAGCATCCGCAGCCGGTTGCGCCGGATCTGCACGAGCACGTTCGGATCGTTGGTCAAGCCGACGATGATCGGACCCTCCAGATTGTCGAGTGCGGGCGGCAGCGGCAGACCGGGCACGAGGGGTACGTTGGCCGCCTTGATGCCGCGATTGCCGAGATAGATGCAGGTCGGGGACTTCGACGTGCGCGACACGCCGACGAGAACGACGTCGGCCCTGTGCAGGTCGTTGGAGCCCTGCCCATCGTCGTGGGCCATGACGAAATCCATCGCCTCGATCCGGGCGAAGTACTCCGCGTCCAGCATGTGCTGGCGTCCAGGCAGGTTGCGGGCTTGGGCGTGCAGGTAGTTCGACAGCACGTCGAGCACCGGATCCAGCACCGAGATGTACGGGACGGCGAGTTCGCGGCACGCCTCCTCCAGCCGGGCGCGTAGCCGCCGGTCAAGGATGGTCATCAGCACGACGCCCGGATTTGCCTTGATGCCGGCGACGACCTTGTCGAGCTGCCGCTCGGTGCGGACCATCGACCAGTTGTGTTCCACCGGCTCCACGTTCTCGAACTGTACGAAGCAGGCGCGTGCCACCGCGTTGTTGGTCTCACCGGTCGCGTCGGAGACGAGATGCAGGTGGAACGTCTTCATGCACGATGCGGCTGGGGATGATCGCAGCTCGTTGGGGACAAGTATCAGGTTATCCACGGGCCCCCGGAATCGGCTCACGCTGCAAGCTATGCGTCCAGCGAATTGCTCGACTGAGGATGTCCTTATCCTATCCGTGGGAGTTGCGGGAAGAAAGCGGCGTGCGGCAGATCGTCCCCGGTTTTCATTCACCCGCTTTGCACAGCCGGAATCGGTACAGATCGCTTGTGTAGCGCGGTCCGGGTCCATTCCATCCACAGATCTGTCCACCGCCCGGCGGCGCGGCGGTCGGGTTGTGGAGGACTCTCCCGATCGGGCCGATTCCCGTTATCCACAGTGAACCACTGCCTTCACTTCCCTACTGATTCATTCCGGTAGGCGTAGTATGGAGGGACGCCCGTTCCTGTGTTCCCGAGGCGTTCCCGCCAGTCGCAACGTGTCGAATTCAGCCCCACCAGCGTCAGCCAAGCCGCTGATCCGCGTTCTGCGCGGCGAGGTCCTGAACCCGCCGCCGTTCTGGTTCATGCGCCAGGCCGGACGCTATTTACCGGAATACCGTGCCGTCCGGGCCCGGGCGAACGATTTCATCGCCCTCTGCCTCGATCCGGCGCTGGCGGCCGAGATCACGCTGCAGCCGGTCCGGCGCTATGGCATGGACGCGGCGATCCTGTTCGCCGACATCCTTCTCGTACCCTACGCCCTCGGTCAGGAGATCGCCTTCGTCGAAGGCCAGGGCCCGAGGCTGGCGCCGGTGCGTAACCTGCGCGACCTCGATCGACTGGCGCGCGCTGCTGACGAGGCGGTCGAGCGGCTGGCGCCGGTATACGAGACGGTGCGCCGGGTCCGTGCCGGCCTGCCGCCTCGGACGGCGCTGATCGGGTTTGCCGGCGCGCCGTGGACGGTCGCGACCTACATGGTGGAGGGAAGCGGCGGCCATGATTTCGCCGTCGTGCGCCGCTGGGCATACGGGGATCCGGACTCGTTCCAGGTCCTGATCGATCTCCTGGTCGACGCGACGGTGCGTTACTTGGAGGCCCAGATCGAAGCCGGCGCGGAGGCACTGCAGCTCTTCGACACCTGGGCCGGCGTGCTCGACGCGGAGGGCTTCCGGCGCTGGTGCGTCGCGCCGGTCCGGGCCATCGTCACGCGGCTGCAGGCGCGCCATCCTTCGGTGCCGGTGATTGCATTCCCGCGTGGTGCCGGGGTCGGCTACCGCAGCTATGCCGAAGCGACAGGGGTCGCGGCCGTCGGTCTTGACCCGAGCGTGCCGCCGGAATGGGCCGCCGCCGAACTGCAGCCGGCCGTGGCCGTGCAGGGCAACCTCGACCCGCAGCTGCTCGTCGTCGGCGGAGAGCCGATGCTGACGGCGGCCGATTGCATCCTCGCCGCGCTGGGTCGCGGGCCGTTTATCTTTAACCTCGGGCACGGCATCGTGCCGGAAACGCCGCCCGAAAACGTCGCGGCGCTGTGCGAGCAGCTGCGACGCGGTGCGCACCGGCCGCCGGCCGATCCGGCGTTACGATGAGGACGGCGGTCGTCCTGTTCAATCTCGGCGGGCCGGACACACCGGCCGCGGTGCAGCCGTTCCTGTTCAACCTGTTCAACGACCCGTCGATCATCGGCGCGCCGGGACCCATTCGATACATGCTGGCGCGGCTGATTGCCGCCCGCCGGGCACCCGTCGCGCGCGAGATCTACGCGCGGATCGGCGGCGGCTCGCCGCTGCTGGCGAACACGGAGGCGCAGGCGCAAGCGCTACGCGAACGGCTCGCCGCGGCCGGCGACGTGCGCGTATTCATCGCGATGCGCTACTGGCATCCGATGAGCGACGCGGCCGCCGCGGCCGTCAAGGCCTGGAGCCCCGACCGCGTGGTTCTTCTGCCGCTCTATCCGCAGTACTCGACCACCACAACCGCATCATCGGTTCGCGCCTGGCACCAGGCGGCGCGGAAGGTCGGGCTGACGGCGCCGACGACGGCGATCTGCTGCTATGCGGTGGAGAGCGGGTTCGTCGACGCGATGATCGACCTGCTGCAGCCGGCCTATGCCTCGGCGCAGGCTGCCGGCCGGCCGCGCGTGCTGTTCTCGGCGCACGGCCTGCCCAAACGCGTGGTGGCGCGGGGCGATCCGTATCAGTGGCAGGTGGAGCAGACGGCCGCCGCGATCGTGCGCGGCCTCGGCATCGCGGATCTCGACTGGTCGGTCTGCTACCAGAGCCGCGTCGGCCCGCTCGCCTGGATCGAACCCCACACGGATGCCGAGGTCGAGCGTGCGGGGCGCGACCGCGTGCCGCTCGTCGTCGTGCCGATTGCGTTCGTGTCGGAGCATTCCGAAACGCTGGTCGAACTCGACCTCGAGTACCGCGCGCGGGCCACGGCTTGCGGCGTACCGCTCTACGTGCGCGTGCCGACGGTTTCGACCCATCCGGCGTTCGTGGCCGGGCTGGCCCGGCTCGTCACGCAGGCGATGGAGAAGGATGCCGGCGGCTGCATGTCGCAGTGTGGCGGCCGGATCTGCCCGGCCGACCGGCGCGGCTGTCCGCAGTCGTGACGCCCCGGCGCCTGGTTGTTCACGGTCGGCGGTTGCGATTAGAGTGCCGGGCCATGACCGACTGGATCGTATCTTGGTATGTCTGGATCAAGGCGCTGCATCTCATCGCCGTGATCGCGTGGATGGCAGGCCTTCTCTATCTGCCGCGTCTGTTCGTCTATCACGCCGACGCGCCGAAAGGCTCGGCGCTGTCGGAGACGCTGAAAGTGATGGAACGGCGCCTGCTGCGGGCGATCATGAATCCGGCCATGATCGCCGTCTATCTGTTCGGCCTGCTGCTGTTCTGGGTGCAGGACTGGCACCAGGGCTGGCTGCACGTGAAGCTCTTCTTCGTCGCCGTTCTCACGGTGCTCCATCACCTGTATGCGCTCTGGCGGAAGGATTTCGCGGCGGATCGCAATACGCGACCGGCGCGGTTCTACCGCATCGCCAACGAAGTTCCGACCGTGGCCATGATCGTCATCGTCATCATGGTCATCGTGAAACCGTTCTGAGGCGAAACGCCGCCCGGAAGCCGGCGCGCATTTGCTGCACCACGGCATAACGGCTCGCCGGCCCCGGGGATCGGTCGGGGCCGGCGGCGGCACGGCGGACGCCTGCCCGCGATCCGCTTCCCGACTGATACCGCCGGAACTGTCGGGGTAACGCCACCGGACCGGGTTGACTTGCCGGGGGCCTTCGACTAAATGCTTTTCGTGATCGCCTCCTTCGAGGCGACGACAATGGTCTGCCCGGCGTTGCGCCTGTCTTGCAAAGTGCGGTGTCGGCGGCCGGCCAACCCCCGAAAACTTGGTTCGTTCGGCCCGCGTGCGGGTTGGTGTTCGTAGCGTTCACGGCCACGGGTCGTCCAAGGCCATGCCGTCCCGAGCCATTTGAGCCGCGCCCGACGAATCGGGCCGTTTCCCCCAAGCGAAGTCCCACATGAATCTTCAGGAACTCAAGCGTAAACCCCCCGCCGAGCTATTGGCATACGCCGAGGAACTTCAGATCGAGAACGCATCGGCGCTGCGCAAGCAGGACATGCTGTTCGCCATCCTGAAGCAGCTCGCCGAGAACGACGTACCGATCTACGGCGACGGCGTGCTCGAGATTCTTTCCGACGGATTCGGATTCCTGCGCAGCCCCGAGGCCAACTATCTGCCGGGTCCCGACGACATCTACGTCTCGCCCAGCCTCATCCGGCGCCACGGCTTGCGGACCGGCGATACGGTCGAGGGGCAGATCCGCGCCCCGAAGGACGGCGAGCGCTACTTCGCGCTCATGAACGTCAAGACCATCAACTTCGACCAGCCCGAGGTCGCGCGGCACCGGATCAACTTCGACAACCTGACGCCACTCTATCCCGAGGAACGTCTCCGCCTGGAGATCACCGATGACCAGGCGCCGGCGCCGGCACCGGCACGCGCGTCGCGGCGGCCGCAGGGCGACGAAGGCGACGTGGCGCTGCGCAGCCGGCTGTCCGGCGTGCGCGGCGAGGCGAAGTCGGAGAAGTCCAATCACCCCACGCTGAAGCGCGACATCACCTGCCGCATCATCGATCTGATTGCGCCGCTCGGCAAAGGACAGCGCGCGCTCATCATCGCGCCGCCGCGGACCGGCAAGACGATGATGCTGCAGAACATCGCGCACGCGATCGCGCATAATCATCCCGAGGTCTATCTCATCGTGCTGCTCATCGACGAGCGGCCCGAGGAAGTGACCGACATGCAGCGCTCGGTGAAGGGCGAGGTGATCTCGTCGACCTTCGACGAGCCCGCCGCGCGCCACGTGCAGGTCGCCGAGATGGTGATCGAGAAGGCGAAGCGCCTGGTCGAGCACAAGCGCGACGTCGTCATCCTGCTCGACTCGATCACGCGCCTTGCCCGCGCCTACAACACCGTGGTGCCGTCGTCGGGCAAGGTGCTGACCGGCGGTGTCGACGCCAACGCGCTGCAGCGGCCGAAGCGGTTCTTCGGCGCGGCCCGCAACATCGAGGAAGGGGGCAGCCTGACGATCATCGCTACCGGCCTGATCGATACGGGCAGCCGCATGGACGAGGTCATCTTCGAGGAGTTCAAGGGCACCGGCAACTCCGAGATCGTGCTCGACCGCAAGGTCGCCGACAAGCGCATCTTCCCGGCGCTCGACGTCGGCAAGAGCGGCACGCGCAAGGAAGAGCTGCTGGTGCCGAAGGATCAGCTGAGCAAGATGTGGGTGCTAAGGCGCATCCTCATGCAGATGGGCACCGTCGATGCGATGGAGTTCCTCCTCGACAAGATGAAGGATTCCAAGACCAACGAGGATTTCTTCGCGACGATGAATCAGTAAGGCGTCAGCCGGTGAGATGCGGCCTCACCGGCATTCGCCGCTGTCCGCCGCTG
>DASVCL010000076.1:0-10653 GCA_036381615.1 Alphaproteobacteria bacterium
TGCCCGCGAGGCCGGGATCACGACGATCGTCGTCGCGCATCGCACGAATGTCCTGACAAAGCTCGACAAGCTCATGATCCTTCGCGACGGTCGTGTCGTCATGTTCGGGCCGCGGGCCGAAGTTCTGGCCGGAACGGCGCCTGGCGTCGTGGCGCCTTTCAAGCGGCAGGCTTCGGCGCGCGGCGACGTGCCGGAATCGGCGTAGCCAGGGAGATCGGCCGTGGCCACGACGACGGAATCCGTCGATACCGGCTCGCTTCCGATCGGCCGGCTCGTTCGCGGGCCGTTTCTGCTGGGTTGCGGGCTCATCCTCGTCTTTTTCGGCGGGTTCGGTGTTTGGGGCGGACTGGCCCCGCTTCACAGCGCGGCGGTTGCACCCGGCCAGATTGTCGTGCAGACGAACCGCAAGACCATACAGCACCTCGAAGGCGGCATCGTTCGCGAGATACTCGTCAAGGACGGCGATGTCGTTCGGGCGAACGATGTCCTGATCCGCCTTGACGACACGAAGGCGCGCACGTCCCTTGATGCGCTGCAGGCGCGCTACTACGCGACGCTTGCGCGGGAGGCACGGTTGGCCGCCGAACGCGACGGCCGGTCGGAAGTCGCCTTTGCGCCGGAACTCGTTCAAGCAAGTCATCCGGCCGCCATCGATGCGATGGCAGGGCAGCAGCGCATCTTTGCGGCCCGTCGGCAATGGCTCGAGGGACAGGTTGCCATTCTCCGCCAGCAGATCGCGCAATCGCGCGAGGAAATCACGGCATTGCGTGCCCAGGTCGCCTCGGAGACGCGCCAGGCGGAGCTGATCGCGGAGGAAATCCAGGGCGTGGAATCGCTGGTGGCGAAGGGTCTCGAACGAAAGCCGCGGCTCCTTGCGCTTCAGCGGACGGCCGAGGAGATCAATGGAGGCCGCGGCGAGCATCTGGCCCTCATCGCGCGCGCCGAGCAGCGTATCGGCGAGGCGGAACTGCAGATCTCCGATCTGGAGAATCGCCGTATCGACGAGATCGCCCGCGAACTGCGCGACGTCCAGTCGGAACTGTTCGAACTTCAGGAAAAGGTCCTTGCGGCGCGCGACGTCCTCGAACGGACGGCGATTCGCGCGCCACGGGACGGCGTCGTCGTCCAGCTTCGGGTCCATACGATCGGCGGCGTCGTCGGTCCCGGCGAGCCCATCCTCGATATCGTTCCGCAAGAGGACAAGCTCGTGCTCGAAGCTCGGGTCAGGATGGAAGACATCGACTCGGTAAGGGCCGGTCTCCCTGCCCAGGTCCGGCTTGTCGCCTATCGGCAGCGATGGACGCCGACGGTCGACGGCATCGTTGAAACCGTGTCGGCGGACCGCCTCGAGGACAGTCGCACGGGCGATGCGTTCTTCATCGCACGGATACGGATTGATCCCGCCTCCCTCGCGACGCTTCCGGACGTTTCGCTCTACCCGGGAATGCCTGCCGAAGTGCTGATCCTGACCGGCGCGCGCACCGCGTTCGACTACATGCTCAGCCCGATCACCGCCAGTTTGACTCGCGCGTTTCGCGAGGACTGAACGGGCTGTCGGCGAACGGGTTCCTGTTGGGCAGCCGCCACAGTTCGCTGTCCAGCCGCATCCGGCATTGAATGGGCTTGTCGCGTTTCGTCAGCGGCGGCACCTCGACGTCATAGACCCGATGGCCATTTTCGACCAACCGTCGCCCGTTGGGACTGTAGGCATCGGTGATCCTGGTTCGGTGAATATCGTAGGCGGCCCCGCGTTCGCCCTTCCTGGCAACGCATGCCCGGCCGGCGCTGTCCGATGTGAAGGCAGCGCAGGCGAGCAGCGCCGCGGCGGCGACCGAGGCACGGACGAGGCGCATCGAATTCCCTTCTCGCAAGCCGGACAGAACGTCCCCCATGATACGGAGGAGGCGATGCAAGGCCTCCTGTCGTTCGGGCGTACCTCGGGCGGCTTCCGACGGGGCGGTGCCCGGCGGCTGTCGGTCCGAGACCCACCGGACGCGAGGCCGAAAATTCCCGGCCTTGCCTGGGGATGCCGACCCGGCGTCGGGCTTGCGTCCGCTCACACCGTCCTTTGCGGGTAAGCCTTTCGGCGTTGCACCGACGGACCCGAGACGGACGCCGGCACGTGCGATCGACCTGAAGGTCCGGGCGGCGGCGGCTCACACCGTCCGCCGCCCCGGGGCCTTCTAGCCGCGATTCATCCGGTTCGTCACAAGGTCCTGGACGACACTGGGATCGGCGAGGGTCGAGGTATCGCCGAGGTTCTGGTAGTCGTTGGCGGCGATCTTGCGCAGGATGCGACGCATGATCTTGCCCGAGCGCGTCTTGGGCAGGCCGGGCGCCCACTGGATGAGGTCGGGCGCGGCAATGGGGCCGATCTGCTTGCGGACCCACTGGACCAGCTCCTTGCGCAGATCTTCGCTCGGCTGCTCGCCCGCGTTCAGGGTGACATAGGCGTAGATGCCTTGGCCCTTGATGTCGTGCGGATACCCGACGACCGCGGCCTCCGCCACTTTCGGGTGGGCCACCAGCGCCGACTCGATCTCCGCCGTGCCCAGGCGATGGCCCGAAACGTTGATCACGTCGTCGACGCGGCCGGTGATCCAGTAATAGCCGTCCTCGTCGCGCCGGCAGCCGTCGCCCGTGAAGTACTTGCCTTTGAACGTGCTGAAATAGGTCTCGACGAAGCGTTTATGGTCGCCGAAGACGGTGCGCATCTGGCCGGGCCACGAATCCGCCATGCACAGATTGCCCTCGCACGCGCCCTCGAGCTCGCGGCCCTCGTTGTCGACGATCACGGGCTTGACGCCGAAGAACGGCTTCGTCGCCGAGCCCGGCTTGGTCGGGATGGCGCCCGGCAGCGGCGTGATCAGGATGCCGCCCGTCTCCGTCTGCCACCACGTGTCGACGACCGGGCAGCGGCCTTCGCCGACGACGTTGTAATACCACAGCCACGCCTCGGGGTTGATCGGCTCGCCGACCGTGCCCAGCAGGCGCAGCGACGCACGCGACGTCCGCTTGACCGGACCCTCACCCTCGCGCATCAGCGCGCGGATGGCGGTCGGCGCGGTGTAGAAGATGTTGACCTTGTGCTTGTCGACGACCTGCCAGAAGCGCGAAAAGTCGGGATAGTTCGGCACGCCTTCGAACATCAGCGTCGTCGCGCCGTTGGCGAGCGGGCCGTACACGATGTAGCTGTGGCCCGTCACCCAGCCGACGTCGGCCGTGCACCAGTAGATGTCGCCGTCGTGATAGTCGAAGACGTACTGGTGCGTCATCGCCACGAACACGAGATAGCCGCCGGTCGTGTGCAGCACGCCCTTGGGCTTGCCGGTCGATCCCGAGGTGTAGAGGATGAACAGCGGATCCTCCGCATTCATCTCGACCGGGGGGCAGTCGGCAGACACGCTCGCGCATTCCTCGTCGTACCAGAGGTCGCGCCCGTCGACCCATCCGATCTGGCCGCCCGTCCGCCGCACGACGAGAACTTTCTTGACGCCGGGGCAGGATTTGAGCGCCTCGTCGGCATTTGCCTTGAGGGGAACCTTGCGGCCGCCGCGCAGGCCTTCATCGGCGGTGATGAGGAAATTCGAATCGCAGTCCTGGATCCGTCCGATGAGCGAGTCGGGCGAAAATCCGCCGAACACGACGGAATGAATCGCGCCGATGCGTGCGCAGGCGAGCATCGCGTAGGCTGCCTCGGGGATCATCGGCAGATAGATCGTGACCCGGTCGCCTTTCTTGACGCCGTGCTTCTTGAGGACATTGGCGAGCCGGCACACGTTCTGGTGCAGCTCGGCATAGGAGATCAGCTTGTGCTCTGCCGGGTTGTCGCCTTCCCAGATGATCGCCGTCTGGTTGGCACGCGTCGGCAGATGGCGGTCGATGCAGTTGGCTGAGGCGTTGAGCGTGCCATCGTAAAACCAACGGATATGGACGTCACCCTCGAACGAGCAGTCCTTCACCTTGGTATACGGCTTGATCCAGCTGATCCGACGGCCATGCTCCGCCCAGAAGCCTTCCGGATCCCGGATCGATTGGTCGTACATGGCCTGATACTTCGCCGCGTCGACCCACGCGCTACGGGCAAGAACATCGGGAACCGGAAATACGTTGCCTTCGGGCATGGCGGTACCTCCCTGGCGGTTCATGGAAATTGTGGCCCCTGACGGGGTGAGTCGCCGGGATTATTGGACGAAGGCGGCGTCGAAACAAGTCTCGCCCGACCGCGGGTCGCAGGGGGCTGCGCCCCCATGGCCGACCCTGCCGGGGGCCACGCAATGCATGCGCGGCGGCCCGGATCAGGACCGCGGGCGGATGCGCCAGCGCACTTGCGGACGGAATGCCGGTGCCTCGAGCGGCGACGGCAAGGTCATAAGGCAGCCACGGCGAGGACCGGGACCGGACGAACATGCCGGTCCGGCTTCGGTTCCGGCTGGTCGGCAAGGCCGATGCGTGCAGCCGTGAACGCGGCCTCGGTCCGGTTCCGCACGTTGAGCCGTTTTATGATCTCCTTGACGTGCGTCTTCACGGTATTCTCGCCCATCCGCAGCGCACGCGCGATGGTCTTGTTCGATTCGCCACGGCTGAGGAGGCGCAGAACATCGATCTGCCGCGGCGAGAGCCGGTGCAGGGCGCTGGCGGCGTCCAGCGGAGGCAAGCCGCCTCGGCCCGATGTCGGCGTTGCCGCCGTGCCCGCCGGATCTCGGGACGCAAGCGGCGGGACGTAGCGTCCGCCGTCGATCAGAAGCTCGATGACCGCGATCGCCATGGCGGCCGGCATGTCCGTCGGCAGCACGCCGGCGGCGCCGGCGGCCATCGCCGCCGCAACAACGTTCCTGGTCGGCTTGTCCGCCGTGACGGCGACGACAAGACCGGACTGCACCGCACGCAGGCGCTGGATGATTTTGACGCCCGCCGCCGGATCCGCCGTGCCGTCGCATAGCGCGAGATCGAACGGCCCGGCCGTCGAAACGGCCGCCGCCGCTGCGTCGATGTCGGACGTGCATGTCACCTGCGCGCCCGCCATCCTCGTCTCCAGCAGGGCGCACAGGGCCTCGGCGAGGAGCGGCGAGGCGTGACAGACGAGCAGACGCATCGTGCGGCGTTCAGGATCCTTGGTCATCGCGCTGATCGGGCCGAAGTGCTTTTGCGGAATCGGCTGATACCCATACTGTGCCGGCGCTTGCGAAGATCGGGCCAAGTTGCCTCGTCGCGGCAAGGCATGAACACATGCCGCAAGCGGCTGCTTTTCGCAGCGTTCCGGTGGACCGGCGCGCTTTCGCGCACGAGCCGGCCGTTACCGCTTTGCATTTTGCAAAGCGATTTGCTTGTACGGCGATTGACGCGGTCCGTTTCGGGACAGCGCGCGTCGTCACGCGACGCGGCCGGAGCGGACGGTCGATATTCGTCGTCCCGGATCGCTGCGGTAATCAGGGATGCAAGCTTGTTGCGCCGACGATATCGCGCCGCAACCCGCCGTCGACCCGGTCCTTAGCGCGCCGCCCGTATCGCGACGAGAGCGGCCTCGGTCCGGTTCCTGACCCCCAGGCGGCGCATGATCTGCTTGACGTGCGTCTTCACCGTGTTCTCGCGCATGCCGAGTTCACGGGCGATCGCTTTGTTCGACGCACCGCGCGCGATGAGCCGCAACACGTCGCTCTGACGCATCGACAGGCCCAACCGCGCCTCGCCCTTATCGGGCGGCGAACCGGCCGAAACGGATTCGTCCGCCGGGGTTTCCGGTGACGAACAGGCGGGGACGTAGGTGCCGCCGGCCAGCAGCAGGCGAATGATGTTCACGGTGAGCCGGCCGGAGTTCTTGACCGGTATCAGGCCCGACACGCCCGCGATCATCGCCTGGTCGAGCATGGCGGGATTGACGTTGTCGGTCAGGAACGCAACGGCGGCGTCCGCCTGAACCGTCCGGATGCGGTTGAGCACGTCCGTCATTCCGGTGTGCCCGTCCATGCACCACAGAACCAGGCCGAAAGGGCCTTGTCGCGACAAGGTCGCGAGCGCCTCGTCTTCGGTCGTGATTTGGCAGACCTCGAGTTCCGGGGCTTGTGTGGCGATCAGCAGGGCGAGGGCGTCGGCGACGAGCTGTGCAGGATGGAAGACCAGCACCCGCTCGCGCGCGCGTTCCGCGACGGGGCGATCCTGGATCAACTCGACCGATCTTGACGGCAGCGATACCATTCTTCCCTGTCCATCCCGCCGTCCAGCGGATAATGCGTTTTCTTATATCAAGATATTTTGCAAGTCATTTAACTGTAATGGCTTGTTTTTTCAAGCCGCGATTACGGATTCACGCGGCTGGCGCCGCATTTGTGACCAGGTCGCCCCGTATCCGCTCGGGGCCGTTCAGCGCCGCTCCGCGTCCGTTTCGAGCATGATGACGACGTCGTTTGTTCGCACACAAACGGGAATGGCCTCGAGCGACCGCCCTTTGCACGGACCGGCGATGCATAACCCTGTCGCGATCTCGAACATCGCGCCGTGGGTCGAGCACAGCAGATACCGGCGATCACGCGTCAGGAACTGATCCGGCAGGAAGTCCAGCGGCGTACCGATATGCGGGCAGGCGTTCACATATGCGAACACATGGCCCGATTTCCGCACGACGAGCACGTCGCGACGTGCGCCGCCGTCATCGAACGTAAAACCCTTTGCGCCCGGGTCGGCGAGGTCGTCGAGACGGCAGAGCCTGCGTTCGCCCGTCGTCATGCGTCCGTTTCGCCCATGGCGCAAAGAAGACGCCAGTGGTCGGCGCTGACCGGCATGACGGACAGCCGCGACTGCCGCACCAGCGCCAGGTCGGCGAACCGGGGATCGGCCTTGATCTGCGCGAGCGTCACCGGCCGCTTGAACGGGCGCAGCGGAACGACGTCGACCATGCCCCACCGGCCGGTCGGATCGGTATGGTCCGGGTAATACTCGCGCACGATCTCCATCACGCCGACGATCTCCTTGCCGATATTGGAATGGTAGAAGAACGCACGATCGCCTTTGCGCATGGCCTGCATGTTGCGTGACGCCTGTGCATTCCGGACCCCGTCCCAGTGTCCGCGCCCTTCCGCTACGAGTCGATCCCAGGAATAGGCATCGGGCTCAGACTTCATGAGCCAGTAGTTCATGGCAGCCTCCATCCGATCCGGAAAACAAATTTCAGTCTTCGCTCTTGAACGGCCGCGCGAGCAGGCTCGCGATCGCCGTATCGATATCGGCTTCCTCATGAAGGATGGCATGAACCGCGCTGACGATCGGCATTTCGACGCCGACGCGCGCGGCAAGTGCACTGACGGCCTCGGCGCTGTCGACGCCTTCGACGACGGCGCGCCGGCCGGCCAGTGCCTCGCCGAGGCTCAACCCGCGGCCGAGCGCCATCCCCAGGCTCATGTTCCGCGACTGGGGCCCGTTGCATGTCAGCGACAGATCGCCCAGACCTGACAATCCCATCAACGTGTCGCGCCGGCCGCCCAGCGCCGTGCCGAGGCGCATCATTTCGGCAAGCCCGCGCGTCATCAGCGCGGCGCGCGCGTTGTCGCCCAGGCCCCGGCCCGTGACGATGCCGCAGGCAATGGCGATCACGTTCTTGACCGCGCCGCCGATTTGAACGCCGGTGATGTCGTCGCTCAGATAGGGGCGAAAGCCGGCGCTGCCGAGCGTCGCGAGCAATCTGGCGCCGAGGTCGCGATCGGCGGCCGCGAGCGTCACTGCGGTCGGAAGCCCGCGCGCGACCTCGCCGGCGAAGGTCGGGCCGGAAAGGATCGCAAGTCGCGCGCCCGATATGGTCTCGGCAACGACATCGCTCATCAACTTGCCGCTGCCGCGTTCGATGCCTTTGGCGCAAATGACGACCGGCGTGCCGTCGCGGACATGGGCCGCGAGCTGCCCCGCAACCGCGCGCACGTGCTGCGCGGGTGCCGCCAACAGCACGACGTCGGAGTCTGCGACCGCTGCGGCGTTCGTGCTTGCGGTGATCGCCGCATCGAGCCTCACGCCGGGAAGAAAGGCCGGATTCTCGTGCTGCTCGTTGATCGCCGTCGCGACATCCGATTTTCGCGCCACGACGACGACGTCGCGCCCGGCGCGCCTGGCGACGATCGCAAGCGCCGTGCCCCATGCCCCGGCGCCGACCACGGCGATGCGTTGAAACGGCGTCCCTGTCATCGATGCCATCAGGCCTTCACGCCCGCACCGGGTGCGCGCGGCGCCGTCGGATCAAGCGGCCAGCGCGGACGCGGTGCGAAATCGAGCGGATCGGTCAGGCCGAGCCGGAAGCGCTCGAGGCCGGCCCACGCGATCATCGCGGCATTGTCGGTGCACAGCCGTGGGGGCGGCGCGATCAGGGCCAGACCGTATTTTTCGGCGAGCGCATTGAGGCGCGCCCGCAACATGCCATTTGCCGCGACGCCGCCGGCGACGACGAGGCTGGATCCGGTCGGATGGCGTGCGCGGAAGATCTCGATCGCGTTTGCCGTCCGATCGATCAGCACGTCGCCGACAGCGGCCTGAAACGATGCGGCGATGTCGGCGGCGTCGCGATCGATGGATCCGGCCGCCGACAGGCCGTCGACCAGCTGGCGGATCGCCGTCTTGAGGCCGGCAAAAGAGAAATCGCAGCCGGGCCGGCCCTTGAGCGGCCGCGGCAGTGCGAAACGCGACGGATCGCCGGACCGGGCAAGACGCTCGATCGCGGGCCCGCCCGGGTAGGCGAGTCCGAGCATCTTTGCCGTCTTGTCGAACGCTTCGCCCACCGCGTCGTCGATGGTCGTGCCGAGCCGAACGTAACGACTGACACCTTCGACGATGAGCAGCTGGCAATGCCCCCCTGAGACCAGCAGAAGGAGATAGGGAAAGTCGATGCCGTCCGACAGGCGGCCCGACAGGGCATGTCCCTCGAGATGGTTCACGGCGATGAAGGGCAGGCGGCGTGCAAGCGCGATCGCCTTTGCCGTCATGACGCCGACGATCACGCCGCCGATCAGGCCGGGACCGCCCGTCGCCGCCACGGCACTGAGATCGCCGAATCCGATCTTCGCCTCGTCCAGCGCACGTCTGATCAGCCCGTCCAGATGGTCGAGATGGGCACGTGCGGCGATCTCCGGCACGATGCCGCCATAAGGCTGGTGCAGAGCGATCTGGCTGAGCACCGGGTTCGCGAGGATACGACGGTTGGAATCGACGACTGCGGCGGCTGTCTCGTCGCAGCTCGTCTCAATACCCAGAACGAGTTGAAAGTCGCGGCCCATTGCCCTGCCTTACCCGGTTCACCGTGCCCTGGCAATGCCGGGGATGACGGCGCCGGATGCGCGCGACGCGGTCCCACCAGCCCGCATTGGACGGTGCAGATCGCGGGCTAACCTGCTAGACAGGGTTCATGACCGCAACCCGACGTGTACGTATCGGCACGCGCGGCTCGCCGCTCGCGCTTGCGCAAGCTGAAGAAGTGAAACGTCGACTTGGGACGGCATGGCCGGACCTCGGCGATCCGGATGCGATCATCCTCGTCCCGATCAAGACGACGGGCGACCGTATTCAGGACCGAACGCTCGCGACGGCGGGCGGCAAAGGGCTGTTCACCAAGGAGATCGAGGAGGCCCTGTTCGCCGGTACCATCGACATCGCGGTCCATTCGATGAAGGACATGCCGACCCGGCTTCCCGACGGGCTGGTCATTCCCTGTCTTCTGCCCCGCGAGGATCCGCGCGACGTCCTGATCGGCGGTACGGCACGACGCATCATCGATTTGCCGGCAGGCGCCGTCATGGGAACGTCGTCGCTGCGCCGGCAGGCGCAGCTCCTCGCGCTGCGCCCGGATCTGCGGATCGTCAACCTGCGGGGTAACGTCGAAACCCGGCTGCGAAAGATTGCGGCAGGCGAGGCCGACGGCACGCTGCTCGCGCTCGCCGGGTTGAAGCGTCTCGGTCTTCAGGATCGGGCGGTCGCCGTGCTCGAACCAGCGGAAATGCTGCCTGCGGCCGCGCAAGGAGCGATCGGCGTCGAATGCCGCGCCGACGACGACGAGATGCTGCGGCGGTTGGCGCCGTTGCACGATCAGCGAACCGGCGCCGCCGTTGCGGCCGAACGGGCCCTTCTGGAACGGCTGGACGGCTCCTGCCGGACGCCGATCGCCGCACTTGCCGTCGTTGTACCGGGCGGCGGTCTCCATCTCGACGCGCTTGTCGCGTCGCCGGATGGATCGCGCGTCCTGCGCACGACGCGCGACGGACGCATCGACGATGCGGTTGCCCTTGGTCACGACGCCGGCGAGCAGTTGAGGCGCGATGCCGGGCCGGGCTTCTTCGGAGACGCCTGAGATGCGAATACTGTTGACACGCCCGCGCGAAGACTCCGAACGGCTGGCGCGAAAGCTCGAAGCTTTCGGTCATGAGGTGCTGATCGAACCACTGCTCACGATCGAGCCCGATCTCGGCAGTCCGCTCGATCTCGACGGCGTCCAGGCCGTGCTCTTTACCAGCGCCAACGGCGCACGTGCCTTTGCCTTGCGTTCGACCCGGCGCGATCTGCGCGTGCTCGCCGTCGGCGACGCGACGGCGGCCGCAGCCCGCGAATTCGGATTCGCGCAGGTCGAGAGCGCTGACGGCGATGTCGGGGATCTGGCGCGGCTGGTCCGCGATCGCCTGAAGCCCG
>DASVCL010000077.1:0-11835 GCA_036381615.1 Alphaproteobacteria bacterium
GTCCAGCCGTTGCAGGCCGGCGCGCCCTGCACGGCCGCGCCCACCTGGTGGATCGACCCCTTGTGGTCGGCCGAGATCAGGGTGCCGTCGGCGCGCACGCGGGCCGACCACCGTCCGCTCGGATCGGTCAGCACCTCGCCCGGGCGCAGCAGCCCGCGCTCCACCAGCCAGCCGAAGGGCACGCGCGGCTCGTCGCGCTTGGACGGCGTCAGCAGCAATGCCGGATCCTCGACCGGGCGCACATCAGCGATGCGCGTGCGGGCCACGTCGGCGTAGGTCGGGTCGCGTTCGAGGCCGATGAAGCGGCGGCCCAGCTTCTTTGCGACCGCGCCCGTGGTGCCGCTGCCGAAGAACGGGTCGAGGATGACGTCGCCGGGTTTGCTCGCGGCCATGATCACGCGATAGAGCAGCGCTTCCGGCTTCTGGGTCGGATGCGCCTTCTTGCCGTTGCGCTTCAGGCGTTCGCTGCCGCCGCAGATCGGAATCAGCCAGTCGCTGCGCATCTGCAGGTCGTCGTTCAGCGCCTTCATCGCCGCGTAGTTGAACGTGTACTTGCTGTTCTCGTCGCGCGCGGCCCAGATCAACGTCTCGTGCGCGTTGGTGAAGCGGCGGCCGCGGAAATTCGGCATCGGGTTGGTCTTGCGCCAGACGATGTCGTTCAGCACCCAGAAGCCGAGGTCCTGAAGGGCGACGCCCAGGCGGAAGATGTTGTGGTAGGTGCCGATCACCCAGATCGTCCCGTCCGGCTTCAGCACCCGGCGGGCTGCCGCAAGCCAGTCCCGCGTGAACCGGTCGTAGTCGTCGAACGTGCCGATCTGATCCCAGTCGTCGTCGACGCCGTCGACGCGGCTGTTGTTGGGACGTCTCAGTTCGCCCCTGAGGCGCAGATTGTAGGGCGGATCGGCGAAGATCATGTCGACGCTGTTCGCCGGAAGCCGCCGCAGCAGGTCGATGCAGTCGCCGACCAGGACGGTATCGATCACCTCGCGAAGGGACAACGCGCACTGCTCAGTCATGGCAGCGCATCTTTGAGTCGGCCGCGAGTCGCCGTCAATAACTTTGTTGAGTCAACGCCTTAGCGCCGAATCTTCAGAAGGGGAATCGACCCTGCGCGACCGGCGCGAAACTCAACCTGTGGTGTCGCGTCGGTCCGGCACGCACAATCGCTTCGATGTGCTCGGGGGTTCCATACCCGGCATTGCGGTGCCAGCCGAACCCGGCATAGCGCGTGGCGAGCCGGGTCATGGCCCGATCGCGGACCACCTTGGCGACGATCGAGGCCGCGGCCACCGAGAGCGAACGCCGGTCGCCCCCGACCAGGGTCTCGACCCGGCAGCCCAGGTCGCGCGGCGCGGCATTGCCGTCGACGAGCACGGCATCGGGCACGCAGCCGAGACGGCCGAGCGCGCGGCGCATGGCGAGGAACGTCGCCTGCAGGATGTTGAGCCGGTCGATCTCGGCCACGCTCGCAGCGCCGATGCCGACCATCACGTCGCCGGCGGCGACATGCGACATGACGAGCGCGTACGCTTCGGCGCGGCGCTCGGGAGACAGGCGTTTGGAATCGTCGATAAGGCCCGACAGCGTCCGCGGGATCCGCAGGGCCGGAAACATCACCGCCGCGGCGACGACGGGACCGGCGAGCGGCCCGCGGCCCGCCTCGTCCAATCCTGCGACGCGGCCGCCGAGCCGCCGCTCGTAGAGGAAAGTCGGCATGGCCGCAGCATAAAGCGATTCGCGATCACGGACTCAAGTGCCCCCGGCCGGCGCCGCGGCGGACGGTGCCGTCATCCGGCCGTCAGCACGACCTTGGCGCTGCGGCTGCGGTCGGCCGCGAGTTCGAAGGCTTCGATGGCGCGGGAGAGCGGGAACGTGGCCGTGATTATCGGCCGGGGATCGATCGCGCCGGCCACGATGAGCGAGAGCGCCTCACCGTACTCGTCGGCGAACCGGAAGGATGCTTTCACGTCCAGCTCCTTCGCCATCACCGCGTTGAACGGGACGGCGAAGGCCTCGCCGGGCAGGTTGCCGACCTGGACCAGCGTGCCGCCGCGCCGGACGGCGTCGATGGCAACCGGCACCGAGCGCGGGCTGCCGGACGCCTCGAACACGACGTCATAGCTGCCGGCATCCGCAAGCGGCTCGGTCGCCGGATGCACCGCGTCGGCGCCCATGGCCCGGGCGCGCGCAAGCGCGGACGCCTCGAGATCGGACGCTACGATCCGGGCCGCGCCGCGATGCTTTGCGACGGCCGCGAGCAGCAGCCCGATCGGTCCCGCCCCGATCACCAGGACCGCCCGTCCGGCGAGATCGCCGGCGCGATTGGCGGCGTGCAGGCATACCGCCAGGGGTTCGGCCAGCGCCGCGTGCTCGAACGGCACGGACGGCGGAATCCTGAAGCATTGCGACGCGGGCACGTCGATGGTCTGCGCGAAGCCGCCCTGCATGTGGGGACGCTTGCTGGCGCTGCCCATGAAAAAGATGTCGGTGCAGAGATTGCTGCGCCCTTCCCGGCAGCGGACGCACCGCCCGCAGGCGCGCGACGGATTGACCGCGACGCGATCGCCGACCGACAGCCCAAGCCCTGATCCGTTGATCGCGACGATCTCCCCCGCGATCTCGTGGCCCAGGACCAGCGGCTCGACGATGGTGAAGGAGCCCGTACGGCCGTGCAGGAAATAGTGGAGATCCGAGCCGCAGATCCCGCCGGCGCCGAAGCGCACCCGCACCCAGCCTTCCGCCAGGGGTCGCTCGGCGACGTCTTCGAACCGCAGATCGCGGGCGGCATGGACGACGGCTGCAAATGGCATGGCGCATGTCTCCTTCGGGGCGCCGCCGCGCTCGCGGTCATCGCGCGGCGTATGTCGCCGGAAATCGCCGGTGGACGCTGACGATCCTAACTTGTATGGTAGTATGGATCAATGAGACGATGACCGCCGGACGAGGGGTGAAGTTCGCGATGATTCGCATGGGCCGTTCCGCGCGTAAGGAAAGTCTCCCGGGTTTCTGAACCGTGTCGGCAAAAGCCGCCAGATCGGCGTCGCTGTCCGACGCCGCCCCGCTCACGCTGAGCGAGGCCATCGCCCCGCAGGTATTCCGGGCGCTGCGCGCGGCGATCGTCACGCTGCGCGTGCAGCCGGGGCAGGGCCTGTCCGAAACCGATATCGCCCGCCAGTTCGGGGTCAGCCGCCAGCCCGTCCGCGAGGCGTTCATCAAGCTCGCCGAGGCGGGGCTGGTGGAGATCCGCCCGCAGCGCGGCACGTTCGTGGTGCCGATCACGAGCCGCGACGTGTTGAACGCACAGTTCATCCGCGAGGCGATCGAGGTCGCCGTGATCGGCGAGCTTGCCAGCCGGACGACGCCCGCCCTCATCGCGGAACTGCGCCGGCTGATCGATGAACAGCGCGCCGCGGCGGCCAGTGACGACTGGCCGGCGTTTCTCGCGCTCGACGAGGCCTTCCATCGCACGCTCGCCGAAGGTGCCGGGCGCGGTCAGGCCTGGCGCACGCTCGAGCCGATCAAGGCGCAGATGGACCGCGTGCGGTATCTCAGTTTCAGCGGCGCCTCGCCGCTGCCGCAGCTCATCAATCAGCACGCGGCCATCGTCGAGGCGCTTGCCCGCCGCAAACGCGCCGGCGCGGAGGCGGCCATGCGGCGTCATTTGCGGGAAATTCTGACGACCCTGCCGGCAATCAGGGCCGAGCACCCCGAACTGTTCGAACCGCAACATCGATCACCAGCAACGGCCGCCTGAGCGGCAACATCAAGCAACGGAGGAAATCCATGTGGACGTTTCGACCCTTTGGCCTTGCGGTCATGCTCGCGACCGCGCTGCTGGCGGCGCCAGCGCAGGCACAGCAGAAAGTGACCTTGAAGCTCGGCCATCTCGCCAATGAGCAGGACGTGTGGCATCAGGCCGCGCTCAAGTTCGGCGAGGAGCTGAAGGCGCTCAGCAACGGTTCGATGGAGGTCCAGGTCTTTCCCAACGAGTCGTTGGGCAAGGAGATGGATCTCATCAACGGTATGCAGCTCGGTACGGTCGACATGACCATCACCGGCGAGTCGCTGCAGAACTGGGCGCCCAGTGCCGCTCTGCTGGCCATTCCCTATGCGCTGACGAGCCTCGAACAGCTCGACAAGGTCGCCGGCGGTCCGATCGGCGAGAAGATTGCGGCGGAGGTGATCCAGAAGGCGCGCGTCCGGCCGATCGCCTATTTCGCGCGCGGCCCGCGCAACCTGACCTCGAACCGGCCCATCACCAAGCCCGAGGACCTCAACGGTTTTCGCATGCGCGTCCCCAACGTGCCGCTGTTCGTCTCGGTCTGGACGGCGCTCGGGGCGCGTCCCACGCCGATGGCCTTTTCGGAGGTCTTCACGGCGCTGCAGAACAATACGATCGAAGGGCAGGAGAATCCGCTTGCCCTCATCAAGGCCGCCAACTTCAACGAGGTCCAGAAGTACGTGAACAAGACCGAGCACGTGCGGAGCTGGATCTATCTCGTGATCGGCGAGCGGCGCTTCCAGAGCCTGACGAAGGACCAGCAGGCCGCCGTGCTCGAGGCCGGCAAGCGCGCGCAGGCCTATGAGCGCAAGCTCTTCCTCGAGGCGGAGCAGAAGCTCGAAGACGAGTTGAAGGCACGCGGCATGACCTTCGTCGACGTCGACATGGCGGCCTTCGCGGCGAAGGCCCGGCCTGCGGCACTCGCCGCCGTCAAGCCCGAGGTCAAGCCGATGCTGGAGGAAATCCTGGCCATGCGGTGACGGGCGGCCGGCCCCGCCGGCGGATGCGGGCCTCCTTCGGCTTTCGGGCGGAAGGGCGTCCCGTGTCCGCGCGGGGCGGTCCCCCGTCTTTCATTCGGCACACCGAACCATGCTTGTCCGTCTCTTCGGATCGCTCGCGACGCTCCTGAGGGCGCTGACGGGAATCGCTTTTGCCGTTCTCATCGCCGCAGTGCTGCTACAGGTCGTCACCCGCCTTGCCCTGCCGGTTTCGCCGGTCTGGACGGAGGAGCTGTCGCGCTTCGCGCTGCTCTATCTCGTTGCGCTCGGCGGCGGGCTTGCCCTCAGGACGGGTGAACTCGTCAACGTCGATCTGCTGTTGACGGCGTTGCCCGAGCGCGGGCGCCGCTGGCTCGAGGCGGTCGCAATGGTGGGCGTCATATGTTTCGCCGCGACCCTCGTGCCGCCGGCGCTGGAGTTCGTCGCGATCGGTGAGTTCCAGACGTCGCCGGCGCTCGGCTGGCAAATGACGTGGATACATCTGATCGTGCTCATCGCCCCGCTGTCGCTGGCACTGTTCGCAATCGAGCGGCTCGTGACGCTCGCCCTCGGACGTGGGGGGACGTGACCGGATGTATATTGCGCTACTGTTCGGCTCGTTTCTGATCGTGCTGCTGCTGGGCTTTCCGGTAGCGGTCGCGCTCGGAGTTGCCTCGGTTCTTTACCTGCTGGCGAAGGATCTGCCGCTCACGGTCCTGCCGCAGACGATGTTCTCCGGCATGGACAGCTTCGTCCTGCTTTGCATTCCGGGCTTCATCCTCGCCGGCAACCTGATGAACGGCGGCGGCATCACGGACCGGATCATCCGCTTCGCGAACGCACTCGTCGGCAGCATACGGGGCGGGCTCGGCCTGACCAGCATCTTCGGCGCGATGATCTTTGCGGGAATCTCGGGCACGGCCGTCGCCGAAGCGGCCAGCATCGGCTCGGTGATGATTCCCGGCATGCGGCGTGCCGGCTATCCCGTCAGCTTCGCTGCGGCGCTGATCGCCGCGGCGTCCACGGTCGGTCCGATCATTCCGCCCAGCGTGCCGATGATCATCGTCGGCACGCTGACCGGCATCTCGGTCGGCCGCATGTTCATCGCCGGCGCCGTGCCGGGCATCCTGCTCGGCCTCGGCATGATGCTGACCTGCTATCTGATCGCCGTGCGCAACGGCTACCCGCGGGAGCCGTGGAAAGGTTTCCGCGAGCTGACGCGCAGCTTCGGCGGCGCGGTCTGGGCGCTGCTCATGACCTTTCTCATTCTGTTCGGCATCGTCGGCGGGTTCTTCACGCCGACCGAGGCGGCCATCGTGGCGGCGCTCTACGCCTTCGTCATCGGTCTGTTCGTCTATCGCGGCTTCACCCTGAAGGACCTGCCGAAGCTGCTGATCGACAGCGCCGTCAGCTCGGCGGCGATCATCCTCATCGTCGGTTTCGCGGCCAGCTTCGGCTGGATCCTGACCTCCGAACGGATTCCGCAGACCATCGCCGAAGCGGTTCTGTCGATCACGGACAACAAGTATGTGGTGATCCTGCTCATCAACATTCTGCTGCTCATCGTCGGCATGTTCATGGAGACGATCGCCGCCCTGATCATCCTGTTTCCGCCGCTGCTCGCCGTGGCGACCCAGGTCGGCATCGATCCTGTGCATTTCGCGACCTTTGCCGTCCTCAATCTCATGATCGGGCTCACCACGCCGCCCGTCGGCGTATGCCTGTTCGTGTGCGCCAACATCGCGAAGATCTCGCTGGTCGACATCACGCGGGCGGTTCTGCCGTTCCTGGCCGCGAACGTGACGGTTCTCATGCTGGTCTCCTACTTTCCCGCGCTCTCGTTGTGGCTGCCGAACCTGCTCTTCGACTGACGCGGAAAGCCTCTCGAACGCAAGGACAGTTCCATGAAGATCGAACGTGCCTATTGCATCGTCACCTGTCCGGGCCGGAATTTCGTCACGCTGAAGATCGTCACCGATGAGGGCGTCTACGGCATCGGCGACGCGACACTGAACGGCCGGGAGAAGGCGGTGGTCGCGTATCTCGAGGACCATGTCATCCCGTGCCTCATCGGCCGCGATCCGCACCAGATCGAGGACATCTGGCAGTATCTCTACAAGGGCGCGTATTGGCGCCGCGGACCGGTGACCATGGCGGCCATCGCCGCCGTCGACACCGCCTTGTGGGACATCAAGGCGAAGGTTGCCGGCCTGCCGCTCTATCAGCTCCTCGGCGGCAAGAGCCGCTCGGCCGTGATGGTCTACGGCCACGCCAACGGCCGCGACATTGCCGAAGCGGTGGACGCCGTCGGTCAGTATCTGGAGATGGGTTATCGGGCGATCCGGGTGCAGGCCGGCGTGCCGGGTCTTGCCACGGCGTACGGCGTCGCCAAGGGCAAGCTCTTTTACGAACCCGCTACCAGAGGCCTGCCTGAGGAGCAGATCTGGTCGACGGAAAAATACATCAATTTCATACCGCGGCTGTTCGAGGCCGTGCGCGCCAGGCACGGGTTCGATTTCCATCTGCTGCACGACGTTCACCATCGGCTCACGCCGATCGAGGCGGCTCGCGTGGGCAAGAGCCTCGAACCCTATCGTCTGTTCTGGATGGAGGATCCGACGCCGGCCGAGAACCAGGAGGCGCTGCGGCTCATCCGCAGCCACACGGTGACCCCGATCGCCATCGGCGAGGTCTTCAACTCCATCCATGACTGCCGTCAGCTGATCCAGGAGCAGCTGATCGACTATATCCGCACTACCGTCGTCCATGCGGGCGGCATCTCGCACCTGCGCAAGATCGCTGCGCTCGCCGAACTCTATCAGGTGAGGACGGGATCACATGGGGCGACCGACCTGTCGCCGGTGTGCATGGGTGCTGCGCTCCACTTCGACCTGTCGGTGCCGAATTTCGGCATTCAGGAATACATGCGCCACACGCCGGAAACCGACGAGGTCTTCCCGCATCACTACAGTTTTGCGGATGGATTCCTCTATCCGGGCGATGCGCCGGGGCACGGCGTCGACATCGACGAGAAACTAGCCGCCAGGTTCCCCTACGAGCCCGCTTACCTGCCGGTCGCGCGCCTCGAGGATGGCACGCTCTGGAGCTGGTGAGCATGACACGCCTCGCTGAAGTGACGCTCGCGCAGCTTCACGCAGGCGTCCGCGCGCCGCTGCTGCCGCGGCCGGCGCCGGCGATCGTCCATCTCGGTCTCGGCGCCTTCCATCGGGCCCATATGGCCGAGTACACCGAGGACGCGGAAGCGTTGTCGCCCGGCGGGTGGGGAATCGTCGGCGTCACGATGCGCTCGGGCGCGGTACGCGACGCGCTCGCACCGCAGGACGGGCTTTACACGCTGGTGGTGCGCGACGGCGCCGGCGAGCGCGCCCGCGTCATCGGGGTCGTGCGGGAGGTTCTCTCCGCCGCCGATGGTCCGGCCGGCGTCATCGCACGCATGGCCGCGCCCTCGACCCGAATCATATCCCTGACCATCACCGAGAAGGGCTACGCTCTCGATCCGGCGTCGCGGCGGCTGCGCCTCGACGACCCGCGCATCGCCGCCGATCTTGCACCGGGGGCGGTGCCATGCAGCGCGATCGGAATGCTGCATGCGGCGGCTGCCCGGCGCCGCGCCGCACAAGCGCCCGGCTTCACCGTCCTCTGCTGCGACAATCTGCCGGCCAACGGGAAAACGCTGAAGGCCGCCGTCCTCGCCTTCGCCGACGCCAAGGGCGACGGCCTGGGCGAATGGATCGAAGCCAATGTCGCGTTTCCGTCGTCCATGGTCGACCGCATCGTGCCGGCTATAACGGATGCCGACCGGCATCGGGCCTCGCGGCTGATCGGGTTGAACGATGCGGCCCCCGTCTTCACCGAGCCCTTCAAGCAATGGGTCGTCGAGGACCGCTTCGTGTCCGGTCGTCCGGCGTGGGAGCGTGCGGGGGTCGAGTTCGTGGAGGACGTGGCCCCTTACGAGCTGATGAAGCTTCGACTCCTCAACGGCAGCCATTCCGCGATCGCCTATCTGGGCGCGCTGGCCGGCCTGACATTCGTCAGCGAGGTGACCGGCGATCCGGTGTTCCGGTCTTTCATCGAGAAGCTGATGGCTGAATCCGCCGTGACCGTTCCGTTGCGAAGCGAAGATTATCGCGCATCGCTTTTGACCCGGTTCGACAATCCCGCTCTTCAACATCGTTGCCGCCAGATCGCCATGGACGGCACCCAGAAGCTGCCGCAGCGCCTGATTGCGCCGATTTCCGAACGCCTGGCGCGCGGGCTGCCGATCACCTGCCTTGCCGTGGCCGTCGCGGCCTGGATGCGCTACGTCGGCGGCGTCATGCCCGACGGCACGCCCTATACGGTCGAGGATCCGCTCGCGACGACGCTGGCGCAGCTCCAGGAAGGCCGCGCACCGGCGGAGCGGTTCCGCGCGCTCATCGGCCTCGAGGCCGTCTTCGGGACCGAGCTGCCGCGCAATCCGGCGTTCGTCGAACCGATCCGCACGGCTTATCTCGGCCTGTGGAAGGACGGGCCCCGCGAGGTCGTCGCGCGCACGATCTGAGGCGTGACGCATCGGAACGTTCCGGCGCGGAAAACCGGCCGAAAGTGATGAGCAGGCCGGCTTCGCCGCGCGGGCGTTGCGGAGGATGGCGCCGTTACTCGGCGGGTCGAGGGGCGATTTCGCGCCGATGCAGCGTCGCCACGCTCAATGCGAGCGCGCCGACCGCACACAGCGCAATGGCCGTCACCATCGGCAGCGCGGTTCCATCGAAGACCAGGCTGAGGATGACGATCATGATCCCGCCGGCGACCATCTGGAGTGTGCCGCCGAGCGCCGAGGCCATGCCGGCGATCGGACCGTGTTCCTCCAGGGCGAGGACCATCGTCGACGGGATGACCAGGCCGAGGCAGGCGAAGGCAGCCAGCAGCATCGCGATCAGTACCGCCAGGCTGTCGACGCCGGCCGCGGTCACGGCGAACAGGGCCAGCGCGAACGTCGCGTACAAGGCGACGGCGGCGAGCACGACCCGCGCCATGCCGAACCGCGTGCTGAGTCTGGCGGCAAACTGCGAGGCGCCGATGAACCCGACCGCATTCGCCGCGAACGCGATGCTGTACTCGGTCGGCGTGAGACCGAAATGGTCGATGTAGACGAATGACGAGCTCGCGATAAAGACGAAGAAGCTCGACATGCCGAGGCCGCCGATGAAGGTGAGTCCGAGAAAACGCCGGTCGCGGAGGAGCAGCCCGAAGCCGCCGAGCACGTTCGCGATGCCGACCTTGATGCGATCCGCCGGCGGCCGCGTCTCGGGAAGGAAGACGGCGACCAGCAAGAATCCCAGTATCGCGACCGCGGTTATCGCGACGAAGACCGCGCGCCAGCCGAAGGGAACGATGAGGGCGCTGCCGGTCAGCGGGGCGAGGATGGGCGATACGCTCAAGACCAGCATGACCAGCGACATCAGTCGCGTCGCCTCGACCCCGGTATGGAGATCGCGGATGATCGCGCGCGGAATCACCATCATGGATGACGCGCCGATCCCCTGCACGAAGCGGAAGAAGATCAGCCATTCGACGCTCGCGGCCGCACCGCACCCGATCGAGCCGACGGCGAAGAGCGCAAGGCCGAAATAGAGCGGCGGCTTGCGGCCGACCATGTCCGATACCGGGCCATAGACGATCTGACAGATGCCGAACGCCACGAAGAAGGTCATCAGGGTCATCTGCGTGGCCGCCGTCGATGCCTCGAGGTCGGCCGCGATCGTCGGCAGCGCCGGGATGTACATATCGACCGCGAACGGTCCGATGGCCGCGAGGAGACCGAGAACGATGGCGTTCCGTGCGTAGTTCGAAAGCATGAAAAACCTCTTTCCGGCTGGCGGAAGCCGCCAGTCGGTATATGCCGACTCGTGCAGACTGCCTGGCGTTCAGGGAAGGTGGCTAGGCGCTGACCAGGATCTTGAAGCCGCCGTAAGCCATGCGCTTGACGTCGAAGGGCATCGCCTTCGGGTCCGCCATCTTCCCAAGCCGCGGGTCCTTCATGACCTTGGCGTTGACGCGATCACGATGGGCGCGCGACTTGTAGACGATCCAGGCCAGGATCACGGTCTCGCTGGGCTTGAGCTTGACGGCGCGCGGGAACGAGGTGAGCTTGCCCGCGCTGACGTCGTCGGCGATGCACTCCCGGTATTCGAGGGCGCCGTGCTCGCGCCAGATCTTGCCCACCTTGCGCGCGAGACGGCGATACTCCTGCACCTTCTTCTTCGGCACGGGCACGATAAATCCATCGGCATAGGCCATCGGGGCGCTCCTCCGTTGCGATCCGGAACCGGCGGACGCGTGGCCGGTCCGACACGGGGGCGACACGATAGCGGAATTCGGCGGGGCTTGGCACGAGCGCGGCTCGCGGCGATGATGCCCGAGGCACCGTGCCCGCCGATGGCGACGTCCAGCCACGGTGCCTGGGGGAGGTCTTCCATGGAGTTCCACCCGCCGCTCGTCACGGCGCTGTGGGCCGGTCTCAACGGCCTGCTGGCGCTCGGGCTCGCCGTCAACGTGTCGCGGCACCGCGCCCGACTCGGGATCGGCATCGGCGACGGCGGCAATCCCGAGATGCTCCAGGCGATCCGGCTCCATGCCAACAACGCCGAGTATGTGGCGCTCGCGCTCGTCCTGCTGGCGATCGACGAGATGGCGGGGGCGCCGGCCGTGGCCGTGCACGTGCTGGGCGCGCTGCTCCTGCTCGGCCGCATCCTGCATGCCGTGGGCCTCGGGCGATCGACCGGCACGTCGACGGCGCGCGCGGTCGGCGTCGCGTTCACCTGGCTCGCGATCCTGATGGCCTGCGGCTACGCGCTCTACCTCTTCGCGATCGGCGGTCGGTAGTCCGTGGCCGGAACCGCCTTCGTCACCGGAGCCACCGGCTTTCTCGGCCAGAACTTGGTCGAGCGACTGGTCGCCGCCGGCTGGAAGGTCACCGCGTTCCACCGGCCGGGCGCCACGCTCGGCGTGCTGAGCCAGCTCCCGGTCGAGCTCGCGGCCGGCGAGCTGCTCGAGACGCGGGCACTGCTCGCGGCC
>DASVCL010000078.1:0-74345 GCA_036381615.1 Alphaproteobacteria bacterium
GCGGGAAGAGATCCAGCGCGGCATCGTCTACGTGCTGCTGGCGGTGTTCACGTTTTCGGCAGTGAATGCCCTGATCAAGTGGTTGAGTGCCGTCTACCCGGTTACCGAGCTCGTCTTCTTCCGATCCTTGTTTGCGCTGGCGCCGACCTTCGTGCTGGTCGCCACTCACGGCGCGATCAGCCAGATGCGCACCCGGCGTTTCGGCGAGCATCTGGCGCGCGCCATCATCCAGTTCCTGTCGATGATGAGCATATTCACGGCGTTTTCCATGATGCCGCTCGCCGACGCGATCGCCATCACGTTCGCGGCACCGCTGTTCATGACGGTTCTGTCGATTCCGCTGCTGGGCGAACGTGTCGGCATTCATCGCTGGGGCGCGGTCGTGGTCGGGTTCGCCGGGGTTCTTCTCATGGTGCAACCCGGCCCCGGCGTGCTTGAGAGCGGCGCCGTCTTCGCGCTGATGAACGCGTTTCTCAGCGCGTCGGTGACGATCGCGCTCCGGCGCATGAGCGTCACGGAGTCGAGTACGACGCTCGTCTTCTATCAGATCGTCATCCCTGCCGGCCTCAGCACGCTGCTGCTGCCGTTCGGGTGGGTGACGCCGACATGGACGGATGCCGGCGTGATGGCGTTGAGCGGCATCCTGGCGGGCGTCGGGCAGTACTGGTGGACCCAGGCGTTCCGTCTCGCCCCGGCCTCGGTCGCGGCACCCTTCAGCTACACGTCGATGATCTGGGCCGTGGCGTTCGGCTATCTCATCTGGGGTGACGTCCCGACGCTGCTCCTGTTCGCCGGCGCCCTGATCGTGACCGCGAGCGGCCTCTATATCCTTTATCGCGAGACGGTCCGCCACGCCGAGCGGCCGCCGAAACCACCGGCGGCTCCGACGCAGAGCTGACGTTCATACCGTTCAGTTGAGCGGTTCGGACCCGTTGCCCGCGCCTGCACCTGCCGTCTGCGCGTCGGACGGAAGCGCCTCGACCTTCACCGGCGCCAACCCTGTTTCGACCATGTCGATCGCCCGCGCGGCGCGTTTCGACAGGTCGATGATACGGTCGTCGACATAAGGGCCGCGGTCGTTGATCGTCACGTCGACCGATCGGCCGTTGTCGAGATTCGTGACGCGTACGGTCGTGCCGAGCGGCAGGGTAGGGTGCGCGGCGGTCAGCCCGTGCATGTCAAAGGGAGTGCCGCTTGCCGTCGGCCGTCCGTGATGCCAGTTGCCGTACCACGACGCGGTGCCGAACTGTTCGAACCGGCTCTCGTCGGGTCCTCTGTCGCCGGCCGAACGTGCTGCGGTGATGTCGATCTGCGCGGCATCGGCCAGCTTGAAACGCGACCAGCCGAATTCGTACGCGTCGGCGGGTCCTGGCGCTGCGGTCGTCTCCCGGGCGACGTAAACGGTCGCGCAGTCCGATGCGAATGCGTTGGTACCGGCGATGGCGGTGCCGGCGACGAGTGACAGGATGACCGTTCGGGCATGCGCCATGACCGTGCCTCCGCATGAGTTTCCGGCGGGTGGACGCCCTTCACGTGGGCTGCTGTCACAAACGGACGCGTAAGCGTGGCGTTCCGCGCAGTGGACCGAAACGGCAAGGATTGCAACCTGACACTGCTACCCCTGTCCCTTCCTGACACTGCTACCCCTGTCCCTTCGGATTGCGTGATGCTCCTTGCGGCCACGCTTCTTTCGGGTATCCGGCGCGCAGCTGATGCATGAGGCCGCGTCCCAAGTCAGGCCGCCTGCCCTATCGCGCTTCGGCGAGTTCGAACATCAGCAGCAATGTGCGTTGCAGAAAGAAGTAATTGTCGTCCGACATCAGATAGATGAACGTCTTGCCGCCCGGGCCGCGGCGTGCGGCGACGCCTTCGAAATTGTCGAGGGACAGTGGCGGTTCGATCCGGGCCAGCTCGGCGCCGACGAGACGCGCCCCTGCCCGCACGTCCCGTGCCGCGAGCTGCACCAGCCGGGCGCCTGGCATGCCCAGGCGCGTGAAGCGCCGTTCGAGCACGAGGATGTCACCGTCCGGAAGCAGCGTCGCGCCGGCCGGCCTGAAATCGGGACCGGCGACATAGGTCAACCGCTGCCAGTCCCGGCCGTCGCCGATCCAGCCGACATTGTAGCTGCCGTCGTAGAACGCTTCGGCCAATGCGAAAAGCCGGCCGCCGGGCAGCCGGACCATCGCCTCGATCCCGCCATTGCCCGGCATGTCCTCGGTCCCCGGCGGCGGCGGCACGAGGCGAGGCAGGATCGAAAACGGCGGCTCGGCGGGCGGATAGTGCCACACGCGATGGCGTCGTTCGAACGAGACGAAGAATGACCCGTCCGGCACGGCCGCCAGACCTTCGGCATCTCCGGCCAAGTGGCGCATCGGCCACCCGCCGAGATTAACCAGCGGCCCGATGCGTCCATGATTGAGATGCGAGAGCCACCCCGCCTCGTCGTAGGCTATCTCGGCATCGAACCAGAAGCCGCGGTCGGAGATCGCGACGAGCCGCGCGCCATCCGGCGTGATGCTGATGTCGGACCAGCCACCGAAACGTCCATCATCTGACGTCAGATTGATGCCACCGCGATAGATCAGGCGTCCGACCCGACTTTGGCCGGCATCATGAACGTTCAGCGCCACCGGCTGCGCGGCGATCTGGAGTGGCTCTGCCGGCGCGGGCTCGGCCGCCCCGTCCGGCGGCTCCGCACAGACGGCGAGCAGCGACAAGGCGACGACCACGAACCGTGCGAACGGCCGGATGATCAAGTTCCCGTCCAGGCCCAGAAAAAAAGCGCGGGCCGGATCGGCCCGCGCCGGTTGTAACGGAGTTTCCGGCCTCAGGCGACCCCGTAGCGACGGAACCAGGCCAACAGCCGCTGCCACCCGTCCTTTGCCGGCCCTTCGCGGTAGCTCGGTCGATAATCGGCATGGAACGCGTGCGGCGTGTCCGGATAGACCACGATCTCGCCGGTCTTGTTGGCGGCCTTGAGGGCAGCCTGCATGCGCTCCACCGTATCGTTGGGAATGCCGGCATCGGCGCCGCCGTAAAGGCCCAGCACGGGCGCCTTGAGTTGATCGACCACGTCGATCGGGTGGCGCGGCGTCATTTCATTGCTCTGGCCGACGAGGCGGCCGTACCACGCCACGCCGGCTTTCAGATCGGGATTGTGCGCGGCGTAGAGCCAGACGATCCGCCCGCCCCAGCAGAAGCCGGTGATCCCGAGCTTGTTGCGGTCGCCGCCATCGCCGGCCGCCCAGCGCGCCGCCGCGTCGAGGTCCGACATGACCTGCCGGTCCGGCACCTTTGCGACGATGGTCTGCTGGATCTGCTGAATGTCCGTTATCTTGGAGACGTCGCCCTGACGGGCGTAGAGCTCCGGCGCCACCGCGAGGTACCCGAGCTTCGCGAAACGACGGCAGATGTCCTTGATGTGTTCGTGGACCCCGAAGATCTCCTGAACGACGAGGACCGTCGGGAAATTGCTGCCGGTGGCCGGCTTGGCGCGATAGGCCGGGATCTGCCCGTCCGCGACCGGGATCTGTACCTCGCCGGCGGTCAGGCCGTTGGCATCGGTCCGGACCGCCTGTGCCGAGACCGGTCCGGCCGCCAGGGCGAAGCCGGTACCGAGCGACGTGACGACGAAGCCGCGCCGCGTCAACGGGGTGCCGCAGCGCGTCAGACTGGCAATATCATCGTGCATCATGAGCCTCCGTGTGGGCAACGTCCCGAGAGCGGGAGCCTCGTAATTTACACTTTCATCAAGGCCTGCATTCCCGTCCACGCACGGTCCGGCGGGCATCGCCCCACCGGAACACGGCACGGGGGGCCTGCGCGAAGGGCGATCGGCATCAGCAGCAGGACAAAAAGCCGGATCACTGCCCCTAATGACCCGGCCCTCATAGCATCACATTATTGCCACGCGACGATGAAGGCTCAGACGGCGCGGCGCCGTCCGCGCCGCCGCGGCCGCCGGTCTTCCTCCTCGTCGAACAGTTCGGCGAGCTTTTCCATCATCGTTCCGCCAAGCTGCTCGGCATCGACGATCGTGACGGCCCGGCGATAATAGCGCGTGACGTCGTGACCGATGCCGATCGCAAGCAGTTCCACGGGGGAACGCGTCTCGATGTATTCGATCACCTCGCGAAGGTGCTGCTCGAGATAGTTGCCCGGATTGACGGAGAGCGTCGAGTCGTCGACCGGGGCACCGTCGGAGATGACCATCAGGATGCGCCGCTGCTCCGGCCGCTGGATCAGCCGGTTGTGCGCCCATAGCAGCGCCTCGCCGTCGATGTTCTCCTTGAGCAGCCCCTCGCGCAACATCAGGCCCAGCGACTTGCGCGCGCGTCGCCACGGCGCGTCCGCGGCCTTGTAGATGATGTGGCGCAGGTCGTTGAGCCGCCCGGGCGCCGGCGGCTTACCGGCGGCAAGCCAGCGCTCGCGGCTCTGGCCGCCCTTCCAGGCGCGCGTCGTGAACCCGAGGATCTCGACCTTGACGCCGCAGCGCTCCAGCGTGCGCGCCAGGATATCGGCGCTCATCGCTGCGACCGTGATCGGCCGGCCCCGCATGGAGCCGGAATTGTCGATCAGCAGCGTGACGACGGTATCGCGGAAATCCGTGTCCTTTTCGCGTTTGTACGACAGCGGGTAAACCGGATTGACGACGACGCGGGCAAGCCGGGCGGCGTCCAGCAATCCCTCCTCGAGATCGAACTCCCACGCCCGGTTCTGGCGCGCGAGCAGACGCCGCTGCAACCGGTTTGCAAGCCGCCCGATCACGTTCTGCAGATGTCCGAGCTGCTGGTCAAGATGATGGCGCAGCCGCGTGAGCTCGTCCGGGTCGCACAGGGCATCCGCCTCGACGACCTCGTCGAACTCCAACGTGAACGCGCGATAGCTCGGCTCCTCCGGCGCGTTCGCCAGATGCGGGTTCGGCCGCCAGCGGCGGCCCGGCTGCTCCGGACCGTCCTCGCCCATGCCGGCCGCCTCGTCGCCCTCGGCATCTTCGGTCGCGCCCTCGCTGCCTTCCTCGCCCGGCATCTCGCGGGTTTCACCCATGAGCGCGCTCTCGGCGCTCTGCTCCATGCCCTCGCCGCGCTCGCCCGCTTCTGCGCCCTGCTGGTTCTGATCGCTTTGGCCCTGCTCCTCGTCAGCCTCGTTCGCTGCCGTTTCTTCCTCGCCGAGATCGAGGTCCTCGATCAGCCGTCGGACGGCAGCGGCGAACGCTTCCTGGTCCTCGATCAGGCGGTTGAGCGCCGCGAAGTCGCTGCCGGCCCGCGCCTCGATCCACGGGCGCCAGAGATCCACCATCCGCCGCGCGCTCGGCGGCGGCGGCATGCCGGTGAGCGCCTCGCGCGCGAGCAGCGAAACGACCTCGGGCAGCGGCGCCGATTCGCGGTCGACGATTCGCGCGAAACCTTGCGTGCGGCAGCGTTCCTCGAGCGCGGCATCCAGATTGGCGGCGACGCCCGACATGCGTTTTATGCCCAGCGCCTCGCAACGCGCCTGCTCGACGGCGTTGAAGATCGCCCGCGACATCGCGCCGGAGGGCTGGCGTCGCGCATGGATCTCGTCGTTGTGATGGCGAAGCCGCAGTGCGATCGAGTCCGCTTCGCCGCGCACGACGGCGAGTTCCTCGTACGGCAGATCGCGCGAAGGCATCGGCAGGCGCACCTCGTTGCCGCGCAGACCCGCGCCCTCGGGCACGAAGCTGGCGGTCAGGTCGGGACGATGCGCGATCGCCCGCATCGCCGCTCCCGTGACCTGCCGGAATGTCTCGATCGGACCGTCGTTCTGCCGCGCCATGTCGGTTGACGTTCGGTTCAGTGCGTCTGCGCCCCGGGACCGGAGCCGAGCTTGTGCCCGCCCAGCTCGACGCCGAAGCAGCGCTGGTAGTACTCGGCGATGGTCTGGCGCTCGACCTCATCGCACTTGTTGAGGAACGTCACCCGGAACGCGAACGGAATGTCGCCGAAGATGCGGGCGTTGTCGGCCCACGTGATCACGGTTCGCGGCGACATGACCGTGGAGATATCGCCGGCAATGAACCCGGCGCGCGTGAGATCGGCCAGCGCCACCATCGCCGAAACGATCTCGCGCCCCTCCTTGGTGTCGTATTGCGGCACCTTGGCCAGAACGATCTTCACTTCCTCGTCATGCGGCAGATAGTTCAACGTCGCGACGATGTTCCAGCGATCCATCTGCCCCTGGTTGATCTGCTGGGTGCCATGATAGAGGCCGGTCGTGTCGCCAAGGCCGACCGTGTTCGCCGTTGCGAACAGGCGGAATGCCGGGTGCGGCCGGATCACGCGGTTCTGGTCGAGCAGCGTCAGCTTGCCTTCGACCTCGAGCACGCGCTGGATCACGAACATGACGTCGGCGCGGCCGGCATCGTATTCGTCGAATACCAGTGCACAGGGGTGCTGAAGCGCCCATGGCAGCAGGCCTTCGCGGAATTCGGTCACCTGCACGCCATTCTTCAGGACGATGGCGTCGCGGCCCACCAGGTCGATACGGCTGATGTGGCTGTCCAGGTTGATGCGGATGCACGGCCAGTTCAGCCGCGCCGCGACCTGCTCGATGTGGGTCGACTTGCCGGTGCCGTGATAGCCCTGGATCAGGACGCGACGGTTGAACGCGAACCCGGCCAGGATCGCGAGCGTCGTGTCGCGGTCGAAGCGGTATGCCTCGTCGATGTCCGGGACGTGCTCGGTCGGCTTGGAGAACGCCGGCACTTCCATGTCGCTGTCGATGCCGAAGGTCTGGCTGACCTTCACCTTGATGTCGGGAACAAGCTTCGCCGTGTCGATTTCTGCAGTGTCGGTAGAGGCCATGAATCTGAATCTTTCGGTATTTCGTCGTCGTTGCGGGTAAACGGATGCCGGAGCGTCCGGATGATCAATCGCGACCGTTGAACTTTGCGTTCTGCGCCTGCGTCTTCAGATATGTATATGCCTGATTGATCAACTTTAATCTCTCCTCGGCGGCCTTGTCGCCGCCATTCGCATCCGGGTGGTTGCGCTTCACCAGTTCCTTGTAACGTGCCTTCACTTCCTCGAGTGTCGCGCCTGCGGGCAGGTTGAGCACGGCCAGCGCTTCTTCCTCCTGCGTGGTGGCGCGGGGCGGCGGACGATGCGACGGTCCGCTGTCGGCGCCGAACATATCCTCGTCGAAGAAGCGGCGGAACGCCGCCCGCAGTTCGTCCGGATCGATCCGGTAGCCGTTGGCGCGACCCCGCCTCACTCCCATCGGCCAGGTCGGTCGCCAGCCGACCGTATCCATACGCCGCGCCGCCTCGATCTCCTCCGGGCTCATGCCCTTGTAGTAGTCCCATGCCGCATTGTAGGCGCGCACGTGGTCGAGGCAGAACCAGTAGTACTCGGTCAGCGTCTTGCGCGAGCGCGGCGCCCGGTACTCCCCGGCAGCAGTGCAATCCGGGTGGTCGCAGCGGCGCGGCGCGGCTTCCGCCGCGGCGGCATCGGGGCGGATCCTGGCACGCGCTCGGGACATGGCTCGATAAGTATGGGGAACCGGACGGGAACTCGCAAGGTAGCCTAAACGACGGGCAGAACTGCGTTTTCCGACGAGCTCAACGGGCTTGTTCGGGCGCCGGCCCACGCGTCTCAGCCGCGCAGGTCCGCCTCGGCCGACATCGCCAGGGCCCCATCGGGCCCGGCCGCCCATAGCCGCGCGGCCCGGCCGTCCGGTGTCGGCGTTCCGTTGACCGAAAACGGCGCCGTATCGAAAAGCGGGCTCACCGCCCGGAAGGCGAAGCGGTCGAGCTTGGCGGCGGGTTGTTCGCGTCCGAGCAGGTCGAGGAGCAGCGTCGCGATCAGCGGACCGTGCACCACCAGTCCGGGATAGCCCTCGACCCTGGTGACATAGGGATGATCGTAGTGGATGCGGTGGCCGTTGAAGGTGAGCGCCGAATAGCGGAACAGCAGGACCGGGTCTGGACGGATTTCGCGGCGCCAGACGGGATCGGCAGGTGCACGCGCCGGCTTTGCCGTTTCGGCGCCTGGCACCGGCGGCTCACGATAGACGATGTCGTGCTCCTCTTCGATCGCGAGCCCGGCCGCGCCGAAAATGCGATGCCGCACCAGGACGAAGACGAGATTGCCGCTGCGGCCGCGCTTCGCTTCGACTTTCGCGACCGTCGACTCGCGCCGCGCACTCTCGCCGATCCGCAGACCGGCGCCGAACGTGAGTCGGCCGCCGGCCCACATCCGGCGCGGCAATGGCACCGGCGGCAGGAAGCCGCCGCGCTTCGGATGCCCGTCGGGTCCCAGTTCGCTCTGCCGTGCGGCACTGTTGAAGAACATCCAATGCCAACCCGGCGGCAGGGGATCACCGTTGCCCGGTGCGCGTGCCCAGTCCAGCGTCGCCGCCATCGCGACCGCACGGTCGGGGGCGATGACATCCTCGACGGTCTGCGTCCGTCCTTCCCAGGTCTTCAGATGGGCGATATCGGCATCCGTAAGTGCGACGGCGGACATCACGCCCTCGAGCCACGAAACAAGATTCGCCTCTCCCCCGCTTCACCGATGGTGAGGAAGAATAGAGTTGATGTTGATGACGTATGCATCCGCATCATGCCGATTTTACGTCGCCGACCTCCGTCGCTGGCGCGAATTCGCGCCGGATCGCGTCCGAATGCTCGCCCAAGGCCGGGACGGGACCTAGCCGTGGCGAATCACCGACGATCTGGGCCGGCGGCGCGGGCAGCGATACCCTGCCTTGAGGGGTCTCGATCTCCATGCGGCGAAGCTGCGGGTGCTGCGAGAACTGCGCGACCGTGTTCACCCGCCCGAAGGCGATCTGTGCGGCCTTGAGCCGTACGGTCAGATCGTCCGCCGACTGCGTGCCGAACACGGCGGCGATCCGTGCGTCGAGATCGGGCCGGTTCTTCACCCGCGTGACGTTGTCCTTGAACAGCGGATGGCTCGCAAGCGCCGCGTCGCCGAGCACGTCGGCGCAAAAGCGCTGCCACTCGCGCTCATTCTGGATCGAGATCAGGATGAGCTGCCCGTCTTTCGCCGCGTAGGCGCCATAAGGAGCGATCGAGGGATGGTTGAGGCCGACCCGCGCCGGCGCCCCGGAACCGTAGTCGTGATGCAGCAGCGGCACGGTCATCCACTCCGCCATGCCGTCGAAGAGCGAGACCTTGATCGCGCTCCCCTCGCCCGTCTTGCCGCGGCGGATCAGCGCCTCGAGCACGGCCTGGTACGCATACATGCCGGCGGCGATGTCGCACACCGACACGCCGACGCGCCCCGGCCCCTCGGGCCGGCCCGTCACCATGCACAACCCGGTCTCGGCCTGTACCAGCAGGTCGTAGGACTTCATGTCTGCGTACGGACCCATCTCGCCATAGCCGCTGATGTCGACGGTAATCAGGCGCGGGTGGCGCCGGCGCAGCGCGTCCGACCCGAAGCCGGCGCGCGCCGCCGCCCCGGGCATCAGGTTCTGGATGAAGACGTCGGCCTTCGCGACGATTCGCCGGAGCAATGCGTTGTCGTCCGGGTTCTTGATGTCGAGGACCAGCGACTCCTTGCCGCGGTTGAGCCAGACGAAATAGCTCGATTGCCCCTTCGCCGCCTTGTCGTAGCCGCGCGCGAAGTCGCCTTCGGGTCGCTCGATCTTGATCACGCGCGCGCCCGCATCGGCGAGCCGCGACGAGCAATAGGGGGCGGCCACCGCCTGCTCCAGCGCGACGACGAGAAGACCGTCAAGAACACCAGCCATCTCAGTAGGACCGCGGCAGGCCGAGCACGTGCTCGGCAAGATAAGAGAGGATCAGATTGGTCGAAATCGGCGCGATCTGATAGAGCCGCGTCTCGCGGAACTTGCGCTCGACATCGTATTCCTCGGCGAAGCCGAAACCGCCATGCGTCTGCAGGCACATGTCGGCCGCCTGCCATGATGCGTCCGCCGCCAGCATCTTCGCCATGTTCGCCTGCGGCCCGCACGGCTTGCCGGCGTCGAACAGGGCCGCCGCCTCGCGCACCATCAGGGCGGCGGCCTCGGTCGCCGCGAAGGCGCGTGCGATCGGGAACTGCACGCCCTGGTTCTGGCCGATCGGCCGGCCGAACACCACGCGGCTCCTGGCATAGTCGCTCGCCTTGGCGATGAACCAGCGCGCATCGCCGATGCACTCGGCGGCGATCAGGATGCGTTCCGCGTTCATGCCGTCGAGGATATAGCGGAAGCCTTTGCCCTCTTCGCCGAGCAGATGATCGGCCGGGACCTCGAGGTTGTCGAAGAACACCTCGGTCGTCGCATGATTGATCATCGTGCGGATCGGCTGGATGGACAGCCCGCGCTTCAGCCCCTCGCGCATGTCGACGACGAAGACCGAGAGGCCGTCGGTACGCCGCGCCACCTTGTCGCGCGGGGTCGTCCGCGCGAGCAGCAGCATCAGATCGGAATGCTCGGCGCGGCTCGTCCACACCTTCTGGCCGTTGATGACATACGTGTCGCCCCGGCGCACGGCAGTGGTGCGAATCGCCGTGGTGTCCGTACCGGCCGTCGGCTCGGTCACGCCGAACGCCTGGAGCCGCAACTCGCCCGTGGCGATCTTCGGCAGCCAGCGCGATTTCTGTTCGGCGCTGCCGTGCTTCAGGATCGTGCCCATCGTGTACATCTGGGCATGGCACGCGGCGCCGTTGCCGCCGCTCTTGTGGATCTCCTCGAGGATCGCGGCTGCGGCGGCGATGCCGAGGCCGCTGCCGCCATACTCCTCGGGGATGAGGACGGCGAGCATGCCCGCCTCGGTCAGCGCCTTCACGAACTCGGTCGGATACCGCCGCTCGCGATCGAGTTCGCGCCAGTAGCTGCCCGGAAAACGCGCGCACAGTGCGCGCACCGAATTGCGGATGTCTTCTAAACCGTCGGCCGCAGTCATTCCGCCTTCTCTCCCCCGACGCGCAACATATAAAGGATAGCCGATCGCGGCAAATGCGGCGTGTGCGGCCGGATGGTCAGCCGGCCGCGCGTCGCTGGAGATCGGCCAGGAGGTCCGCCGGCACCTCGATTCCGTCGGTCTCCGCCTTTGCCCTGAGCCGCAGGCGGCGGTCGCCGGGAAGGCGCGTCCCCGGCTGCGCCAGGATGGCGTCCGCCAGCACGCCGACGCGCGCGGCGAAACCGGGGCCGGCGAAGCGCGCCGGGTCGATGACAAGGAAGAACTGACCGACGCGCGGCGGCGGCCCCTTCGCGTCGAAAAACGAACTCGCCTCGTAGCCGAACCGGGCGCCGGTCAGCGCGGCCGCCAGGATCTCGACCATCAGGACCAGCGCCGCGCCCTTGGCGTCGCCCATCGGCAGCATGGTGCCGCCGAGTGCCGCCTTGGCGTCGCGCGTCGGCCGTCCCTCGGCATCGAGCGCCCAGCCCTCGGGGATCGGCTCACCCTTCTGCGCCGCAACCATGATCTTGCCGCGCGCAACCTTGCTGAGGCTGAGGTCGATCACGAGCGGCGGGGCGCCTTCGAGCGGACAGGCGAAAGCGATCGGGTTCGTGCCGAACAGCCCGCGCACGCCGCCCCAGGGCGCGATCGCCGCCGGCGAATTGCCGAAGGCAAGCGCGACGAGACCACGCGCGGCGAGCGGCTCGACGTGAAAGCCGGCCGCGCCGAAATGATGCGAGTTGGTGATGCCGACCCCGACGACGCCGGCGCGGCCGACGAGCTTCGCGGCCCGCGCCAGCCCCTGCGCGATCGCCGGATACGCGAACCCGTCGCGCGCATCGACCATCACCGCCCCGGGCGCGGTCTCGGTAACGAGGGGAACGGCCTTGCCGTCCACCTTTCCCGCCCGCGCCTGATCCGCATAGGCCGGCAGACGCGACAGGCCATGGCTCGCGAGACCGTCGGCCTCGGCCGCCACCAGCGCCTCCGCGACGGCGTCGGCATTCCGCTGCGAGACTCCGGCTGCGACCAGAACCCGAGCGGCGAGATCGTGCGCGTCGGCGAGCGTGAGTTTCGTCATGCCAGGGCCTTCAGCGCGCGGCGCACGCTGACGATGGTCGCCGACGAGACGCGGAAATTGGACTCTTGCGTCACGCCGGCGATGTGCGGCGTCAGCAACAGATTGGGCACGCCCTCGAGGATCGAACCGGCCGGCAGCGGCTCTCTGGCGTACACGTCGAGGGCGGCGCCGCCGATCCTGCCCGCCTTCAACGCCGCGACGAGCGCCGCCTCGTCGATGATGCCGCCGCGCGCCGAGTTGATCAGGAACGCATTGGGCCGCATGCGGGCGAGCGCCTTGGCGTCGATCAGGTTGTGCGTCTCGGGCATGTAGGGCACGTGGATGCTGATGATGTCCGAGCTCGAGAGCAGCGTATCGAGGTCGACGCGCGCGACGCCATACTGCGCCCAGGCCGGATCGTCCGCCGTGACGAACGGGTCGTAGGCCGCAAGCTCGAGCTCGAGCGCACGGGCGCGCTGCGCCACCGCGCGCGCGATGGCACCGAAACCGACGAGGCCCAGCCGCTTGCCGGCAACCTCATGGAACATCAGGTCGTTGCGCGGCCATTTGCCGGCCAGCACGTCGGCATTGGCCTGCCAGACGTTGCGCAAGCCCACCAGCATCGCCGCGATCACGTATTCGGCGACCGACACCGTGTTCGCGCCGGTTGCCGGGAACACCTGGATGCCGCGCGCGGCGCAGGTGTTCATGTCGATGTTGTCGAGGCCGACGCCGAGCCGGCCGATGATCTTCAGGCGCCTGCACCCGTCGAGCACGGCGCCGCGTACCTGCGTGCGGTTGCGGACGATGAGGGCCGGCGCGTCGGCGGCGAGATGGACGATCTCGTCGGGCCGATCAACCAGCGTGGGATCGTAGTGAACCTTGAAGTCGCGCTTCAGGTCATCGACCGCCCATTGGTCGATGAACTCCGTGATCACGATGTCGTACATGGATTACTCGGCAGCGGTTCGTATGAGTGTTTCGCCGGGCCGGACGCGGGTGAACGCGACCGGCTCGGTCGTGACGACGATGCGGCCCTGGTCGAGCCGCACGCAAGTATAGCGCGAATTCTCCAGGTTGCTGGTCTCGGGAAAATCGGCCCGGAAATGCGCGCCGCGCGAGTCCTCGCGGGTAGCCGCCGCGGCGACGATGGCCCGGCTCACCAGCACGAGGTTCTTGAGATTGAGCCAGTCGTGCCAGGTCAGGTTGAAGGCGCGGTTGCGGCCATCGACACCGATCCGGTCGAGGTCCGCATCGAGGGTTTCGAGGCTCTCGGCGGCGCGCGCCAGGCTTGCCGCGTCGCGGACGATCCCGGCGTCCTCCCACATCAGCGCGTACAGCCGTTCGCGCACCGCCTCGATGTCGCCGGGCGGCCGCGTCAAGGGCGCGCTTGCCCGCGTTATCGCTGCCGTGATCGCCGCCTCGTCTGGCGCGCGCCACTCGCCTGCCGACGGCGTCCATGCCGCCATGGCGTCACCGGCGATGCCGCCGAACACGGTCGAATTGGCGACGCCGTTGCCGCCCAGCCGGTTCGCGCCGTGCACGCCGCCCGTATCCTCGCCGGCCGCGAACAGCCCGGTGAGTTCGGTCGTGCAGTCGGTCCTGAACTTGACGCCGCCCATCATGTAGTGCGCCGTCGGTACGACCTCGACGCGGCCGCCGGCGAGATCGAAGCCGCAATCGGCGCAGCGTTCGACCATGCCCTTGAACTGCTTGCGAACCTTGTCGGGTCCGAGATGACTCATCTGGAGGTACACGCCGCCCAGCGGCGTGGCGCCGCCCTTGCGGATCACGTCGAAGATGGCGCGGCTGACGATGTCGCGCGTCGCCCGCTCGCCGCGCGGGTCGTAGCGCTCCATGAAACGCTCGCCGTTCGCATCCAGCAGGTAGCCGCCGGCGCCGCGCAGGCCCTCCTCCAGCACCGTCCCGGTCATGCGCGTATCCGGCCCCGCCAGCAGGCCGGTCGGGTGGAACTGCACCATCTCCATGTCGCGGAGCGTGAGGCCGGCCCGCAGCGCCATGGCCATGCCGTCGCACGACTTGTCGCCAGACGGCGTGTGATACCGGTACATGGTCGGCCCGCCGCCGGTCGCGAGCAGCACGGCGCGCGCTTGGACGAACACGAATTCGCCCAACCGCATGTCGATGAACAGCACGCCGGCGATGGCGTCGCCTTGCGCCGTCTTGATCAGCTCGATCGCCCGATGCTCTTCCAGCCTGTCGATGCGGCGGGCCCATACCTGTTCGGCCAGCCGGTTGATGATCTCGATGCCGGTCAGGTCGCCCTTGTGGACGGTGCGGTCGAAGGTCTGGCCGGCGAAGGCCTTCTGGTGGATGGTGCCGTCGGGATTGCGGTCGAAGAAGCAGCCGAGTTCGTTCTCCAGCTCGCGGATGCGTACCGGGGCGACCGTGACCAGCATCCAGGCGAGGTCCTGGTCGTTGAGCCACTTGCCGCCCTCGATCGTGTCCATGAAATGGCGTTCGACCGAATCCCCCGGCGCCAGTGCAACGTTGTAGCCGCCCTGGACCATGCGCGTGCAGCCGCATTTGCCCAGGAGCCCCTTGACCGCGACCGTGATCTTGAGCTGCGGCGCGGCCTTGTGCGCATGCAGCGCCGCGAACAGTCCCGCCCCGCCGGCGCCCAGGATCAGAATGTCGGTCTGCAGTCGCTTCATCGCGGTTTGAATCATCAGGGGCAGCGAGAATGAACGGGCCACGGCGTCATGAAGGCACGAAAGAAGGTGAATGCCGCATGACGCGCGCCGGAATTCATCCTCGTGCCTTCGGGTCTTCGTGGGTCAAGACATCTTCCTTCCTGCCCTGGCGGTTTCCTCATTTCCTTAGGTTTTCACGCCCATGGCGGCGAGGGCCCTGGCGCGGCGGGCCTCGGCGGTCGTCCTGACCTGGTCGTAGAGCGAGCCGCCATGGCTGTCCATCGCGACCAGCAGAGGACCGAAACCCTTCACCCTGAACTTCCACAGGCTCTCGGGATTGAGGTCGTCGAGATCGACGTCCTCGATCGCCTCGATCCAGGTCGTCTCGAGCGCGGCGGTGCCGCCGATGATGGCGAGATAGGCGCCGCCCAGTTCGGCGAACGCCCGGGCCGAGTCGGCGCCGAGTCCGCCCTTGCCGATGATAAGGCGCACGCCGTACTGCGCCATCAGCGGCCGCGAGAAGCGCTCCATGCGCGCCGAGGTCGTCGTGCCGATGCAGACAGGTGCATAGCCCGCCGGGTGATGCGGCGATCGCTCGACCTTGCGCACGTTGGGCGCCGTGTGGATGACGGCATGACCGTTCAGGTCGAAGCGCGTCCTCCGCCCGCGGTCGAACATGTGGATCTGCGTCGCATCGCGGATACCGTAGAGCGTACCGTTCAGCGTCACGGTGTCGCCAACACGAAGCTGTCGTGTCTGCGCCTCCGTGACCGGCATGTTGAGGTCGTAATGTGTCATGTCAGAATCCGATCTCGACCCCGTGCGGCGTGAAGGTCGCGGTCGCGCGGCGCGCCGAGTGGCACTGGATGTTGACCGCGACCGGGTTCATCGTAATGTGGGTCGCGGCCAGCTCGACATGCACGGCGAATGCCGTCGAATCGCCGCCGAGGCCCTGCGGCCCGATGCCGAGCGCATTGACGGCGTCGGTCAGCATGCGCTCGAGCTTCGCACCCTCTGGGTCGGGGCAGACCGATCCGAGCGGCCGCGTCGCCGCGATCTTGGCAAGGTGCATGCAGAGGTCCGACGTGCCGCCCACGCCGACACCGACGATGGTCGGCGGGCACACCTTGCCACCTGCTTCCATGACGCGGTCGATCACGAACGTCTTCACCCCTTCGACGCCGTCGGCCGGAATGCACATCTTCAGGAACGAGCCGTTCTCGGATCCGGAGCCCTTCGGGATCATCTCGAGCCTGAGTTCGCGCGGTGTCTCCATGAAGTCGATGTTGATCACCGGCACGCCCGGGCCGCATGAGGTATGCTCGTTCACGCGCGTGATCGGGTGGACGACCGACGAGCGCAGCGGATGTTCCCGCGTCGCCCGCTCGACCCCGCGCCGGATCGCCGCCTTGAGCGCGACGCCGTCGATCTCGACGTGGCGGCCGATGACGACGTTGTAGATCGGGATGCCGGTATCCTGGCACAGCAGGTTCTCGGTGCGCTCGGCGACGGCAATGTTCTCGATCATGGTGGCGAGGATCGTCTTGGCCGTCGCGTCGCTTTCGGTCGCGTCGAGCCGGCGGAAGCCGGCCTTGATGTCGTCCGGCAGGACCTTGAGCGCGCGGATATAGAGAAGCTTGGCCGCTTCCTCCACCGCGCCCGGGTCGACGTGAAGCTTTTCGGCTTCGCTGTGATCGTTCATCGCTGCATGCCCCATTTGCGCACGGTCTTCATCTCGACCGTGCGGAAGATGACGCTCTCGACCACAAGGCCGATGATGATAACGGCGGTGAGGCCTGCGAACACGTAAGCCGTTTCGAGCTGGTTGCGATTTTCGAAGATGAACCAGCCGAGACCGCCCGAACCCGACGAAACGCCGAACACGAGCTCGGCCGCGATCAGCGTGCGCCAGGCAAAGGCCCAGCCGATCTTGAGGCCGGCCAGAATCGACGGGAATGCGGCCGGGATGAGGATGTGCATGACGTAGCGCAGGCCCCTGAGGCCATAATTCTGTCCCGCCATGCGCTGCGTCTCCGGCACCGACAGAAAGCCGGTATGCGTATTGAGCGCCACCGCCCACAGCACTGAATGGATGATGACGAAGACGAGGCTGGGGGTGCCGAGCCCGAACCACAGCAGCGCGAGCGGCAGCAGCGCAATCGCCGGCAACGGATTGAACATCGACGTCAGGGTCGAGAGCAGGTCGGTACCGATGCGGGTCGAAACGGCGAGCGTCGTGAAAACGGCGGCAAGGAAGATGCCGGTCGCATAACCCATCATCAGAACCTTGATCGACGTCCAGATGCGGTCGAGAAGCGGCCCGCGCGCGGTCGCATCGAACAGCGCCGCGACGGTGTCGCTGAACGCGGGCAGCATCAGCGGGTTGTCCACCCACCGGGCATAGAGCTCCCACGCCGCGGCAAGCACGACCAGAATCACGGCCTTGCGGACGGCGTCGACGTTGGTGATCCGTTCCCAGGTGGAGAGCGGGCGCGCGACGTCCCCGATCTGGCCTTCCTCGAGCGTCGTGTGCTCGAACTCCGCGCGGATCGGCGGAGAAACGGTGATGCGTGCGTCAGCCATGGCCCGCCGCCCTCTCCTGCTCGATGCGCTCCGCGAACAGCATGTTGTGGATGCGCTGGTTCAGGGCCATGAACTCGGGCCCGCCCTGGTGGCCATGGCCGAACTCATGCGCGTTAAGTTCAGCCTTGACGCGGCCGGGATGCGGGCTGAGGACGAGGATGCGCGAGCCGACGATGATCGCCTCCTCGATCGAGTGCGTCACGAACAGCACCGTAAACCGCGTTTCCTCCCACAGCTGGATCAGCTCCTCCTGCATCTTGCGGCGGGTCAACGCGTCGAGGGCCGCGAACGGCTCGTCCATCAGCAGGATGTCCGGCTCCATCGCCATCGCGCGGGCGATCGCCACGCGCTGCTTCATGCCGCCGGACAGCATGTGCGGATGGACGTCGCGGAACTTGGTCAGGTTGACCTTGTCGATGTATTTGAGCGCGCGATCCTCCGCTTCGCCGCGGCGGTACTTGCCGCTGACCAGCATCGGAAACATGACGTTCTGCAGCACGGTCTTCCAGGGCAGAAGCTGGTCGAATTCCTGGAACACCATCATGCGATCCGGCCCGGGGCGGTCGACGGGCCGCCCCTGCAGCCGGATGCTGCCTTCGACCGGCCGCATGAAGCCGGCCACGCCTTTGAGCAGCGTCGACTTGCCGCAACCGGAAGGTCCAAGCAGTACGAACCGGTCGGCCGGGTAGACGCTGAAGCTCACCCGATATGTCGCCGTCACAAGATGGTCGCGCGTCTTGTACTGGAGCGTGACGCCGTCGACCTCGAGCAGCGGCGCGATGTTCGACAGCGAAGCGCCGGGCATGACGTGCGCCTCAGCTTCCCTGTTTGTCGTGGATTTCGGGGAAGAACATCTCCTTCCACGACCCGGGCATGTTCCGGATCGAGCCGACCTTGTGCATGAACTCGGCGTACTTCATCACGTTCTGCGGGGTCGTGGTGAAGACGTTGTCCGGATCGTTCAGGATCTTCTCGACGAACTCCTGCGACAGCTTGGAGTTCTCGGCCTTGATCCACAGCGCGGCCGCCTCCTTCTTGTTGGCGTTGATCCACTGGGTCGCCTCCTCGACCGCCGCCAGGAAGGCCTTGTAGGTCTTCGGGTTCTTCTCGCGGAATGCCGTGGTCGTCCAGATCGTATTGAAGGTGGCCGGCCCGCCGAGCACCTCGAACGAGCTGAGCACGCGGCGCACGCGCTTGTCCTCCAGCTCCATGTACTGGAACGGCGCCGAGGTGAAGTGGCCGGTGATCTCGCTCTGTCCCGACATCATCGCCGCCATTCCGTCGGGATGCGACATCGACACCGTCAGCCGGTCGAGCGCGTCATACTTCCCCAAGGCCTTCTCGACCGCCATCTGCAGCGTCACCGCCTGGATCGACACCTTCACCGCCGGCAGCGCGATCTTGTCCTTGTCCGTGAAGTCCTTCACCGTCTTCACGTTCGGATTGATCGTGTTGAGATACAGTGGCATCGAGTTGATCGACGACACGCCCTTGACGTCCAGGTTGCCCTTCGTCTTGGCCCAGATCGTGACGAGAGGGCCGACGCCGCCCGAGGGAAAGTCGAGGCTGCCCGAGATCAGCGCCTCGTTCATGGCGGCGCCGGAGCTGAACTTCGTCCACTCGGTCTTGATGTCGCCGAGGCCGGCGGCCTTGGCATGCTTTTCGACGAGCTTCTTCTCCTCCATTACCGTGAGCGGCAGGTAGGAGATTCCGAACTGCTTGGCGATACGCACCGTGTCCGTCTCGGCACGCGCGGGCGCACCGAGCAGCACGGCAATGGCACCTGCAGAAATCGCCAGACATATCGACCGATTGAATTCTCGTATCGTCATTTCCGTGTTCCTCCTCTAGTTCGAATTGCGCCGGTCTTGGCCGGCTGCTTTTTTTATTTCGCAAAGTATCACACGAGCAGACCGATCCCGGAACCCAGAAGCAGCAGCAGGACGATGCGCCTGAACTGTGCATCATCGACGCGGGCATAGAGCTTGAGACCGAGCCAGGTGCCGATCACGAGCGCGGGCAGACAGATCAGGAACTGCGCCACCGTCCGCATCCCGATCGTCCCGAACCCGCCCAGCCAGACCAGGGCCAGGAGCTGCATCACGAAGATATAGGGCTGGTACACGCCGCGCTGGATCTGCTTCGGCCAGCCGCGCAGTCCGCACCAGATCGTGGGGATCGCACCCGAGAGGCCGGCGAGCCCGCCCATGACGCCGCCGATGAAGCCGATCGCGCCGTCGACGGCGCGCCCGCCGGCGTCGATCGCCGCCGCCACGGGGCGCAGGAACATGAAGACGCTGTAGGCGACCAGGAAAGCGCCGACGGCGAGCCGGAACACGGGCACGTCGATGTGCTGCAGCAGAAACGCGCCGAGCGGGATGCCGACGATTCCGCCGATCAGGAACGGATGCAGTCGCAGCCAGTCGATGCTGCCCTTGAGCGCAAGCAGCGTAATGGTCTGCGCCGTGAGCGAGCCGGCAAGCACCAGCGGCACTGCTTCGGCAGGAGCCAGCACGTAGAGATAGATTCCGGTCGCGATCAGCGCGAAGGCGAATCCGGCGAGGCCCGAGGCGAACGCCGCGACGAACGTCGCGAGCGAGAGCAGCAGATCGCCCGTCACCGTGCTCATGGACCGGTCACGTTCAGCAGGAACAGCAGGCCGACGGCGAGACTGAACCCGGCCGTGGCCGCCACCGCCGTGCGTTGCCAGTCGCGCCAGCCGGCGAATTCGATCGCGAGCAGCCGCAACCCGCCGGCGAGATGGGCCGTGAGCAGCATGACGAGGCCGGTCTCGGCGAGCTTCAGGAGCGGATGCTCCGTCCAGCGCAGGAAACCGTCGAGCGCGGCCTCGCCCCGGATCGCCTGGCCGAGGGCCCAGAAGTGGAACGGCAGGAACAGCGCCAGCAGCAGTCCCGACAGGCGGTGCACGACGAAGGCCGCGTAGTTGGGATGCGCACGGGCCCGCCAGGCGAGATGCGCGTGACCCGCGCTCATGCCGTGATCCCGCTCATGCGAACAGCCCCCCGATCGCGCGCCAACCGAAGGCGACGAGGAATAGCGCGAACGCGGCCGTGGCCACGTCGAGCGAGCGGTCACGCCACGGCGTCATTTCGCGCAGGATCGTGCGCAGGCCCAGCGGTGCGTGCACCGCGACGGCAAGCACGAACACGCCATAGAAGAGCAGCCAGCCGACCGAGCCTCGCGTACGCGCCAGGATCTCCGCGGCCGAAAGCCCACCGTGCACAGCATAGACGATCACTGCCAGATGGATTGCGACGCAGACGGCGAGCACCGCCGCCGAGGCGCGCTGCGCGGTCCACAGCAGAGCCTCGATGCGCCGCGACACCCTCGACATCGCTCAGATCTTCCCTTTGAGGGCCGCGAGTGCCGTCGCGCGCTTGAGGCCCGCGATCGAGCCGGTCGGATCGAGATGCTTGGGACAGAACTCGCGGCAGCTCTGCTGCGTGTGACAGGCATGGCAGCCGGCATCGCCCGCGACCGCCGCCAGGCGTTCGTCGCGCGCGCCGTCGCGCACGTCATTGACGAGCGTCCAGGCCCGGTTGAGCGCGGCGGGACCGAGATAATCCGGGTTCCACGACACGACGTCGCAAGCGGCATAACAAACGCCGCAGCCGATGCACTCGATCGCCGCATCGGCGGCCTGGCGCTCGCGGCTGTCGGGCGGCACCACGGCGAAGTCCGTCGCCGCACCGGGGGCCGACACGAAGCGGCCCTGGGCGCGCGCCCACTTGTCGAAGAAGACGGTCATGTCGACCGCGAGATCTTTGATGACCGGCAGGTTGCGGAGCGGGGCGATCGTGACGCCGTCGCCGTCCGCCACCTTCGCCACATGCGTGCGGCATGTCCATCGTGGTACGCCGTTCACGCTCATCGCGCACGACCCGCACATGCCGACGCGGCAGGCGTAGCGGTACGACAGCGTCGGGTCGATCCGGCGCTGGATCCAGGTGACGACGTCCAGGACCGTCTGGCTCTCGCGGCGCGGCACGGTATACGTCTCGAACCGTCCCCTCTCGGTCCCGCGCCAGATCCGTACCGTGAGCGTCGCGTCGCTCAATATGCCTCCTCCCGATGGCTGAAGGCCGCTTGCCCGCGGCTCTTGTCGGTCTCCCTCACTCCTGGACAGAGGGTTGCGGTCTCACGCGCTTTGATAGAGCTTGGTCAGCACGAACTCGCGATGCCCCAGTGCTTCGGCCGCGGTGAGACGGCCGTTGCAGGTCCGGATCATGATGTCGATCAGGCGGTCACCTGCCTCGTCGAGCGTCATCTCGCGCCGCAGAATGCCCGAGACATCGAGGTCGATGTGCTCGCTCATTTCCCGCGCCGTCCGCGGGTTCGCGGTCAGCTTGATGACCGGCTCGATTGGGTTGCCGATCACGTTGCCCTGGCCGGTCGGGAACAGATGGACGACGAAGCCGCCCGCCGCCTGGAGCGTCACGCATTCCGCGGCAGCCGACGACGTGTCCATGAAGTAGAGCCCGGGGCCCTTCGACGGCTCCTCGGCCGGCCTCAGCACGTCGATGAACTTCGTATTGCGGCCGATCTTCTGGAAGTTGCCGAACGCCTTTTCCTCGATCGTCGTCAGGCCACCGGCGATGTTGCCCTTGGTCGGCTGGGACTCCGACAGGTCGTTCGTCTTGTAGCGGTTGATCATGTCGTTGTAGGCGCGCCACGTCGCCAGGAACTTCTCCGCGACTTCCTTGGTCGCCGCGCGCTGCGCGCAGATCACCTCGGCGCCGGTGAGCTCCGACGTCTCGCCGAAGCACGTCGTCGCACCCAGCGGATCGATCTTGTCGATCAGGTTGCCGACGGTCGGGTTCGAGGCGAGACCGGACGTCGTGTCGGACTCGCCGCACTTGCACGACACCCACAGCTCGTTGATGTAGCACTCCTCGCGCTGCAGCTCCGAGGCCCAGTGCAGGAATTCCTTCGCCTTGCGCGACGCCTTGGCGATCGTGTTGATGTCGCCGTTGCCTTCGATCGAGAAGCCCTCGACCGGCTTGCCGGTCCTGGCGATGCCATCGACCACGCGCTTGGTCCAGCCGGGCTCGATGCCGATGACCACGACCGCCGCGACGTTCGGGTTGGCGCCGGTGCCGATCAGGGTGCGGAAATGGAGCTCGAGGTCCTCGCCGAACTGCAGACGCCCATAGGCGTGCGGCAGCGCCATCGTGCCCTTGATGTTGTTGGCGACCGCCTCGCACGCGGCGTTCGACAGGTCGTCGAGCGGCAGGATGATGACATGGTTGCGGATGCCGACGCGCCCGTTCGGGCGCCGGTAGCCCTGGAACCGAAGATCGTGTCCGTTCTTCTTCGCTGGCGTCCTGGCCATGGCTACCACCTCTTGGTCTTCACGTTGTGGACGTGCACGTGGCGGCCCTTGCCGATGTCGGCGATGGCGCGCCCGATGTCATTGCCGTACTTGATGATCGTGTCTCCGTTCTTGATGTCCTGGAGCGCGATCTTGTGGCCGAGCGGCACGGCATCGAGCGCATCGACGTAGATCGTCTTGTCGCCCTCCATCACCCAGCCTTCGAGCCTCTGGCCCGGCTTCACGTCCTCGACGACCACGACGCCGACCGTGTCCTTCGCATCGTGAACGATGAAATGGGTCGTCATTCCTCCCCCTTGCCTTTTGCGCGGGATTTTAAAGGTTGAGGCTAGGCCGCCCGCCGCGGACGAGTCAATGCGGAACTTATGTCTTATATAAGATAGTGTTAGCTGTGCTAGGATGCGCGGGCAATGAACGCGACGCTCGGCTTCCGCCCGCTCTATGCCCAGGTCAAGGACCTGCTCGTGCAGCGCCTCGTCTCCGGCGTATGGAAGCCGGGCGAGGCGCTGCCGTCGGAGTTCAGCCTCGCGGCCGAGCTCAAGGTCAGCCAGGGCACGGTCCGCAAGGCACTCGACGATCTGGCCGCGCAGAACCTCGTCGTACGCCAGCAGGGTAAGGGAACCTTCGTCGCCCGGCACACGCCCCAGCGCGCCCTCTTCCACTTCTTTCATCTCGTGGGCGACGACGGCGAGCGGGCGCTCCCGTCGCATCGCGTCCTTGCGTTGCGCAACGCGCGGGCGACGAAGGCGCAGGCCGAACGCCTGAAGCTTGCCGCGGGTGCCCCCGTGATCGCGCTCAAGCGCATCCGTCTGCTCGGCGGCCGTCCGGCGATCTTCGAGCGCATCGTCCTGCCGGGCGCCCTCTTCCCCGGTCTCGTCGAACGCCTGGCCGACCGGCTGCCGAACGAGGTGTACCGTTTCTATGAAGAGAAATACGGCGTCACCGTCGCCCGCGCGGTCGAGCGCCTCAAGGCCGTCGCGGCCACGCCCGAGGAGGCGAAGGCGCTCGGCCTTGAAGCCGGCGCGCCGCTGCTCGAGATCGACCGTACCGCCTACGGCCTCGACGGACGTCCGGTCGAGCTGCGCCTGAGCCGCTGCGACACGGCGCGGCATCATTACCTGAGCGAGATTACGTAGTCGCCGCTTCAGTCCGGGCGATCAGTCTGCCGATCCGCCCGTCGGGGCGGCATTCATCCGTCCTTCCGGGGCGGTGAGGGGCTGGTCGCCGTCGGCCCTTCATCCGCAGCGGACGCGGAGAGGCGCGTGCTCGCGAAATCGGTGCCGTGGGCGCGCGTGAGGAAGCCCGCCGTAAGCCCGCCATCGACCGGCAGCACGGCGCCATTGACATACCGCGCCGCATCAGACAGCAGAAACAGGATCGCGTCCGCCACCTCGTCCGGCTGCGCGATACGGCCCAGCGGCGTACGATCTTCGATGACGCCTGCGACGAAGCTCTCCGGCACGCCGCGGCGGATCATCTCCGTATCGACCGCGTTCGGCGCGACGGCGTTCACGCGCACGCCGCGGTGCCCCCATTCGATCGCCAGCGTCTTCGTCAGGCTGATGACGCCCCATTTGGATGCCGCATAGTTGGCGCGGCCGGCCTGTCCCCCAAATCCCGTGATCGACGCGATCATGACGATGACGCCGTTCCGGCGCCGAAGCATGGGCGCCGCCGCCGCCTGCGCGGTGAGGAATGTCCCCTTGAGATTGACGTCGAGGACGAGATTCCAGGTCTCCTCGTCCATCGTGTCGGCCGGCGCCGCACGGGCGACGCCGGCGGCAGCCACGACCCCGTGGATGGGCCCGAGCTCCTGCTCGATCGTCTCGATCACCCGCCGGGTTGCCGCAGCGTCGCGAACGTCGAGCATATAAGCCCGTGCCGCCACATCGCCGGCACTGAGCATCCGGGCGACGGCATTTGCACCGTCCCGGTTCACATCGACGACGGCAATTCGCGCCCGTTCGCGCGCAAGCGCCGTCGCAACCGCCAATCCGATCCCTTGCGCGCCACCGGTAACGAGAATGACTTTACCGGCAAGGCCAAAATCCATGTTCTATATCCCCAAGCCGCCGCCGAGCGATTTTCCGCCGTCGACGAGAAGGACCTGCCCCGTGATGAAACCGGTCCGGGGAGAGGCGAAGAACGCGACGGCATTCGCCACGTCATCCGGCGTGCCGGCCTTTCTCGTCGGCTGCAGGGCAAGCTGTTGGCGCAACCGGTCCGGGCTCAACGCCTGAAGCATGGGTGTGTCGATCAAGCCGGGCGCAATCGCGTTGACGAAGATCTCCCGCCCGGCGAGCTCCATGGCCATGGCGCGCGTCAGACCGACGACGGCGGCCTTGGAGGCGACATAATGGGCATGTCCGCGCGCACCCAGGAAGGCACGCGAGGCGATATTGATGATGCGTCCGCCGGGCTGCATCCGCCGTGCCGCCTCCTGGGCGACGACGAACAGACCGACGACGTTGACCTTGTGCGCGGCCTCGAAATCGGCCTCCGTCAAATCGAAGAACGGCCGGTCCGTGAAGACTCCCGCGTTGTTCACCACGACCTCGAGCGACGGCAGACGCTCAAACAGCGCCGAGACGCTGCCGCGATCGCATATGTCGATTGCGGCGCCTTCGGCCTCGCCGCCGACATGGCGTATCGCGGCGACGGCATCGTCCGCTGCCGCCGCATTGCGGTCGATCACGATCACGCGGAATCCGTCCTCAGCAAGGCGTTCTGCGATTGCCCGCCCGATACCTTGACCGGCTCCGGTCACCGCGGCGATGCGCCGTTCCATGGGGTACTATCCTCCAAGATACGCTTGCCGCACGCGGTCATTCTGCGCGAGTTCGGCGGACGGTCCTTCGAAAGCGATCTCTCCGTTCTCGAGGATGTACGCATAGGACGAGACCGCGAGCGCCAGGCGCGCATTCTGCTCGACGACGAGTATCGTCAGCCCCTCCTGATTGAGCTGACGAATGATCCTGAAGATCTGCTCGACCAGCAGAGGCGAAAGACCAAGCGATGGCTCGTCGAGCAGGAGAAGCTTCGGTCGCGCCATGAGCGCGCGCGCGATCAGCAGCATCTGCTGCTCGCCGCCGGACAGGGTCCCCGCATCCTGGGCAAATCGCTGCCGCAGGACCGGAAAGTAGCCGCAAACGCGGTCGAGATCGGCGGCAATGCCGCGTCGATCCCGGCGTACATGCGCGCCGATCTCGAGATTCTCGCGAACGGACATGCGCGCGAAGATTTCCCGGCCCTCCGGCACCTGCGCAATGCCGAGTCGGACGACTTCGTCCGACGAAAGACGGTCGATGCGACGCCCTTCGAAGAGAATCTCGCCTTCGGTGATATTGACGAGCCGGCTCACGCAGTTGAGCGTGGTCGTCTTTCCGGCGCCGTTGGCGCCGAGCAGCGCGATGATCGCACCGGCCGGCGCATTGAGGCTGACGTGCGACAGCGCCGCGACGCGGCCATAGGCTGCGGAGATACTGCGGACTTTCAGCATGCGGCCTCGCGCCCCAGATAGGCCTCAATCACGGCGGGGTTGGTGCGGATGTCGGCGGGAAGCCCTTCCGCGATCTTCTGTCCGAAGCTCAGCACGGTTATGCGATCCGAGATCGACATGACGAGTTGCATGACGTGCTCGACCAGAAGGATCGTGATCCCTTCCCGTTTCGTCAGATCGACAAGCAATCTGTCGAGCGCCGCGATCTCCCGGTTGCGAAGCCCCGCCGCAGGTTCATCGAGGAGAAGGAGCTTGGGCCGCAACGCCAGTGCGCGCGCTACTTCGAGCTGCTTCTGGCGGCCGAAGTCGAGGGAGCTGGCCGGTTCGTCCTTGAACTCGATAAGGCCCGTTTGCTCGAGAATGGCTTCGGCCTCTTCGCGAGCCTCTTTCGTGCGACGCGCCCGATGGCCGCGGCCACGGACGTCGAGGCCGACGAGCACGTTCTCCAGAACGCTGATCCCGCCGAACAGCTCGAGGTTCTGGAAGGTTCGTGCGATGCCGAGTTCTGCGATCCGATGAGGCGGCAGGCTGAGAAGATCGGTGCCGTCAAACCGGCACGTCCCCGCGACGGGGGAATAGAAACGGGAAATGCAGTTGAAGACGGTCGACTTGCCGGCACCGTTGGGTCCGATCAGCGCATGAATGCTGCCGCGCGCCACCGTCATGGAGAAGTTTGACACGGCCGTCAGTCCGCCGAAGCGGACCGTAAGACCGTCGATGGTCAGGATCGGGTCCATGGATCAGCCTGCACGTCGTGCGAGGTTGCCTACGGCGCCGGCAAGCCCCTTGGGGAGATACATCATGAAAAGAATCAGAATCACGCCGTAGATGATCTCCTGGTACGACGGCGCCTGACGCAGGAGTTCCTGCACCGCGCCGAGAACGAGCGCGCCGACGATGGCGCCCGAAATCGATCCCAGCCCGCCGACGACGATCATGGTCACGACCAGGATGGTCTCCGTGAAACCGAGGCTGTCGGGATGGATGAACGACGAGAATGTCGCGAACATTCCCCCTGCCGCGCCGGCATAGGCGGCGGACAGCGCAAAAGCGATCACCTTGGCCCGTCGTACGTCGACCCCCATCGCGAGCGCCGCCGGCTCCGACTCCCGGACGGCGCGGAAGGCACGGCCGAGCCGCGACCCCCGTAGCCAGACGGTCGCCGCGATGATGATGATCGTCGCCGTCAGGATGAAGGGATAGGCGTCGTGGTCCGTGGCGATCCGGGCGCCGAAGAGTTCCGCGGGCTTGATGCGCATGCCGTTCGGGCCGTTCGTTACCGCGTCCCAGCTACGGTAAACCCACTGCATGGCCTCGCCGAACGCGAACGTCGAAAGCGCCAGATAAATGTCGCGCATGCGGAACGACACGTAGCCGAGCAGCAGGCCGATGCTGCCCGCCAGCAGCACGCCGGCTGCCGCCGCGACGAGGAACGGTACGTCGAAGCGACCCGTGAGGATCGCGGTCGTATAGATGCCGATGCCGTAGAAGGCGACATGTGCCAGCCCGAACTGCCCGGTCTCGCCGATCAGGATGTTCAGCCCGAGCGCGAGCACGATGTAGACGAGCATGAGATTGGCCAGGTAGACGATGTACCCGGACCCGAGGAGCGGCAGGAGCACGAGCAGCCCGCCCGCAAGCACCGCCACGACTATATAAGAAGCGCGGGTCATCACACTTTCTTGATGACGGTCGGGCCGCCGAACAGCCCCTGCGGACGAACGGCAAGCACCAGCATGATCACGATGAACGGAGCCACCACGATGGCCCGCGTCGACACGAACAGGCCCACGAGATTTTCGACGATGCCGATGATGAGGCCGCCGACCACGGCACCCGGCAGGCTGGTAAAGCCCCCCACGATCGCCGCGGCGAACCCGAGGATCACCACGATTCCCATGTCGGCCGTCATCAGGATCTTCGGCGCGATAAGGATGGCTGCGAGGGCCGAGAGCAGCCCCGAAAGCCCCCAGATCAGCATGCGGGTCCTGTGCAGGTCGATGCCGACGAGGGCCGCCGCACGCGGATTCATGCCGACGGCGCGCATCGCGCGGCCGGTTCGGGTGTAATTGAAGAACACGAAGAAGATCACCATCGCCAGCAGGGCAAGCGCGAAGACGGCCACGTCCTGCATAGTCAGGACCGCATCGCCGATCTGGATCGTGTCGGCGCCGAACACCGCGGGAAACGAGCGGGGGACGTCGCCGAACCCGGTGTTGCGGACGATGCCCTTGAGCACGAATGAAAGCCCAAGTGTCGCGATGACGACGTTCACGGCCACGGCGGGAGAGACCCCGATGCGGCGCAGCACGACCCGGTAGAACAAGGCCGACAGGATGAACGTGACCCCCAGTGTCACAGGGACGGCGATGACGTAGGCAATCTGCGAAAAGATCACGAGGTAGAGCGCGATGTAGGCGCCGGCCATGAAGATCTCGCCTGCGGCGAAGTTCGGCGCGTCCGTCGTCTTGAAGATGATGACGATCGCGATCGCGAGCAGGGCGTAGATGCTGCCGGTGACAAGGCCCGAGGCGATTCCCTGCTGAAGGAACAGCCAGTAGACCTGCCAATCGCCCATCATCGCGCTCCCCTCACACGCCCGAGGATTACGGCTTATAGGTCCAGCGGCTGGTATAGACGCCGGGCTGCAGGACCTGTTTTTCGCCGTCGAACTTGAGGAAGATCGACGACTCCTGCCCCGCCCGATCGTTCTCGCCGAACGAGATCAACCCCGCCATCACGCCCGACTCGAAGGTCAGGGTGCGAAGAATGCGCGCCACGGACTCGCGGGTCGGATTGGGGCCGGCCAGCATGAGCGCATGCGTCACCGTCTGCGCAGCCGCGACGCCATAGGGCATGTAAGGCGTCGGATGGTCCGGCTTCGCCGCAAGATCCGGGTACCGCTTCTTGTACATGTCGATGATCCACCGCTGCTTCGGCCCGTCCGGCGAGTCGTTGATCACGTCTTGGACGTAGAAGTTCGCGAACGCGTCTTTCGTGCCGACGTTCTCCACGAGCTGTTTCAGGTTCGCCGTTCCGGTGACCGTCAGCACGATTGGCCCCTTGAAGCCGAGCTCATGCGCCCGCTTGAGAATGAGGGCTGCCGGACGCGCATAGGTGGTCAGGACCAGGACGTCGGGGTTGGCCGCGCGAATCTTGAGCATCGGCGCCGTCACGTCGGTGATGTTCGGGTTTATCGACTCGACGCTGAGGGAAACGCCGTGCTCCTTGGCCATGTACTGCGCGGTCTCGAGATTCCACGCGCCGTAGGCATCGTCGTGATTGATGTAGCCGATCTTCTTGGCCTTGAAGTGCTTCACGACGAAATCGACGGCGATGCCGCCGACGGCACGCTGCGAAATGGAGATCCCGCCGAAGATGTAATCCGTCGGCGGATAGAGTGCGCCGTCGCCCGAGGCGTTCAGCATCACGTACGGAATCTTGCTACGGAGCACGTATTCCTGTGCGGCGACGGCGGCTGCCGAGCACGAACCGCCGTTGAGCATGAACACCTGATCCTGCTCGACGAGCTTCTTCACGGCCGCGACCAGGTCGTTTGCGGCGCACCGGTCGTCCTCGATGACGAGCTCGATCTTCCGCCCCCAGATTCCGCCCATCTCGTTGATCATCTCGTACCACATCCGGGCGGCATTCAGCGGATCTTCGCCGTACGCGCGCGCCGGCCCCGAAAGCGGCGCGAAGAGACCGATCTTGATCTTGTCGTCGGTAATGCCGGGATCCTGGTAGGTCCCCTGCCCGGCCTTGATGGGAAAGGCCGCCGCTGCGGTGGACAGTGCGAGTCCGGCGATCAATCCCGGCAGCCCGAAAGCTTTCATGCGTAGCATACAATTCCTCCTCTGGTCGTCCGGTGTGTTGCCCCTCGGTCGTAGTTGCGGCGCCCTTCTCATTGCATGCGGTAGCCGCCATTCACGTCGATCGTGGCGCCCGTCACGTAGCTGGCATCGCGGCTGACGAGGTAGGAGACGGCGGCCGCGACATCCTCGGGTTTACCGATCCGCCCCAACGGAATCGCAGCGGCTGCCGTCTCGTCGTCGCTCGGATCCAGGGACTGGCGCAGCATCGGCGCGTCGATCAGTCCCGGCGCGACTGCATTCACGGTGATGCCGAGCGGCGCCGCCTCGCGCGCAACCGCCTTGGTCAGTCCGAGGACCCCCGCCTTGGTCGCGATATACGCGCTGCTCGAGCGATAGCCGCCGAGCTGCGCCGCGACGGACCCGAACGTGACGATGCGGCCATCGCGCACCGGTGCGGCAATCCGCCGACGGAGATACTCGCGTATGGTCAGAAACGTCCCGCGGAGATTCACGGCCTGCGTTCGATCCCAGTCCGCAAGCGTGGTCTCCCAGATCTTGGGGCGCGTACCGTCCGGCAGGATGAGAACACCCGCACAGCAAACGAGCACGGCGATCAGGTCACCGTCGCGCTCGATGTTCTCGAAGAGCTGTGCGACCGACTGCTCGTCGCTGACGTCGACCGCGTACCCGGCATGCCCCGCGCCAGGAAGCCTCGCGGCAATCTCGCTTGCAGCGCTCGCATCGATGTCGGCCACCGCCACCGAGAAGCCATCCCGCGCCAGCCGGTCGCAGACCGCGGCGCCGATGCCACGCCCCCCTCCGGTCACGAGTGCCCGTGTCATCGCGACCTGCCGTCCGAACGGCACCGCGCCAGAGAGTTGGGCCGACACGTCATGGCGTTCCGCTCCAAGGCTCGCGCTTACATTTCGTTGTCACAGTTTGTATACACTGTGTCTATGTCGGTCAAGCATGATAGCCAAAATCGAACTTTTCCTTGTTATCCTACCTGTCGTTGAGTAATTAAATTACAACTTTGGCGTGGACGGTTGGAATCGTGGATGGGCACCTGCTATCCTTGTATACATTCTGCTTGTCCACCAGCGCCGTCAGCCGGATTGCGCCCGGCGCGGGGCGGCAACCGACTGCGTCCCGCCGGTAAACCGACGTTGAGAACATGACAGCAAAGACGCGCTCCCAATCCGTGACGGACCGCTTGCGCGAGCTCGTGCTGGAAGGTGCGTTCGGGCCGGGCGAGCACCTGCTCGAGATCCCTCTTGCCGAGCGAATGGGCGTCTCGCGGACGCCGATCCGCTCGGCGCTGGCCGCGCTCGCGCAGGAAGGCCTGCTCGTCTACGAAGCCAAGCGCGGTTATGGCGTGAGGACGTTCGGCATCGCCGACATCCTGGCCGCCTACGAGGCCCGCGCCGTTCTCGAAGGACTCGGATGCCGGCTCGCGGCGGAACGCGGGCTCGACACCGCCGGCCGCGTTCGACTCGAACAATGCCTGGCGACGGGCGATCGCCTGCTCAAGTGCGGCGAACTCACGCCCGAGAACCTCGCGCCTTATCGGCAGATGAACATAACGTTTCACGAGACGATCCTCGCCGCGTCGGGGAACACGCTGCTGCCCGATCTGGTCCGGCAGACCCACAACATCCCGCTTGCGTCGAACCGGATCATGGTCTGGGAAGACTACCGGATCATCTTTCGCTCGCACGACGACCACCACCGGATCTTCGACGCCATCATCAATCGGCAGCCGCAGCGTGCCGATGCGCTGATGCAGGAACACGTGTACTACGCGGGCCAGGTTCTGAAGGCCCACCTGGAAAAGAAAGAACACGCACAGCCGAAGAAGGAGCCCGAACGTGCAGGCGACACCGCAGTGGGATGAAGAGCGAGACGTCATCGTCATCGGGTCGGGCGCGGGCGGGATGGCGGCCGCCTTCGTCGCGGCAAACGAAGGCCTCGATGCGCTCGTCATAGAAAAGGAGCCGGTTTACGGCGGCTCGACTGCCGTTTCGGGCGGGGCGATCTGGATCCCCAACAATTCACAGATGGCGGCGCTCGGCATTGCCGACAGCACCGAAGCCGCACTCGAGTATCTGGAGCACACCGCCGGCAACCGAACCAGCCGCGAAATGAAGCTCACCTACCTCGACAATGCTCCCCGCATGGCGGAGTATTTCGAGCGGCACTCCGACCTCAAGTTGGTCGCCCGCGAGCATTCGCCGGACTATCACCCCGACCTGCCCGGCGCGCGGCTCGGCGGCCGAACGATGGACCCCGCCGATTTCGACGGTCGCCTTCTCGGCGCGGAGTTCGAACGGCTTCGCCCGCCGCTTCCGCAGTTCACGATCCTCGGCGGCATGATGGTCGGGCGCACCGACATCCCGCATCTGATGCGGTTCACGAAGTCGTTGACCTCGTTCGGCTACGTGCTGCGCCTCGTGCTTCGATATGCTGCCGATCGGCTGCGATACTCGCGCGGCACGCGGCTGGTTCTAGGCAATGCGCTGGCCGCTCGCCTGCGCTTGAGCCTCATGCGCAAGAACGTCCCCGTCTGGCTGTCCACGCCGGCGGAAGATCTGGTTACCGAGAACGGTCGCGTCGTTGGCGTCCACGTTCGAAGGAACGGGCGTCGGTTGGCGCTGAAGGCAAGGCGCGGCGTTGTGCTCGCGTCCGGCGGCTTTCCGGCCAATGCCGACATGCGTCGGAACCTTCTGCCCCCGGAAAGCGAGGCGGTCTACTCCATGCCGCCGTCCGGTAATGTCGGCGACGGCATCCGCCTCGGCGAAGCGGTCGGCGGGTCCCTGGGCGCGCAGAATGCCCACAACGCGTTCTGGACGCCGGTGTCGATCATGCGTCTGCCGGATGGCAACGTGCGACGCTTTCCCCACCTTATCACCGACCGGGCCAAGCCCGGCCTCATCGCGGTGAACGGCGCCGCGCGGCGTTTCGTCAACGAAGCCTGCTCGTATCACGATTTCGTCGTCGCGATGCTCGAGTCGCACAAGACTGTGCCCTCGATCCCCGCCTACCTGATCTGCGATGCGGAATTCCTGCGGCGCTACGGCTTCGGCATGATCCGGCCGACGCGGCGGCCTGCCAGAATCTATTTCGAAACCGGCTATCTGGTTTCAGGTCCCGACATCGCCACACTCGGCCGGCAGCTCGGCCTCGATCCCAATGCGCTTGCCGAAACCGTGGAACGCTACAACGCGCTGGCGCGGTCCGGCAGCGACACGGACTTCGGGAAAGGGAGCACTGCCTACAACCGCTATCTCGGCGATCCCGAAAACAAGCCCAATCCTTGCCTTCGCCCGCTCGAGGCACCACCGTTTTATGCCGTCAAGGTCTACCCCGGCGACATCGGAACGAGTTGCGGCCTTCTCACCGACACCTGGGCTCGAGTCCTGGGGAAGGATGGTGCGCCGGTTCCGGGCCTCTACGCCGTCGGCAACGACATGAACTCGGTCATGGGCGGAAACTATCCGGGAGCCGGCATCACACTGGGCCCCGCCCTTACGTTTGGCTATCTCGCCGGATTGCACCTTGCCGGAAAGGCCGGCGCCGCCGCGTAGCCGCGCGGCGGCGCGATCCACAAATCACTTCGTGTCGGCTGGCATGCTCGCCTGCATGGACGGCCGCTTGACGAAGCTTGCGTACCATTCGGCTGCCTTCGGGCGGCCCGCCCGCCAATCCTTGCTGCCAAACCGGAAATCGAGATAGCCGAGCGCGCAGCCGATCGTAATCGTCCCAATGTCGACGCGCGTACCGAATCCGGCCGCTTCCGCTTCGATCGCATCGAGGCTGGAGTCGATCTTTGCCATCTGGCCATCGGCCCAAGGTTGCCAGAAGCGGTCCGACGGGCGCACGACGCTCTCGTAGCGGGCGAGCAAGGCTGCATCCAGCAGACCATCACCGAGTGCCTGGAGCTGAAGCGCCTTCCAGCGGGCGGCGCCGCTTGCCGGAAAAATCCGCGGGCCGCTGTGAAGAGAATCAAGGTACTCGCAGATGACCCGGCTGTCGTACAGGACCATTCCATCGTCCAGGATGAACGTCGGCACCTTGCCGAGCGGATTCTTCGCAACGATGGACATGTCGCGATTGACGGGATGGGCTGCACTCGGCAACCGCTCGATGCGGGCGTCGAGACCCGTCTCGATTGCCGTGACGATAACCTTCCGGACATAAGGAGAAGCCGGCGAGAAAAAGAGCTTCATGCTGTTTCTGACCTCCGAACAGAGGAAGGCGATGCGCTCGCACCGGACATATCCCAGCGAAGTTGGAGCCGCAAGCGCCGATCGCGCGAACCGGCGGCGACGAGACCGCCGACGACCATTCGTGCGCATGTAATGGCTGCGACTGCCGCGTCGGACGCGGCAGATGATGCGTCGAAGGCCGATCCGCCGGTGTGCGTGGATTCGACGATCACATCTCCGCCGGCTCGACGTCTGGACGGAAAGCTGACACGCGCATGGAACGATCGTTGCCGGATACTATTGAACATGCGGAATCCCAGCGAGATGTCGCATGCCGACGCAACGCACACGCAAGACCGGCCCGCGCAACCGATCGGTCGAAACGCCGCCCCGGCGTAGCGGCCGCGAGCACACGTCGGGAATCGACACGGTCGAGGACCGACAGGGGCCACGCAATTCCAACATCGACACGCCGCAGCAGAAATACGACGACCGCCGTGAGCCGGACCCGCGCGTCAACGACCCGACGGTCGAGCGGCATTAGAACCGCGATATCGCCGCGCGCCATGCCGTCCCGACCGCCGGTTGCGGGACCCGCACGCGCGGACCTATAGTCACGGGTCTGCAATTCCGCGAAATCCCGCGAGGCTCCGCAATGGCCGTTCCTCCGCCCGCTCCGTTCACGACCCGCCCCGAAATCGCCGGCACCTTCGGCGTCGTCACTTCCACCCACTGGCTCGCCTCTCAGGTCGGCATGATGGTGCTCGAGAAGGGCGGCAACGCGTTCGATGCCGCGGTCGCGGCCGGGTTCATGCTGCAGGTCGTGGAGCCGCACATGAACGGCATCGGCGGCGACGCGGTGATACTGATCCGGCCGAAGGGCGCGGACCTCCCCATCGTCGTCTGCGGCCAAGGGGTGGCGCCGGCCGGCGCCACCATCGCGCATTACCGGCGCGAGGGGCTCGAACTCGTGCCCGGCACCGGGCTGCTCGCCGCCGTCGTCCCCGGCGCGTTCGATGCATGGATGCACATCCTGCGCGACTACGGCACGATGACGCTGGCCGAGGTGATGATGCCGGCGATCAGCTACGCGCGGAACGGCTATCCGCTGATCGCCGGCGTCACCAACGCGATCGCCGGCGTGGCCGAGCTGTTCCTGAAGGAATGGCCGACCTCGGCCGCCGTCTACATGCCGGACGGCAAGGTGCCCGCGCCCGGCACATTGTTCACGAACCGCGCCCTCGCCGACACCTACGCGCGGATCCTCAAGGAGGCGAGCGCCGCCGGCGCCGACCGCGAACGCCAGATCGAGGCGGCGCGCGCCGCCTTCTACAAGGGCTTCGTCGCCGAGGAGATCGAGAAATTCGTCACCCGGACGGAAGTGATGGACGCCTCCGGCCAGCGCCACCGGGGCGTGCTCACCGCCGCCGACCTCGCCGCGTGGCAGGCAAGCTACGAGGCGCCCGTGACCTACGACTATCGCGGCTACACCGTGTGCAAGGCGGGTCCGTGGAGCCAGGGTCCGGTGCTCCTGCAGCTGCTTGCGCTCCTCAAGGGCTTCGATCTTGCCGCGCTCGACACGGTCGGCCCCGACTTCATCCATCTGCTGGTCGAGGCGAAGAAGCTCGCCTACGCCGATCGCGATGCGTGGTACGGCGACCCGAACGCCGTCGACGTGCCGCTCGCGACGTTGCTGTCCGACGCCTACAACGACGCGCGCCGCAAGTTGATCGGCGACACCGCCTCGCGCGAGCTGCGCCCCGGCAGCCCGGACGGTCGCACGCCGAAGATGCCGGCGTTCAAGGTCGGCGCGGCCGCTGTCGCCGCCGGCGTCGGCGAGCCCGCGCGCGTCGAGCAGGAATCCTACGACCGCAGCGGCGGTGCCGCCGCGCTTGCCGGCAGCCGTGCCGCCCGCGGACCGGCCGAGGGCGACACCTGCCACCTCGACGTCATCGACAGCGAAGGAAACATGGTCGCGGCGACGCCGTCGGGCGGCTGGCTGCAGAGCTCGCCGGTCATTCCCGCGCTCGGCTTCTGCCTCGGCACGCGCGCGCAGATGTTCTGGCTGCAGGAAGGTCTCCCCACGAGCCTCGCGCCGGGCCGCCGCCCGCGCACGACGTTGACGCCCGCGATGGCGCTGAAGGACGGCAAGCCCTATCTCGCCTTCGGCTCGCCCGGCGGCGACAACCAGGATCAGTGGATCGCGCAGTTCTTCCTACGCCACGTCGAGCATCGGCTGAATCTTCAGGCGGCCATCGATGCCCCGATGCTGCAGAGCGAGCACTGGCCGAATTCGTTCTATCCGCGCCAGGCCTTCCCCGCGAAGGTCGTCCTGGAGGGCCGCTTCCCCAAGGCGACGATCGACGAGCTCAGGCGCCGCGATCACACGGTCGAGGTGACCGGCGACTGGCAGCTCGGGCGCAACTGCGCCGCATCGACTGACGGCAAACTGCTCAAGGCGGCCGCCACCCCGCGCCTGCAGCAGGCCTACGCCGTCGGGCGGTGACGTCGGTCATACCGCTTCGAATTTGCCGGATCGCGACTCGTCGTTCCCCCTCCCCCCTGAGGTCACTTGACGTCAGCCTCTTCCCGCCGGGGAGAGGGCGGCGTCGATTGACATCGCTGCCCTGTCCCGCCGATGCGGCCGATGTGGCGGCCTTCTATTCCGACCGGCCGCAATAGGCCTCGAGCCGATAGCCGTCGGGATCGACGACAAAGGCTGCGTAGTAGTTCGCGCCGTAATCCGTCCGCAGTCCCGGCTTGCCGTTGTCGCGGCCGCCGGCGCGGAGTGCGGCGGCATGAAACGCATCCACCGCGGCACGGCTCGGCGCGGCGAAGCAGATGTGCAGGCCGGACCGGTCGTCCGGCGGGACCGGGTGCTGGGTCGCGCCGATCCACAGGGCCGCGCTGTCGCGACCATACCCGAGTGAATCCGGACTTGCGCTGAGGCAGCGGTAGCCGAGCGGGGCGAGCGCCGCGTCATAGAACCGTTGTGCCGCGGCAATGTCGCGGACGCCGATGGAAACGTGGTCGATCATCCCTGCCCTCCTCTCCGTTCGGCGGCACGGCCGATCGATGCCACTCCGCTTTATAACCATCATGATGGTTATATCGGTATTTGGTGGGCGTTCCCTTGTCAACCCCCATCCAGGTTAGTATCTGATGACTATGGTGACTTCCGCGCCTACCGGGCCGGTGGCCTTTCCGGCCGCGCGCACCGATCTGTGCCTCGCCTATGCCAACACGCTGTATTGGCGCGGGCGCGAACCGCAGACCGAAACCCTTCACACGCTGGACGACATCGCGAACTGGTCCGTGGCCGAGGCGGGCCTCGATGCGGATCTCGTCGAAGCGTTTCGCGCCGGGTGGGCCGCGCGGCCGGGCAAGACCAAGGCCGCGTTCGACGAGGCCATCGCGCTGCGCGAGACCATCTATCGGATCTTCAGCGCCATGGCCTCGGGCGCGACGCCGGCACCCGCGGACCTTGCCCGGCTCAACCGCGAACTGGCGCAAGCGCCGGCCCGAACCCAATTGCGACGGACCGGCGACGGCTATGCGTGGGAAGTCGGCAAGCTCAGGCCGACGGTTCCGACGTTACTGGCGCCGGTGCTGTGGTCGGCGGGCGACCTTCTCGTCCGGCCGGAGCGCCGCAAAGTGCGCCTGTGCGCCAACGAGAAATGCCTGTGGCTGTTCCTCGACGACAGCAAGAGCGGGACGCGCCGCTGGTGCGCGATGAGCGACTGCGGCAACCGCGCCAAGGCGCATCGCCACTACATCCGCCAGAAACAGGGATGACGTGCGCGCGCAGAACCCGTTCGGGTGCCTGGGGCCGCCGGATGGCCGTTCTTGGCCGGCCCACGTACAATTGCTTGGATGTCGCTGATCACGGAGGAAAGAATGCGCGTCAAGAGATGGCGTTTTGCCACGCTCATGCTGTCGGCCCTGACCACGGCGATGGGGTTCTGCCACCTGATGGAGCTGCCGGCCCGCATGAGCTGGGATCAATCGCTCTGGGTCAGCAGCACCGTGATCGGCGGGCTCTACCGGATGTTCGGCACGCTCGGAGCCGTGATCGTCGTCGCCAACATCATCGCCGCGATCGTTCTCGCGGTCCTGGTCCGTCGGCGCGGCCCGGAGGTGTTCTGGCTGACGGCGGTCGGCGCGGCGCTCTTCGTCCTTGCGCTCGCCTCGTGGTGGATCTTCGTGTTCCCGGTGAATCTCGAACTCGCCACGTGGCTGTCGGGCGACGTTCCGGCCGACTGGGCCGCATGGCGCGCGCAATGGGAGTACGCGCACGCCATAAACGCCGTGCTCCAGATCGTCGGCCTCGCTGCGCTGGTGCTCTCGGTGCTTGCCGAGACTCCGGCCGATCGCGTGCCTCGGGCCGAACCTCAGGCCGCCACGCGGGACGAACCGTCCCTCTCCCGTTCGCCGCGTTAGGGCTGTGCAGCGGCGCCCTTTTCGCCCTGCGCGCGTTGAATGGGCATCGACCCGCAAGATCGGAGGGCCCCATGGTCAAATCGATGAGCTGGAAGGAGCTCGAGGAGACGGCCGGCACCCGGCGCAAGCACCTGCTCCGCCGCGCCACGAAACGGCGCGGTGGCTCCGGTCGTCGTCGCGCCTGAGATGGATCCCCTCGCGACCGGCGCGCTCGGGCTCGGTGCGGCGTGGGCGAGCGGCATCAACGTCTATGCCGTCGTGCTGACGCTCGGCCTGCTCGACATGGCCGGTTGGATCGACCTGCCGCCGCAGCTTGCGCCGCTCGCCTCGCCGTTCGTCCTGTCGGTTGCCGGCTTCATGTATCTGGCGGAGTTCGTCGCCGACAAGATCCCCGGCGTCGATCACCTGTGGGATGCCGTTCACACCTTCATCCGCATCCCGGCAGGCGCGATCCTGGCGGCGGCCTCGATTGGCGCCGTCGATCCGGAGCTCGCGATCGCCGCCGCCATCGCCGGCGGCACGCTCGCCGCGGGAACGCATTTCACGAAAGCCAGCACGCGCGCGGCGGTCAATCTGTCGCCGGAGCCCTTCTCGACCTGGGTGGCCTCGCTGTTCGAGGATGCGGCGGCGGTGGGCGGCACCGTACTGGCGATCGTCTACCCGATCGCGTTCCTGGTCGCGCTTGCGGTCTTCGTCGCGCTGGCGATCTGGCTACTGCCGAAGCTGATCCGCTTCGCCGCCCGCGTGCTGATCCGCATCGTCCGCTGGTTCCGCGGCGAGCTGCATCCCTCGCCGCCGGACCCGGCCAGCCCGCCTTAGGCGGCGCCGGGCGCGGGCGCGATCACCCGCCCTTCGCCTTGTGGAGCGGCGGCACCACCGACACGCTGATCCGCTTGCGGTCCGCCTCCGGCGCGGTCAGCGGCACGCATTCGCGCAAGGTTCCGAGACAGCGTCGCGTCAGTTCCTGGTACTCGCGCGTCGCCTGGCTTTTCCATGCGATCTCCTGCGGCGTCAGCTCGCGCATGATCTTGCCGGGGATACCCGCGATCAGCGTACGCGGCGGCACCTGGAACGCCGCCTTGACGAAGCACATGGAGGCGACGAACGCCTCCTCGCCCACGACCGCGTTCTCCATCAGCACGGCGTGCATGCCGACGAGCGCGTTGCGCTTGACGGTGCAGCCGTGAAGGATTGCGCCGTGGCCGATATGCGCGTCTTCCTCGATGACCGTGTCGGTATCGGGAAAGCCGTGGACGATGCAGTTGTCCTGCAGGTTGCCGCCCGCCTTCATGATCAGGCGTCCGAAATCCCCGCGCATCGACGCCCCCGGCCCGATATAGCAGCCGGGGCCGATGATCACGTCACCGATGATGGAGGCCGTCGGATGAACGAAGCTCGTCGGATCGACGACGGGCCTGATCCCGTCGATTTCATAGAACGGCATTGCTGGTTTCCCTTGCGTATCGCGTCCCGGACGCAAGCGTACACTCGCTTATACGCAAGGCAGATGGCAAGCGGCCGCAGCGAAGGCGGAAGCATATTCATCCCGTCATCGTCGGCCACAACGTCGCGGCCAGCAGGACGCCCATCGCGATGTTGAACCATTTCAGCCGAACGGGGTTGGACAGGAATTCCCGGAGGACCACGCCGAAACCGGCCCAGACCAGCACGCTCGGCAGGTTGACCAGCGCAAAGGCAACGGAGATCAGGACCGCTGACAGGAACGGCGCGTCGGGGCTGGCGTAAACCGCCATCGCCGTCACCGCCACCGCCCAGGCCTTCGGATTGATCCACTGGAACGCGGCCGACTCGAGGAACGTCAACGGCCGCCCTTCGATCTCGCCCTTCTTGCTCAGCGAGCGCGACATGGTGATGCGCCAGGCGAGATAGAGGAGATAAGCGCCACCGGCAATCTTGAGGACGGTGTGCAGCGCCGGATAGGCCGCCAGCGTGGCGCCGAGACCGAGGCCGACGGCAAGCAGCAGCGCTTTGAAGCCCATCGTGATGCCGAGCACCTGCGGGATCGTGCGCACGAGGCCGAAATTCGCACCGGAGGCGAGCAGCATGAAATTGCTCGGCCCCGGCGTGATCGAGGTCACGAAGGCATACACGCACAGCGCAAGGACTGTTTCGTAAGGCATGGTGGTGCTGCTCTCGCCGCAGATCGTTCCTCATGAAGCGACGAGAGGTCTTGTACGCTCGGGCACGGGCGCGCTTGGGGTACGGAATCCGGACCGCTGCAGGGCCGGTGCGCCGGCCCGGTTCCGGGACGACTGAAGCGAAATGGCTTATCCCGCTACGCCGGCATCCGGGCGACGCCGGTCTGGCGCTCACTGGCCGCCGCGCGGCCCGAAGACGATGATCATGGCACCGACGACACAGATCACCGCGCCGATGGCGTCCCAGCGGTCAGGACGGGAGCCTTCGACCGCCCACATCCAGATCAGCGACGCCAGGATATAGATGCCGCCGTAGGCCGCGTAGGCGCGCCCGGCGAAGCCGGCGTCGATGCAGGTCAGCGCCCAGGCGAACAGGGCGAGGCTGGCCATGCCCGGCACCAGCCAAAGTGGAGACTTGTCCAGGCGCTGCCACGCCCAGAAGGCAAAGCAACCGCCGATCTCGGCGAACGCGGCAAGGATATAGGTCGGGATGGTCCACATGAAGGCTCCCCCATCGTCACCCTGATCCAAGGTGATGCTGAACCTCATCAACCCAGGATATGCTGGCTACCGGAAGGAAAGGGATAAGCCGTTCAAGCGATCACCGCACCGCGCTCGGCCAGAAGTGCGCGAAGCACCGAACGGTGGCATCGCGATTCGTCTTCGCAGTAGCAGCCGATCGAGAAATGCGCATCGCGCGAGAGGGCCGCGAGAAGGTCGAGGGTTCGGCACGGTGTCGGCTGACTCATCTCGGCGCGGAACGCGCGCACGAACGCGATCCATTCTTTCTCGGTCGACGCCGCCTTGCCTCGCGCCATCAGTTCGGGACTGGGCGCCAGATCCGGATACCATACGTCGAACCAGTCATCGGCCGCATAGCGTTCCTTGCGAACGCCACGCGGTGGGCGCCGCACCGCGCCGATCCGGATTCCCTCTTGCGGGAGTCGGCGCGTGCCGAGGCGAACGATCCGCAGTGTCATGATTCAAGCTCCGCGCGAGTCACGATGCCGCGTGATTGAACGACCGCCGGTCCGCGCCCCCCTTTCAGGCCGCGGGGGCGACCTGGGCGAATTGGTATCGCAGAAACCATCCCGGAAATGCGCGCGCGAGCGGCATTGGAGCCTTGATCACCAGGCCCATCCGCTGCGCCTGCGCGAAATTGACGTCGCCCCGCCACCACGCGACCACGGCGGACAGCGGGCCGCGAACGCATAGGGGTTCGGGAAAGCCTGGATTGTGCGTGCACAGCGAGGCCTCCGCCCTCTTGAGCAGCATGAAGCGCGTCCGGCTTCCCCGGATCTCGAACCGCACGACGATCGGGTCCTTGGGCAGCGCGTCGAAGTGAACCCGCCTTTGCATGTCGACGAGCAGGGCGTCCAGGTCGAGATCCTCGTCCTCGGCCCGTCTCGGCAACCAGCGCTGTCCCCAGGTGCCGAGCGCGCCGACCAGGGTGGCCAGCTCCCTACCCGCTTCGGTGAGAACGTATTCGGGGCCATGCTCCCCATCGATGCGCTCGATGGCGCCGAAAACGGCCAACGCTTGCAATCGCTCCGAAAGCATCGTGCGGGATATGCGCGGTATGCCGCGGCGGATATCGTTGAAGCGTCGGCTCCCGCACAGGAGCTCGCGCACGACAAGAAGGGTCCATCGGCCGCCCAGCACCTCGAGGGCCCGCGCGACGGAACAGAACTGACCATAACCTGCCATTGCGATACCCTAGCACGGCCCGATCGGTTCACGCGGTCCGGATTCCGGACCTGATTCCTCTCACTGATGCCGCGTGGACCGCGACGGGCTTCTCGTTCTCGTCCCCCGGCTCGACCCGTTCGAGGTTGCCGTTGCCGCGCGCGTGGGCAAGCTCATGACGCATGACGGCGATCCGACCGGGCCGGTCGCCAGACCGATCCCCGGCCGGAGTCAGCCTCGCCGTGGCCTCATAAAACGGTCCGAATATCCGGTCCCGCCCCTCACGCCGCGACCGGCACGCGCGCCTGGACCACGTGGAAGCGCGGCGTCACGAACGCCGCGTCGGTCAGCGATGCGTTCGCGGCCGGATTGCAGCCGCTCGCATGGAAGTCGCTGAACGCCGCCGACTGGTTGACGAACACGCCGCCGGTCAGGTTGAACGAGACCGACACGCCGGCCTCGATCGCGGCCTCCAGGGCCTTCTCGGTGACCCGCGGATCGGTCGTGTAGACCGATGCGGTGATCGCGCCCTTGCGTTTCGCCGTGCCCATGGCGCGCGCGATCGCGTCGTCCGTATCGGCGGCCGGGATGATGTAGGCGATCGGGCCGAACATCTCCTGCGTATAGACGTCCTCGCGCGCGGCCTCGACCCGGACCAGGATCGGCGTCTGCACCGTGGCGCCGGCGAACTGCGGATGATCGATCGCCCGCGACGGCAGCACGACCATGCCCTGCCGCGCGGCCCGGTCGATGCGTTCCAGCGTCGCCTTGTTCTGGATGGCACCGAGCAGTTCGACCGCACGCGCCGGGTCGGAGAGCAGTTTTTCGATGGCCCCGGCCAGCCCGCGCGCCACCTCGTCGAACGACACGTGGCCGGACTCGGTCTGGATCCCGTCCTTCGGCACGAAGATGTTCTGCGGCGTCGTGCACATCTGCCCCGAATAGAGCGACAGCGAAAATGCCAGGTTCTGCAGCATGCCCTTGGCGTTCGCCGTCGAATCGATCACCACCGCGTTCACGCCCGCCTTCTCGGCGAAGAGCGTCGCCTGCCGCGCGTTCTTCTCGAGCCAGTCGGCGAAGGCCGGTCCGCCGGTATAATCGATCAGCGTGATCTCGGGCCGCGTCGCCAGCGTCTGCGTGATCGGCGCAGACGCATCGTCGGCCGCGAGCTGAATCACGTTCGGGTCGAAGCCCGCTTCCTTCAGCACCTGGCGCGCGATCCTGACCGAGAGCGCGAGCGGCAGGATCGCCATCGGATGCGGCTTCACGATGACCGGGTTGCCGGTCGCGAGATCGGCGAAAATGGCCGGATAGCCGTTCCAGGTCGGGAACGTCGACACGCCGATGACGAGACCGATGCCGCGCGGGATGACCGTATAAGTCTTGTCGAGGCGCAGCGGCTCGCCCTTGCCCTGCGGCTTCTCCCACCGTGCCCGCGCCGGCGTGCGCGTCATCTCCTGATAGGCCCACGCCACCGCCTCGAGCCCGCGATCCTGCGCGTGCGGCCCGGCGGCCTGGAACGCCATGACGAACCCTTGGCCCGTCGTGTGCATCACCGCATAGGCGATGTCGAACGAGCGCTTGTTGATGCGGTCGAGGATCTCGAGGCACACGCCCACGCGCGCCTCGATGCCGGCCTTGCGCCACGACGGCATGCTCGCCTGGGCGGCTTCGATCAGCTTGTCGATGTTCGGTTTCGGATAGGTGATGCCGAGATCGAAGCCATAGGGTGAACGCTCGGCGCCGACCCTCCCCTCGCCCGGCTGGTCGATCTCGAACGGCTTGTTCAGCATCGCCTCGAACGCCGCCTTCGCCTCGGCGCTTGCGGTCTCGCCATAGATCTTGCCGCTCGGCGATTCGGGATAGCAGGTCCAGTATCCGCGCGTGGCGATCGCCTCGAGCGCGCCGTCCAGGGTCTTCCGGTGCTTGTCGAAGAGAGGATGGGCCATGTTTCGCTCCGCTGACGTGGTATTCCGGCGCTCTTGGTAACCCCGGACACAAGCATTATAGTGCCGGCGCCATGATGCACCAGACCATATAATGCCGGCGCCATGACCAGCCAAACCATCCTGTTCGAGATCGACAACGGCGTTGCGCGGATCACGCTCAACCGCCCCGACAAGCTCAACGCCTTCACGGCGGAGATGCACGCCGAGCTCGCCGACGCGCTGGCCAAAACGGAGTCGGGCGCACGCGCGGTGCTGATCACCGGTGCCGGGCGCGGCTTCTGTGCCGGCCAGGACCTGAGTCAGCGCAGGGGCGACGACATCCCCGATCTCGGCGACACGATCGAGCGGATGTACAACCCGCTCATCCGCCGGCTGCGCGGTATGGAAATACCTGTGATATGCGCCGTCAACGGCGTCGCCGCCGGCGCCGGCGCAAATCTTGCGCTCGCATGCGACATCGTGCTGGCGGCGCGTTCGGCAAGCTTCCTCCAGGCCTTCGTGAAGATCGGCCTCGTGCCGGACTCGGGCGGCACATGGTTCCTGCCGCGGCTCGTCGGCGACGCGCGCGCCCGCGCGCTCGCCATGCTGGGCGAGAAGATCACGGCCGAACAGGCCGAATCCTGGGGCCTGATCTGGCGCGTCGTCGATGACGAGAGGCTGATGGAGGAGGCGGGTGCGCTCGCGCGACATCTCGCACAGCAGCCGACCAAGGCGCTCGGCTTCATCAAGCGCGCGCTCAACGCGGCGGCAACGAACAGTCTCGACGCACAACTCGACCTCGAGCGCGACCTGCAGCGCGCCGCCGGGCGCACGGCCGACTACCGCGAGGGCGTCGCCGCGTTCCTTGAAAAACGCGCCCCGAAGTTCACCGGACGGTAAGCGATGCCTGCCCTCTCGACGGACAAGACGATCGCCGTCGTCGGCGCCGGCGCAATGGGCGGCGGCATCGCCCAGGTTGCCGCGACCGCCGGCCACCCCGTCCTGCTTTACGACGCCAAGCCCGGCGCCGCGGACAAGGCGATCGCCACCATCGCGAAGTTTCTCGAGGGCAGCGTCGCCAAGGGAAGAATCACGCCGGACCGGCGTGACGCTATCCTCGGGCGCCTCAAGTCCTGCACGGACATGAAGGATCTCGCGCCCGCCGCGCTCGTCGTCGAGGCGGTGGTCGAGGACATCGAGGTCAAGCGCAAGGTTTTCGCCGATCTCGCCGCGGTCGTGTCGGCCGACGCCATTCTCGCGACCAACACGTCGGCGTTGTCGATTGCCGCGATCGCCCGCGGGCTCGATCATCCGGCACGCGTCGTCGGCATGCACTTCTTCAACCCGGCGCCGCTCATGCCGCTGGTCGAAGTGGTGAGCGCGATCACGACCTCGCCGGAGGTCGCGGCGACCGTGTTCGACACCGCGGCGTCGTGGGGCAAGACGCCAGTCCATGCGAAATCGACGCCGGGTTTCATCGTCAACCGTTGCGCGCGGCCGTTCTACGCCGAAGCCTGGCGCCTTCTGGGCGAGCAGGCGACCGACCCCGCGACGCTCGACGCGCTGATGCGCGAGTGCGGCGGCTTCCGCATGGGGCCGTGCGAGCTCATGGACCTGATCGGGCACGACGTGAACTTCGCCGTGACCAAGGCCGTCTTCGACGCCTATTTCGGCGATCCGCGCTATCGCCCCTCGATCCTGCAGCAGGAGATGGTCGAGGCCGGCCGCCTCGGCCGCAAGACCGGCCGCGGCTTCTTCGATTATGCCCCGGGTGCCGACGCGCCGGCGGCGCGCACGGCGGCACAGGCCCCCCACCCGCCGCGCGTGGTGATCGAGGGCGACCTCGGTATCGCGGCACCCCTCGTCGAGCGCCTTGCCACGACCCGGATCCCGTTCACGCGCGCCGATGCCGGTCCTGAGGGTCCGGCCATCGTGCTCGATGCGGCGGTCCTGCGGCTGACCGACGGGCGGCCGGCGACGCTGCGTGCGCGCGATACCGAGCGCAACCTCGTCCTGTTCGATCTTGCCCTCGACTACGCCAAGGCGACGCGGATCGCCCTCGCCGCCGCCGCGCAGGCGGATCCCACCGCGCCACCTGCGGCGGCCGGCTTCTTCCAGGCCCTCGGCATCCAGGTCTCGCCGGTCGAGGATACGCCGGGCCTCGTCGTCATGCGCACTGTCGCCATGCTGGTAAACGAGGCGATGGACGCGGTTCAGTCCGGCGTCGCAGCGCCGCATGCGGTCGATCTCGCCATGATGCGCGGCGTCAACTACCCGCGCGGACCGATCGGCTGGGCAGAGGATATCGGCCTCGGCTATATATGCCGGGTGATCGAGAACCTGCAGCGCGCCTACGGCGAGGATCGCTACCGCGTTTCGCCCCGGCTGCGGCTCGAAGCCGTGAAGGAGGACACGCGTTGAGTGATACCGCACAGCGCATCGCCGCGGCCGTCGGCGAAAATATGTATCCGCGCGACCATGCGGCGCGCGCGCTCGGCATCAAACTGCTCGAGATCCGCCCCGGCTTCGCGCGGATGAGCATGGAGGTACGGCCCGACATGCTCAACGGCCACGATATCTGCCACGGCGGCTTGATTTTCACGCTCGCCGACACGGCGTTTGCGTATGCCTGCAATTCCGGCAATCGCGTCACGGTCGCGCAGCACTGCGCCGTGACGTTTCTGGCGCCGGCGCGGCGCGGCGACGTCTTGACCGCGACGGCCAAGGAACGCCATCGCGCCGGGCGAACCGGCTTCACCGATATCGACGTCACGGACCAGACCGGGAGATTGATCGCCGTCTTCCGCGGCCACTCCTATCAGCTCAACGGCGAAGTTGTGCCTAACATCGGGACTATCGAGTCATGACCGAAGCTTTCGTCTGCGACGCCGTCCGCACGCCCATCGGCCGTTATGGCGGTGCCCTCGCATCGGTCCGTGCGGACGACCTCGCGACCGTGCCCATCAAGGCGCTGATGAGTCGCAACCCCAGCGTCGATTGGGGCCGGATCGACGACGTCATCTACGGCTGCGCCAATCAGGCCGGCGAGGACAACCGCAACGTCGCCCGCATGGCCGCCCTGCTCGCCGGCCTCCCCGTGGAGGTGCCGGGCGCGACCATCAACCGCCTGTGCGGCTCGGGCATGGATGCCGTGGCGACGGCCGCGCGCGCGATCCGCGCCGGCGAGGCCGAGTTGCTGATCGCCGGTGGCGTCGAAAGCATGAGTCGCGCCCCCTTCGTCATGCCCAAGGCCGAGACCGCATTCTCGCGCGAGAACGCGGTCTACGACACGACCATCGGCTGGCGCTTCGTGAACCCGATCATGAAGCAGCTCTACGGCATCGACTCGATGCCGGAGACGGCCGAGAACGTCGCCGCCGACTACAAGATCAGCCGCGTCGATCAGGACGCCTTCGCGCTCAGGAGCCAGCAACGCGCGGCGGCCGCGCAGAAGAACGGCCGCCTCGCCGAGGAGATCGTGCCCGTCACGGTCAGCAAGGGTCGCGGCGAAACGGTGCAGGTCGACCGCGACGAGCATCCGCGCGAGACCTCGATGGAAGCGCTCGCCAAGCTCAAGACGCCGTTCCGCGCCGGCGGCACGGTGACCGCCGGCAATGCGTCGGGTGTCAACGACGGCGCGTGCGCGCTCATCATCGCCTCGGAAGCGGCAGCGAAGCGCCATGGCCTCACGCCGCGCGCGCGCATCGTCGGCGCGGCCACGGCGGGCGTGCCGCCGCGTATCATGGGCATGGGCCCGGTACCGGCTTCGCGCAAGCTGCTCGATCGCCTCGGTCTGAAGATCGGTCAGATGGACGTGATCGAGCTCAACGAGGCGTTTGCGGCGCAGGCGCTTGCCGTGCTGCGCGATCTCGGCATCCCGGACGACGCGCCGCACGTGAACCCGAACGGCGGCGCGATCGCGCTCGGCCATCCGCTCGGCATGAGCGGTGCCCGTCTCGTCACCACCGCGACCTACGAACTCCAGAAAACCGGCAAGCGCTACGCCCTCTGCACCATGTGCATCGGCGTCGGCCAAGGCATTGCCCTGGTTCTCGAACGCGTGTGACCGAGTCGATCGACCACGAAGACACGAAGAGGCAGGCAACCGAATGCCGCTCTCCTTGCCGAAGAAGATGGAGGACGTCGCCTCGTCCATTGTCGAGGCGCGCGAACTGACGCAGGTCGGAGGCTCGATGTCTTTGTAAACAATTCTGTTCTCCGGAGTTCGAGGCTGTTGAGTCGATGAATCCGGTCTTTACGGCCCAAGTGCCGGCCTGTTTGGAGTGGGCCGGTTTCAGTCCCGGGCTTCTTAATCAACTTCAATGTACCGCATATAAGGGTGGCATACGGCGCGTCGAACCGTGATCGGCTGGATCGGTCTTCGCGTCTGGGTGGTTGATTGGCATGAACGGTCAGGGAGGGATGGAACGATGGCGGCAAAGAAGAAGGCCAAGGGAAGAAAGCCCGCATCGAGGGCGCTGCGCGCGGGCAGCCCGACGGCGCGGCGTGCGGCCTTCAAGCTGATCGCGCGGGAGCCGAAGACGGCTGCCGGCAAGGTGCTGCGCGTCGGGTGCGAGCGCCGGCTCCTCGACCCGATCGAGATCGCGAGCCGCGACGAAATCGCCGCGCTGCAGACGAAGCGCCTCAAATGGACGCTGCAGCACGTCTACCGGAACGTGCCGTACTATCGGAAGAAGTTCGACGAAGCCGGCGTCCACCCCGACGACTTCCGGCGGCTCGAGGATCTCGCCAAGTTTCCGTTCACGTCCAAGGACGACCTGCGCGCCACATATCCCTTCGGCATGTTCGCCGTGCCGCGCGAGAAGATCGTGCGCATCCACGCCTCGTCCGGCACGACCGGCAAGCCCACCGTCGTCGGCTACACGGCGAAGGACATCGAGACCTGGGCCGAGGTCGTGGCGCGCTCGATCCGCGCGGCGGGCGGACGGCCGGGCGACATCGTCCACGTCGCCTACGGCTACGGCCTGTTTACCGGCGGTCTCGGCGCGCATTACGGGGCGGAGCGGCTGGGCTGCACGGTCATCCCCATGTCCGGTGGTCAGACCGAAAAGCAGGTGCAGCTCATCCAGGACTTCAAGCCGCAGATCATCATGGTGACGCCCAGCTACATGCTGGCGATCGCCGACGAGTTCGAGCGCCAGGGCTACGACCCGCGCAAATCGTCCCTTCTCATCGGCATCCATGGCGCCGAGCCATGGACGGACTCGATGCGCAAGGAGATCGAGGAACGCTTCGCCATCGACGCCGTCGACATCTACGGCCTGTCCGAGGTGATTGGCCCCGGCGTCGCCAACGAGTGCATCGAGAGCAAGGACGGCCCGACGATCTGGGAGGATCACTTCTATCCCGAGATCGTCGATCCCGTGACCGGAAAACCGGTTCCCGACGGACAGGTCGGCGAGCTCGTCTTCACGTCGCTAACCAAGGAGGCGCTGCCGATCATCCGTTATCGCACGCGCGATCTGACCGCGCTCCTGCCCGGCACGGCACGCTCGATGCGGCGCATGGCGCGGATCACCGGCCGCACCGATGACATGCTGATCATCCGCGGCGTCAACGTCTTCCCGACGCAGATCGAGGAGCTGATCCTCAAGGATGCCCGCCTGTCGCCGCATTACGTCGTCGAGGTCAAGCGCGAGAACCGGCTCGACGAGATCGAGGTCGTCGTCGAATGCAAGCCGGAGTATGCGGGCAACGCCGAGATCGAGGCCGACTGCACCGGCCGGCTCGCCCAGCTCATCAAGTCGTATATCGGCATCACGGCGCGCGTGCGCGCGGTGCCGGTCGGCGGCATCACCCGCTCGATGGGCAAGGCGAAGCGCGTCATCGACCTGCGCCCGAAGGATTGAGGCCGGCCGGGCGCGGCCTGGGGGTCGGCTGCCCGGCCGCGCCGACTGCCCGCTTGCCTGCGGCGGCCAAATTGGTTTCAATTGAAACCAATAGGCCCTTGGGGCCAGGAGTGACGCGAACGGGAGGCCGCTGTTGGGCTACGTCTATCCGACCTATGAGTATCGCCCCTGCGCCGATCAGCGGGCAGCGAAGCCCGCGCGGCACAAGGTCGTCGTCATCGGCGCCGGGCCGGTGGGACTCACGGCGGCCATCGACCTCGCCCGCAAGGGCATCCCGGTCGTCCTGCTGGACGAAGACAACACCGTCAGCATCGGCAGCCGCGCCATCTGCCACGCCAAGCGCACGCTCGAGATCTGGGACCGCCTGGGTTGCGTCGCGCCGATGATGGAGAAGGGCATCACCTGGCAGACCGGGAAGGTTTTCTTCCGCGATCGTCAGGTCTATGCCTTCGACCTCCTGCCCGAAGGCGGCCATCGTTTTCCGGCCTTCATCAACCTGCAGCAGTACTATGTCGAGCAGTACCTGGTCGAAACCGCCCAGGCGCTGCCGCAGATCGATCTGCGCTGGAAGAACCGGGTCGTCGGCGTCGTCCCCGGACCGGATGGCGTGCGCCTCGACGTCGAGACGCCCGACGGGCGCTACGCGATCGAGGCGGACTGGGTGATCGCTGCGGACGGCGCGCGCAGCCCGACACGCAAGATGCTCGGGCTCGATTTCAAGGGCAAGGTGTTCGAGGACCGCTTCCTCATCGCCGACGTCAAGATGAAGGCGGATTTTCCGACGGAGCGCTGGTTCTGGTTCGATCCGCCCTTCCATCCCGGTCAGTCGGCCCTGCTTCACCGCCAGGCCGACGATGTCTGGCGCATCGACCTGCAGCTCGGATGGACCGCCGACCCGGAGGAAGAGAAAAAGCCCGAGCGCGTCGTGCCGCGCCTCAAGGCGATGCTCGGAGACAATGCAAAGTTCGAGCTTGAATGGGTCAGCGTCTACACGTTCCAGTGTCGCCGTCTCGAGCGGTTCCGGCACGGCCGCGTCATCTTCGCGGGCGATGCCGCCCATCAGGTCTCGCCCTTCGGCGCGCGCGGCGGCAATTCCGGCGTGCAGGACGTCGACAATCTGTGCTGGAAGCTCGCGCTCGTCATCCGCGGTCTCGCGCCCGAATCGCTCCTCGACACCTATGACGTCGAACGGCAGCAGGCCGCCGACGAGAACATCCTGCATTCGACGCGCAGCACGGACTTCATCACGCCGAAGGGTGCCGCGAGTCGCCTGTTTCGCGACGCGGTCCTGAGCCTCGCCGCCGATCATCCCTTCGCCCGACGCCTCGTCAACAGCGGGCGTCTGTCGGTCGCGACGGTCCACGCCGATTCGCCGCTCAACACGCCGGATCGGGACTCCTTCGCCTGCGCGATCGTGCCGGGGGCGGTCGCGAGCGATGCACCGGTGCGGCGCGACGGTAAGGACGGATGGCTGCTCGGGTCGCTCGACAATGGCTTTGCCGGCCTTTATTTCGCCAACGACCGGATTGCGCCGGCAACCGCAGCCGCGCTCGCGGCCCTCGATCAGACGCCGGTGCCGATACGGACCACGATCGTCGCCCCCGCGCCGATCGCAGCACCCGCCGGCCTCAACGTCATCGTCGATACCGAACGGCTCGTGGCGCGCCGCTATGATGCAACCGACGGCACCTTCTATCTGATGCGGCCGGACCAGCACGTCTGCGCGCGTTGGCGTCAATTCGATCCGGCCGCGGTCGAAGCTGCGTTGGCCCGTGCGATCGGCCGGCCGGTGCAATGAACGCGGCAAGGGAACGCACACGAATGGCGACACTTCGAACCGAGTCCGGCTTTGAGCGGCCGGACGACGTCTACGAGCTTCTGATCCAGGCGCATCAAGGACTGACGGAGGCGCAGAGCGCCGCTCTCAATGCCCGCCTGGTGCTGCTCCTCGCCAACCATATCGGCGACCTCGGCGTCGTCCGCGAGGCACTCGACCGGGCGCGCGAAGGCCTGTAGGACGGCACTCGCCTTCTCACCCGTCCTCGCCGATCCCGGAGGTGTCCGATGCCCAGTTTCGATATCGTCTCGAAGACCGATCTGGCCGAGGTCGACAACGCCGTCCAGGGTGTCGCGCGGGAGATCGCGACGCGGTTCGACTTCAAGGGATCCAAATCGAGCATCGCCCGCGACGGTGCCGAGATCACCGTGCTCGCCGATGACGCCCTCAAGCTCAAGCAGATGCAGGAGCTGATCAAGGGTTACTTCGCGCGCCGCAAACTCGACCCTGCCTGCCTCGACTGGCAGACGGAGGAGCGCGCGGCCGGCGACATGGTCCGCCAGAAGATCGTGGTCAAGCAGGGGATCGACCGCGACACGGCCAAGGCCATCGTCAAGGCGATCAAGGACACGAAGCTGAAGGTGCAGACGGCGATCCAGGGCGACGAGCTTCGCGTCACCGGTAAGAAAAGGGACGACCTCCAGGCCGCGATCGCGACGGTAAGGGCGCTCAAGCTCGACCGCCCGGTGCAGTTCGTGAACTTCCGCGACTGAGAGACCCTCCCTGAGAGGCAGCCCTGCTGTGGCATCCGTGCCACGGTCAGCGGGAACAATTGCGGCCCCGGCCCGGTTTGCAAACAGAACGGTTTCCCCGTCAGCAAAACCGCGATCGAGAGGTCCGCATGGCCGATTCCAACCCCAAGCAGGACGATCCTGCGTCCCGGGCGAGCTCGGCGTTGGGCGACGCCACGCAGCAGGCGGGCGAACGCCTGCGCGACGAGGCGTCACGCGCCGCCGGTGAAGCGACACAGCAGGCAAAGACGCTGCTCCGCCGTCAAAAGGATCTTGCCGCCGAACAGGTCGAGGGCATGGCCCAGATCCTGCGTCGGACGTCCGACGAGCTGCAGGCGCAGCATCCCGGCATGGTGGCGGATTATACGCGACAGATCGTTCGCACCGTCGACGGCCTTGCCACCGCGCTGCGCGACCGCGACATCGACACGCTGATTTCCGACGTCGAGGATTATGGGCGGCGTCAGCCTGCGCTGTTTATGGCCGGGACGGTCGCAGCCGGGTTCATGCTCGCGCGCTTCCTCAAGAGTTCGGCGCGCCGCCGCGACGCCGAGCCGGCGCAGGGTCACGGCCCAAGCCATGCTTCCGGCCATCAAGGCGCATCGGGTTACCGGGGCGCCGGCGCCCCCGGTCCCGCCGCTACCGGCTCGTCCGGCTACGCCGCCGGTCCGGGCGCGTCACCGGGCGCCATCCCGGTGACATCCCCCATTCAACCCGACTCGCCCCCGTCCCTCCAGGGCAGCCCGAACAAGGCGGCCTCCGCCGACGAGGTGAACCGTGCGATGAAGAAGGAGTCCCGGTAATGGCCACCGACATCCGCGAAAATCGTTCGCTCGGCACGCTGTTTGCCGAGCTCACGCACGAAACCAGCACGCTTGTCCGCAACGAGGTCGAGCTGGCCAAGGCCGAGATGTCCCAGAAGATCGACCAGGTCCAGAACGGGGCGGTGTCGATGCTGGCCGGCGGCGCGGTTCTCTACGCCGGCTTCCTCGTCCTCCTGTTCGCGATCGCCGCGTTGCTCGACGAGTTGCTCGACAACTGGTGGCCGTCGAGCTGGCTGGCGCCACTGATTGTCGCCGTCGTCGTGCTCATCATCGGCTTCGTCCTCCTCCGGACGGGTCGAAGCAGCATGAGCTTCGGCAACCTCATGCCGCGCCGGACATTCCAATCGATCCGCCGCGACGCGACCCTTGCCCGGACACAGGTGCGCTGATGGCTGACAAATCGACATCCACCGACCATTCCCGCTCGCCCGAAGAAATCCAGTCCGAGATCGAGCGCACCCGCGCCGACATGAGCCGGACGATCGACGCGATCCAGCGCCGCCTGTCGCCGGGCGAACTGATGGATCAGGCGCTCGATTATTTCCGGTCGGGACCCGGCGAGTTCGCGAGCAATCTCGGCGACGCGATCCGCAACAACCCCGTCCCGGTCGCGCTCGTCGGCGTCGGGCTCGCATGGCTCGCCTTCGGCGGTCCGGGTCGGCCGGCCTATCTGCACCGCGCCGACACTGAAGGCGGATCGGATATGGGCTATGCCGGCGAGACAGCGCGACACGGCATGGAACAGGCCGGCGACATGGCCGCACGGACGGGTCAGCGCCTCGGCGGTATGGCGAGCGCGGCAGGCGCACGCATGGGCGACGCCTACGCCGGTGCGCGCGACACCGCCGATGCCGCCAGCGAGCGAGTCAGGGCGATGGCCGATGACGTCCGGAACCTTGCGGCGGAATGGCGCGAGGACACGGTCGACATGGCGACGCGGGCGCAGGATCGCATGCAACAGCTCGGCGGCAGCGTCCAGGCGCAGACCGCGCAGATGCGCGACGCTGCGAATGATCTGCTGCATCAGCAGCCGCTGATCGTCGGCGCGCTCGGGCTTGCGATCGGCGCGATGCTCGGCGCCATGCTTCCGTCGACCCGGCAGGAAGATACGCTCATGGGCGAGGCGCGCGACCGGGTGGTGGATCAGGCATCCGGGACCGGCGAGCAGGTCATGCGCGAAGCCGCGCACGTGACCCAGGCCGCCGCCGACGCCGCGACCGATGCCGCCCGGGAAGAGACGGAGCGGCGCGGCCTCGGGGCCGGAAGAACCGACATGTCGCAGTCGACCGCGAAGCCGGAGAACGAAGGGAAGCCGACCGATCCGCCCGGGTTCGCGACTAAGGGTATCTGAGTTCACGCCGCAGGCCCGGGGCGACACCGCTCTTCACCCGCCGCAGGGGCGATGACCGGATGCGGTCGCCTGTCGCCGCGAAGATCGCATTGGCGATGGCGGCGACATACTACTCGCCAATCGTTCTACTCGCGTGCTACTCGCGGATCGTGCCGGTGGTGGCCTTCGCGTCACGGTCCGACTGCCCACTGTCGGGCGCCTGTGAATCTCGATCTCGATGGAGGACCGGTTGGCCTGCCGGCACCTTACGGCACCGCGCCGACCGTGTCGGCGACGTAGGCACCCCGCTCGCCCAGCCGCTGCCCGCCGCGTTCGGTCGTGTCCTCGGCCGTCTGATGCTCCATTTCGGCGTTCAGCTCCGCACCCAGCAGCACGACATAGGCGCTGATGTAGAACCACATCAGCAGGACGATGACCGCACCGAGCGCGCCATACGTCTTGTTATAGTCGGCAAAGTTGCTGACATAGAGCGAGAACAGCACCGAGCCGAGCAGCCACAGGATGGTCGCGGTGACGGCCCCCCAGCTCACCCAGTTCCAGCGCGGCGTCTCACGACTGGGCCCGTATCGATAGACCACCGCAATCGCGACGATGACCGCAATGCCGAGAAGTGGCCAGCGCATCAGCAGGATTGCCGTCCTGAGTCCGCCCGACAGGCCGATCCAGGCAATCGCCGCCGGCAGCGCCGCGACCAGCGACAGCGCCAGGATGCTGAACAGGATACCGCCCAGCGTCATCAGCAGCGCGGTTCCATAGAAACGGATGAAGCTGCGCTTCTCCACCTCGTCATAGACGACGTTGAGGGCCGTCATCATCGTCTGCATGCCGGCCGAAGCGCTCCACAGGCTGAAGAGCAGGCCCACGATCACGCCAATGCCCAAGCTGGCGCGCGGCTGTTGCGCGATGGCGGCAAGCTGGTCGGTGATGAGGGCGCGCGCGGCCTCGGGCAGGATCTCGGCGGCGCCGGCAATGTGCCGTTCGACGGTCGTCGGATCGGCGACGATGCCATAGAGGGATAGCGCCGCGCCGAGCGCCGGGAAGATCGACAGCATCGCATAGAAGGCAATGCCGGCGGCAATCACCGACAGATGGTCCTGCGCGATCTCGTCCTTGACCCGCCACAGGATGTCGCGCCAGCCGCGCGCCGGAAGCTGGCCCGGACTGCGGGCGTGACGACCACGCCGGGCATCGTGCGGCGAGCCGCCGGAATTCTCCTCCGCGCGACGCAGGCGCGGATTCATCGGCTCCCTGCCGACGCCCCGACGCGGCCCGGTCATTATGCCGACCGCGACTGCCGCCGTTACCGGCAGCAGAAACCCCGTTAAAAAGCCACGCTCACGCATTCCGGCCTCCGCCCGAAACAGCGGCAGCGCCGGATAAACGTCAGCCTCCAAGACTTCGTTTCACGTCGCCGTAGCCGGTCCAAGGATTGTGACCTTGCCAGCCGGCGGCGCCCACGGACGTCCGCGGTTCCTGCCTACCCTTGGAGGGCTTTCCACATCTCAAGGTCGCGCTTCGCGGTCCAGATCCGCGGGTGATCGATGCCCTTGGCCTCGTCGTACGCGCGGCTCACACAGAACGGCATGCAATGCTCGAAGATGACCCAGCGCCCGTACTTCTTCTGCATCGCCGCATAGGTCTGGTCGAAGACCTGCTTCAGGCTCTTGCGCGCCTTGACGCCCTTGCGCGCGTGGGCGAACAGCTCCTTCACGAACGCCTGCGTGCCGCGGATGGCCCGCTCGCACGCGGCCGGCGTCATCAGGGCGTCGCCGCGTCCCGGCACCAGCCGCTTGGGCTTGAGCGCCAGCAGCCGGTCGAGCGTCTGCGGCCACTCGGCAAGGTGAGCGTCGCCGCAATAAGGCGTCGCCCCTTCCTCCACCAGGTCGCCCGAGAACAGAACACGCTCCTTCGGCAGCCACGCGATGGTGTCGCCCTTCGTGTGCCCGGCGCCGAGATGCATGATCCGCACTTCACGCTTGCCCATCCAGATCGTCATCTCGCGGTCGAACACGATGTTGGGCCAGGTGAGGCCGGGCACTGACTCGACGTTCTTGAACAGACGCGGAAAGCGCTGCACCTCGGACTTGAAGTCCTGCGCGCCGCGCTCTTTGATCAGGTCGTATGTGCCCTTGCTGGCGATGATGTAGTCGGCGCCGTAGCCCGACGCGCCCATCACGCGCACGGCGTGATAATGGGTCAGCAGCACGTACTTGATCGGCTTGTCGGTCACGGTGCGGACGTAGCGCACCAGTTCCTCCGCCATGACCGGCGTGGCGCGCGCGTCGATGATCATCACGCCGTCATCGCCGACGATGACGCCGGAATTCGGGTCACCCTCGGCCGTCAGGCAATAGGCGCCTTCGGCCAACTTGGTGAAGGTAACCTTCTTCTCGGCAAGATCACCCTGGCTCGCGAACTGCTTCTTCATCTCGTTCCTCGACGTTACAACCAACCCCACCTTCGGCGCATCCGGAAGACGGGGCACGATCTTAGATTCGATCTTAGATTCGATCCTAGATTCCCAGATAGGCTTCCTTGACGCGCTCATTGGCAAGCAGCGCGGGGCCCGAATCCTGAAGCACGATGCGGCCGGTCTCGAGCACGTAGCCGCGGTCGGCGATCGAGAGCGCGGCCTGCGCGTTCTGCTCGACCAGGAAGATCGTCGTGCCGGCGGCCTTGAGCTGGCGGATCGTCGCGAAGATTTCGGCAACCAGCAGCGGCGCCAGCCCCATACTCGGCTCGTCGAGCAGCAACAGCTTCGGGCGCGCCATCAGCGCGCGGCCCATCGCCAGCATCTGCTGCTGGCCGCCGGAGAGCGTTCCCGCCGGCTCGCGCCGCTTCTGCTTCAGGATCGGGAACGTCGCGTAGATCCGCTCGATGTCGTCCGCGACGTCGTTCCGCGGCCGGGTATAGGCACCGAGCATGAGGTTGTCCTCGACCGAGAGCGGCCCGAACACCTGGCGGCCCTCCGGCACCTGGGCGATGCCGAGCCGGACGCGTTCCGCGGCCCGGATCCGGGTAATGTCGCGGCCGGCGAAGCGGATCGTTCCGCCCGAGGCCGGCTGCACGCCGGAGATCGTCCGCAGCAGCGTCGTCTTCCCCGCGCCGTTCGCACCGACCAGCGCAAGCAGCTCGCCCTCGGCGACGGCGAGGTCGAGACCCTTGAGGGCCTGGATGCGGCCGTAATGACTGGTCAGGCCGGTGACCTCGAGCAGCGTGCCGGGCCGGGTTGTCGTCATGCCGCCCCCGCGACAGCACCTACGCCGAGATAGGCGCGGATCACGTCGGGATTGTTGCGCACCTCGGCCGCCGTGCCTTCGGCCAGCCGGCGTCCGTAGTCGAGCACCAGGATATGATCCGACACGCCCATGACCAGCTTCATGTTGTGTTCGACCAGAACTACGGTAATGCCGGAGCGCGCGATCTTTTGGATCAGCTCGTCGATCTCCAGCGTCTCCTTGGGATTGAGACCGGCGGCCGGCTCGTCGAGCAACAGGATCTTCGGTTCGGTCGCGAGCGCGCGGGCGATCTCGAGCCGCTTCAGCGCGCCGTAGGGCATCGTGTCCGAGTCGGCGCCGATGAAGCGGGCGAGCCCGACCTCGCGCATCAGCTCGGCCGCGCGCTCGCGCGCCTCGCGATTGGCGCGCGTGATGCCCGGCGTGTGGAACATCGACGGCACGATGCGGCGTGGCGCGTGCAGATGGCGCCCTACCATCACGTTCTCCAGCGCCGTCATGTTGAAGAAGATCTGCAGGTTCTGAAACGTGCGGGCGATGCCGCGGGCCGCTCGGGCGGCCGGCGGCAGGGCCGTAATGTCGTCGTCGCCAAGCCAGATGCGGCCCCGCGTCGGCGTATAGACCCCGGTGATGATGTTGAACAGCGTCGTCTTGCCGGCGCCGTTCGGGCCAATGATCGAGTGGACGCGCCCCGGTTCGATGGTGAAGCTCAATTCGGACACGGCGCGCACGCCGCCGAATTCCTTGGTTACGTTATCGACGCGGAGCCGCATCAGCCGACCCTCCGGCGCCAGAGCGCGGCAAGCGTCGGCACCAGGCCCTTGGGCATAAAGATCATGACGGCGATCAGGATCGCGCCGAGGGCAAGATGCTTGAAATCGTGGACTGCGGCGAGGACCTGCGGCAGTGCCGTCAGGATCGCGGCACCGACGACCGAGCCGAAGATGGAAGCCATGCCGCCCAGCACCACCATGGTCACGAACTCGATCGAACGCAGGAACCCGGCCTCGACTGGCGTCACGAACCGCTCCGCATGGGCGAACAGCGAACCGGCGATGCTCGCGAACACCGCCGAGACGACGAAGACCAGGACCTTGTACCGCGTGACGTCGATCCCGGTCGTCTCGGCGGCGACCTCGGAGCCGTGGAGCGCCCGCAGCGCCCGACCCATCGGCGATTCGACGAGGTTGAGCGCGAGCCACACCGCGAGCACCAGGACGATGCCCGAAATCCAGTACCAGGTGACCGCGCCGGTGAGGCGCCAGGGGCCGACCCAAAGGGCGGGCACGCTCATGCCGTCGGGACCGCCGGTCAGCGGAATCTCGCGGTTGATGATGATGGAGATGATGATGCCGAGCCCGAGCGTCGCCATCGCCAGATAGTGCCCCTTGAGGCGCAGGATCGGCCGCGCCACGAGGAAGGCGAGCACGCCCACCCCGACGGCGCCGGCGAGCATGGCGACGAGCCCGGGCCAGCCGAACCGCGCCGTCAGGATCGCGGAGGCATAGCCGCCGAGCGCGAAGAATCCGGCGTGCCCGAGGCTGATCTGGCCGGCATAACCGATCAGCAGGTTCAACCCGACGCAGACGATGGCATGCAGCGCCGTCTTGATCGCGACATCGAAATAGAAGTTGTTCGGCAGGAACAGGGGCAGGATCGCCACGATAGCGGCGAGCAGCAGGACCCCGCCGGTTCGCGCGGAAAAGAGCCATGCGCCGACCGTTCGGACGGGGCGGATGTCGTCCTGACCCGGCCCTTCCCCCGTCGAGGCAAAGGAGGCGAGAGGTGCATCCTTCGAACCCCCGTGCCCCTTGCCGGCGACGGACAGGTTGAAGGGTGATTTCTGCGCGCGATCGCCCATCGTGTCACACCCGCTCCGCACCCTTCGCGCCGAACAGGCCGCTCGGCATGAAGAACAGCACGCCCAGAATGATCACGAAGGCGACGGCGTCCTTGTAGGCGGAACTGACATAACCGGCCGCCATCGCCTCGATGACGCCGAGTACGATTCCGCCCGCCACGGCGCCGAAACTGCTTCCCAGACCGCCGAGGATGGCAGCGGCGAATCCCTTGAGCCCCAGCATGATGCCGATGTCGTACTTGGTAAGCGTGATCGGTGCCGTCAGAATACCCGCAAGCGCGCCGAGACCCGCAGCCAGGCCGAAGCTGACCAGCAGGATGGTCCGGACCTCGATCCCGACGAGCTGAGCCGCGATCCGGTTGTGCGAGGTCGCGAGCACCGCCTTGCCGAGGCGCGTGTGCTCGAAGAACCATTTGAGCCCGGCGACGACGACGACGAGCGCGCCGATGATCCACAGGCTCTGCTGCTGCAGCGCGGCACCTCCGATCATGATCGGCGCGTCGCCCGAAAATCCAGGCAGGCGATGGAAGTCCTTGCCGAGCGTCACCTCGACGGCGCCGCGGATGAAGATCGACGCGCCGATGGTGATGATGATCAGCGTCACGACGGTGGCATCGCGCGCCGGCTCCACCGCGAACTTCTCGAGGATCAGGCCCACCGCAACGACGATGCAGACCGCGAGCGGCACGGCGACGAACAGCGGCAGGCCGGCCGCCATCAGGAACACCGTGCCCATCCCGCCCAGCATGACGAACTCGCCCTGGGCGAAGTTGATGACGTGACTTGCGTTATAGATGATCGAGAACCCGAGCCCGACCAGCGCGTAAATCGCGCCGACGGTGATGCCGGACAACAGGAACTGCAGGAATTCGGCCACTCGACGGCTCCCGCTTTTCGCCCTACCCCCACCCCAGCCCCTCCCCCGCGAGCGGGAGAGGGGTGTTTGGAGCGCGGCTTGAAGTCCCTCTCCCGCCTAAGCGGGAGAGGAAGGTGCCCGCGGCGACGCCGCGGGCGGGTGAGGGTGATCGATCTACTCGATCAGCTTCCAGGTGTTGTTGCGCACTTCGACCATTTTGAACGAGTCGAGCGACAGGCCCATGTGGTCGTTGGGCGACATGTTGTAGATGCCGTCCGCGCCGATGAAGCGCTTCGTCTTCTCGATCTCGTCGCGGACCTTCGCCTTGTCGGTGCCGCCGGCGCGCTTGATCGCCTCAAGCGCGATATGCAGCCCGTCAAAGGCGTGACCGCCGAAGCCGGAGACCGGCTGGTTGTAGGCCGCGCGATACGCCTTGACGTAACCGAGCGAAACCTCGCGCTGCGGGTCGCCGGCCGGCAGCTGCTCGGCGACCAGAAGCGCGGGCACCGGCAGGCGGATGCCCTCGGCCCCACCGCCGGCACCGTCGATGAACTGCTGCGAGGCGACGCCGTGGTTGAAGTAGAACGGAATGTTGGTCATCCCGAGCTGCTTCCAGTTGCGCGCCGTGATCGAGGTCGGCGCGCCGAAGCCGCAGCCGAAGATCGCCTGCACGCCCGGCGTGTTCTTGATCTTGGTGAGCTGCGGCGACATGTCGGTGTCGGTCGGCGCGTAGGTCTCGTCGGCGACGATCTTCATGCCCCACTTCGGCGCCATCGCGTGGGCCTCCTTGCGGCAGGACTGATCGAAGCCGCCGGAGCCGCCGATGACGGCGACGTTGGTCAAGTTCCGCTTCTTCATGTCCTCGTACGCCTTCTCGACCGCCATGCGGTCGGAGTGCGGCATCTTGAAGACCCATTTCTTCACGGGTTCGACGATGACGTTGGCGCCGGCAAGCGAGATGAACGGGATCTCCTCTTCCGTGGCGATCGGCACCACCGCCATGGTCTCGCCGGTCGTGCTGCCGCCGATGAGGATGTCGACCTGGTCCTCCTCGATCAGGCGGCGCGCGAAGGTCGTCGCCTGCTTGGCGTCGCCGGCGCTGTCATAGATCACCAGCTCGAGCTTGCGGCCGAGGATCCCCCCCTCCTTGTTGATCTTGTCGACGTAGAGGCGAAGCGTCTTGGCCTCGGGGTCACCCAGGAACGAGGCAGGCCCGGTGACTGCCAGGAACGAGCCGATCTTGATCGGCTTCTGCGCCTGCGCGTCGGGTGCGAAGGTGAATGCCGCCCCCGCAGCGAGGATCGCCAGCACATGGCGACGGGACAATCTCATCATAGTCGTCAGCCTCCCTCGAATTCTGAGCTATATAGTTGCACTTGTAACTAACTCGCGCGCCCCCTGTCCAGCGGGCTCGATCCGCGATCATAGGAAGTGCCCCCGCACGATGTCCATGAACGGCCGCCGCCTGTTCCATGACACGACCGTAGCGTTAAGATTTCGTGGGCGATGCCCCTCAATGGAGTGATACGTGTCCCGCATCACGGCCGAAACCTGGCGGCTTCCCGACGACCTCGCCGGCCCCTGGCTGCGCGCGACGCATCTCGGCCGGCGCATCCACCGCGCCAAGGGGACGGTCCTTTACGAGCAGGGCGAGGTCTCGTCGCGCTTCTGGTTCGTTCTGGCCGGCCAGGTCAAAGTCTCGATGCTCCGCGCCAGCGGCGAGGAAGTCATCCTCGAGATCATGGGCCGCGGCGCACTCTGCGGCGAGGGGGCGGCCTTCGACGGCATCCCCCGATTCTCCACCGGCACCGTCTGGCGCGATGCAGAGCTGATCGAGTTCGACGCGACCAGGCTGCGCGACGCCTTCCGCGACGACCCTGATCTCGCGTTGTCGCTGCTCCGCATTACCGGCCTGAAGCAGCGCGTGCTCGCGGTGCGGCTGGAGCGCGCCTACGCCCCATCGCCCGAGGGCCGAATCGGCGAGTTCCTGCTTCGACTCGGCGAGCTCTACGCCAAGCCGACACGCGAGGGGAAGCTGATCCAGGTCTACCTCACGCACGAGCAGATCGCCGCGATCACCGGCACCTCGCGCGTGACGGTGACGCGCGCGCTCAGCCGCTTGAAGAAGTCCGGCGCGATCGGCGTGCGCGACGGCCTGATCCACGTCCTCGATGCCGACGCCCTCCGGCGCACCTGACCACCGGCCGCCGCGCCGGCCCTCCTAACCGGCATGTATCCCGCGATACAGACCGCCGGCCGGATTCCCGTTATCTGTCACCGACCGAAGGAGATGAGGAATGAACAAGTCCCATAATCCAGGCACCATCGCGCCGCCTTTCCGCAACATCTATTCCCACGGCATCGAAGTGCCGGCGGGCGCCCGCACGCTATGGATCTCGGGCCAGGTCGGCACGAAGCCGGACGGATCGATCGCACCGGACTGCGCCGGGCAGGCCGAGCAGATCATGCAGAACATCGGCGCGATCCTCGCCGAGGCCGGCATGAGCTTTGCCGACCTCGTCAAGATCAACGCCTATCTCGTGCGTGCGGAAGACATCGCGACCTTCGCCCCCATTCGCGCCAAGTATCTCGCCGGCGCCAAGCCGGCGATGACGACGGTGGTGGTGACCGCCCTCGCCCAGCCGTCGTGGCTGATCGAGGTCGAGGCCGTCGCCGCGAAGTCCGGCTAGGCGGTATCGAGGTAGGAGCGGGCGATGACCGGCGCCAGACCTCTCGTCGGAGACTCACCTCTCCCGCCGCCGGCTGCGCCCGTGCCCGATGAACTCATCGCGCGCGCCCGCGCGCTGGTCCCCGTCCTGCGGCAGCGTGCGGCCGCGTGCGAGGCGGAAAAGCGCATCCCCGATGACACGGTGCGCGACCTCGTCGAGGCAGGCTTCTTCCGCATCACCATGCCGAGAAGCGCCGGCGGCTATGCGATGCGCCCCTCCGTGCTGTGGGCCGTAGCGCGCGAGATCGGCCGCGGCTGCGGCTCGACCGCATGGATCATGAGTCTCCTGGGCCTTCACCCGTGGCTCGTCGGCATGTTCGCACCCGAGGCGCAGCGCGACGTGTTCGCCGACGGCGACGCCATCGTGCCGGTGCTGACGGGCGGCGTCGGCCGCGACATCACGGTCACGCCCGTCCCCGGCGGCTATGAGGTCAGCGGCCTGTGGCGCTACGCATCGGGCATCGACATCGCGACCTGGGTGATCGCGATGGTGCCGGTGCCCGTACCGGGCGCCGACGCCCCGGTACCGCACCTGATCCTCGTGCCGCAGCGCGAATTCGCCATCGACCATACGAGCTGGAACGTGCTGGGCATGCGCGGCACGGGCAGCAAGGACGTGCGGCTGACGCGCGCCTTCGTACCGGCGCACCGCACAATCTCGTGGGTGGACGCGCAGCGCGGCATCTATCCCGGCGCCCCGCTCAACCGGGAACCCACCTATCGCGCGCCGCTCAACGGCCTGTTCGCGATGTCGACGGCGGCCGCCGTCGTCGGCGTCGCAAGCGGCGCCGTCGATCACTTCCTCGACGCCGTCAAGAGCCGCGTCATCGTCGGCACGGGCCGGCGCCAGATCGAGGACACGCCGACCCATATCCTGACGGGCGAGTGCGCAGCGCAAGTGCACATGGCGTTCGCGCTGCTGATGCACGACGTCGACGAGATGTACGACACCGCGGCGGCCGGTGCCACGTTCGCACTGGAGACGCGGGCGCGCTATCGCATGGACGCCGCGCTCATCTCGCGCACCGCGCTTGCCGCCGCCGACCGCCTGTTCAACGCCATCGGCGGCAGCCTGCTGCCGACGGGCACGCCGCTCGAGCGCTGCTTCCGCGACATCCACGCGATGGCATCGCATTTTCTGCTGCAGCCGGAGCCGGCCGGCGAACTCTACGGTCGCACCCTGCTCGGCCTCGACCTGCCCCCAGGCGCCCGGATATAGGCGCGCCCGGGTGTAGGCGGACGGCGGTCAGCCGCGCCCGCGATAGGGCGCAACGCCCTGGTCCGGCAGCCACAGGCCCTTGGGCGGCGCGCCGGTCTGCCAGAAGACGTCGATCGGCATGCCGCCGCGCGGATACCAGTAGCCGCCGATACGCAGCCATTTCGGCTTGAGAAGATCGACCAGTCGTCGCCCGATCGTGAGCGTGCAGTCCTCGTGAAAGGCGCCGTGATTGCGGAACGCACCGAGGTAGAGCTTGAGCGACTTGCTCTCGACCAGCCACTTGCCCGGCGCATAGTCGATCACGAGATGCGCGAAGTCGGGCTGCGACGTGATCGGGCACATCGACGTGAACTCCGGCGCGGTGAAGCGCACGAGATAGAGCGCATCGGGATGCGGGTTCGGCACCCGCTCCAGCACCGCGTCCTCGGGCCGCGCGGGCGGCGCGATCTTGCGTCCGAGCTGTGTCAGTCCGGCATAGATGTCGTTTCGGCGCCGCGGCGGCATCGATTGTTCCTTACAAGAATCGGGCGCCGAAAATACGCCGGCTTGGCGCCGCGTGGAAGCGGACACCGGGCCGGTCGAGCGTGAAGGCGCTGGCGGCGCCAACCGCGACCCCGATCGGGAGGCAGCGCGGGCCGGCGTCCCGACTCCCGAACGCGCCGGACTATTTACCTTCGGCCGTGTCGGTGCCGTTGCCGGTACCCTGCCGGCGTTCGAACTCGGCGATGAACTGGCCGAGGCAGCCGGCCGCGATCGCGTCGCGCAGGTCCGCCATCAGATCCTGATAGTAGGTCAGGTTGTGGCGCGTGAGCAGCATGAGGCCGAGGATCTCGTCGGCCTTGAACAGGTGATGCAGGTAGGCGCGCGAGAACCGCGTGCAGGCGGGACAGCGGCATTCGGGATCGAGCGGACCCTTGTCCTCCGCATGGCGCGCGTTGCGCAGGTTGAGCGTGCCGGTGCGCGTGAAGGCTTGCGCCGTGCGCCCGGAGCGGGTCGGCAGCACGCAATCGAACATATCAATACCGCGCGCCACCGCGGCGACGATGTCGTGCGGCTTGCCGACGCCCATAAGATAGCGTGGCCGGTCCTGGGGCAGGAACGGTTCGGTCGCCTCGAGCGTGCGGCACATGAGCTCGAACCCCTCGCCCACCGCGAGCCCGCCGACCGCGTAGCCGTCGAAGCCGATGGCCGTCAACGTCTTTGCCGACTCCTCGCGCAGGTCCGGATAGACGCTACCCTGCACGATGCCGAAGATGCCGTAGCCGGGCCGCTCCACGAAGGCGGCGCGCGAGCGCTCGGCCCAGCGCATCGACAGGCGCATCGACTGCGCCGCCTCGGCTTCGGTCGCTGGATAGGGCGTGCACTCGTCGAAGGCCATGGTGATGTCGGCGTCGAGCAGGCGTTGGATCTCGATCGAGCGCTCGGGCGACAGCACGTGGCGCGAGCCGTCGAGATGCGATTGGAAGGTGACGCCATGCTCGTCGATCTTGCGCAGCGCCGACAACGACATGACCTGATAGCCACCGGAGTCGGTCAGGATCGGCAACGGCCAGTTCATGAACTCGTGCAGGCCGCCCAGCCGCGCCACGCGTTCCGCGCCGGGCCGCAGCATCAGGTGATAGGTATTGCACAGCAGGATCTGCGCGCCGGTCGCGCGCACGTCCTCGGGCATCACGGCCTTCACCGTCGCGGCCGTGCCGACCGGCATGAAGGCCGGCGTGTCGATCACGCCGCGACCGGTGATGACCCGGCCCCGGCGAGCCTTGCCGTCGCGCGCCAGGAGTTCGAACCCGAGCGACATCCGCACGTCCTTTCGTCGTGTGACCGGTTACCGGTGCGCCAAGCCGGGCGCCGCACGAAGGCCGGAGAAACGCCGGGTCCGTACGCTGGGACGCGAAAGATGCCCGGGCGCGGCGGATTGGCGATCACGGCAGCGCCCCTCAAGGAACAGCACGAACGTCACGGGATCGAACATCGGCACCTCGCGATTGGAAAGGCGGCCCGGCCGGCGCCCTAGCGGCGAATGATGTGAACGAGAATGCCGCCGAGCGCGCCGATGATTCCGGCGAACAGCAGGCGGACGACCATGGCGAACTCCCCGCCGCCGATGCGCGGCGCGAAGTCCTGAAGCAGAAGAACGAGAATTCCGGCAACAGCCCCGGTGATGATGGCTTCCTTCATGAACCCCCCAGGCAAAAAGGCCAACGATCTAGCATCGATGCCGCATGCCGCGAAACCCCAACGGCGCGGCATTCGAACCACGAAGAACGCGAAGAACACAAAGACGAAGTCCGGCCGCCCTGCGCGTATCCGATCATGATTCCCCGTCGTGGCCGCGCAATGCATCCGCGCGGTGAAGGAGGCAGGCATCGCCGTAGGAGAAGAAGCGGTAGCCCTGCGCCACGGCATGCGCGTAAGCGGCCTTCATCCGCTCCAGCCCCGAGAATGCCGCGACCAGCATGAACAGCGTCGACTTCGGCAGGTGGAAATTGGTCAGCAGCAGGTCCACGGCACGGAAACGGAAGCCGGGCAGGATGTAAAGCCGCGTCTCGCCCTGCCACGGCACCAGCCGGCCGGTGTCGCGCGCCACGGTCTCGAGCACGCGCAGCGCGGTGGTTCCGACCGCCACGACCCGCCCGCCGCGTTCCCGCGCGGCGTCGATCGCCGCGACGGTCGCGGGCGGCAGCTCGCCCCACTCCGCGTGCATCTCGTGCTTCTCCACGTCCTCGGTCTTTACCGGCAGGAACGTGCCGGCGCCGACATGGAGCGTCACCGGCGCGCGCACGATGCCGGCCGCATCCAGCGCCTCGATCAGGGTCGGCGTGAAATGGAGCCCCGCCGTCGAGGCGGCGACGGCACCTTCGCGCACGCCCCAGACGGTCTGGTAGCTCTGCTCGTCCGCGACATCGGCGCGGCCGCCCCGGATGTAGGGCGGCAACGGCATGCGGCCGTAGCGCGTGAGTGCCGGCATGATGCCGTCCGGCGCCGACAGGGCGAGGGTGATCTCGCCGCCCTCGCCCTTTGCCGCGACGGTTGCAGTGAAATCCGGCGCGAACACGATGAGATCGCCGACCCGAAGCTTCTTCGCCGGCCGCGCGAAGGCGCGCCACGTCGCCTCGTCGACACGCTGGTGCAGCGTGACCTCGACACGCGCGTCGCCACGCCTGCCGTCGAGCCGCGCCTTGATGACGCGGGTGTCGTTGTAGACGAGCACGTCGCCCGCGCGGAGCAGGCGCGGCAGATCGCGCATCGTGTGATCGGCGAGCGTCTCGCCGACCTCCAACAGGCGGGCCTGATCGCGCGGCTCGACCGGCCGCTGCGCGATCAGCGCCGCCGGCAGTTCGAAATCGAAGTCGGACAGCTTCACGGGACGTCGGGACAGCTACGGACACAAATGACAGGTGAACCGGCGGCGTAACAGGGGGCGGGCCACCGCGCCCGTTCTAGCCGGCCGGGAGCGCGCGGTCATCTGCGCAGCGTACGGCCAAGCCGCATCTTCAGTACAGGCATGCATTCGCCGCGGGTTGCCCTGTGGCCAGGCGGGGTATATATGTGTGTATCCATATCATAAGCAAGCATATTATTCCATGCGACAACCCAATTCCGAGATCAGCCTCGGCATGCTCCTGCACGACGTCGCGCGGCTTACGCGCAAGCGGTTCGAGCAGCGGGCGCGCACCGAGGCGCTCGGCCTGACGCGGTCCCAGGCCGCCGTGCTCGCGCAGCTTTCGCGCAACGAGGGCATCAACCAGGCCGCGCTGGCGCAGATCCTGGAAATCGAACCGATCACGCTCGTGCGCCTGCTCGACAAGCTCGAGTCGCTCGGCATGGTCGAGCGACGCCCCGATCCGCGCGACCGCCGCGCGCATACCCTTCACCTGACCGCCGCCGCCCGGCCGATGCTCTCGCGCATCCGCGCGGTGGGCGCCAAGGTGGTGGACGAGGCGCTCGCCGGCGTGCCGCAGGACCGGCGCGACGCGTTCCGCGAGACCCTGCTGGCGATGAAGGCCAACCTTACCGAGGACATCGAGACGCGGAGCACGGCCAATGGCTGACGGCAACATCGTATCCAGCACCGACGCCACGGCGACGCGCAGCGAGGTGCCAAGGCGGCGCCTGAGCCTGAAGCGGCTGCGCTGGGCGCTGCTGCTGCTGGGGCCGCTGCTGGTCGTGCTGATCGGCGGCTATCTTTACCTCACCGGCGGGCGCTACGTGTCGACCGACAACGCCTACGTCAAGGCCGACAAGCTGACGCTGACCACCGACGTCGCCGGCATCGTCGCCGAAGTCGCGGTGCGGGAGAACCAGCAGGTCGCACCGGGCCAGATCCTGTTCCGTCTCGATGACGAGCCGTTCTGGCTCGCGCTCGTCCAGGCCGAGGCCGAGCTCGCCGCCGTGCGCAACGACATCGAGGCGCAGAAGGCGAACTACCGCGAGAAGCAGGCGCAACTGCAGCTCGCCGAGGCCGACGTGGCGTTCTTCGAGCGCGAGCACCGGCGGCAGGCCGAGCTCGCCGCCCGCCGCGTCACCGCCGAGGCGCAGCTCGATCAGGCCCGTCACAATCTGGATGCCGCGCGGCTGCGCGCCGCTTCGACGCGGCAGGAGCTGAACGCGATCGCCGCCAGTCTGGGCGGTGACCCGGACATTCCGGTGGAGGCGCACCCGCGCTATCGCGCAGCGCTTGCCGCGCGCGACAAGGCGGCGCGGGACCTGAGGCACACGGTGGTCAAGGCCCCGTTCGCCGGGATCGTCACCAACGTGCCGAGCGTGCAGCCCGGCATGTATCTGGAGGCGTCGGCGCCGGCGTTCAGCCTGGTCGCGACCGACCACGTCTGGATCGAGGCCAACCCGAAGGAGACCGACCTGACCAACGTCCGTCCCGGGCAGGCGGCGACGGTCACCGTCGATGCCTATCCCGGCACGACATGGCACGGCACCGTCGAAAGCCTGAGCCCGGCGAGCGGCGCGGAGTTCGCGCTGCTGCCGGCGCAGAACACGACCGGCAACTGGGTCAAGGTCGTGCAGCGCATTCCGGTGCGCATCCGCCTCGACCCCGGCCCCGACATGCCGCCGCTGCGGGCCGGCATGAGCGCCGAGGTCGAAATCGACACCGGCCACCAACGCACGCTGCCCACGCCGATCGCCCAGGCGCTCGCGGCGGTAAGGCGGTAACGCCATGACCGCCGCGACCGCGGCCGCCGGCGCGCCGGCCGCCCGCACCAACCGGGCGGCGGTCACCGTCTGCATCATGCTGGCGACGATCATGCAGGCGCTCGACACGACGATCGCCAACGTCGCCCTTCCCTACATGCAAGGGGCGTTGTCGGCGAGCCTCGACCAGATCAACTGGGTGCTCACGTCGTACATCGTCGCGGCGGCGATCATGACGCCGCCCACCGGCTGGCTCGCCGGAAGGTTCGGGCGCAAGCGGCTGTTCCTTACCGCCGTCGGCGGCTTCACCGTCGCCTCGGTCCTGTGCGGCGCGGCGCAGTCGCTCGAGCAGATGGTCCTGTTCCGTCTTTTCCAGGGCATGTTCGGCGCGGCGCTCGTGCCGCTGTCGCAGTCGGTCCTGCTCGACACCTATCCGCGCGAGCAGCACGGCTCTGCCATGGCGATCTGGGGCATGGGCATCATGCTGGGCCCGATCCTGGGGCCCACGCTCGGCGGCTGGCTGACCGAGTATTACAACTGGCGCTGGGTCTTCTACATCAACCTGCCGGTCGGGCTGCTGGCGCTCGCCGGCATGGTCGCGTTCCTGACGGAGACGCCGCGGCGGCGCACGATGCGGCTCGACTGGTTCGGCTTCGGCACGTTGAGCCTCGCCATCGGCGCGCTGCAGCTGATGCTCGACCGCGGTGAGCAGCTCGACTGGTTCGGCTCGACCGAGATCGTCGTCGAGACGGTCGTCTGCGGCGTCGCGTTCTACCTGTTCCTGGTTCACACCCTTACCACCGAGCGACCGTTCGTGAACCCGGGCCTGTTCAAGGACCGCAACTTCGCGACCGGCCTCGTCCTCATCTTCGTGGTCGGCATCATCCTGCTGGCGACGCTCGCCCTGCTGACGCCGTTCATACAGAACCTGATGGGCTATCCGGTCCTCACCGCCGGAATGGTGATGGGACCGCGCGGCATCGGCACGCTGCTGGCCATGATGATCGTCGGTCGCCTGATCCGGCGCACCGATCCGCGCATCCTGATCACCCTCGGCCTGCTGCTCACGGCCGAGTCGCTGTGGGAGATGACCGGGTTCACGACCGACATCGCCCAGTGGGACATCATCCGCACCGGCCTGGTCCAGGGCTTCGGCCTCGGCTTCATCTTCGTGCCGTTGAGCGCGGTGACGTTCGCGACCCTGGAGCCGGCGCAGCGCACCGAGGGCACCGCGCTCTACAACCTGATGCGCAACATCGGCAGCAGCATCGGCATCTCGATCGTGATGAGCCGGCTCGTGCGCGGCGCGCAGATGAACCACGCCGAGATCGTGTCGCACGTCACGCCATTCAATCGCCTGTTCGAGGCGCCGTCCGTGGCGCAGTTCTGGGATCCGTCCACCGCGGCCGGTCAGGCCGCGCTCAATGCCGAGATTACGCGCCAGGCGACCATGATGGCCTATATTGACGACTTCTGGCTGATGACGGGGATGACGCTGCTGACAGTGCCGCTGGTGTTGCTGCTGCGCCGGCCACGCGATGAGGCCGCGCCGGCCACGGCAACGCCGGAATAGGTCACCGCGCCGGCTTGTTCCGAGGGCGAGAAGCCCCGTCCTTCGACAGGTTCATCTCTCGACAAGCTCGGGACGAAGCTGTGAAGGGACGTTCCAGCTCGTCAACGCCTTATCCTGAGCTTGGCGAAGCCTCATCCTGAGCTCGTCGAAGGATGAGGCTTCGCTCCTTGCTAGCACTGCGATCTATTGGCACTTCGGCCGGCCTCGTCCTTCGACAGGCTCAGAACGAGGCCGCTCTGGTTTCTCGCTGCGTCCCGCCACCCGAGCCTGTCCAGGAACGAGTCCACGAAGCCTCACCCTGAGCTTGTCGAAGGGTGAGGCGTCGTGGTCGACGGATGTCAAAGAATGACGCTTCGCCCTATGTCAGTGTGGGGCCGGCCTCGTCCTTCGACAAGCTCAGGACGAGGCCGCTTCTTGTTTCTAGTTGCCTTCCACCACTCACGCCTCATCCCGAGCCCGTCGAGGGACGCCCCCCTCGAAGCCTCACCCTGAGCCTGTCGAAGGGTGAGGCTTCGCTATCCAAAAATGAAGTTTCATCCCTTGCCTGCGCCGCGACCGGCCTCGTCCCTCGACAAGCTCAGGATGAGGCCGGTCCTATTTTCGACGGCAGCTCGCCGCCTACGCCTCATCCCGAGCTTGTCGAGGGATGAGGATTCGCCCCTTACGCCGGTGCAGCGGCCTCGTCCTTCGACAAGCTCGGGACGAGACCACTCTTGTGGAAAAACAAGCCCGTCGAATCCTCATCCCGGGCTTGGCGAAGGATAAGGCCCGCCTTGCTGCCGCGCGACGATGCGCTCCATGAGCTTCTTGACGCGATCGGCCGAAAGATCTGGCCGCTCGATCGCCATGATTTCGAGCGCCAGGGCCTGGGTGTCGGCCCAGGCCAGCTTGCGCGAGGCGGCAATGTCGAGCGCCTCCAGGATCAGGTCGATGGCGTCGCGCCGGCTGTTCCTGCCGATCACGTGGTTTTCCCGTCGGGCTTGGTACAGGTGCTGGCGCAGCCGAATCCGGGTGGTCCGGCTGCGCGTCTGACGCGAAACTAATGAGGCTTTGGTTAACCGAAGGTTTCCGCGCGCGAGGGTTCGCCGGCGCGCCATTCGGCCTGCACGTCCGCGTCCGCCTCTGCGGCCAGACAACGTGCGCGCAGCGCCGCGAATTCCTCGGCCGGCAGCAGGCGCGACAGCGCCCACACGGCCGCGGCGCGCACGAGGGGCGACGCATCGCCGAGGCGATCGCGCGCGGCTTGCGCCAGCGCCGGATCGCCGCTGTTGCCGATGGCGATCAGCACGTTGCGTACGAAACGGTCCCGCCCGATCCGCTTCACCGGCGAGCCCGAAAACACCTGGCGGAACGCGGCATCGTCGAGTTGGGCAAGATCGGCAAGACGCGGCGCGGTGAGTTCCGCGCGCGGCAGGAAGTCCGCATCGCGCGTCGCACGCGCGAACTTGTTCCACGGGCACACGGCAAGGCAGTCGTCGCAGCCATAGATGCGATTGCCCATCAACGGCCGCAGCTCGCGCGCGATATGGCCCTTGTGCTCGATCGTCAGGTACGAGATGCAGCGCCGCGCGTCGAGGCGATAGGCGTCGATGAACGCCGCGGTCGGACAGACGTCGAGGCAGCGGCGGCAGGCGCCGCAGTGATCGGTCTCGGCCGCGTCCGGCGCGAGGACGAGCGTGGTGAACACCTCGCCCAGGAACAGCCAGGAGCCGAAGCCGCGCGACACGAGGTTGGTGTGCTTGCCCTGCCAGCCGAGGCCGGCGGCCTGGGCCAGCGGCTTCTCCATCACCGGCGCGGTATCGACGAAGACCTTTACCGCGTGCCCGAACGTCTCGTGCATCCAGCGCGCCAGCGCCTTGAGGCGCTTCTTGACCGTATCGTGGTAGTCGCGGTTCTGCGCGTAGACGCTGATCGTGCCGCGGTCGCGCCGGGCGAGACCCGCGAGCGGATCCGTCGCCGGGCCATAGTTCACGCCCAGCACGACGACGCTGCGGGCCTCGGGCCACAGCACGCGCGGGTCGGCGCGGCGCTCGGCCGTGTCCGCCATCCAGCCCATGTCGCCGTGGAGACCGGCCGCGACGAATTCCGCCAGCCGCGCCTTCGCCGCCGCGCCCATGTCGGCGCGGGCGAACCCCACGACGTCGAAGCCGAGCGCCAGTGCACGGTCGCGGATCTGCTGCCGGGGGTCAGTCTCCATCACATCAGGTAGGTAGCGTTCCCGCATGCCCGCCGCAATCGCCATCGGGGCGGACGGCGTCACCAATTGTCATTCGCGGTATGGCCTCGACGGCGGGTTGCGCCGGATCCGCCGGTTCGGCCAACGAGTCCGCCCCAGGTGTTTCAGCCGCGCCGGTCGTACTCGCCGTTTCGGTTGTTCCGCTTGTTCCGATGACTCCGCTCGTTCCGGCCGTTCCGCCTGTTCCAGCTGTTCCGCCTGTTCCGGCAGTTTCGGCTGTTCCGACTGTTCCGGCCGTTTCGGGCGTCTGCGCCGTTTCGCGTGTTCCGGACGTTTCCGCCGTTCCGCCCGTTTGCGCGGCCTGCGGCGCGACGGCCGGCGTGGGCGGCGGGTCGGCAGCCGCCCAGGCGGCAAGTTCGCGGGCGGCATTGGCCAGCGTTTCCGCGTCGGGTGCAAGGAAGCGGCGGGCGCGCTCGACGGTGCGCCAGGCCTCCGTCGGCGAAAGGCCGAGCCGCGCAGCGATGGCGCGGATCGACAACCCCTGGCGATGGAGAAGCAGGGCGACGCTATCGCCGACGTTCGAATAGGCCCGCGTCCATGTGGCCGTGCCGCCGTTCACCTCGAGTATTGCCGTAAACGGCCGAACGCGTCCGTCCACGCGG
>DASVCL010000079.1:0-96751 GCA_036381615.1 Alphaproteobacteria bacterium
GCTCCGAAAGGCAGCTGAACGCAGTGTCGAGGCAACATGGCAACGTATCGGAAGCCTGCTGGACCGCTTCCCGCCACAGGAATGCGCAAACTATCTCAGGAACGCTGGCTATGCTTCGATCTAACGGGATTCCGGTCTAGCCGGCCGCGACCTTCAGCGCCGCTTCGCGCGCCGTCTGCAAGGCGCGCTGTGATGCCGCCGGATCGTCTTTCAGCGCCCGCGCCAGCAGCAGCCCGCCGACCAGCTGCGCCAGCAGCGCCTGGGCGCGGTCCTCCTGCTGGCGGCGCGTCGGCGCCGGGATCAGGTCGGCATAGATCGCCAGCAATCCGGCGATCCCGTCCCGGTAGGCTTTGCGCACGGCGCCGCCGGCGCGCGGCGCCTCCATGCCGAGCGCCGCCATCACGCAGCCGCGATCGGGCCGGTCGCGATGCGCCTCGGTCAGATAGAGGTCGATCACCGCGTCCAGGGCCCGGCCCGGCGGGGCGGCGCCAGCGCGGGCGCGCAACTGGCTGCCAACATCGGCGAAGGCGGCTTCGATGGCGGCTGCCGTCAGATCCTCCTTGGAAGCGAAATGACGGTAGAAGCCGCCATGGGTCAGCCCGGCCGCCGCCATCACCTCGGCCACGCCGGTTTCGGCCAGGCCCTTGATGCGGATCAGGCGGCCGGCCTTGTGCAGGATCTGCTGGCGGGTTTCGGCTTTCTCTTCCGTGCTGCGGCGCATGGCGGCTCTTTTGCAATGCAAAAAATTTGGCTTGACGATTAGATGATAGCTGTCATCTAAATAGATCGGCAAGAGAAAACAAGGAGAGCCGTCATGTCCGTCGCCATCCATGCCCGAACCAGCGATCCCGTCGTCATCGCCTCCGCCATCCGCACGCCGCTCGGCCGCTTCGGCGGCGCGCTGGCGCCGTTGCCGGCCAGCGAACTCGGCGCTGCCGTGATCAAGACGGCGCTCGCGCAGAGCGGCGTGCAGGGCGAGGAAGTCGATGAGGTGCTGATGGGCTGTGTGCTGCAGGCCGGCCAGGGCCAGGCGCCGGCACGCCAGGCGGCGCGCAAGGCAGGCCTGCCCGATCATGTCGGCGCCGTCACCGTGAACAAGGTCTGCGGCTCGGGCATGCGGGCGGCGATGTTCGCGCATGACATGCTGCTGGCCGGCTCGGCCCGGATCATGGTGGCCGGCGGCATGGAAAGCATGTCGAATGCGCCCTTCCTGCTGCCGCAGATGCGTTTCGGCCGCAAGGCGGGTCATGCGACGGTCTACGATCACATGGCCCTGGACGGCCTGGAAGATGCCTATGAGCGCGATCGCGCCATGGGCACCTTCGGCGAGCAATGCGCCGAGAAATACGGCTTCACGCGGGCCGAGCAGGATGCCTATGCGATCGAGACGCTGACGCGGGCGCGCAAGGCGGTGGAAAACGGCTGGTCCGATGCTGAAATCGTCGCGCTGACGCCGGATGCGAAAACCGGCACCGTCGCGCGCGACGAGAATCCGCTGAAGGTGAATCCGGAGCGGATTCCGACCCTGAAAGCCGCGTTCAAGGAAAACGGCACGGTCACGCCGGCTTCCTCCAGCGCCAATGCCGACGGCGCCGCGGCCCTGGTGCTGATGCGCCGCTCCGAGGCGGAACGCCGCGGCCTGAACATCCGCGCCACCATCCTCGGCCATGCCGTGCATGCGCAGGAGCCGCAATGGTTCACCACGGCGCCGATCCCGGCGATCCGCAAGCTGCTGGACCGTGTCGGCTGGAGCATCGGCGATGTCGACCTGTTCGAGATCAACGAGGCTTTCGCCGTCGTGCCGATGGCAGCGATGCGCGAGCTCAATATCGGCCATGACCGCGTCAACGTGCTGGGCGGCGCCTGCGCCATCGGGCATCCCATCGGTGCCACCGGCGCCCGCATCGTCGTCACGCTGCTGAACGCGCTGGACCGCGCCGGTGCCAGGCGCGGCATCGCCTCGCTGTGCATCGGCGGCGGCGAGGCGACGGCGGTGGCGCTGGAGCGCGCCGCCTGAGCCGGGAGCGAAGCGATGCGTCTGGGCTATGGCATCACCATCCTACTGCTGACCGTGCTGGCCGCGCTCGGCATGCTGTCCACCAATATCTATCTCCCGGCCATGCCGGTGATCGGTCAGGCGCTGCATGCCGATGCGGCCGGCGTGCAGTTGACCCTGACCGTCTATCTGGCGGCGTTCGCAGCCGCGCAGCTCATCGTCGGGCCGCTTTCCGACCGCTATGGCCGGCGGCCGGTGCTGCTGGCCGGGCTGGTGCTGTTCATCGCCGGCACGGCGGCCTGCCTTCTGGCCGCCGGGATCGCGACGATGATCGGCGGCCGCATGCTGCAGGCCCTGGGCGCCTGCGCCGCATCCGTGGTCGGCCGTGCCATGGCGCGCGATCTTTTCGAGGGCGCGGCGCTGGGCAAGGCGCTGGGCCTGATCATGACCGGGGTCGCCGTGGCGCCGGGCTTCGGGCCCCTGCTCGGCGGCGTCCTGCAGGAGGCCTTCGGCTGGCGCAGCGCCTTTGCCTTCGTCGCCCTGGTCGGTGCGGCGGTCCTGGCCGCGGTGCTTGCCGGCATCAGCGAGACGCGGCCGGCGGCGACGGTGCGCCCCACGGCGGCGACGATAGCAGGCGGCTACGGGTTGCTGCTGTCGACCGGCGCCTTCCTGATTCCGGCGCTCGCCACCACGGCGGCCATCGGCGCCCTGTTCGCCTTCTTCGCCGCCTCGCCGGCGGTGTTCATCGAAGCGTTCGGCCTCTCGCCCATCGGCTATGGCCTCGTGTCGGCGGGGACGGTGTTCGGCGTCTTCGCCGGCGGATATGCCGCGCCGCGGCTGATGCGGCGGGCCGGCGCGATGCCGTCCATCCGTATCGGCCTGATTCTCGTGCTCGGCGGCGCGGCTCTGCTCTGGCTGGCGGATCGGAACGGCGGCGATCTCGCCGGCGCCATACTGGCGCTGCTGGTCTTCCTGTTCGGCATGGGCATCGTCAACCCGCTGGCCGTGGCCGCCGCCCTGCAGCCATTTCCGCAGCGGGCCGGCGCCGCCTCGGCATTGATCGGCGCATTGCAGATGGCCGGCGCCGCCGCCGGCGCGGCCCTCGTCAGTCTGCTGCCGCTGCCGGCGATCGAGGCGATGCCGGCTGCGATGTTCGCTGCGGCGCTGCTCGGCCTGATCGGCGCGATCCGGCAGCCGGCGGCGGCGGCGCAGACGGCCTAGGGTCTTTCCCCGATAGCCCAGGGGCGGCTCGTATCGGCCGGCGCGGCGGCGCCGACGAAGCGCAGCAGCATACTGTGCACCTGCGGATCGCTCAGCAGCCGGCGGTGGCCCAGGCCGTCGAGAATGCGCAGCTCGGCGCGCGGCCAGGTGGCGGCATTCTCGCGGCTATGCTGCAGCGGCACCACGCGGTCGTCGCGGCTATGCAGGATCAAGCCAGGCGCAGAGAGCTGGCGCAGCTTCGGCGGAAGATGGAGCGAGTCGAGGCTGCGGCCGGTCAGCCGCTCGATGGCGGCAAAACTCATCGCCGTCTGCCGCGCATCGAGGCCGAGCATCGCCATCAGCGTGTGGGCGAACAGCCTGGAATGATTGGGCGCCGCCAGAATGGCGAAGCGCTCGGCCGGCAATCCCTGTTCGGTGGCAGCCAGAAGCGCGGCCGTACCGCCGAGCGAATGGGCGATCACCGCCTTGAACGGCGTCATCTGCAGCGCCTCGGCCTCGCGGCCGAGTGCCGCGATCGCCGCGGCCAGCATCGGCAGGGGCGTGATCCTGTTTGGCGGCAGGGGCGAGCGGCCATGGCCGGGCAGGTCGAGGGTGAGCACCCTATGGCCCGTCTGCACCAGACGTTCGGCCAGCGGCGCCAGGCTGACATGGTCGTCCTCCCAGCCATGCACCAGCAGGGCCGCCGGGCCGGTCGGGTTGCAATCATGGCCTTGGCACCAGGCCGCCACCATGCCATGAGGCGTTTCGACCGCCAGGCATGTTTCACGAGAAACATCCCCGGAACGGGTGACGCCAACCTGCCCGCGGGCCATAAAGCCGGCCGGCGCGGCGATGAGCCGGCGGCGCGGGGCGAGGAAAAGCCGGGCAACCCGGTCGGCCGCCCGACCAGGGGCAACCCAGAAGGAGCTACGGATCAGGGCGCGGCGGATGAGCAGGTTGGTAATAGTGCGAATGTTCGTTCTATTTTTGACGGAAGGCTGTGGATGCGGCATGGGGAGGCTCCGGCTGTGGGGGCGGAGTTCCAGAATAGCGAACGATCGTTCGATTGCAAGCCCGCCGACGCCAGGGGCCTCCAGCAAAACTTGAAAAACGGCGATAATCCGCCATCATATGGATGGGTCCAGCTCCAGCCAGAAGGGGTGTAGTTGTGAAAACCGGGACAATCGTGGCAGCCCTTTTGCTCGCCGCGTCGCCTCCCGCCCTCGCGGCAGATCTGCCAAAAAACTGCGACTGGTCCGGCGCAAAGCCCGGCTGTCGCGACAGCTGCACCGAGGCACCTTGCGGCGACAGCATGCTCGACGCCGCGGACGAAGCCGGCCTGGGCTAGCAGCTCGGCGCCGGCATCGAGCACGCGCTGACCGACCTGGAGCCTCAAGGCCGAATACGCCTGTTTCGATTTCGGCGATATGACGCCCTCGGGAGTCGCCCGGGGCGGGTCATTCGCCGGAACCCACGACAGCGTCAAAGCGGACCTGTCCGTCCATATCGCGAAGATCGGCGTCAATTACCGCTTCCAAGCACCCTTTTTTCGAGAACGGTCGTTCTGTTTCAAGCCCGGATTTTTGCAAATGCGACAATCCGGCCTCACCCCAGCTTTACCGCCGTGCCGTTGGCGGCAACCATCAGCATCTGCCGGTCCTTGCCGCCGAGCGACTGGTAATCCAGGTCCATGCCGACGATGGCGTCGGCGCCGAGCGCCTTGGCCTCTTCCGCCATCGCCTCCAGGGCCAGAGCCTTGGCCTTGCGCAGCTCCTTCTCGTAGCCGCCGGAACGGCCGCCCAGGATATCGGTGATGCCGGCAAACAGATCCCGGAAGACATTGGTGCCCATCACGGCCTCGCCGGACACGATGCCCAGATAGGCCGCGATCCGCTTGCCCTCGATGCCGTCGGTGCTGGTGATGATCATGGCGCGCTCCCTCTCCTGGCCTCTGCTGGCCGTCACCAGATCAATAAAGCAGTGAATTCACAGGAAAGTAAAATGGCGGCCTTGATTTCGCCATGTCCGGCGGATACGCCTCCAGCTATGACGTCTACCCTTCCAGACCGCGCCCTCAACCGCCGCCGCTTCATCCTGGCCATGGCCATCGCCGCCGCAGCCGCGCAGGTCCGGCTGCCGCGCGCCTATGCCGCCGTCACCGCGCCGAATGCCAGGCTGACCGAGCAGGACCGCGCCGATCTCAAGCGCATCGCCGACTATTTCAACCAGGTGCGCACCATGAAGGGGCGCTTTTTGCAGGTCGGGCCCGATGGCGGCGCGGCCGAGGGCGATGTCTATATGAGCCGGCCCGGGCGCTTCCGCTTCGAGTTCGACCCGCCGGTGCCGATGCTGATCGTCTCCGACGGCGCCTATATCATCATGGAAGACCGCGAACTGAAATCGGTGGAGCGCATCCCGCTGACCGCCACGCCGCTCGACCTCCTGCTGCGCGACGAGGTGAAATTCGACGACAGCGTCGGCATCTCCAATATCGAGCGCGGTGCCGCGATCCTGCGCGTCACCCTGTTCGAGCCGGCGCGGCCGAAGGAGGGCTCGCTGACCATCGTCTTCGGCGACAAGCCGCTCGAATTCGCCGGCTGGGTCGTCACCGACGCCGAGGGCAAGACCACCTCGATCTCGCTGACCAGGATGGATTTCAACCCGGATCTGCCGAGCCGGCTGTTCAGCTATGGCGACCGCCCGGCGCAGCAACGCGAGCTGATGCGCCGCCGCTGAGCGGGAATTATGCCAAACCACAAGCCGGAATTGTTGTTCGGGGCGGCGCGCCCCGCCCGCAACCTGGTGCAAGTGCGTGAACTTTCGTCGAAAACCCAGCATTTGATCCGGGGCAAAGGTTGCAGCCATTCGGAAGGCTGCTATAACCTCGGCCCCGAACGGCAATCCGCACCAACCAGGGCCTCTGCCCCCGGTCTGAAATCCGTAGGTCAGCATGAACATCCATGAATATCAGGCGAAGAGCCTGCTCGCGAAATACGGCGTCGCCGTTCCCCGCGGCGGCGTCGCCTTCTCGCCCGATGAAGCCAAAACCGTGGCCCGCCAGCTCGGCGGTCCCGTCTGGGTGGTCAAGGCCCAGATTCACGCCGGCGGCCGCGGCAAGGCCGGCGGCGTCAAGGTGGTCAAATCGCTCGACGATGTCGAGGAAAACGCCAAGAAAATGCTGGGCATGACCCTGGTGACGCACCAGACCGGCCCGGAAGGCAAGGTGGTCAAGCGTCTCTATATCGAGGAAGGCTGCGACATCAAGCGCGAGCTGTATCTGTCGCTGCTGGTCGACCGCGCCACCTCGCGCATTACCGTGATGGCCTCCACCGAGGGTGGCATGGAGATCGAAGAGGTCGCCGCCAAGCATCCGGAAAAGATCCTGAAGGTGGCGATCGACCCGGTCACCGGCATGCAGCCCTACCATGCGCGCCGAATCGCCTTCGGCCTCGGCCTGGAAGGCAAGCAGGTGGCCTCGGCGGTCAAGTTCATGCTGGCGATGTACGAGGCTTTCGTCGGCCTCGATGCCAGCATCGTCGAGATCAACCCGCTGGTGGTGACCGGCGCGGGCGAGATGATCGCGCTCGACGCCAAGATGAATTTCGACGACAACGCGCTGTATCGGCACAAGGATGTCGAGGATATGCGCGATCCGGACGAGGAGGATGCCTCCGAGCTGGAAGCCGCGAAATGGTCGCTCAACTACGTCAAGCTCGACGGCGAGATCGGCTGCATGGTCAACGGCGCCGGCCTCGCGATGGCGACCATGGACATCATCAAGCTGTACGGCTCCGAGCCGGCCAACTTCCTCGATGTCGGCGGCGGCGCCACCAAGGAACGCGTCACGGCGGCCTTCAAGATCATCCTCAAGGATCCGAACGTCAAAGGCATCCTGGTCAACATCTTCGGCGGCATCATGCGCTGCGACATCATCGCCGAGGGCGTCGTCGCTGCCGCCCGCGAGGTGAAGCTGAGCGTGCCGCTGGTGGTGCGCCTCGAAGGCACCAATGTCGATCTGGGCAAGAAGATCATGGCCGAATCGGGCCTGCCGATCATCTCTGCCGACAATCTTGCCGATGCCGCCGAGAAGGTGGTCAAGGCCGTCAAGGGAGCCAAGTAAATGGCTGTTCTCGTCAACAAGGACACCAAGGTCATCTGCCAGGGCATTACCGGCAGCCAGGGCACCTTCCATACCGAACAGGCGATCGCCTACGGCACCAAGATGGTCGGCGGCACCTCGCCGGGCAAGGGCGGCTCGACCCATCTCGGCCTGCCGGTGTTCAACACGGTTGCCGAAGCGGTCGCCAAGACCGGCGCCACGGCCTCGGTGATCTACGTGCCGCCGCCGGGCGCCGCCGATTCGATCCTGGAAGCGATCGACGCCGAGATTCCGCTGGTGGTCTGCATCACCGAGGGCATTCCGGTGCTCGACATGGTCAAGGTCAAGCGGGCGCTGGCCGGCTCCAGGACCCGTCTGATCGGGCCGAACTGCCCGGGCGTGATCACGCCGGGCGAATGCAAGATCGGCATCATGCCGGGCCATATCCATCGCCGCGGCAAGGTCGGCATCGTCTCGCGGTCGGGCACGCTGACCTATGAGGCGGTGGCGCAGACCACGGCGGCCGGCCTCGGCCAGACCACCTGCATCGGCATCGGCGGCGATCCGGTCAACGGCACCAACTTCATCGACGCGCTCGACCTTTTCCTCGGCGACAAGGAAACCGAGTGCATCATCATGATCGGCGAGATCGGCGGCAGCGCCGAGGAAGAGGCCGCCGAGTTCCTGAAAAAGTCGAAGGTGAAGAAGCCGACCGTCGGCTTCATCGCCGGACGTACCGCGCCGCCGGGCCGCCGCATGGGCCATGCCGGTGCGATCATCTCGGGCGGCAAGGGCGATGCCAATACCAAGCTGGATGCCATGCGATCGGCCGGCATCCGCGTCTCCGACAGTCCGGCGGCGCTCGGCACCACCCTGGTCGATCTGTTGAACGGGAAGTAACGGAAAGCAGAAAGAGGGCGGCGCCGGCCAACAAGCGGCGCCACGACATAGATGACGGCGCAGCTTGAACGCACGCAGTTCCTCTACGGTGGCAACAGCACCTTCGTCGAGGAGCTGTATGCCAAGTACGTTGCCAACCCCAATAGCGTCGACGCCTCCTGGCGCCAGTTCTTCGACGCGCTAGGCGATGACTTCGCCACGCCGCAGCAGGCCATCAGCCGTCCTTCCTGGGCGCCGCCGGTTTCTCTGGTGCCGCTGGAGGACGAGGGCCTGCTCGGGCCGACCGGCAAGGCGGCCAAGGCCGCCGAGCGGGCCACCAAGGCCGGCGCTTCCGCCGCCGATGCCCGCGCCGCGGCGCTGGACACCATCCGCGCGGCGATGCTGATCCGCAATTACCGCATCCGCGGCCATCTGAAGGCACAGCTCGATCCGCTCGGCATCCAGGCGCCGGGCGAGCATCCCGAGCTGGAGCCGTCCTCCTACGGCTTCACCGAAGCCGACATGGACCGGCCGATCTTCATCGACAACATGCTGGGCCTGGAGAGCGCGACGCTCCGCGAAATCCTGCAGATCCTGCGCCGCACCTATTGCTCGACCATCGGCGTCGAGTTCATGCACATCTACCATCCGGAGCAGAAGGCCTGGATCCAGGAGCGCATCGAAGGGCGCGACAAGGAAGTCCAGTTCACCCAGGAAGGCAAGAAGGCGATCCTCAACAAGCTGGTCGAGGGCGAGATCTTCGAGCGCTTCTGCCATACCAAATTCACCGGCACCAAGCGCTTCGGCCTGGAAGGCGGCGAGGCGCTGATCCCGGCGATGGAAGCCATCATCAAGCGCGGCGGCCAGCTCGGCGTGAAGGAAATCGTGCTCGGCATGCCGCATCGCGGCCGCCTCAACGTGCTGGCCAACGTGATGTCCAAGCCGTATCGCGCGATCTTCTCCGAATTCAAGGGCATGGCCTATCACCCGGACGACTTCCAGGGCTCGGGCGACGTCAAATACCATCTCGGCGTCTCGGCCGACCGTGAATTCGACGGCAACAAGGTGCACCTGTCGCTGGCGGCCAACCCGTCGCATCTGGAGATCGTCAATCCGGTCTGCCTCGGCAAGGCGCGCGCCAAGCAGACGCAATACGGCGATACCGAACGCAGCGAGGTGCTGACCGTGCTGCTGCACGGCGATGCCGCCTTCGCCGGCCAGGGCGTGGTGGCGGAATGCTTCGCGCTGTCGGAGCTGCGTGGCTATCGCACCGGCGGCACCATCCACATCATCGTCAACAACCAGATCGGCTTCACGACCAATCCGTCCTACTCGCGTTCCTCGCCGTATCCGTCCGATCCGGCCAAGGTGGTGCAGGCGCCGATCTTCCACGCCAATGGCGACGATCCGGAAGCGGTGACCCATGTGGCCAAGATCGCCACCGAGTTCCGCCAGAAGTTCAAGAAGGACGTGGTCATCGACCTGTTCTGCTATCGCCGCCACGGCCATAACGAGACCGACGATCCTTCCTTCACCCAGCCGATCATGTATCGCAAGATCGCGACGCATCCGACGACGCGCCAGATCTATGCCAAGCGGCTGATCGAGGAAGGCACCATCACCGAGGCGGATGCCGAGGCGATGGTGACGCAGTATCAGAACCGCCTCGAGGAGGAACTCGAAGCCTCGAAGTCGTTCAAGCCGAACAAGGCCGACTGGCTGGAAGGCAAGTGGTCGGGCCTCGAGATCGCATCCGGCGAGGATCGCCGCGGCACCACGGCGGTCGAGCTCGACACGCTGAAGAAGATCGGGCAGGCGATCACGACCGTTCCCGAAGGCTTCAACATCCACAAGACGCTGGCGCGCAATCTGCAGAACCGGCGCAAGATGATCGAGTCCGGCGAGGGCATCGACTGGGCGACGGCGGAAGCTCTGGCCTTCGGATCGCTGCAGCTCGAAGGCTTCCCGGTCCGCCTGTCGGGCCAGGATTCCGGCCGCGGCACCTTCAGCCAGCGCCACAGCGTCTGGCACGACCAGCAGACCGAAGAGCGCTATGTGCCGCTCAACCACCTCGGCGAGGGCGCCGCCAGCTACGAGGTGATCGACAGCCTGCTGTCCGAAGCCGCCGTGCTCGGCTACGAATACGGCTACAGCCTGGCCGAGCCGAACGCCCTGGTGATGTGGGAGGCGCAGTTCGGCGACTTCGCCAACGGCGCCCAGGTCATCATGGACCAGTTCATCTCGTCCGGCGAAGCCAAGTGGATGCGCATGTCGGGCCTCGTCATGCTGCTGCCGCACGGCTACGAGGGGCAGGGGCCCGAGCACTCCTCGGCGCGGCTCGAGCGCTTCCTGCAGCTCTCCGCCGAGGACAACTGGCAGGTCTGCAACCTGACCACGCCCGCGAACTACTTCCACGCGCTGCGCCGTCAGGTCCGCCGGCCGTTCCGCAAGCCGCTCGTGATCATGACGCCGAAGTCGCTGCTGCGGCACAAGCTCGCGGTCTCGACGCTCGCGGACATGGGGCCGGACACGACCTTTCATCGCGTGCTGCCCGAGACCGGGCAGGTGGCGGCGGATGCCAAGATCCGGCGCGTCGTGCTGTGCACGGGCAAGGTCTATTACGACCTGCTCGAGGAGCGTGAGAAGCGCGGCATCAAGGACATCGCCCTCATTCGCATCGAGCAGCTCTATCCGTTCCCCAAGCGGTCCGTCGAAAAGGAGCTCGCGCGCTACAAGAAGGCCGAGGTCGTGTGGTGCCAGGAGGAGCCCAAGAACATGGGCGCCTGGTTCTTCGTCGAACCCCGCATCGAGGAGGCCCTGGACGCCGCGAAGGTGGCGGCCAGGCGCCCGCGCTATGTCGGCCGGCCCGAGGCGGCCGCGCCGGCGACCGGCCTCTACAAGCGCCACCTGCAGGAACAGGCGAAGCTCGTCGACGAGGCGCTGACCATCTGATCCAACCCAACCGTTCAAAGACAAGAGTCGAAGAGGCGACAGACCAATGGCCGTGGAAATCCGGGTGCCCGCGCTGGGCGAATCCGTCACCGAGGCGACGGTGGCGAAGTGGTTCCGCAAGGTCGGTGACGCCGTTGCCGCCGACGAGCCGCTGGTCGAGCTCGAGACCGACAAGGTGACCGTCGAGGTCAACGCCCCGGCGGCCGGCACGCTCACCGAGATCAAGGCCGATACCGGCGCGACCGTGGAGGTCGGCGCGCTGCTCGGCAGCCTCGCGGAGGGCGCGGCGCCGGCCAAGAAGATCACGCAGACCGGCACGATGGCCGGCGGCGCGAAGCCGGCACTGGCCGCACCCGCGCCGGCCGCACCCGCACCGCAGGCCGCAGCACCCGCGAAGCAGCCGGGACCGGCCGCGCGCAAGGCGCTCGCCGAATCCGGCCTCGAGCCCAGCGCCGTGCCCGGCACCGGCAAGGACGGCCGCATCACCAAGGCCGACGTGGCGACGGCGCTGCAGGGCCGCCAGCCGCAACCCGCGCCGCAGCCGGCTCCCCAGCCGGCCGTGGCGCGCGCGCCGCGCGAGCTGGGGCCGCGCGAGGAGCGCGTGCGCATGACGCGGCTGCGCAAGCGCATCGCCGAGCGCCTCAAGGAGGCGCAGAACACCGCCGCCATGCTCACGACCTTCAACGAGGCGGACATGAGCGCGGTGATGGCGCTGCGCGACCGCTACAAGGACACGTTCGAGAAGAAGCACGGCGTGAAGCTCGGCTTCATGTCCTTCTTCGTGAAGGCGTGCATCGTGGCGCTCAAGGAGTTGCCGGCCGTCAACGCCGAGATCGACGGCGACGACATCATCTACAAGAACCACTACGACATCGGCGTGGCGGTGTCGGCGCCGCAGGGGCTCGTCGTGCCGGTGGTGCGCGACGCCGATCAGATGAGCTTCGCCGAGATCGAGAAGGCGATCGCCGAACTCGGCCGCAAGGCACGCGACGGCAAGCTCACGATCGAGGAGCTGTCGGGCGGCACCTTCACCATTTCCAACGGCGGCATCTTCGGCTCGCTGATGTCGACGCCGATTCTCAATCCGCCGCAGTCGGGCATCCTCGGCATGCACAAGATCCAGCCCCGCCCGGTCGCGGTCGGCGACAGGATCGAGGTGCGGCCGATGATGTATCTCGCCCTCAGCTACGACCACCGCATCATCGACGGTCGCGAGGCGGTGACGTTCCTCGTTCGCGTCAAGGAATGCATCGAGGATCCGCAGCGCCTGATCCTCGACATGTGACCTCGACCGCCGTCCTGCCGGCGGCATCCGAACCGCAAGGAACACCAGGGGGACAGTACCCGGCGCGCGCCGGGAACGCCGCCTTGGTGTTCTTCGCGGTCCTCGTAGTTCCTTCTTCGGCCAGGCACGCGATTCACGTGGGCCGGGTTCCGTCCGCCGCCGCCAGCGCCTCGGCCCGGGCGACCAGGCGCTTCGCATTGAGATATGTGGGTACCTCGACCAGGCTTCCGTCGACCTCGACGCGGTCCAGCCCGCGCGCGCGGGCGTCCTCGAACGCGTCGATGATGCGCCGGGCCTGCGCCACCTCGTCGGGCGCGGGCGTCAGCACGCGATTGATGATGCCGGCATGCGCCGGCGCCACGCAGCTCTTCGACCGATAGCCGAGCCGGCGCGCCTGACGCGTCTCGGCCTCGACGCCCTCCGCATCGGCGAACGTATAGGGGCAGTCCACCGCGACCACGCCGGCGGCCACGCACTCGACCAGGAAGCGCGCCCGGACATAGGCGAGCTCCATCCCGTCGCGCCCGCGCTCCGCGCCCAGATCGGCAGCCATGTCCTCCGACGCGACGAGACAGGCCTTCACGCGCGGGCTCGCGCGGGCGATCGCGCCGGTCTGGATCAGGCCGCGCGCAAGCTCGATGTTCGGCAGAATCTCCGTCGTGCCCGGCGCGATGCCGAGCCGCTCTTCCTGCTCGGCGATGGCGCGGTCGAGGGCGGCGATTTGCGCCGGCTCGGCGACCTTGGGCAGGGCCACGACGTCGGGCCGGCCGCGCATCACGGCGGCGAGATCCGCCTCGCCGCCCCGGCCGAACGGATTGATGCGCACGGCAGCGACGGCGCCCGCCGCCCGCCACGCCGCCAGCACCGACGGCGCCAGCGCCCGGGCCTCGGGCAGGCGCTGCGGCGGGGTGAAGTCCTCCAGCTCCTGGATCAGCACGTCGGCGCCGCTCGCCGGCCCGTTGCGAAGGGCCTCGGCATCGGCGCCCGGCAGGAACAGGTAGGAGCGGCGGAGCGAAACGGCGCGCTTCGGGCCGGCCGCGGTCTGTTCGCCTGTCATCGGACCCCCATGATCGCCTGGAACGGGACGCGATTCTCGACGGCGCGGCGGGCCAAGTAAACGGCCCCGCAACCCAGCCATGCAGGCGCGGACAGCCCCTTGTCGCGGGACGGGGATTGCGGCAAGGTCCGGCGCGTTTTCAGCGGAAGGGATAAGTATGGCCGACACTCAATACGATCTTGTCGTCATCGGCGCCGGTCCCGGCGGCTATGTGTGCGCGATCCGCGCGGCGCAGCTCGGGATGCGCGTCGCCTGCGTCGAGAAGCGCGAGACGCTGGGCGGCACCTGCCTCAACGTCGGCTGCATCCCGTCCAAGGCGCTGCTGCAGTCCTCGGAGAAGTTCCACGAAGCCAATCACGGCCTTGCCGTGCACGGCGTCAAGGTCGGCAAGGTCGAACTCGACCTCAAGGCGATGATGGGCCACAAGGAAAAGGTCGTCGCCGACAACGTCAACGGCGTCGCCTATCTGTTCAAGAAGAACAAGGTCGACTGGGTCAAGGGCGCCGCGCGCGTGATCGACGGCGCGACCGTCGCCGTGTCGCTCAACGGCGGCGGCACGCAGACGCTGAAGACCAAGGCGATCGTCATCGCCACCGGCTCCGACGTCATGCCGCTGCCGGGCATCGAGATCGACGAGAAGCGGATCGTGTCATCGACCAGCGCGCTCGCGCTGGACAGCGTGCCGAAGCGCCTGATCGTCATCGGCGGCGGCTATATCGGGCTCGAGATGGGGTCCGTCTGGCAGCGCGTCGGCGCGCAGGTCACCGTCGTCGAATTCCTCGACCGCATCCTGCCGGGCATGGACGGCGAGGTCTCGAAGCAGATGCAGCGCATCCTCGGCAAGCAGGGCATGACGTTCAAGCTCGGGACCAAGGTCACCGGCGCCAAGGTCACCGGCAAGGGCGTGGCGGTGACGGTCGAGCCGGCCAAGGGCGGGCCCGCGGAGACGCTCGAGGCCGACATCGTGCTGGTCGCGATCGGCCGCCGGCCGTATACCGACGGGCTCGGCCTCAAGGAGGCCGGCGTTGCGCTCGACGAGCGCGGCCGGGTCAAGACCGATGCCCATTTCGCGACCAACGTGCCGGGGATCTATGCGATCGGCGACGTGATCGCCGGCCCGATGCTGGCGCACAAGGCATCGGAGGAAGGCGTGGCCCTGGCCGAGCAGCTCGCCGGCCAGGCGGGGCACGTGAACTACGACGCGATCCCGGGCGTGGTCTACACCTGGCCCGAGGCGGCGTCGGTCGGCAAGACCGAGGAGCAGCTCAAGGAAGCCGGTATCGCCTACAAGGCGGGCAAGTTTCCGTTCACGGCGAACGGTCGCGCGCGCGCCATGGCGATGACCGACGGCTTCGTGAAAGTGCTGTCGGATGCCGCCACCGACCGCGTGCTCGGCGTGCACATCGTCGGGCCGAATGCCGGCGACATGATCGCGGAGGCGGTCCTCGCCATGGAATTCGGCGCCTCGGCCGAGGACATCGCCCGGACGTGCCACGCGCACCCGACGCTGAGCGAGGCGATGAAGGAAGCCGCACTCGCCGTCGACGGCCGGCCGATCCACATCTGAGCGTCCGCCCGCGGGGCGATTCGCCAGTCGCGGAACCGGGGATGAGGAAAGCCGTGGGGCCGACTCGCGCCGGGTGAAGAAAAGTGGATTGACGCGTCCGGCGGTTCTTCGTTCAATCGGGGCCGGCGAAATGCGCCCGCCGGGTCGAAAAGACCCGGCGGGCGCTTTCGTTTGGACCGGCGCCGGCCGTCCGGTCGGCCTGCTGTCCCGGTGTCCCACCGTCCCGTTGTCCCACCGTCCCGTTGTCCCACGATCCTGTCGTCCCGACGTCCGCTGTCCCACGGGCCGCCGGCAGCCTGACGACGGCGGCGCGGGTGCGGCGAAACGGCGGAACGCATTGAGATGCCAGGCGGAATCGGCCCGGGCTCGGCGCCGGTTCCGCCGTCGCCGGTGTCCCACCATGCCATTGTCCCACTGTCCCATCGTCCCGGTGTCCCGCCGTCCCGGGACGTGACGCAGGGTGGCGCCGGCGCGGGATCGGGCCGCCGCATCGACGTCCCGACCCCGGCCGGGTGTTTGCCGTTACGGCCAGGGGCCGGCGGGACGGCCCGCTCAGGGCGCCTTTTCCTGCTCGACGATTCCCTGCGCCGCCATCATCCGCATGACCGCCGGGCGGACCTTCACGAGGTCGGTGCAGCGCTTGATGTTCGCATAGCGGTAGGCAGGCTTCTCAAGCCAGCGGCTCCAGCGGGCGACCATGTGCAGGAACAGATCGGCGGCGCTGAACGTGGGCCCGAGCAGATACGGGCCGCCCGCACCGAGGTGCGCGTCGATATGGGCGAACATGAAGCCGAGCTGCCGCTCGGCGGCGGCCTTGAGCTCGGCGCGTCGCGCGGCGTCGTCGAATTGCTTCTCGGGATAGAAATATTCGAGGAACGTCGCCTGCACCGTGTTGGAGAGATAGAGCAGCCATTCGTAGAGGTGGCCGCGACCGGGCGTGCCGGGCGCCGGCGCCAGACCCGCCGCCGGATGCCGGTCGGCGAGATGAAGGATGATCGCCGCCGCCTCCGTGAACACGTCGGCGCCGGCGACGAGCACGGGGACGCGGCCCTTGGGGTTCACCTCGAGAAAGGCGGGTGCGCGCTGTTCGCCGCGTTCGAGATCGACGCGGATCAGCTCGTAGGGGGCGCCGATCTCTTCGAGCGCCGCGTGCGGCGCCATCGCCGCCGATCCTGGGAAGAAGAACAGCTTGTACATCTGCGTGTTCATAAGCCGACGAGGTTGCGGATCGTAAGCCATACGGCCGCGATCGCGCCGACGATTACGCCGGCCGCGATCGCCAACGCAATGACGCCGATGACGAGGCCGGCGACGATGAAGACGCCGTCATATGCGATCAGGCCGAGCGCGATAACCGCCATGGCGACGGCCGGCGGCTGATTGGCGAACGGGATCGGCAGCGCCACCAGGATCGCGAGAACGGCGAACACGACGCCGAGCAGCCGCTCGGCGAGGGGGGCCGCCATGAACTCGAATCGTGGCCGCAGCATCCGCTCGATCTTCACCAGATACGGCACCGACTTCGCGGTCATGGCCCGGAAGTCTTCCATGCCGATCGTGCGCGAGCGCAGCCATGCCGGCAGCCACGGGCGATGCCGGCCCATGATCATCTGCATCGCGACGATCACCTGCGGGACGCCGAAGACCGTCGACAGGCCCGGGATCGTGCCGAGGCCGACCGCATTGGGCAGCGACAGGATCAGCATCAGGACACCGAAGGCGCGATCGCCGAGCAGGGCCAGAAGATCGTCGAGCGATACGCGCAACTTCGGCTCGCAGGCGAGCTTGGTGATGATCTCCGAGACGCGGCGACGCTCTTCGTGCGGGTTGGCCATGCGGGTCGGAGATCCGTGGGTTGAGGGGAATGTCGGGACGGACGGCTGCGCCGCATCCTAGCGGTGCGGCTTGCGGCAGGTCAAAATACACAAGTCCGGACCATCATCCTCATTCGTCTTCATGAGTCCCCTCCGACTGATCGTGCTGCTTTGCCTTGCCGAGGTTCTCGGCATGCTGGGGTTCGCCACGTTTCCGGCGCTGCTGCCGACATTCCTTGCCGAATGGGGGCTCAGCAACACGGCGGCCGGCTGGATCAACGGCATCTATTACGCGGGCTATCTGCTGACCGTTCCGGTGCTGGTGGCGCTTACGGACCGTGTCGATCCCAAGCGCATCTATCTGTTCGCGACTGCGCTCGCGGGCCTCGGGACGATCGGCTTCGCCTTGTTCGCCGACGGACTTTGGTCGGCCTCGGCATTCCGGGCGCTCGCCGGGATCGGCCTTGCGGGCACGTACATGCCCGGCCTCAAGGCCCTGACCGACCGGATCGGCGGCGGCCAGCAATCGCGCGCCGTCGCCTTCTACACCGGCAGCTTCTCGATCGGCTCGAGCCTGTCATTCTTCGCGGCCGGCGAGATCGCGACACGGTTCGGCTGGCAATGGGCGTTTGGCCTCGCCACGCTGGGCCCGGCGATCGCGTTCCTGCTGATTCTCTGGCTGCTGCCGGCCCATCGCCCGACCGGGAGCGCGCCGCCCGTCCGCCTGCTCGATTTCCGCCCGGTGCTCCGCAACCGGCCGGTGATGGGTTACGTGCTCGCCTACGCCTGTCATAACTGGGAACTGTTCGGGTTCCGCTCCTGGCTCGTCGCCTTTCTCGCCTTCGCGGCAACGCTGCAGGCGCCGGGTACTTCTTCCTGGAGCGCGACCGGACTCGCGGCGTTCGTGAACCTGCTCGGACTCGTCGCCGGCGTTCTCGGCGTCGAGATCGCGCTTCGCGCCGGCCGGCACCGCTTTCTCGTGTTTGCCATGCTGGTTTCGGCGCTCGTTTCCGCGAGCTTCGGCTTTTCGGCGGGGCTGCCCTATGCCGCGATCGTGGCGCTCGTCCTCGTCTACGGCATCACCGTAAGCTGGGACTCGGCGGTCATCACGTCGAGCATCGTGGCGGCGGCGGATCCGCGCTTGCGCGGCGCGACGATGGCGGTCCAGTCGACGCTCGGCTTCGCCGGCTCCTTCATCGGTCCGCTCGCGTTCGGCGTCGTTCTCGACCTCGCCGGTGGCAACGAGAGCCGGCTCGCCTGGGGACTCGCCTTCGCGATGCTAGGCGCGGTCGTCGCCCTCGGGCCCGTCGCCGTCCGGCGTCTCAAGGGCTGATCGCGCCCGCGGGTGCGCGCGCGCATAGATCGCGAGCAGCCGTTCGGCATCGACGGCCGTGTAGCGCTGCGTCGTCGACAGCGACGCGTGGCCCAGCAGTTCCTGGATCGTGCGCAGGTCGCCGCCGGCGGCAAGGAGATGCGTCGCGAAGCTGTGGCGCAGCGCGTGCGGTGTCGCCGTGTCGGGCAGGCCGAGCCATGCCCGCAGCTTTCGGATCTGCGCCTGCACCACGCCGGCCTGAAGGCGTTTGCCGCGGGCGCCGAGGAAGAGCGGCCCGTCGCGGCCGGGCCGGTAGGGACAGCGGGCGACATAGTCGTCGATCGCGGCGCGGACGACGTCGAGGATCGGCACGATGCGCTGCTTGCGGCCCTTGCCGGTGATGGTCAGCGTTTCGCCCAAGGGCAGCACGTCGCGGTCGAGCGACAGGGCCTCGTCGATGCGGAGCCCGGCCCCGTAGAGCAGCAGGACCAGCGCCGTGTCGCGCGCGGCGATCCAGGGTTCCTCGCTCAGGTGTCCGATCGAGTCGACCGCCGCCTGGGCATGGGCTTCCGACAGCGGTTTGGGCAGCGCACGCGGCAGTTTGGGCGTACGCAATGCCGCGACATGCGGGTTGTGGACGAGTCCCCGCCGGTCGAGCCAGCGGAAGAAGTTTCTGAGGACGGACAGGGCGCGGGCGTTCGAGGTCGCGACGTTTCCGTCCTGTACCCGGCGTGCGAGCCAGGCGCGAAAGTCGGCCGTGCGCAGCGTCCGTAGCGCACCGAGATCGGCGGGACCGCCGAGATGTTCGGCAAGGAAGACGAAGAAGAAGGCGAGATCGCGGCCATAGGCGGCGACGGTGTGGCGCGAGGCGCGGCGCTCGACGCTGAGCCATTCGAGCCACGCGTTATAGGCATCGACGACGTCGGCGTGGGCGGGAAAGGTCGGCGCTGTCGCGGCTGCCGCTCGCATCTGGTGCCGAACCTCAGATCATTGCCCGCGGGTCTGCCGCGGAACGGCACGATGAATACACGGGGCAGTTCCGCGCATGGGTGGCGCGGGGCCGAATGCCGACCGGCTTCAGCCTCGGTCGAGCCATCCCCGGATCGACAGTTCGACGACACGCCCCAGGAAGGTCAGCAGCTCCGTGCCCTGGCCCGGATGGAATTTCTCCGGGTCGCGTGCGCCGAAGGCGAGCACGCCCAGCGGCGCGTCGCGCCGCAGTTGAAGGCGGAGCAGCGCCTGCGAGCGGACGAGACTCGCGGCCGCGCCGAACAGCTCCGGATCGCCCGGCGTATGGGCGAGCAGCATGACCTCGCGCGCACCGGCGAGCAGGCGTTCGATGCGTCCGCGCGGAAACAGTCTGAGGCCGCGGGCCTGCTGGCCGGGGGCGACACGATCGAGCGCCTCGAAGCCGAGGATGACCGCGTCGACCTCGAGATGGACGGCGAGGTCGGTGGTGATGACCTCGATCAGGTGCTCGAGCGTCGTCGCGCTGAGCAGCGACAGCACGGCGGCGTGCACGCGCGTCTGGATCGACATGTTGATCCGCGCGGTGGCGATCAGCTCGTTCTGCGACTCCTGCAGCTTGGACAGATCGCCGCGCAGCCGCTCGAGCATGTAGCGCTGCATGTCGATGACGCCGTCGCCATGCGCGTGCGCCGGCGGCGTCAGCAGACGCAGGAGGTCGGGATGCTCGATGAGGAAGTCGGGATGATGCCGCAGGTATTCCGCAACGTCGGCACCGGTCGGGCCGGGTTTGGCCAGGCGCGGAGCGCTCTCGCGGTCAGCGGCCATGCGCGCTCACTTGCCCAGGATCGACTGGCCGGTCTTTTGCCAGTCGGCGAGGAAGGCGGCGAGTCCCTTGTCGGTCAGCGGATGGTTGAAGAGCTGCCGCATGACGGAAGGCGGCAAGGTCGCCACGTGCGCGCCCAGTTTCGCCGCCTCGACCACGTGCGTCGGATTGCGCACGGAGGCGACCAGCACCTCGGTCCTGAAATGCGGGTACTGGCGATAGATCTGGCAGATGTCGCGGATCAGGCCCATGCCGTCCGATCCGACATCGTCGAGCCGCCCGACGAACGGCGAGATGAACGCGGCACCCGCCTTCGCGGCCAGCAGCGCCTGTGCCGGCGAGAAGCACAGCGTGACGTTGACCATGATGCCGTCCTTCGACAGCGCCTTGCAGGTCTTGAGGCCGTCGATCGTCAGCGGAACCTTGACCGCCACATTGCTCGCGATCTTGGCGAGCACGCGGCCCTCGGCGAGCATGGTCTCATGGTCGGTGGCCGTGACCTCGGCGCTCACCGGGCCCGGCACGATGTCGCAGATCTCTTTGACGACGTCGAGGAACTTGCGCCCCGACTTCGCCACGAGGGACGGGTTGGTGGTGACGCCGTCGACGAGGCCGGTCGCCGCAAGCTCTCGGATCTCGTTGATGTCGGCGGTATCGATGAAGAACTTCATGACGCCTTGCTGCTTCGTCTCGGGCTCTGGAATGGGCTTGCGCAACGACTCGGAGCCGCGCGTACACCCCGTGACCCATAACCCATCGGGCAGGTAAAGTGTAGCCCATGGTGACTCATCCCGCCAGTTCGCGCATGCGCGACGATGCGGAATTCGGCATCGACGAGGCTTCGACGCGCGTGCGCGTTCTGCTGCCGTTGCCGCTCGCCGGCGCCTACGACTACAAGGCGACGCGCGCGCTCGATCTGCGTCCGGGCGACTTCGTGCGTGTGCCGCTCGGCGCGCGGCATCTCATCGGCGTTGTGTGGGACCAGGACGATGCCGCAGCGACGGACGCGCTGCCCGAATCGCGCCTCAAGCCGGTCGCGGCCCGCCTCGACGCGCCGCCGATGTCGCAGGCGATGCGGCGCTTCATCGAATGGGTCGCCGCCTATACGATGGCGCCGCGCGGCGCCGTGCTGCGGATGGCGATGAGCGTCGAGGCGGCGCTCGAGAGCCGCCGCGCGATGCTTGGCCTTGCGCTTGCGCCGGCGGCACCGGATCCCGCAAGCCCGGCGGATCTCGAGCCGCGCCTGACCCCGGCACGCCGGCGCGTTCTCGAAATCCTCGGCGACGGGCGCGCGCGTCTCGCGAGTGAGCTGGCGCGGGAGGCCGGCGTGGGCACGGGCGTCGTGCGCGCCATGGCGAAGCTTGGCTGGCTCGAAACGGTCGAGCTGGGACCGCCGCCGATTGCCGTGCCGGACGGCAGCCGGCTGGGGCCGGCGCTGTCGTCCGCCCAGAGCGCGGCGGCGGAAATGCTCAGGACGCGCCAGGGTTTCTCCGTGACGCTGCTCGACGGCGTGACCGGATCGGGCAAGACGGAAGTGTATTTCGAGGCCATCGCGTCGGCGCTGCGTGCCGGGCGTCAGGTTCTGGTGCTTCTGCCCGAGATCGCGATGAGCGCGCAGTGGCTCGAGCGGTTTGAGGCGCGCTTCGGCGCGCCGCCCGCGGCCTGGCACTCGGAGCTTGGCCAGGCCGCGCGCTGCCGGACCTGGCGCGACGTCGCCGAAGGCCGCGCGCGCGTGGTCGTCGGCGCGCGGTCCGCCCTCTTCCTTCCGTATCGGGAGCTTGGCCTCATCATCGTCGACGAGGAACACGAGGCCGCGTTCAAGCAGGAAGACGGCGTCATCTATCACGCGCGCGACATGGCGGTCGTGCGGGCGCGGTTCGAGGGCGTGCCGATCGTCCTCGTCTCCGCCACCCCGTCGCTCGAAACCGTCGTCAATGTCGAGCAGGGACGCTACCAGGGTGTGCATCTGCCCGCGCGGCATGGCGGCGCCATGCTGCCGGAGGTTCGGACCATCGACCTCCGGCGCGATCCGCCGCCGCGTCAAAGCTGGCTGTCGCCGACGCTGCGCCTGGCGATCGCGGAGACGCTTGCGGCCGGCGAGCAGGCGATGCTGTTCCTCAATCGGCGCGGCTATGCGCCGCTGACGCTGTGCCGGGCATGCGGGCACCGGCTGCAATGCCCGAGCTGCACCGCATGGCTGGTGGAACACCGCCTCGCCGGGCGGCTGCAATGCCACCATTGCGGCTTCGCGATGCGGCCGCAGCGCGTCTGTCCGTCATGCGGGGCCGAGGACAGCTTCGCCGTGTGCGGGCCGGGCGTGGAACGCATCGCCGAGGAGGCGATGAAGCTTTTCGCCGGCGCCCGGGTGGCGATCATCACCAGCGACACGATCGGGGGGCCTGCGAGCGCGTCCGCTTTCATCGAGCGGATGGCGAACAAGGAAATCGACCTGCTCGTCGGCACCCAGATCGTCGCCAAGGGCCACCACTTTCCGATGCTGACGCTGGTCGGCGTCGTCGATGCCGATCTCGGGCTGTCGGGCGGCGACCTGCGCGCGGCGGAGCGCACCTATCAGCTTCTTCATCAGGTCGCGGGACGTGCCGGCCGGGCGGAGCGGCCGGGCCGCGTCTTCCTGCAGACCTACATGCCCGAGCATCCGGTGATGCAGGCGCTCGTCGGGTGGGAGCGCGACAGCTTTCTCGCCGCCGAGGCCGACGAGCGGCTTCGCCACGGCCTTCCTCCATTCGGGCGACTCGCCGCCCTGATCCTGACCGGACCCGATGAAGCGCAGGTCGACGACGTGGCCCGCCGCCTCGCACGCGCCGCGCCGCGCCAGGCCGACGTGCAGGTCCTGGGGCCGGCACCGGCCCCGCTCGCCATCCTGCGCGGCCGGCATCGGCGGCGCTTTCTGGTGAAGGCGGGCCGATCCAGCCATCTTCAGGGGTTCATCGGCGCCTGGCTGGACCGCGTCCAAGTGCCGCATGCGGTCCGCCTCCACGTCGACATCGATCCGTACAGTTTCTTGTAGTTTCTCAAGCGGTTCTCCGGCCTCTACGGCGTGTTGCATCGCATCAAGTGCTGTGGTAGCAACTCCCCGCCTTCGGGCCGGGGTTCCTCCGGGCTGACGGTCATTTTTTGCGTTTACGGCGGCGTTGCGGCGGCGTCCGTGGCCCGCTCCACATTTCAGGGACTTCGATAGCGTGGCGTCCGAGACCTTTTCAGCTTCCGGCCTCGCAGGGCGTTATGCGACCGCGCTTTATGAGCTGGCCGACGAGGCCAAGCAGCTCGATGCGGTGGCCGGCGATCTCGCCAGGCTCAAGGCCTTGATCGACGAAAGCGCGGATCTCCGCCGGCTGATGTCGAGCCCGCTGATCGAGCGCGAACAGCAGACCAAGGCGATGCTCGCGGTCGTCGAGCGCGCCGGCGTCAACGATCTGACGCGCCGCTTCGTCGGCATGGTCGCGCGCAACCGGCGTCTTTCCGCGCTCAGGGCGATGATCGACGCCTTCAACCAGATCTTGGCCGCGCGCCGCGGCGAAATCACGGCGCACGTGACCTCGGCCAGGCCGCTCAGCCAGACGCAGGCCGATGCCATCGGCGCCGCGCTGCGCGGCGCCATGGGCCGCAAGGTCAGCGTGGATCTCAAGGTGGATCCGAAACTGCTCGGCGGGCTTAAGGTAATGGTCGGCTCGCGCCTGATCGACGCCTCGCTCGCCACCAAACTGCAACGGCTTCAACTCGCCATGAAAGGTCTCGCGTGATGGAAATCCGGGCGGCTGAGATTTCGGCAATCCTCAAGGATCAGATCGCCAAGTTCGATACGGCGGCCGATGTCGCTGAGGTCGGCCAGGTCATCTCGGTGGGCGACGGCATCGCCCGCGTCTACGGCCTCGACAAGGTGCAGGCCGGCGAGATGGTCGAGTTCGCCAACGGCGTGAAGGGCATGGCGCTCAACCTCGAGATCGACCATGTCGGCATCGTCGTGCTCGGCGACGACCGGGACATCAAGGAGGGCGACACCGTCAAGCGGACCGGCGCCATCGTCGAGTGCCCGGTCGGCCGCGGCCTCCTGGGCCGCGTCGTCGACGCGCTGGGCAACCCGATCGACGGCAAGGGGCCGCTCACCGACGTCAAGCGCCAGCGCGTCGAGGTGAAGGCGCCCGGCATCATCGCCCGCAAGTCGGTGCACGAGCCGATGCAGACCGGCCTCAAGGCCATCGACAGCCTGGTTCCGATCGGCCGCGGCCAGCGCGAGCTGATCATCGGCGACCGCCAGACCGGCAAGACGGCCGTGGCGATCGACACCTTCCTGAACCAGAAGGCGATCAACGCCGGCAACGACGAGTCGAAGAAGCTCTACTGCATCTACGTCTGCGTCGGGCAGAAGCGCTCGACGGTCGCCCGCATCGTCAAGACGCTCGAGGACTACGGTGCGCTCGAGTACTCGATCATCGTCGCCGCCACGGCGTCGGAGCCGGCGCCGCTGCAGTTCCTGGCGCCTTATACCGGCTGCGCGATGGGCGAGTACTTCCGCGACAACGGCATGCACGCCGTGATCGTGTACGACGACCTGTCGAAGCAGGCCGTCGCCTATCGCCAGATGTCGCTGCTGCTGCGCCGTCCGCCGGGCCGCGAGGCGTATCCGGGCGACGTGTTCTACCTGCATTCGCGTTTGCTCGAGCGCGCGGCGAAGATGTCGGACGAGCACGGTGCCGGCTCGCTGACGGCGCTGCCCGTGATCGAGACGCAGGCCGGCGACGTGTCGGCCTACATTCCGACCAACGTCATCTCCATCACGGACGGCCAGATCTTCCTCGAGACCGACCTGTTCTATAAGGGCATCCGCCCGGCGATCAACGTCGGCCTCTCGGTCAGCCGCGTCGGCTCCGCCGCGCAGATCAAGGCCATGAAGCAGGTGGCCGGCCGCATCAAGCTCGAGCTGGCCCAGTACCGCGAAATGGCGGCATTCGCGCAGTTCGCCTCGGATCTCGACCCGGCGACCCAGCGTCTGCTGGCGCGCGGCGCGCGCCTGACCGAGCTGCTGAAGCAGCCGCAGTACTCGCCGATGCCGGTCGAGGAGCAGGTGGTGGCGATCTTCGCCGGCGTCCGCGGCTATCTCGACAAGCTCGAGGTCAACCAGGTTACGCGCTTCGAGCAGGGCCTCCTCAACGAGATCCGCACGCGTCATCCGGAGATCCTCGAGAAGATCCGGACGGAGCGCGAGATCTCGCCCGCGACCGAGGAGAAGCTCAAGGCGGCGCTCGACCAGTTCGCGCGCACCTTCGCCTGATCGACGACGGAACACCGCCCGGACACGCGCGCGCATGCCCAGTCTGAAATCGCTCCGCGGCCGTATCAACAGCGTCAAGTCGACGCAGAAGATCACGTCGGCCATGAAGATGGTCGCCGCGGCGAAGCTGCGGCGCGCCCAGGAACAGGCCGAGGCGGCGCGGCCGTTCGCCGAACGGATGTCGCGCATGCTCGGCTCGCTCGCAAGTTCGCTTGCCGGCGCCGAAGGTGCGCCGCCGCTGCTCGCCGGGACCGGCAAGAGCGACGTGCACCTCGTCGTCGTCGCGACGTCCGACCGCGGCCTCTGCGGCGCGTTCAACTCGTCGATCGTGCGCGGCGCCCGCCAGCTCATCCGCCAGCTTCAGTCCGAAGGCAAGACGGTCAAGATCTTCTGCGTCGGCCGCAAGGGCCGCGACCAGCTGCGCCGCGATTACGGCCGGCTGATCGTCGAGACGATGGAGGAAGTGGGCCGGCGCTCGCTGTCATTCGCCGACGCGCAGCGCATCACGGACCGCATCCTCGCCATGTTCGAGGCCGGCGAGTTCGACGTCTGCACCGTCATCTACAACCGCTTCAAGTCGGCGATCTCGCAGATCGTCACGCGGCAGCAGGTGATTCCGTTTCCCCTCGAAGAGGCGTCCGGATCCGGCGGCGAAGCCGCCGCGGTCTACGAGTACGAGCCGAGCGAGGAGGAGATCCTCGCCGCGCTGCTGCCGCGCAACCTGGCGGTCCAGATCTATCGCGCGCTGCTCGAAAACGCGGCATCCGAACAGGGCGCGCGCATGACCGCCATGGACAACGCGACGCGCAACGCGGGCGACATGATCCGCAAGCTGACCCTGAACTACAACCGTACGCGCCAGGCAGCGATCACCAAGGAGCTGATCGAGATCATCTCCGGCGCCGAGGCGGTGTGATCTTTTTCGCGAGGAGTTGAACGATGGCCAAGAACAATGTCGGTCGGATCACCCAGGTGCTGGGCGCGGTCGTCGACGTGCACTTCGACGGCGAGCTGCCGGAAATCCTGAACGCGCTCCACGTCGACAACCAGGGCCAGAAGCTGGTGCTCGAGGTGGCGCAGCACCTCGGCGAGCAGACGGTCCGCACCATCGCGATGGACTCGACCGACGGCCTCGTCCGCGGGCAAGAGGTGGTCGACACCGGCGGGCCGATCTCGGTCCCGGTCGGTCCCGAGACGCTCGGCCGCATCCTCAACGTCGTCGGCGAACCCGTCGATGAGCGCGGGCCGGTCAACGCCAAGATGCGGTCGCCGATCCACAAGCCGGCGCCCGAGTTCGTCGACCAGTCGACCGAGGCCGAAATCCTGGTCACCGGCATCAAGGTCGTCGACCTGCTGGCCCCATACGCCAAGGGCGGCAAGATCGGCCTGTTCGGCGGCGCCGGCGTCGGCAAGACCGTGTTGATCATGGAGCTGATCAACAACGTCGCGAAGGCGCATGGCGGCTACTCGGTGTTCGCCGGCGTGGGCGAGCGCACGCGCGAGGGTAACGACCTCTATCACGAGATGATCGAATCGGGCGTCATCAAGCTGGACGGGCCCGGTTCCAAGGCCGCCCTCGTCTACGGCCAGATGAACGAGCCGCCGGGGGCGCGCGCACGCGTCGGCCTTACCGGCCTCACGCTCGCGGAATACTTCCGCGACGAGGAAGGGCAGGACGTGCTGTTCTTCGTCGACAACATCTTCCGCTTTACCCAGGCGGGTTCCGAGGTGTCGGCGCTGCTCGGCCGCATTCCCTCGGCCGTCGGTTATCAGCCGACGCTCGCGACCGACATGGGCGCGCTGCAGGAGCGCATCACGACCACGAAGAAGGGCTCGATCACCTCGGTGCAGGCCATCTACGTGCCTGCCGACGACCTGACCGACCCGGCGCCGGCGACCTCGTTCGCCCACCTCGACGCGACGACGGTTCTGTCGCGCCAGATCGCCGAGCTCGGCATCTATCCGGCGGTCGACCCCCTCGACTCCACGAGCCGCATGCTCGATCCGCGCATCGTCGGCGAGGAGCACTACACGGTCGCCCGCGAGGTGCAGCGCGTGCTTCAGACCTACAAGTCGCTGCAGGACATCATCGCCATCCTGGGCATGGACGAGCTTTCGGAAGAGGACAAGCTGACGGTCGCGCGCGCGCGCAAGATCCAGCGCTTCCTCTCGCAGCCCTTCCACGTCGCCGAGGTCTTCACCGGCACGCCGGGCGTGTTCGTCAAGCTCGAGGACACGATCCGCGGCTTCAAGAAGATCATCTCCGGCGAGTGCGACGACATGCCGGAGGCGGCGTTCTACATGGTGGGCACGATCGACGAGGCCGTCGAGAAGGCGCGCAAGATGGCGGCCGAGGCCGCGTAACCGGGCATAGGGGACGCGGTACAGGGACATGGCCGAGAAGGTGCAGTTCGAACTGGTTTCGCCCGAGCGGCTGCTCATGTCGCAGGCGGTGGAGATGGTCGTCGTGCCCGGCGCCGAGGGCGACTTCGGCGTTCTTCACGGGCATGCGCCGCTGATCTCCACGGTGCGGCCGGGCGTCATCGACGTGCATGACGGCGGCACGGTGACGGACCGCATCTTCGTTGCCGGCGGCTTCGCCGAGGTCACGGCGGAACGCTGTACCGTGCTTGCCGAAGAGGCGACCCGGCTCAAGGATCTCGACCGGGCGCGGATCGAGACCGACCTGCGCACGATGCGGGAAGAGCTCGCGGCGGCACGCGACGATACCGAACGCCAGGCGATCGCAACGCGGATCGAGATCGCCGAAGCCAAACTGGCCGCGCTCGACTGACGCCGGGCGAGGGACCGGCCGGGCCGCCGAGACCCTTGTCAGCCTTTCCGGTCCAGCTCATATAGAGTTCACTCGACACGCTGCCGGGACGGTAGGTGGCCATGAAGCATTGGACGCTCGACGACATCGATTGGGGGGCGTTCGACCGCAGCAAGGTCGACCCCGACATTGTCCGTATCGTGAAGGCGGCCAGCCTGGTCGAGCATAACGGGCTCGATTACGCGACCTATCTCTGCAACGTCTTCCACGACGATCCGCAGTTCCAGGCCACGGCAAGGTACTGGGCGCAGGAGGAAGTGCAGCACGGCCAGGCGCTGCGGCGCTGGGCGGAGATGGCCGATCCGGGCTGGGACTTCGCCGCGGCATTCAAGCGCTTCACCGACGGCTACCGCCTGCCGCTCGATGCCAGGGAGTCGGTGCGCGGCAGCCGCACCGGCGAGCTGATCGCGCGCTGCATCGTCGAAACGGGGACGAGCTCGTACTACACCGCGCTCGCCGACGCGACGGCGGAGCCCGTGCTGCGGCAGATCTGCCAGAAGATCGCGGCCGATGAGCTGCGCCACTACAAGCTCTTTTACACTGCGATGAAACGCTATCAGGAGTCCGAGCGGCTGACGCGGCTGCAGCGGGTGTGGACCGGATTCGGTCGCATGTTCGAGTCCGAGGACGACGAACTCGCCTACGCCTATTATGCGGCGAACGCGCCGGCGAACCGGCCTTACGACCGGCGCAGCAACATTCGCGCCTATGCGCGCCGCGCCTATCGGGTCTACCGGCCGTGGCACGTGGAACGCGGCGTCGCCATGGCGCTCAAGGCCGTCGGCCTCAAGGGCAACGGGCGGATTCATCGCCTGCTGTGGCCGGTTGCGAATCGCCTGATGCAGTCGCGCGCGGCCGCGCTCGACCGCGCGGGCGCCTGAACGCGCTCAGAGGAGCGTCGCGTCGGCCGCGGCCGCACCCGGCGCCTCAACGCCGGCGAGCGTGACGAGTTCGCCGCCGGCGAATCGCAGCATCTCGATGCCGACCAGTGTGTCCGTGCCGTCGGCCTCACCGGCCGTCCCCGCCTCCGGCGCAACCGTGGTCTCACCTGCAACGCTGGTGATCGCGTACTCGGCGGCCGCGCCGCGATAGATCGCCACATCCGTGCCCGCGCCGCCGTCGATGAAATCGTCGCCGCCCGACCCGCCGATCTCGTCGTCGCCGTCACGGGCATACATGCGCTGATCGAAATCCCGTGCCGGAAACGGCTCCACGTCGGCGAATACCTCCGGCATGTCGCGATCCTGGGCGAAGTCATCGGCGCCGTCGCTACCCACGTAGAAAAAGCGTGGCGAGGTGGTCGACATCAGGTCCGATGGCTCGAGTTCGCCTTGCTCGGCCAGGAAGGCAATGTCGGCGGCATATCGGCTCAGCCCGTGCTCGGCGTCGATGAGGGAGTCGAGCGAGTCGATTCCGCTCGATTCGAGATTCTCGATCTGCCCCGTGTCGATCCACACGTCGAGGCCGACGCGCGCCTTCGGTTCGAAGCTGTCCTCGGTGGTAAGGCCGGACAGCGACTCGAGGAGTTCGCCGAGACTCACGAAGCTGATGCCTTCCGGCTCCGACTCGAGGGTGAGGAAATCGTGCGTATGAACGAAGTTCACGAGATTGGTGACGGTATCGGGCGCCGTGGCGGCCACGGTGGCATCGGTTCCGTGGGCGCCGATGGCCACGCCGAGATATCGATCGTCGTTGATCCATCCTTCCTGGATCATGGCCGTGGTTACCATCGCCGAGCCCAGGCTGTGTCCGGTGACCAGCACCCGGTCGATGCCGTTGTCCGGGTCGGCGGCGTAACTCTCGACCGCTTCAACCAGCGGCGCGAAGCGCGCGTAGTGCGTGGTGAAGGTCTGATGATCCGGGATGTCGCCGGGCTCGTCGGTGCCGCGGAACGTAAGGGCAAGCGTCCTCGCACCGCCCACGTCGCCGACATAGACGTGGGCGACGGCACTGTTGTCCGCATCGCGATGCGTATAGACGCCGTCGCGCAGCTCATAGGTGCCGCCCTCGAGTGTGCCGGTCGCCGGAAGTCCGAGCTCGGCGGCATCGAGCGGCCGCAGGCCGCCCGCTACCGCGGCATCGGGCGTCGCGTCGTAGGCGACCGCGGCAAGCAGCGCGGCAGCGGTGAACACGTTATCCGGCGGGGTGCCGGCCGCGGCGTCGCTTGGTGCCGGTGTCGACATGCCATCGACCGCATCGCCATCGGACATGCATTTATCTCCTTGCGGCCGGTCAAGACGGCGCCGCCGATCGGCGGCCGGCGGGACGAACGCCGCATTCGTCCGGATCGTTAACGCAGGAGGCCCGGCGCGGTGCCGTCGGCGCCGGCAAGTCGGGTGCGGGAGCTCGCGTTGCGGGCCCGGCGCCTCAACGTTTCGTCACGAGCGGCCGGAACTCGTCGACCACGGCCGAATACAGGGCGCGCTTGAACGGCACGATCAGCGTTGGAAGATCTTCGAGATGCACCCATTTCCAAGCGCCGAATTCGGGGTGCGCGGTCGCGAGGTTGATCTCGTCGTCGCGCCCGAGAAAACGGGCGGCGAACCATTTCTGGCGCTGGCCGCGGTAGCGGCCGCCCCACACCTTGCCGACGAGATCGGGCGGCAGGTCGTAGGTGTACCAGTCGCGGCTTTCCGCGATGATGACCGCATTGGCGGTCCCGATCTCTTCCTCGAGCTCGCGCAGCGCCGCGGCGCGCGGCGCCTCGTCCGCGTCGATGCCGCCCTGCGGCATCTGCCAGGCGTCGCCCGGCGTGTCGATGCGCTTGGCGACGAAGACCTCGCCGGCGGGGTTCAGCAGCATGATCCCGACGCCGAGCCGATAGGCAAGATCGCCCGTATCGCGGACCGGTTCCGGCGGCGTGCTCATGACGGTCTCAGCGGTCGGCCTGCCGGTTCACCACGGCGGTGAGCGGCGACAGCACGAAGCCCTTGCTTTCCAGCGACGGAATCCATGCGGCGAGCCGTTCGAGCGACACCGGATATGGCTGCGCCATCGCGACCGCGCTGCCGGTCTCGCGCGCGATACGCTCGATTTCGGCGAGGCGCGCGTCGATCGCGTCGCGCGACGCTTCGTGGTCGATCCAGCGGTCGACGATGGCGCGCGGCAGGCCGATCTCGCTCGCGAGTTTGGCCGCCACGCTGCGCGTCGTGGTCCGGCTGTCGAGGAACATCAGCCCGCGCTCGTTCAGCGTCGTCAGGACGGGCTTGAGCGCTTCGGCCATCGCCGTGAAGCGCGAGCCCATCTCGTTCGTCACGCCGACGTAACCTGTGGCGCGGCTCAGCACCCATTCCAGGCGTTCGAGATTCTGCCGGGGCGTCAGGCCGGTCAGCAGCGTGCGCGGTCCCGGATCGTTCGCCGGGAAGTTGATCGGCTCCATCGGCAGGCCGAGCAGCACCTCGTGTCCGGCCGCCCGGGCCTGACCGATCCAGTCGGGCAGACGTTCCGTGTAGGGGCTGAATGCGAGCGTCACTTCGCCGGGCAGCTTCTGGATCGCGGCGGTCGTCGTGGCATGCGACATTCCCAAATCGTTCATCACCACGGCGATACGGGGCCGGCGATCATTGGCATCGAAGGAGCGACCGAAGCGGAGCCAGGCCGGCGCCTCGGTCTCGCGCGACGTGCGCGGCGCCGGCGCGATCATCGCCGTCTCGACCGGCGGCGGCGCCTGCATGGCGACCGGCTGGGCGGTCGCATCGGCCCTGGGCGATGCGGAAGCCGTCGTGTTTTCCGGCGCAGGCGAAGGTCCGGGCACCATCGCCGAAGCGGGGACTGGCGCGGGGATTTTCGCACGCTCGGGGTCGGCGGGTGCGCTCGTCGACGGCGCGGCGGCTGCCGGCGCCGTCGATGACGTGACGTTGACGAGCGGCGATAACGCGATCCGCACCGCCTCGCGCTCGGACGGTCGCGGTACGCCGTTGATCTGGGCCCAAAGGAACGCCCCGCCGACTACCGCGACGAGCACGAGCCAAGCAGTGGCGAGGCCCGAGTGTCGCACGGCCGCACCCGCCCCCGACCCCGCCTTCGGGTTCTGTCGCTCGCCCCCGCCCACTTGAGCCTGCCGCCGGGACCTGTGCCCGCCGCCGCTCAGTTGGTGACGCGGCGGCTGTAGAGCGCGAGCCCGCGGAGCAGATCGAAGGCGCGCGCCAACTGGTAGTCGTTGGGCGAGTCGATTGCGTTCGGATCGACCTCGGCCTCGGGCGACGGCTGCGGCTGCGTGCCGGACGGCTGTGCACCGGGCGGCGTCGTCGGCGCGGGCCGCTGGTCGTTGCGCAGCGCGCCCCGCAGGTCCGCCTCGCGACGGACGTTCGAGGCTTCGATTTTCTCGATGCGGGCCGGCTCGACGACGATGTCCGGCTGGATCCCCTCGGCCTGGATCGAGCGGCCGGACGGCGTGTAGTAGCGCGCCGTGGTCAAACGGATCGCGCCCTGGCCGCCGAGCGGGATGATCGTCTGCACCGAACCCTTGCCGAAGGTCTTGGTGCCCAGAATGATTGCGCGGCGATGGTCTTGCAGCGCGCCCGCGACGATCTCGGAAGCCGAGGCGGATCCGCCGTTGACGAGCACGACCAACGGAAGATTGCCGATCAGATCGCCCGGCTTTGCATTGAAGCGCTGGGCATCGTCAGGGCGCCGTCCCCGGGTCGAGACGATTTCGCCCTTGTCGAGGAACTCGTCGGCGACGGCGACGGCCTGGTCGAGCAGGCCGCCCGGATTGTTGCGCAGGTCCAGCACGACGCCGGCAAGGCGGTTGCCGAGCTGATCCTTCAGCTTCTGGACCGCATTGCGCAGGCCGACATCCGTCTGCTCGGTGAATGAAGTGATGCGGATATAGCCGAGATCGCCCTCGGTCCGGGCCCTTACCGACTGGATCTTGATGATCGCGCGGGTCAAGGTGATCTCGAACGGTTCCTGGTTGCCGCGCCGGATGGTCAGCTTGATCGAGCTGTTCACGGGCCCCCGCATCCGCTCGACCGCGTCCTGCAGCGTCAGGCCCATGACCTGCTCGCCGTCCAGGTGCGTGATCAGGTCGCCGGGCCGCAGGCCGGCGCGGAACGCCGGCGTGTCGTCGATCGGCGCCACCACCTTGACCAGGCCATTCTCCATCGTGACCTCGATGCCGAGGCCGCCGAACTCACCGCGCGTCTGCACCTGCATGTCGCGGTAAGACTTCGCGTTCATGAAGCTTGAATGCGGATCGAGCGCCGAGAGCATGCCGTTGATGGCGTCCTCGATCAGTTTCCGGTCGCTTACTTCCTCGACGTAATCCGACCGGACTCGTTCGAACACCTCGCCGAACAGATTGAGCTGGCGATAGGTATCCGACGTATTCGACTGGGCGGTGACAGGCAGAGGGGCGCAGAGCCACAGGGCGCTGAAAGCCACTGCGGCGATCCGAACTAGCTTCATCCGCTTACCTTCTCGTTTCGCGACGCCAACCACGGCAGTGGGTCGATCGGCTGACCGTTACGTCGCAATTCAACATAAATCGACGGGCCTCCCGTGTCGGAAGCGCCCGCCACACCGACCGGTTCACCCGCCGCAACCAACTGCCCGACGGTCGCGTCAATCCGGCCAAGTCCTACGATCAAAGTATGATATCCCTCGGTGTGTTCGATGATCAAGATAAGGCCGTATGCACGGAACGGGCCGGCGAAGACGACGTGGCCGTCATACGGCGCAACGACCTGCGCACCCGCGCGCGTCTCGATCGTGATTCCCCGGTGCGGTTGCCCGCCGGCACCGGGCTCGCCGAACGACAGCGCAATCCGACCGCGCGCGGGCAGGACGACTTGACCGCGGGCCTGCGCGAACGACCGCACTTGTCCCGGCGCCGCCATGGGCGGCACGAGCCGGCCGACCTGCGTCCCGCGCGCGGCGCGTTCGGTCGCCTGGCGTTCGGCCTCTTCCTGCGCGGCACGGGCCGCGCGTTCGGCGGCTTCTTGCGTCGCACGTTCCGCATTAAGACGCTCGATCAGCTCCCGAAGATCCGTCGCCTCGCGCGACAGGCGGCTCAGCCGTGCCGCGGTCTCCCGCCGTTGGGCCTCCGTCTCCTGCTGCAGGCTGATCCGCTGCTTGACCAGCGCGTCGAGCGCCGCCCGGTCCGCCGCCAACCGTTCCGCCGCCTGCGCCGCTTCGGCGCGTCGCCGCTCCGCTTCGGCGCGTGCCGTCTGCAGGTCATCGATCTCGCGCGCGAGCGCGGCGGCCTCCCGCTCCACGGCCGGCGTCGCCGCGCCGAGCAGACGCGCCGTCCGCACCGCCTCGATCGGCGAAGCTGGAAGGACGAGGGCGGCTTCCGGCGGTTGACGCCGCAAGCGCAGCAGTCCGGCGATGAGCCGCGCGAGTTCGGTCCGGCGCTGCTCGAGCTTGTTTTCCCTGGATGCGATGTCCGCCTCGACGCGTGCGACCTCGCGTTCGGCGGCCGAAAGCGCTTCTTCGCCGTTCTGCAGCGTCCGCGCGAGTTCGACGAGGCGCGTCCGCAGCGCCGCGAGTTCGCGCGCCAGGGCTTCGGCCTCGCGGGCGAGGCGCCGCTCGGCCTCGCGTTCGGCGTCGATGGCCTTCTCGATCTGCTCGAGGCGTTGTTGCGGCTGCTGGGCAAGCGCGGGCGCCCCCGCGATGCCGAGGATGAAACAGGCGAGCGCGACCCGGCGCGAAGCTGGACCGCCGGTAGCGGGGCGAGGGGCGCTAGGCCGTCGCACGGTCCGCCGCGGCTTCCTGCGGCGCGCCCGGCAGCACGATCAGCGAATGACCCGTCATCTCGGCCGGCGGCTCGATGCCCATGAGCTCGAGCAGCGTCGGTGCCACGTCGGCGAGTTTGCCGTCGCGCAACGCGATCGGCGCGTTGCGACCGGCGCCGCCGCCGTTCACGAGCATGACCGGGACCGGATTCGTCGTATGCGCGGTATGCGGCTGTCCGGTCTCGGGATCGATCATGGTCTCGGCATTGCCGTGGTCGGCGGTGACGAGCAGCGCGCCGCCCATGCGCGTGACGGCCTCGGCGACGCGGCCAAGACATGTGTCGACCGCCTCGACGGCGCGCGTCGCCGCCTCGAGGTCGCCGGTATGGCCGACCATGTCGGTGTTCGCATAATTGACGAGGATGAAATCGTACTTGCCGGACTCGATCGCAGCCACGAGCCTGTCGGTCACCTCGTAGGCGGACATCTCCGGCTTCAGGTCGTAGGTCGCGACCTTGGGCGAAGGGACGAGGATGCGATCCTCGCCGGGAAATTCACGCTCAGCCCCGCCGTTGAAGAAGAACGTGACGTGCGCGTATTTCTCGGTTTCGGCGATGCGCAACTGCTTCAGGCCCAGACGCGCCATCACCTCGCCCATGACGTTGTTGAGCTCGAGCGGCGGAAAGATCGTCGCCATGAACCGATTGAGCTGATCGGAATACTCGACCATGCCGAGGGCGGCCGCGAACCGGACGACGCGCGCGCGGGAAAAGCCGCTGAACTCGGGATCGAGCAGCGCCAGCAGGATCTCGCGCGCCCGATCGGCGCGGAAATTCGCCATCAGCACGCCGTCGCCGTCCTTCATCCCGCCATAGGTGCCGATGACGGTCGGCAGCACGAATTCGTCGGTGGTGTTCCTGGCATAGGATTGCGCGACGGACGACAGCGCGTCGGGCGCCATTTCGCCGCGCGCATCGACCAGCGCGGCGTAGGCGAGGGCGATGCGGTCCCAACGCTTGTCGCGATCCATCGCGTAGTAGCGGCCGCTGACGGTCGCGATCGAGACGCGGCCGAGATCGGCGACATCGGACGCGAATTTCTGCAGGTATCCCTCGGCGCTCTTGGGCGGCGTGTCGCGTCCGTCCAGAAAGGCGTGCACCCAGACCTTGAGGCCGGCCTCGGCGAGGATCCGCGCCAGGGCCGCGATGTGGTCCTGATGCGAATGGACGCCGCCCGGCGACATCAGACCCATCAGGTGGACGGCGCCGCCGCCGGCCTTCATCGTGTCGATGAAATGGCGGAGCGTCGGGTTCGCCGCGAGGCTTCCGTCCTGCACGGCTTGATCGATGCGCGGCAGGTCCTGCATGACGACCCGGCCCGCGCCAAGGTTCATGTGGCCGACTTCGGAGTTGCCCATCTGGCCCGGCGGAAGCCCGACGTGGAGCTCCGATGCCTGGAGAAAGGCGATCGGGCTCGTCTTCGCGAGACGGTCGAGATTGGGCGTCTTGGCGCGCAGGATGGCGTTGTCGGGGGCAGGCTTGTCGCGATGGCCCCAGCCGTCGAGGACGCAGAGGACGATCGGACGCTGTCGCGGCGAAAACTTGGTCATGGCGGAAATATAGAGAAGCCCTTCGGTTTTTCAAAACACCGGGGCGGTGTCGCGGCCGGATGCTGCTCATGCCCTGCGCCTCGCGCTTGGTCGATGCCGCCGACGGACGACCACCCATGTCCTGCGGCCGAATGTCCCGAGACGGCGCGGCCATAACCATTCGTTAACCAAACGGCGGGAGGCTCGGATCCGCTGTTCAATCGGGTCGTGCGTCCATGCGGATCGCCTTCTTCACCTTCGCTCTCATCGCCGGCATTGGCGTCGTCGCCGGCCACGTCGACGGCGAGGCCCGCAGCCTCTTCGGGCACGTGGCGGATTGGCTCGACGTCGTCGGATCGGTCACCGCTTCTCCTCCGAACGTCCGGTAACGAGGCGCCCGATCGGCGCGCGCGTGATGACGCGCAGCCCCGCAACGGTCGAAAGGTTGCGGACGCTGCGCTGCGCCTCGAGCATGAATTCACGCACGACGCGCCGCTCGCCGACTTCGCCCGCCTCCTCGATCTTCTGAAGGCGCAGCACGGCATAGAGGCCGAGAAGGAAGGCGAGCGCGAAAAAGAAGTCCCAGTGCCGAAGCTGCATGGCGACGATCTCGGCGGCGCGGTCACTGGTTCCCCAATGAATGACGAGCGAGAGCTGCTTGTCGGAAAACCATTCCGACAAGGTTCCGCCCAGGATCGGCGCGACGCCGGCGGCCAGTGCACCGATCAGGCCGTTGGTCGCGAGATAGCTGGTCGCCTGTCCTTCGGGCGCGAGCTTGAGCCCGATGCTGCCCGTCGCGAGCCCGATGCCGGCCGCCGCGCCGCCCATCAGGATGTGAATTCCGATCAGCATCGGCACGGTAAGGACGTGCGTCTGCGGCGTGTGCGTGTAGGGCAGGGCGAAGATGCAGGCGAGGAACACGGGTGCGCAGACGGCGAGCACCGACTTGTTCGAGAAGCGGTCGGCGATGACGCCCCACCACTGCAGCGTGGCGAGGTTGGCGAGTTGGCTCAGCGCGGCCAGGGTCACGACGAAGCCGAGCCCGAATCCGAGCTGCTGGACGAGATAGACGGTGATGAACGGTGCGGCGAGATTCGTTGCGAAGTTCCACGATGCCATGAACAGGATCAGGCGGCGGAAGTTGCGCTCGCGCAGCGGCTCGCGCATGAGCGCGACCGGATTGATGCTGCGCGTCGTCGCACCGGAATCGCGCATGGCGCGTTCGGGCACGCGCGTGAGCCAGTACGAGCTGATGAAGCCGGCGACCGCGCCGAGCACGAAGACCGCGGCATAAGCCGCGCGCCTGCCGTCAGGGCCGAGCATGGCCGGCGCGTGATCGATCAGCAGGCCGGCGAGCAGGTTCGCGGTCATGCCGAGGCCTGTCGCCCAGAACAGCCGGCGCGCGAAAAAATCGCCCAATCCCTCCTTGGGCAGCAGGTCGTGGATCCACGAGTTCCACGCGCAGGTGCCGACGGCGCCAAGAGCGCAGATCAGGATCTGCGCCGGAATCAGCAAGCCGAGGGCAACCTCCGCGTCCGGCAGGAAGGCGAGAACGGCAAGGCCGAGGATCGTCACGCGGCTGATCGTCGCCGCCAGGACCGTGATCGCCTTGCGCCGCCGCAGCCGTTCGACCAGCCAGATCGCCGGAAGCTGGGCGAGCTGGCTCACGAACGGAATCGCCGCGAGCACGCCGATGATGCTGTCCGGCGCGCCGAGTTCGAGCGCGAACCCGACGAGCAGCACGCCGCTGGTCAGGGCGCCGACGACATTGGCCCAGGCGCCATCGTGAATCAGCGCCTGCTTGCCGTGTTCGATGTCTTTGGTGGTAACGATCGAAAGAGGTGAAAGCCCCACGCCGGCACGAACGACTAAAGACCTCGACCGTTCCGCCGCAGGTCGGGGCGGCGGCCGCGAGCGGGAATGGAATTCTCAGCCGCGATGATAGGGATGGCCCTGGAGGATGCTGGCGGCGCGGTAGATCTGTTCGGCCAGCATGACCCGCACCAGCATGTGCGGCCATGTCATCGGGCCGAGCGACAGAACGAAATCGGCCTTCCGCACGAAGTCCGGATCGAGCCCGTCGGCGCCGCCGATCACGAAGGCGAGGGTTTGAACGCTGGTATCGCGCCATTTGGCGAGGCGCACCGCGAACGCCTCGCTCGACAACGGCGTGCCGCGGGCATCGAGCGCGACGACGGTGGCGCCCGACGGCAATGCCGCGCGCAGCAACGCGCTCTCGCGCGCCTTGAGTTCGGGCGGCGGGAGCTTGCGCCGTTCCTCGACCTCGCACAGGTCGATCCGGCCGAACAACCGCGTCGCCGCGATGCGGCCGACGTAGTCGGCGAACAAATCGCCGACGGCGCCCGTTCGCGCACGGCCGACAGCGACGATGACGATGCGCATCGGCACCTCCGGCCGTGACCGCCCGCAGGCCGCGAACCTCGAACGTCGCCCCGAAGGGCGGGACGAGGCCTCAGGTCAAGCGCCGACCGCCCGCTCCAGCTCCGGCAGGTCGACGCCCCACATCTTCTCGAGATTGTAGAGGGCGCGAATCTCCGGCCGGAACAGGTGCACGACCACGTCGCCGATGTCGATCAGGACCCAGTCACCCTGCGCCTTTCCTTCGATCGGCACATGAGTGTGACCGCGGGCCTTGAGCTTTTCGATGAGGTGGTCGGCCATCGCCGAAAGATGCCGCTGCGAGCGGCCCGTCGCTATGACCATGTAGTCGGCGATGGAGGTTTTGTCGGTGAGATCGAGGGTGACGATCTCCTCGGCCTTATCGGCGTCGAGCGATGTCTCGACGAGTTTCAGGACCGAACTGACGGACGGCGGAACCTTACGCTTGCGGGTCGGGATAGCGGTCTCCTTGAACAGTGTCGACATCTACCTCTTTGCCTGGCGCGGCACCCTGCTCCGGTCCGTTCGCCGCCCGCCGGGCGCGGATCGACGTTGCGGACGCCGGATGCAGGCGGGTGTGCAAAAACACCCAGGCGGGCGGTTTCCGTGACGCGAGCCGGGCCGCGTTGTCGCGCGGTCGCCGCCGGGCTGTGGAAAACCGATGCGCCGCCTTACCGGCCAATGCCTTAGTAGAATAGGTAGGACGCGCGAAGATCGCAACGGGCACGCTGTCGAAGATGGATGACCAGCGCTCCCAGCGCGGGATTTGCGCAAGGTTGTCGGCACCCATCAGCCAAACGAACGAGGTGCGCGGGAAGCGACGGATGAGAGCCGCGAGCGTATCGGCGGTAAACCGGGTGCCGAGCGCCTCTTCCACCGCCACCGCCCGCAGTCGCGGATGGCGGCTGATCGCGGCGGCGCTGGCGAGGCGCGCGGCAAGCGGCGCCATGTCCGCCCGGTCCTTCAGCGGGTTGCCGGGCGACACCAGGAACCAGACCTCGTCCAGGTCGAGATGTTTGAGCGCAAGTTCGGCGATATGCCGGTGGCCGGCATGGGCGGGGTTGAACGATCCGCCGAGCAGGCCGACGCGTCGCTTGGGCAGGAAGCCGAGCACGCGGGCAGGGAACGGTCGCGCCGCCTTGCGGTGCACTGTCATGACCGGGTGAAGTCTGGCGGAAATGTCATAGGTCCGCGCCGCGCGGCTCCGCTCGCCTAAGGGAGGCCGTTCCGGTCGGGCGGGCGGCGGGACGACGTTATGCCGGCGTGCATGTCCGACTCGTCACGGATTGACCTGGACGCGCCGGTGCCGGCGCCGGAAACGGTCGAACAGCGCCACGGGGCGGGGCCAGCGACGCTTGACGCGCACATAAATTCGCCGCGCCCCGGCCGAGTGGCGCAGCACGACGAAGGCGCCGGCGGCCATGACCGGCAGGCCGCCCGGTCCCGGCAGCGGTGCGATGACCACGCCCGCGACGATGAGCGTCACCCCTAAACCGATGTAAATCCGGCGCTTCAGGTCGTGCATGCGGCCACGCTAGCATATCGGCCCGGCTGCTGCCCCAACCAAAAAGCCGCGGCGGCCCGGACGGCAATTCGGGCCCCACCGGTGCCGGGAAGTCGCCGGCAGCCCCGTCCAGGGAATCGGGCCGCCCGGCGCCTCGCCAGCGTTCTAGCCTTGTCAGGCGCAAGCAGGCGAGGTGGCCGATGGCGACACATGAACACGAAGCGATCCCGAGCAAGGCGGCGATCGGCGGGCATCCGATCCATCCGATGCTGGTGCCGTTTCCGCTCGCGTTTCTGGTGGGGGTCCTTGTCAGCGATCTGGTGTTCTGGTGGACGGGCGACCCGTTCTGGGCCCGTGGGTCCCTGTGGCTTGCGGGCGCCGGTTTGGTCACGGGCGTGGCAGCCGCCGCCGCCGGGCTGACCGATTTCATCGGCCGGCATCAAGTCCGCGCGCTGAGCGCCGCCTGGATTCATTTCATCGGCAATGCCGCCGCGCTGCTGCTGACGCTCTGGAGCGTGCTGCATCGTGCCGATGATCCGGTGGCCGGCGCCCTGCCGTTGGGACTCGTACTGTCGGTGGTCGTGGCGGCCATCCTCGGCGTGACCGGCTGGTATGGCGGCGAACTCTCATATCGCCACCGCGTCGGCGTCATGCCGGACGAGACCGGGCACGCTGCCGCCGCGGCGCGGACGTACACGCATGGGGCCTCGCCGCGCTAGCGGCCCATGCGGCGCTTCCGGCGCGCGGGCGGTCTGGGGATCGACGGGTCCGCCTACAGGCTCGGCCGCGGCGTGAAGCTCTTGGTCGAAATGTATTGCGGCGGCCAGGGAAGGTCGTAGCCCTGTTCGTACGCGGCGTGGCGCGTCCAGTACGGATCGAACAGGTGGGCGCGGGCCAGCACGCACAGATCGGCGCGGCCGGCGGCGAGGATCGAGTTCACGTCGGACCACGACGAGATGTTGCCGACCGTCATCGTCGGAATGCCTGCCTCGTGGCGCACGCGGTCGGCGAACGGCGTCTGGAACAGGCGGCCGTACTGCGGCCGGGCGTCGGGCACGGTCTGGCCGGCCGAGACGTCGATGATGTCGCAGCCGTGGGCCTTCAGCATCCGCGCGACGACGACCGCGTCATCGGCGGTGAAGCCGCCCGGGACCCAGTCCGTCGCCGAGATGCGCACCGAGATCGGCTTTTCCTGCGGCCAGACCGCGCGCACGGCATCGAAGATCTCGAGCGGGAAGCGCATGCGGTTCTCGATCGAGCCGCCATACGCGTCGGTACGGCGGTTGGTGAGCGGCGAGATGAAGCTCGCCAGCAGATATCCGTGCGCGAAGTGGAGTTCGATCAGATCGAACCCGGCCTCGTCCGCCATCCGCGCCGCGCGCACGAAGTCGTCCCGCACCTTGTCCATGTCGGCGCGGTCCATCTCCTTCGGCACCTGCGAATGCGGCAGGTAGGGAATGGGCGAGGCGGAGATCAGCGGCCAGTTGCCGTCGGGCAGCGGCTCGTCGATGCCCTCCCACAGCAGGCGCGTCGAGCCTTTGCGTCCGGCATGGGCAAGCTGAATGCCGATTTTGGCGAAGCTGTGCGTGTGGACGAAGTCGACGACCCGCCGCCACGCCGTGACGTGCTCCGGCTTGTACATGCCGGCGCAGCCCGGGGTGATGCGGCCTTCGCGGCTGACGTCGGTCATCTCGGTGATGATCAGGCCGCAGCCGCCGAGCGCGCGGCTGCCGAGATGGACGAGATGCCAGTCGTTGGGCAGGCCGTCCTCGGCCGAATACTGGCACATGGGCGAGACGACGACGCGGTTCTGCACCACCATGTCCCGCAGCCGGAACGGCGTGAACATCGGCGGGGGCGGCGGCTCTACCGGCACGTTCACGCCCGACTGGTTGGCCGCCTTCCCGGCGAACCAGGCGTCGACCGCGGCGACGAACTTGGGGTCGCGGAGCTTGAGGTTCTCGTGCGTGATGCGCAGCGAGCGGGTCAGCATCGAAAAGGCGAACTGGATCGGCTCGAGCGTGCCGAAATAGCGCTCGGTCTCCTCGAACCACTGCAGGCTCACCTGCGCGGCGCGCTGCACGCTCTCGACCGCCGGGCGCCGCTCGACCTCGTAGGCGTCGAGGGCTGCGTCGACGTCGCGGTGCCGCTGCAGCGTCTGGGCGAGCGCGATCGCGTCCTCCATGGCGAGCTTGGTGCCCGACCCGATCGAGAAATGCGCGGTGTGGGCGGCGTCGCCCATCAGCACGATGTTGCCGTGATGCCAGTGCTTGTTGCGGATGGTCGGGAAGGTCCGCCACAGCGACCGGTTCTTGATCAGCCGATGTCCCTGAAGCTCTTCCCGGAACAGCGCCTCGCAGTACGCGAGCGTGCGGTCCTCGTCCGCCTGGTCGAGCCCCGCGCGCTTCCACGTTTCCTCGGTGCATTCGACGATGAAGGTCGCGTAGTCGCGATCGTACTGATACGCGTGGACGCGCCAGAGCCCGTGCGCGTTCTCCTTGAAGATGAAGGTGAAGGCCGGGAACGGCCGCGTCGTGCCGAGCCACACGAACTTGTTCCGGCGCCAGTCGATCTCCGGCTGGAAGTGCTCGGCATAGGCGTTGCGGATGAAGGAGTTGACGCCGTCGGCGGCCAGGATCAGGTCCGCGTCGGCATAGGGCGCGAGGTCGGTGACCTCCTTCTGGAACTCGAGCTTGACGCCGAGTGATGCGGCGCGCCGCTGCAGGATGTTCAGCATCTTCTTGCGCGACATGCCGGCGAAGCCGTGCCCCGTCGAGGTCAGGACGGTGCCCTTGTAATGGATGTCGATGTCATCCCAGTGCGCGAAGTTCCGGGCGATCTCGTCGTAGCTCTCGGCGTCCGCGTCACGGAAATGGCGCATGGTCGCGTCGGAGAAGACGACGCCGAAGCCGAACGTGTCGTCGGGCCTGTTGCGCTCGATCACCGTAATGTCGTGGGCCGGATCGGCCTTCTTCATCAGGATGCTGAAGTAGAGCCCGGCTGGGCCACCGCCGATGCTGACGATCTTCAAGGGGCACGCTCCTGTTGCGGTCCTTGCTGCCGACGGAAAATATTTTAAGCTTAAAATAATTTCCGGCAAGCGCCGTCTGGCCTTCGCCGACGCATTCGGGCAGGTCCGGGGCCGGCACCGCGTCGTCTTGTCGCAGCCGGAGAAGCCGGGCGGACGCACGGCGTATCGGCCGCCCGCGCGGGCAAGATACCGGCGGCAGGCGTCAGCGGTCGCGGAGCTGTGCTTCGATCAGCGTATTGGCGGCGGCCACGAGCGCGCGCGAAGGGCCATCAGGGCCGAGGGTCTGGCTGCTCGAATACGCGCCTTCGATCAGCAGCAGCAGCTGATCGGCAAGCTGTGCTGGGTCGCGGGCGCCGATCTGCTCGGCGAGCCGGCGCAGCCGGCGGCCGAGCTCCTGCTTGTTGCCGGCAGCAATGGCGCGGGCGGGATGGTCTGTCTCCGGAAACTCGATCGCGGCATTCGTAAAGGGGCAGCCGCGGTAATCCGGCGCCGTCGTGCGCGAAGCGATCGCCGTCAGGACGGCCTCGAGCTGCGCCCGCGGCTCGGCGTGCGGGCCCGTGACCTCGTCCCACCAGGCCCAGTAGCGGCTGTTGCGGTCGTCGAGATAGGCCGCAACCAGAGCGTCCTTCGACGGGAAGCTCCGGTACAGGCTCATCTTCGTGGCCCCCGCAGCCTCGACGATCGTCTCGACGCCGACCGCCCGAATGCCGCGCCGGTAAAAGAGATCCTTCGCGACCGCGAAGATACGGTCGCGCGCGCGCAGACGCGCCGGCGTGTCCGGCCCTGTCGAGGCTTGCGTCGCGGTCATGTCAGGCCCGCGCTCGGTGGCATGGGTCACGATTGACAATGATACGAACCGGTCGGTAACTTGTCAATCGAATGTGACCGACCGGTACGTATCAAGGCCACAATACAGGGGGATCGGTATGCGAAGCTTGGCGCTGGCGCTGGCAGGACGGCTCCATTACGGCTGGGTCGTCGTCGGGGTCATCTTCCTCGTGCTCCTCGCCGGGGCCGGCGTGCGCGCGACGCCGAGCGTCATGATCGTCCCCCTCGAGGAAGCGTTCGGCTGGAGCCGGGCGACGATTTCCGCCGCCATTGCCGTCAACATCCTGCTCTATGGCCTGTTGGGGCCGTTCGCCGCCGCGCTGATGCAGCGGATCGGCATCCGCCGCACCGTGATGCTGGCGGGCGGACTGCTTGCGGTGACGATTGCCGCCAGCACGTTGATGACGCAGCCGTGGCACCTGATGCTGACCTGGGGCTTTCTGGTCGGCATCGGCTGCGGCATCGTCGCGCTCGTCCTGGGGGCCACCGTCGTCAATCGCTGGTTCGTCGCACGGCGGGGGCTTGCCATGGGCATCGTGACGGCGAGCACCGCGACCGGCCAGCTCGTCTTCCTGCCGATGCTGGCCGCGGTCGCGGACGACGGCGGCTGGCGTCCGGTGGCGCTGATCATGGCGGGGGCCGCGGCGCTCGTCGTGCCGCTGGTGGCGCTGCTGCTGCCCGAGCGGCCGCGCGACATCGGTCTTGCCGCCTATGGCGCGACCGAGGCCGATACGGCAACGCAAAGCACCGCCAACCCGATCGTCGTCGCATTCGCGACCCTGGCGCGCGCCGCGCGGTCGCCCCACTTCTGGCTCCTGTTCGCAAGCTTCTTCGTCTGCGGCCTCAGCACCAACGGCCTGATCGGCACGCATCTGATCGCCGCCTGCATCGACCACGGCATCCCGGAGGTCCGCGCCGCCGGGCTCCTGGCGATGATGGGGATCTTCGATCTGATCGGCACGACTTTGTCCGGCTGGCTGTCGGACCGTTACGACAACCGCTGGCTGCTGTTCTGGTACTACGGCCTGCGCGGGCTCTCGCTGATCTACCTGCCGTATTCCGATTTCACGTTCTACGGCCTGTCGCTGTTCGCCGTGTTCTACGGTCTCGACTGGATCGCGACCGTGCCGCCGACGGTGCGGCTGACGACCGACATCTTCGGCAAGCAGGACGCGCCGGTCATTTTCGGCTGGATCCTCGCCGGGCATCAGATCGGCGCGGCGGTCGCGGCTTCGGGGGCCGGCCTGCTTCGCACCACGCTCGACGGCTATCTCGAGGCGTTCGTCATCGCCGGCATCGCCTGCGTGATCACGGCGCTGTTCGTGCTCCGGATCGGGCGCGGCGCGCGCGGCGCCGCCGGCACGCCGCAGGCGGCGGCCGCGTAGACCAGTAGATCAGAAGACCCGCGCGACGCCGTCCCAGATCAGCTTCGCGCCGGACAGGAGCATGATCGCGTAAATCCAGCGGTAGAACGCCGTGTCGTCGATGCGCGCGTGAAGCCAGATGCCGAGGCGAACGCCGACCGGCGCGAGCGGCAGCAGCACCAGCGCGGTCAGCACGTTCTCGTCCGTGAACTGCCCCAGATGCCAGAACGGCGCGATCTTCGCCGCGTTGACGAGCGCGAAGTACAGAACGGTCGTGCCGACGTAGAGCGTCTTGTCGAGACGCTGCGGCACCAGATAGACGGAAATCGGCGGGCCGCCGGCATTGGCGACGAAGCTCGTCAGACCCGAGATGCACGACCAGAACATGCCCTTCGGCCAGGAGGGACCGGCGGGCTTTTGCGCCAGATAGCGGCGCAGCCAGGCGTTGGCGACGAAGCCGATGGCGATGAGGCCGACGAGGAGCCGGATCCACCCTTCGTCGAGATACCGGAACGAGAGATAGCCGAGGACCAGGCCGATCGCTGCACCCGGCAGCATGATCGAAATGTTCCGGCGGTCCCAGATGCCCCAGTAGCTCCACAGGCTGACGACGTCCATCGTGATCAGCAGCGGCAGCATGATCGCGGCGGCCTGCGGCACCGGAATGACGAGCGCCAGCAGAAGCGTCGCGACGGGGCCGAGGCCGCTGCCGAAACCCCCCTTGGAGATGCCGGTGATCAGGAAGGCCGGGATCGCGAGCGCGTAGAAGAGCGGATCGGAGATCACGAGAAGAATTTTTAGACGGCGTTGCTTTTACCCGCAAAAGGCCGCGCCCATGGGATTATCAACGGGCTCAACAAGCTTGTGCGCTAGGACCGCCCCCTACTTCCCCTCTACGACATCACAGAGGATGGCGAAACGGGATCGATGTCGCTCCCATCTTACCGCTCTCCTGCCGTCAGGTGGGGAGAGGTGAGCAGGTAGCTCAATCTGACTTCAAAAAACGACACCCGGCTCGCGGGAGCCGGGTGTGTGCCCTTTGCCGCAGCGCCGGGCGATTTCATCTCTCGGGATCACCCCTTATCGGGTTGATACCCGCCGTTTCCAAGTCACAACTTAGCATTGACGAGATGTGTACCTCTGTCAACCATATTGTGAGGGCGTCCAGGGGAGGGCAAGGTGGAGCCGTTCGCATCCGTTCCGGGCCGTTACGACGACGAGACCCGGCGCGACAGCATCGATGCGGCTGTCGGCGCTCGTCGCCGGGCCACGCGCGCAGCGAACCTGGGTACTTTCACCGGGTATCGCATCGGTCTCGACATCGGCAACGGTAACATTGGCTGGTGCATCCTGTTCGAGGACGGGATGGTCCCACGTTTCATGACGGCGGAGGACCTCGCGGCGCACAATACCGCGTTACCGAAGCATGCGCGGCGCACGCAACTTCCCGATATGGCCTCATTCGTGCCGCTCGGGACTTACAAGTTCCGAGCGCGCAACAAAAATGGCGTATCGCTGTCCAAGGTGCGTGCGAGCGAACGTGCGAAGCGCAGGTTGCTCGACGCGCGCCAGGCCCGCAAGCGCCACCTGCGCGACGTCCTGATACGAGCAAAACTGCTTCCCGCAGAAGGCGAGGCGGTCGGCGGACACAGCGACATCCATGCGGATGTCCTCCGCGCGAAGCTGCTGGATCCGGCATTCGTCGCCCATCGGCATGATTTGGGCCGCGCGCTCTACAATACGCTCAAGCGCCGCGGCTGGATGAAGCCGCGTGGACGTGCCGGCGAGGACAACGATTCGACTTTCGGAAAGACCCAGACCAAAACCTATCGCGAGGTTCTGAGTCGCTTCGGCTGCCCTACGATCGGTGCGTTCCTTGAGCGCTGCGCCCAAGACGCCAGGGCCGACAATGTCCGCTTTCGCAAGCGGCATCGGACCCTGGCAGTCCAGAAGCAAGCGGACGCGAAGGACCGGGAAGAGGCGCTACGATCGGGAAAGAGTTACGAGGCGTTCCAGTTCCTTACGCCGACGAACGAGCTGGTGCGCGAGGAAGCCGCCGCCTTGCGCGCCGCACAGAGCGCGCACGTGCCCATCGACGACGAAACCTGGGCGCTGATCGAGGAGAAGGCCGGTTTCCGCCGCGATCTCAAGACACGCACGCCAGGCCGATGCCGATTCCTGACAGATGAGCCGCGTTGCATCCGCGCCCTTCCCAGCTTTCAGCTCTTCCGCATCCTGCAGCAGGTGAACAATCTTCGCGTGGATGGCCGTCCACTCGACGAACGGCAGTTTCGCGATGTGGTCGATCTCCTCCAGCACAATGACCGGAAAACCCTACGGGATATCGCCGGAGCTTTGAAGCTGAAGCCAAAGCAGTTGGCGCAGGCTGAGCGCGAAGGCGCCAGCCTTGTCGGTGCGCGAACCGATGTGGCTCTTGGCCGCGTGCTCGGCGAAGCTTGGACGTCGCTAAGCATCGAGGAGCGGGACCGCTGGACCATGCGGTTCCTGCGCCGGCACTGGAACCCTGACGGTGAGAAGCCTTGGACCAAGGACGACGAAGCGGCGCTCGAGCGCGACTGTGCCGCCACGTTTGGTCCGGACGCGCTGGACCGCATCGACGGCGAAGCAGCGAAGGAATTCGAGGACAACTTCGCCAACGTATCACACAAATACGTCATGACGGCGATTAAGGTTCTGAAGAACCGCGGCGGACCCGATGACATCCTCAAGGCGCTGGGCGTACCGGAGCCGCGCATCGAGCTATTCGAACGGCTACCCTATTACGGGCGAGTCATGCCCGACCTGACCGTGCCGGCCGACGCCTTCGCGCCGCTGACACGCACCTGCGATGACGAAAGAGAATATGGCCGCGCACCGAACCCGGATGTCCATGTGGTCCTGAACCGCGTCCGCGTCGTCATCAACGAGATCATCGACATGATGGGCGGAATCCTGCCCACGACCTGCGTCGTGGAAATTGCACGCGACGCGCTCACCGATACGGAGGCCGAGGAACACACGAAGCGAGCCAAAGAGCGCGAAAATCTCCGTCGCGCGATCGAGCGGAATATCGCGCATGTATTCGAGGGGCTTGGAAAGAAAATGCCCTTCGGCCCCCGGCTCGACCGGCTGGTGGACCGCTGGAAGGCCGCATTGCGTCAAGGCTGGCGGGATTACGACGGCACCCAGATTCAAGGCAGTCTTCTCGTGGAGGGCGACATCTACCAACTCGACCACGTGAGCCCGGCGGCGTTCGGGGAGTTCCGCGCCAACAATATCTTCGTGACCCGACTGAACGCGCACAAAGGTCGCCGGCTGCCATGGGAGGCGTTTCCGGAGCACCGGGACGCCCTGCTTGCGTTCGCCATTTTTGGATGGGAGCAGCGGATCGCCGCCCTGAAGGCGGTGCTTAAGCGGAAAGAACGCCCATTAAGTGCGAAGGACAGGGAGCGAGTGCAAAGAAGAATCGAGGACGCGAAGAACCAACTTGCGGCTCTCGCTGAGTACGGTACGCCGCGGGCGGACGTTCTGGCGTCCCTTCGCCGCACGCTGACTGACAAACTGGACAAGCAATTCGAGGCCGGCGGCGGCGCGGCACCGGAGGAGGCGCGCGGCCTCAAGTCGCCGTTCCGGCCGTCGGAGCAGGCCGCGCTGTTCACCCGGTTCGGCCCCGACGCGGTGCCGCCGGATGGCGAATATGCCGCGCGCGATGCCACGAACATCGGCTGGTCGACGAAGCTGGCCCGGCGCTACTTCCTCCATCTCGGCGCGCGTTCGCTGGCGGTCAAGCCATGGGCGGTGCGGGCGCTACGCTGCATGTTCAACATCAACAAATGTCGTGCGGACCTCCGCAACCATGCAGTCGATGCTTTCTTCATTGCCCATTTTGACGAACGCGTAATGTTGCCTGCATTCAGCCGGATGCGCGGCGGACCGGAGGAGCTGTACAAGCCCCGCACGCTGGAAATGGCACTGGACAATACGAAGGACTCGGCCGGTGTCTTCGATGCGATTCGCACGAACATCAACCGGTTGGAGGCGATCCTCCGCACCATCGCGACGTCACACCGGCCGGACAACATGTGGAACCCCGGTGATCCGGACGGCGGCAGCTTCGGTGCGTTCGGCGGCCAAAACATCTATTCGTTCAGGCCGGATCGGGCGACACGAGCGAAGTTGACCGCCATCGTGCGAAAGGCGCGCAAAGAGCAGGGCGAAGGCAAGCCGTTAGCCAAGGAGGAGCTGGCCGCGATCATGTCCGGCCGTCCCAATGATCCGCGCGAGATCAAGCTGCGAAGCGACATCATCAAGGCTGCCGAGGTGCGTTATCTGACGCGCACTTCCGACAAGACCAAAGCCACAACCAGCAAGGTCAACATTGCCTTACCGATCAAAGGTCAGCCCGGCGCCTACATCAAAGCGGAAGGCAAGTTTGCTGTGCTGTCAGCTACGAAGGACGCTGCACGCTCGATCATCTCGACGGCCGAGTTCTCGAGGCTATCACGCGAGTCGCGTGCGCGCATCTTCGATGGCACGCACGTAGTCTACCGTGCTGGAGATACCGTCATTTCGGATGGCGTTGCGTATGTTATAGGTGGCCTCGAAGGCGATGCGCGGCTGATTATGTACCCTGTTGATGCTGCGGGTCGCGAGACAAGACACAGAATTACCGTGCCTGCTCATCCCGACAAAATGCCCCCCATAAAGGTGCGAACCGATGTCCTCGGTCGACGACTTCATCGGCGCCGAAAGGCTGCTGGCGATCTCGCGCCGGTGCCATATCGGCTTCGAGACGAATAGCTTCGTCGTCGAATCACGCGAGGAGGGACGCCGGCTGGATGTCCCCTCCGGAGACGTTCTCGCTTTCGTTCTGGAAAGCGAGCAGGCAACGGTGACGAGTGCCGTGTTGGCCGCGTGCGGAGAGCGCAGCATACCGGTGGTGATTTGCCGCAGACACCTGCCTATCGCGCTAAGTCTGCCACTCAATGCCAGTTGGAACGGCGGACAGATGCGCCGGTTGCAGGCCCGTGCCCTCCGCGGCGAAGCGGCAGCGCGCCGACTGTGGCGGCGCACGGTGCGCGCCAAGATCACCGCACAGGCCGCACTGCTGGCCGAGATCGATACAGCATCGGCAAGGCGCCTGCGGCGACTGACCGACGACGTCGGCCTCGACAACCAAGAGACGGTCGAAGCGCAGGCAGCCGCGATCTATTGGCGCTCGCTGTTGCCCGACTTCGAACGCTCGGACGAGGACGATGCGCGCAACGCATTGCTGGACTGGGGCTATGCGGTGCTTCTTGCGACGGTGGGCCGTGCCTTGGCCGCATTGGGATTCGATCCGTCCTTGGGTTTCGGTCACGCGGGGCGGACCAATGCCTGGGCGCTTGCCTGTGACCTGATGGAGCCGTACCGGCCGACCGTGGATGCCGTGGTGGCTTTTGCTGCGCGGGACGGGCGGACCGGGGATACGCCGGGCGTGAAGAGCGGGATCCTTCGGCCGTTCGCCAACGACGGGCCGGTCAAACGGGCGGTGATGGAGACTGTGCGTGGCTACCGATCTTTTCTCGACACCGGAAACGAAACCGCGGTCAGTTATCCGGACGGCCCGCTCCTCGCCTGAGCTGTCCGGGAGGCCGCGGTTCATGTGGCTGTTGGTTCTTTACGATCTGCCGGTGGCCGAGCGTGCGGATCGGAAAGTATACGCCCGCTTTCATAAGGACATCCGCAAGCGCGGGTATGAGATGATGCAGTTTTCCGTGTATCGCAAGTTCGTCGGGACGGCTGACCGAAGCGAACGTGAGTTGGCGAAGCTGACCTCGATTTGCCCCGAAAAGGGCGTGGTATCGGTCTTGGCCATTACCGAGAAACAGATGGGCCGGATGCAGACAATATGGAACGGCAGCAAACGGAAGGAGAACGCGCGGCCCGCGCAGCTCGTTCTGCTATAGGTCACAGGCGTGGCCGGCTTTGTTGAAAACCAGAAAAGACACAAGCCGGCCAATGGGTTGTGGCCGGCTTGAACCTAGCGACTTGGAAACAGACGGGTCAACCAGACAGCATCGCATCGACATCGTCGAGCGAGATCGAACCTAGCGACTTGGAAACAGACGGGTCAACCAGACGGGCTGCTGCCGTACCGCACGGCCGCGGAGGAACCTAGCGACTTGGAAACAGACGGGTCAACCAGACGGCCCGGTATCGCTCCAACAGCTTCGAGAGGAACCTAGCGACTTGGAAACAGACGGGTCAACCAGACGGCGGCGGTCGAGGCTGGCAAGATGGCGGAGAACCTAGCGACTTGGAAACAGACGGGTCAACCAGACGTACATGTTGCGGAGGAGGTACGGATCCTTGAACCTAGCGACTTGGAAACAGACGGGTCAACCAGACGATTTCCTGAATCATGCCCCGCGCCCCGGAGAACCTAGCGACTTGGAAACAGACGGGTCAACCAGACAAGTAGCGCCATCCGTGTTGGCGGCGATGCGAACCTAGCGACTTGGAAACAGACGGGTCAACCAGACGGCAGGTCGGCCGGCGCGCTGAGACGCTCGGAACCTAGCGACTTGGAAACAGACGGGTCAACCAGACCGAGCCCGGGCGAGGGGAAGGCGGCGGGGTGAACCTAGCGACTTGGAAACAGACGGGTCAACCAGACTTTCCGGAAACGCTTAGCCGCCTTTTCGTAGAACCTAGCGACTTGGAAACAGACGGGTCAACCAGACTCGCCCGCATCGCCGTTGACGAAGAGATCGGAACCTAGCGACTTGGAAACAGACGGGTCAACCAGACAGAACGACCGCGCCGCGCAGCAGGGCGAAGGAACCTAGCGACTTGGAAACAGACGGGTCAACCAGACCCGCTGCGTAAAGCCTGCATGGAGCTATACGAACCTAGCGACTTGGAAACAGACGGGTCAACCAGACGCGTCGAACCTTCGGGTGTTCCGCGGTGCCCGAACCTAGCGACTTGGAAACAGACGGGTCAACCAGACGGCAGATAGCTTGCTTGAAAGCCGACGACAGAACCTAGCGACTTGGAAACAGACGGGTCAACCAGACGCGTTCGGGGTGTTGCTTCCAAAGCGCGGGGAACCTAGCGACTTGGAAACAGACGGGTCAACCAGACTGCCGGAGATCGGTACCTACTTGACTGACGGAACCTAGCGACTTGGAAACAGACGGGTCAACCAGACGAGCAGCTCGATCGTGCCGCGCACGTCGTTGAACCTAGCGACTTGGAAACAGACGGGTCAACCAGACACTTCGAGGCGACGGATCGCGCGCTGGCTGGAACCTAGCGACTTGGGAACAGACGGGTCAACCAGACACGATAGCAGGATGGGCGTTACAATGGGGGGAACCTAGCGACTTGGAAACAGACGGGTCAACCAGACGGACCAAGCGAGCCATCCAGCCCGATCAGCGAACCTAGCGACTTGGAAACAGACGGGTCAACCAGACACGACTGGATCGGTCCGCCCATCGTGCGGCGAACCTAGCGACTTGGAAACAGACGGGTCAACCACACAACCCAAAATAGCGGGTCGAGAAGCAGGGGCAGCTAGAGACGTGAAGCCCGATGGATGAAGGGGCTGGGAAACCGCCCGCTTGTCACGAAACGGTCGCGCCACTATAAAACGTTGATTCTCCGAACGGCATCCGAGGCGGCCCGACCGCTCTTTCATGATTCTAACCTGCCCCAATTGCAACGCACGGTTTCTGGTGAATGCCGCGGCGTTGCGGCCGAACGGTCGTGAGGTCAGGTGCGGGCGCTGCCGGCATCAATGGTTTGCGGCGCCGCCCGCCGAGGCCGACGGGACAGTGCCGATGGCGGCGGCCGAGCCGGCCGTCTTCGTCGAGCCGCAGCCGATCCCGCCGGGCTCCAATCTCCCGGCGATCGCGCCGCACCGGCGTCGCCGGCCGGTGGGCGCCATCATCGGCTGGATCCTCTTCGTACTGGTGGTCGCTGCCCTTGGCTTCGCCGTCGCCGGGCGCGAGCGGATCATGGCGCTTTATCCGGAGACGCGCGCCGTCTACGGCGCGCTCGGCTTCGAGATCCCGCCGCCGGGCGAAGGACTGCAGATCACTGATGTCGTGTCGTCGCGCTCGACGCAGGAGGGCGTGCCGGTGCTGACCAGCGAGGGGCGCATCATCAACACGTCGTCGATCGAGCGGCGCCTGCCGGTCCTGCGGGGCGCGCTGCGCGACGCTTCCGGGCGCGAGCTTCAGTCGTGGAACTTTACCGTTCCCGCCGAGCGGCTGGCGCCGGGCGAGAGTGTGAAGTTCCGGACCGAGGTCAGGCAGCCCGCCGCGGCCGCGGCCGAATTGTCGATCACGTTCGTAGACGCCGACTGATCGGCGGGATGAGGACAGCGCAATGGCTCGCATTCTGGTCGCCGAGGACGAGGCGCCCGTGCGCGAGTTCGTGGTTCGGGCCCTGGCGCATGCCGGCCACGATGTCAGCGCGGTCGCCGATGGCCAACTCGCACTTCAGGCGCTCGCCCATGAGCGCTATGACCTGCTGGTGACGGACATCGTGATGCCGCACATCGACGGCATCGCGCTCGCGCTCAAGGTGACGAAGGAATGGCCCGACATGGGCGTGCTGCTGATGACCGGCTACGCGGCCGAGCGTCAGCGCGCCCATAACCTGGAGGCGCTGATCCACCGCGTGATCGCCAAGCCGTTCAGCCTCGCCGACTTCCTCACCGCGGTCGACGAAGCGCTCGCGCGCAGGCGCGGTTGAGCGCTTCTATTCGAACCGGATCGGCGGAACCTGCATCAGGGGAAAACCGGCCACGGTCAGCCGGCCATCCTGCGCCGTGACGGGCATGCTGAGCTCGCGCTCGCCGCTCTGCGTCTGGCGGGCAAGCATGTTGAGGACGACCTTCACGGCCGCCGAGTCGCGCGGCCGCACCAGGCCCGCGCCGGCCAGGGCGTCCAGCGTCTCGCCGTAGCCGCGGATCCGTACCGAGAAAGCACCGAGGGGCCGGTTCTCGGCATCCAACGTCACCGTGCCGTCCCCGTCGATATCGAGCGGCCCCCAGCGCAGCGCCACGCGCTTCGCCTCGACGACGCCGCCCGAATCGCGCCAGGCCGCCACCGCCGCGGGCAACGGTGCGGACGGCAGGGCGCCCTTGACGGTTGCGTTGAGATGGGCCTGGGCGATGCGCGGTCCGAGGCCGCCCGCCGGCACGTCCGGCAGAACGGCATCCCGCGCGTCGACGGCAACGTCGAGGACCTCGGTGCGGTAGGTCGGCTGCGGCGTGCGATGCGGACGCAGTTCGAACTGAAGGCGCCTGACGGTAACCGGCGCGCGCGCCGTCGGCCGGCTGATTGTCGCATCGCCGAGATCGAGCGCGAGGCGTTCGAGCCGGCCATCCGCGTCCAGCGTCACGATACCCTCGGGCCGGGCCGCGGTGATGCTGAGCGTCTCCGCAAAGGCGGCGCCGGCCGCAATGCGATGCGTGCCCGGAAACAGCACGGGGACGTCCCGGATCGCCCAGGGCCGCAGGGTGGCCACGACCGTCTCGCCCTGCCAGTCCCATTGCGTCGGTCCGGCACCGGTCATGTGCGGGGAGTCGATGCGAACTTCCCACATGAACGGAAATCCCGCGACGACGAGACCGGAATAGGTCGCGGTCAGACCCTGGGCGCGCTGCGCCGCCGCCCACGCCGCGACACGGGCGGCGATGTCGCGCGCGGCGTAGAGCCAGAACGCGGACCAGCCGGCCGCCGCGAGAAGGACGATGACGAGCGCGAAGACGAGCGGACGCCGCATTACGGCGACCTTATCGAGGGGCGGACGGCGGGTCAAAGCGCGTTCGACGTCGTCTCGCGGCGTCGGCGCGCGGGGCCCGGCGTTTCCGCCGCCCTCGCCGCATGGCGGGCATGCAAACGTCCTGTTTGCGGCCGCGGAATCGGTCGCTATTCTCCCGCCGCGTGACGACATCTTCCGACACCGCGGCGCAAAGCACGGCCGCACCGGGCGCGTGCGAAGCGCGAACGACCTTCGTCTGGGGAACGCTGGCGCCGGCGCTGTTCGTGCTGCTTTGGTCGACCGGTTTCATCGGCGCCAAGGCGGGGCTGCCCTATGCCGAGCCGTTCACCTTCGTCGCGGTACGCTACGGATTCGTCGTCGCGCTGATGCTGCCGCTTTCGCTCATGCTGCGCGCGCCGTGGCCCGGATCATGGCGCGAGTTCGTCCACATCGCGGTGGCGGGTCTTCTGATGCATGCTGTCTATATCGCCGGCGTGTTCGCGGCGATCGCGGCCGGGCTCCCCGCCGGGATCACGGCGCTGATCGTCGGATTGCAGCCGGTGTTGACGGCGACGGTCGTCGGACCGGTGCTCGGTGAGCGCGTCCGCATGCGGCAGTGGCTGGGGTTGCTGCTCGGGCTCGCCGGGGTGGCGCTGGTGCTGGCCGACAAGCTGGACTTCGCGGGGGCGACGCTCGCCGGCGTGGCGCTCGCGACCGCGGCCCTGTTCGGCATCACCTTCGGCACGATCTACCAGAAGCGCTTCTGCGCCGGCGCCGACCTCAGGACCGGAGCGGTGATCCAGTTCGCCGCGGCGGGACTCGCCTGCCTTGCCGTCGCCGTGCCGATCGAGACGATGCGGATCGTCTGGTCCGTGGAGTTCGTCGCCGCGCTCGCGTGGCTGGTGATCGTGCTGTCGATCGGTACCGTCAGCCTGCTCTATCTGCTGCTGCGTCGCGGGGCGGCAGCCAAGACGGCGAGCCTGTTCTATCTCGTGCCGCCGGTGACGGCGCTGTTCGCCTGGCTTCTGTTCGGCGAAACCCTGGGCCCGACGTCGCTTGCCGGCATGGTGGTCGCCGCGATCGGGGTCGCGCTGGTGCAGAAGGGGTAACGGGACGGTGAGGCGAAAGGCGCTGGAAAAGCGTGCCGGCAACCGGAAATAATCGGATGCCGCGGCGTGGCCGGACGGCGCCGTTGGCGGAAGCTTAAGGATCGTCCGGGAAAATTTGAGCGATGATGACCGTGGGGGAGCATGCGCCCGAAGAGAACGGCTGTCCGCCGCCGTCCGACGGCAGGGACATCTGGATCTTTGCCTACGGGTCGCTGATGTGGGACCCGGGCTTTCCGTTCGAGGAAGCCCGCCCCGCGCTTCTCAAGGGATATCACCGCTCGCTTTGCATCTATTCGACGCGCTACCGCGGCACGCCGGAGCGGCCGGGCCTCGTGCTCGGGCTCGACCGCGGCGGCGCCTGCCGCGGCATCGCATATCGCGTGGCCGCAGCCAATGTCGACAGGGTCATGGCCTATCTGTGGGACCGCGAGATGGTGACGCGCGCCTATTCCTGCCGCAACGTGACCATCCATCTCGAGACCGGCGCAGTGACCGCACGCACCTTCGTCGTCAATCGCCGTCACCCGCAATACGCAGGAAAGCTCACCGACACGCAGCTGGTCGAGCTGGTCTGCCAGGGTCATGGCCAGCGCGGACCGTGCCGGAGCTATCTCGAGAACACGGTGCGCCATCTCGATCAGCTCGGCGTGCCGGATCGGCGCCTGCACGAGCTGCTTCAGCACGTGCGCGCGCGATCGGCCTGACCCGGACGCGCGATCAGCCGGGGTGCGCGCGACCCTTCGCGGCGTCCGCCCCGGCGCGAAGCCAGGCGACCAGCGCATCGGCGAAGTGGTCGAGGCTGCGATACGACCGCACGTCCGCCGGCAGGCCCGCGACCGCATCGGCGAGGCGGGCGGCGGTATCCGGATCGGCAATGACGTCCGCAAGCGGGTGGATATAAGTGCGGATCGTGAACAGCACGTCGCCGCTTTTCGGCAGGCGCCGCAACGTCTGGCGCTCGACCCGCAGGAACAGATCGTGCGGGAAACGGCTGGGCTCGATCGCGCGCGGCGGCGGCGATGACGGCTGGAACGGCGCGTCCGTGTCGTGGATCGTCCAGTTGAACCGCCATACCGGTCGATCGGTCCTGATCCTGTCGAAAAAGCGATCGACGGGACGTTCGAGCGTCGTGCGGTAGCGCGGCACCGGTTGGTGGATTTCGGCAAGGTTTCGGCCGATCTTGTCGGCAAGACGCCAGCGCGAGGGCGCGCACACGCAGGCCGCGGCAAGCACGTAGCCCGCCGATGTCCGCCGCATCAGGCACAGATCTTCGGGCACGAGTCGCGCCGCCGTCTCGAGCGGATGGACACCCGGCGCGCCGATTTCGATCAGGTCGCCGGTGGCGGCAATGGCGATGGCGGTGCCCATGCGCGCATAGCATGTCGGGAAGCGGCGCGGGAGATGCGCGGCGAGCATGTCGAGCACCTCGGCACCGGCATCCTCCGTACCCGGCAACGACGCGAAGACTTCGTCATGGCGGTCCGCCAGCATCCGCCGTTTATGGTCCAGCGTGCGGGCGAGCGTGTCGTCGACCTCGATCCAGTCGTCGGGCTTCAGCGCCATCAGGCCCATCTGCGGCCGATAGGGACCCGGTTCGAACGGTAGGTAAGCCATCGCGCCGCCAACATAGGGCCATCCGGCGCCGGCGCAAGCCCGGCCCGGATCGCCTGCTCGCGACGATGGTGCAGCCGGCGGCGCTTGCAGCTACTGGGTGCCGGACATCGGTTCCCGTGAGCCGCCGGCAAGCGATTCGAGGACCGCGTACAGATCGGGGTAAAGCTCCCGGACGATATATTCGCCGTTGGCATGGAGCCATCCGCGCGGACAATCGCCAACGAAGCGCAGGACCGTGCCGACCTCCGCCTCCGGCGAACTGTATGCCCGAATGCAGTAGCGGATCTGTTTGGTCTGACCGTCCACTTCGACCGGCCACTCGCGCGCGGAAAAATCCGGCAGCGCAATGAGCGACGACAGGGCAACGGCAAGCCCAGCGGCAGCTTTTGTCATCGTTCCGCCCTCCTGACCCGTATTGCGTGTCGACGAAACCGGCGGCGTCGCGGCCGCGTGTTCGCAAGACACGTCCGGAGATAAACGCGCGACGGGGGCCCAGGTGCCGGCTTCGGGGGCGGCGGATGCGGCGCGCCGCCAATCCCGATCATCCCGGATGCGCGACGCGCGTTCTCGTCACCCGAATTCCCGATGCGCCAAGCGGCCGGCGCGCCCCGAGAAGGTGATCCGTGTCGCGAACCCGCGTGCACGACCGTGCCGGGACCGCCCGACGGCTTGCCGGAGCGCGATCGTTTCAATACCTTGCGTTTCATCCTCATGCGAAACGACAGGCCAGCGACAGGCGCGATCCGCGTCGGGCCGGGCATCCAAAGCCTGCGCTTCGCGGCCGTGGGCATCGCGGCGACGCTGGTCCACTTCCTGACCGTCGCCGTCCTGATCGACGGACTCGGCTTCCCGATTGCGAGCGTGGCGAACGTCATGGGCGTCGTCGCCGGCTCGAGCGTGTCCTATTTCGGAAACTTCTTCTGGACGTTTCGCGCCGAGGGACGCCACGTCGCGCGGGTCGCGCGCTTCGCGATCGTCTACGGCCTCGTTTTTTCGTTGAACGGGCTCATCATGCTGCTCGCGACCGACATCGCCGGAATCCCGTACATGATTCCGCTCGTCGTCAGCCTCTGCGTGACGCCCGTCCTGACGTTTCTCCTGAACCGGCACTGGGTATTCGCCTAGGCGATCGCCCGCGCCGCGTCGGTATCCCGCCGCGACCAGACGATCTCGCGGCGAAGGAGGAAATTGCGGTAGTTGAGCCTCGGGATGACCGTCGCGGACGTCCGGTTGTTGAGCACCATGAAGGCGGCGACGACGGACAGCATCACCATCTGCACGGCGAGCACGCTCAGCGAAACGGAAAGACTCGATGCCCAGCCCGGCGTCGCATGTCCCGTGGCCTTCAGCCCCAGGACCGTCAGGATCGATACACCCGTCAGAACGAGGAAGGTCGAGGAGAGCAGCGTCACCCGGACGAAGACCGCGTCGCTGAAGACCGAAATCGCGCCGAGCCCGTGAACGATGAGCCCGACCAGATTCATCGTCGAGCGGCCGTGATAGCGCGTGCCGCGTTCGGTCGGCAGGCGTTTGATCGGCAGCCGCGATTGGAGGAGGCCGGCCGGAAAGTTGCTCCAGATCTCGCTCATCGACACGAGGTGGATGAGGAAGCGGCGCGGGATCAGGCAGAAATTGCCGAAATCGACCGTTTGCCCGGTCAACAGCCGAAACGCCCGCTTGTACAGCCGGTAGCAGCACCGGAACAGCACTCCCTCCGAGCGGCGCCGGCGCTCGGCGACGACGATCGCGCCGGGATCGGCGCGCGCCGCGCGGATCAGACGGCCGAGATCCTCGGGCCGGTCCTCGCCGTCGGCATCCATGACCGCAACGCCATCGCATTCGAGCGTGGCTTCGACATAGGCGAGACCGACGGCGATCGCACGCTGATGACCCAGGTTGCGGGTCAGATGCAGGATCTCGACCCGCGCAATCGCGCCGGGCCCTGGTGGCGGCGTGAATCGGAACGCGGTCTCGGCTTCCGGCGAGTCGTTGACCGCGACGACGCTCAAGGACACGGCCTCGCCCGCAAGCGCACGCTCGAGCCGGTCGAGCAGTTGCGCGAATGAGGGCCAGTCCCTGAATACAGGAACGACGACCGCGATATGCAAAGCTGATGCCCGTTCGACCGGCCTGTTGCGCTGCATCCCGCGCAATGCGGCTGCTCCCGCATGTCTGCCCGACCGCGCGCCCGCTCAAGCCGGTCTCCATCTATACGCTATTGAACAGAAGGCGGCGCCAAACCGTGCTTGCGAAAACGGCCGGGCGCGCGCAGGTCCAAGCGGCAGACGGGCTAACCCTGTCGCACGATCGCATCCGGGCGGAAGGAGACCGTGCCCGGATAAGGATATTCAGCCCGGCACGCGTTGGATCGCGGCACTTCGGCTAAGAGGTTGCGCGGCGGGCGTATCGGCCGACGGCGAGGGCGTCAGGCGCGTCACGCATGAGACGCAGTCCCCCCGAGCGCGGCGTAAAGCGTGACGAGCCAGGCCAGTCGTCCCTGATAATGGCCGAACACCCCGGACACGCTTGCGGTGACGGTCGCGTTGATGAGCAACGCCGCGGCGATCACGAGCGGCAAGGCAATCATGATCGTGCTGCCGCGGCTAATGAACCGGATCGTCAGGAACAGGCCGGCGGCGAGGCTTACGACGGTCAAGATGCCGTGCGCCGTGTCGAGGCCCGCCGTCGGCAACCGGCCGGTACTCTGCCGCGAGGCGAGATAGTCCTCGTACGCGCCGGAAAAGAAGCGCTGGATATACCGCCTGATCGGATAGTGTTGAATCCGGGTCGGATTCTCCGCCGGCATTATGCTGTCGATCCGAAGGTCGACGAGCTGGCGCATCACGTTTTCGGCCGTGCGCGCGAGCTGCCATCCCGGATAGGTGCGCAACGTGCCGATGACGATTTCGCGGGCCTCGTCCTGCAGCACCGGCGCACCGCCGGCGCGGCGAAACACACCGTCACGCGGCCACAGGAATTCGTCCGCATTTGCCGGCAGCTCGTCGAGATAGGCGCACAGAATGAACTTCCGCTCAGGGCAGGTGTCGTGCAGGTAGCGGACGGCCGACCCATCCGCGATGAAGCGCGCGAGCAGGAAGATCGACGTCGCCGGCGCGACAGAGAGCGTGCCGCGCGCATAGGAGTTGACCGCCACCTGCGCCAGGAGCGCGGCCGCGACCGGGAACGCAAGCATTGCCGCCGACGCGCGCCGGGGCCGCCGGTCCCATCGCAGCCATGTACGCAACATCAGGATCGTGAACAGAAGTCCGATCGCCAGGCCAAGATGGGACATATGGGTGGTGATCGCCCCGGCGGTCAGCAGGGCGACATACCATTTCTCGACCGGGCCGAGCCGATCCGGCGCGAATCCAAGCAGGAACAGGCCGAGCACGACCACGCCCGTGAATGCGTGCGGCATGATCATGCTGGTGAGCCACGGCAGTATCGTCAGCGCCGGCACGAACATCAGCAGCAGGTAGCCCTCGGGCGTAAGCCGGTCGCTCGTCACCCGGGCCATGACGTAGATCAGGTGCGCCAGAATCAGCGACTGGACGAAGATGGCCGGCCAGAGCCATGTGTGCAGATGAAACGGGCGCAGGAACAGCGTGTAGAAGATCGGTCGTGCCCAGATGGCTTTTCTCGGGTCGATCGTATCGAGGTAAGACGCCGAATCGTCGTAGACCAGTGGGTAACCGTTATAGAAAGCCGGCCAGCACAACAGGAGCGCTGCGGCGAAGATGGCGAGTACCATTCGCCACGACCCGAGAGCCGCACGCAGCGCTGCATGGCTCGACGGCACCATCGCGGTATCAATTTTCCATTTGTTGCCACCTTGCGCGCGCCATCTTCGGCCGATTCCCCGCGCGCAAGCAGGAGTCTTTAGGTCTAACCTGGAAGAAAAGGGCGGGCGCCCGATCGCATGTTCCGACGTGTCGGGAATTTGCCCGATATCAAAACACGGCAGGCGCATTGCACACGACGAGCGCGCAGCCTGCCGCCTTGCACTCGCCAAGAATGCCGTCGCTCGGGTTTGACCACATGCAGACGCATGCAGGGCCGACGCGGCGACCGACCTCATTCGGTCGGTGACCTTCGGCAGTTCCTGGCCGATACACCGGCCCGGCAAATTTTGACGGGTGCGCCTGGCTTTTGATCGGGGCGAGCCGTACGTCCGATCCTGGTTTCCGATGAGTCGACGTTCACGAAAAGCGAGCGCCGGAGACAGCGCCAGCCCGTGCATCAGGCAGGCAGGCCGCCTTGATTGATGGCGCGGCGTCTCGTCTGCATTACCCGTTTTGCGTCATGTGCATCGCCGGTGCCATCGGGGCACAGTAATGCGAGCCGGCGCATCCGCCCGAGAGTGCAATCGGGGCCGCGCTCGGATATCCCCGTCGTGACTCATGTCGATTGTCCGGCGCGCATCCAGACGGTCCATCGTGAGATCAATCCGCGCTGTCACGCCTTCCGTTCGGCGTTCGAGGCGCGAACCTGTCGCCCGGCGCTGATGAATGCGAGTCCCAATGTGCGCGGCGAACCCGTTGCCTGCACGCCCGAAGACGCGTTCGGCTGCTTCGTGGGGACAGAGATCGACGCTCTCGTGGCCGGCAGCTGTTGTTTGCGCGAGCAGGATCGGCATTCCCGGCTGAAGCGCGACTACGAGGACAAGTTCGAGCTCGATCAGGTCGTCATATGCCTTCACCGACAGGCGCGAGAACGCGCCAGTTCCTGAGAGTCGCATTCATCAACGTCGTCGTCCTGTTCGGCATGTATGCCCTTGCCGAGATCGCGCTTCATCTCGTGTCCCCGGACCGCAATCCGCTGTTCGGGACGGCATTGCGGATCCCGGATCGCGTCTTTCACCACACGCTCCGTCCCTATTTCGACGGCTATGACGTCTGGGGGGACCAGCGCTATCGCGTCGTCACCAATTCCCTGGGCTTCAAGGACGGCGCGGCGCGTACGGTGCCGATGGCAGCCGATCGCAGGCGCATCGTCTTCATCGGCGACTCCTTCACGGAAGGAGTCGGTCAGCCTTACGAGCAGACTTTCGTCGGCAGGTTTGCCCGCACGTTTCCGGACCTCGACGTCCTGAATGCCGGGGTCGTGTCCTATGCGCCATCCGCATATTACGAGAAGTTGAAGTATCTCATCGGTCTTGGCCTCAAGTTCGATGAGGTCTTCGTCTACATCGACATTTCCGACGTGCGGGACGAGGCGGTCGGATACTGCTACGACGAACACGCGGTGCTGCGGATGCGGAACCTGCAGTCGTGCGGGTACGGGGTCTGTCCGTCCGGCGAGCCCGCCCCGAAGGTGTGGTGGAAGGAGGCGCTCAAGGAGACGTTATACATCCCGAACTTCTTTTATCAGACCCTGAAGAAGCGTTGGCGGATCTCGGCGCGGGACCCATCGAACGATGCGGCGACTGTGGCGGATGCCGCACAGCCGGGTGCCGCATATCGCCGCAATTCCGACGTGCGCGCGAGCTGGACCTATGACGAGAACACGCCATGTTTCGGATGGCCCGGCATCGAAGGCGGAATCCGCAAGGCCCGGGAGCAGATGGATCGTCTCTACCGGATGCTTGCCGAACGCGGCGTCGCGCTGTCGGTCGGCGTATATCCCTGGCCGCACCAGCTTCTCTATGACGACGAGGATTCCCGCCAGGTGAAGATCTGGCGCGAGTGGTGCGGCGGAAAATGCCGCAGTTTTTTCGACCATTTCCCGGCCTTCTTCCGTTACAAGCGGGAGCATCCCGATTTTCTGAAGGACCTGTTCATATCGGGCGACATCCACTACAGCGCCCTCGGCAATCGGGTCCTGGCCGACAGTTTGATCGAGCAGTATCGAAACCGTGCGCAGCCCGCGAACGATGCGGAGGCCGCCAGCAACCGGCGCGGATCGGCGCAGCTGAGGTGATCGGGCGCCGGACCGTGTCTGCAGCGTCGCGCCGGGCCCGAGACAGCTGAAGTCGCGGCATCTTCGGCGCTCGCGGCCGGCACGGCGCGCCCGACGTGCGCGCGATGGCGCCTGCCGCAGCTGCTTACGGCCGACTCCGCTTGAATCAGGTTACGCCGTTTGGGCGCGGCGGTACGTGTCGTGCAGGCTCCGGCCGCAGGCCTCGCCGCGATCCGGAAAATCGACGGGCTAATAGCACTTGCTGTAGCCGCAGCTTGCGCATGTATCGCACCCTTCCTGGCGCCGCAGCGAGGGGCTGCCGCATTTCGGGCACTGGCGCACATAGGCGGCCGCCGTCGCGATCTGCGGCCGGTCGGCGCCTTCCGCCGCGGCGAGCAACGCGCCGGCGGCACCGGCATCCGGATCGAGGCGACCTGCCTGGAGGAAGCCGATGTCGATCATGTGCCGCTCGATCACCTCGCCGATCGCGGCGAGGAGCGAGGGAATATAGCGCCCGCCCATCCATTGACCGCCGCGCGGATCGAAGACGGCCTTGAGTTCGTCGACGACGAACGACACGTCGCCGCCGCGGCGGAACACCGCCGAGATCATGCGCGTGAGCGCGACCGTCCAGGCGTAGTGCTCCATGTTCTTGGAGTTGATGAAGACCTCGAACGGACGGCGGCGACCATCGACGACGATGTCGTTGATGGTGATGTAGATCGCATGCTCGCTGTCCGGCCATTTGACCTTGTAGGTCTTGCCCGGCAATGCCTCCGGACGATCGAGCGGCTGCGTCATGTGGATGACGCCGCCCGCTTCGAACTGATCGGCCGGTTTCGGCGTCGGCCGCGTCAGCGGCAGCGACGGCTGCGCCGGCGCGGGCGTGGTGCGGTCCTCGGCCTTCACGGCAAGGACCGCGCCGGTGACCGGATTGGGGCGGTAGGTCGTGCAGCCCTTGCAGCCCAGCTCGTAGGCCTGCATGTACACGTCCTTGAACGCCTCGAACGATATGTCCTCGGGGCAGTTGATCGTCTTCGAGATCGACGCGTCGATGTATTTCTGCACGGCCGCCTGCATGATCACGTGGTCACCCGGCGACAGGCGCTGTGCGTCGACGAAGTAGTCGGGAAGTGCGGCTTCCTCACCGAACAGGCGCCGATACAGACGATAGGCGTAATCGCTGACCTCCTCGGTCCGGCGGGTGCCGTCGGGCATGAGGATGCTGCGCGTGTAGCTGAAGCTGAACACCGGCTCGAGCCCCGACGACACGTTGTCGGCAAATATCGAGATCGTGCCCGTCGGCGCGATGGAGGTGAGCAGGGCGTTGCGGATGCCGTGCGCGGCGATCGACTGCCGGATGTCGACGTCGAGAGTCGCGATGTTCTCTCCGGCGAGAAACTTGTCGCGATCGAACAGCGGGAACGGGCCTTTCTCCTTCGCGAGCTCGATCGAGGCGAGATAGGCAAGCCGCTGCAGCCGCCGCATCCACGATTCGGTCAACGCCATCGCCCGCTCGCTTGCGTAGCGGGCGCGGCACATGATGAGCGCGTCGGCGAGCCCGGTGACGCCCAGGCCGATGCGTCGCTTCGCCTTCGCCTCCGCCTGCTGTGCCGGCAAGGGGAAGCGCGACACGTCGATGGCGTTGTCCAACATGCGCACGGCGAGCGGCACCAGCCGGTCGAACTCCGCCTCGTCCAGCCGTGCCCGGTCGGTGAACGGGTCGCGGATCAGCGCGGCGAGATTGATCGAGCCCAGCAGACAGGCGCCATAGGGCGGCAGCGGCTGCTCGCCGCACGGATTCGTCGCGCGGATGGTTTCGGCGTACCAGAGATTGTTACGCCGATTGACGCGGTCGATGAAGATGACGCCGGGTTCGGCGTAGGCGTAGGTCGCGCGCATGATCCGGGCCCACAGATCGCGGGCACGGACGGTCTTGAACAGCACGCCCTCGAAGCGCAGCTCCCACGGCGCGTCCTCCTTGACCGCCTGCATGAAGGCATCGCTCACGAGGACGGAGAGGTTGAACATGCGCAACCGGCCAGGCTCGCGCTTGGCCTCGATGAACGCCTCGATATCCGGATGGTCGCAGGCGAGCGTCGCCATCATGGCGCCGCGGCGATAGCCGGCCGACATGATGGTCCGGCACATCGCGTCCCACACGTCCATGAAGGACAGCGGCCCGGAAGCGTCCGCGCCCACGCCGCGCACGGGCGCGCCCTTCGGCCGCAGCGTCGAGAAATCGTAGCCGATGCCGCCGCCCTGCTGCAGCGTGAGAGCCGCCTCGCGCAGATGCGCGAAGATGCCGCCCATGTCGTCGGGGATCGCGCCCATGACGAAGCAGTTGAACAGGGTGACGCTGCGCTCCGTCCCGGCGCCGGCGACGATGCGCCCCGCCGGCAGGACCTTGAAGTCGGCGAGTGCCGAGGCGAAGCGCCCGGCCCACAATTCGGGATCCTTTTCGGGCGCGGCGAGGGCATTGGCGACGCGCCGCCATGTGTCCTCGATCGTCCGGTCGATCGGCGTGCCGTCGGCGCCCTTCAGGCGGTACTTCATGTCCCAGATCTGCTGGGAGATCGCAGCGACCGGCTTCATGGCGCGGGACAGACATCCGGTTGATGGGAAACAAAAAAGTTTATGGCGCGATGCCTGTCGGGTCAACGCGGGCGTTCTGGTTATGTTTCCGCGCGCCGGTCGCCGTCAACCCAGCGACGGCCGCACCATTTAACGCCTGTCCCCGGTTTCCAGGGGTGACGGTCGATCTACCGGTGGTTGCCGTCAGCCGGATCTATCCACGGCCGGCTGGCCGCGCGTCGGGTCGCTTTCGAGCCGCCGCGTTGCCGTCTCGATGCGCCGTTCCAGCTCCGCCATGAAGGCGGGCTTCGGCAGGCCCGGCGCGATCGGCTCCAGCACCTCGACGACGATGGTGCCGGGGCGCTTGCGGAAACTGCGGCGCGGCCAGAAGCGGCCCGAGTCGAGCGCCACCGGCACGACGGGGCTGTTCAGCTTGCCGTAGAGCGCGGCGATGCCCGGCTGGTAGGGTGCCGCCGCGCCCGGCCGCACACGCGTGCCTTGCGGGAAGATGACCACTTGGCGGCCCGCCGCGATGGCGTCCTCGGCGGCACGCAGCAACCGGCGCAGCGCGGTTGCGCCGCCTCGCCGGTCGACCGGGATCATGCGCTGCTTGCGCGCGAGCCAGCCGTAGAGCGGGATCGCCATCAGCTCCTTCTTCATCACGTAGGCCGGATCGCGCGCGAGCAGATAGAAGATGAACGTATCCCATGCGGACTGGTGCTTGGCGGCGACGATCACCGGACGGCGGAGCAGATCCGCATCGCCGCGCAGCTCGAAGCGCAGACCGACGACGACGCGCAGCATCCACGCGACGCTCGCCGCCCAAAGCCGCGCGACGCGCATCAGAACGGCGCGCGGCACGAGGACCAGCGGCAGGGCAAGAACGAGGGCGAGCGCCGTCCAGGCGAAGAAGAGCACGTTGAACAGTGCCGAGCGCAGCAGGATCATGGGGTCTTCACCGTCTCGACCGCGCGCTCGAACCAGACGCGGGCGAGGGACGCCAGATATTTGTGATATTCCGACGCGATCAGGGCCAGCGTGCCCGGCCACTGCCACCAGTTCTCGCGCTTGAAGCCTTCCGGAAACACGGGATGGGGCACGATGCGCATGTGCGGCATCGCCCGGCGGAACTCGAGCAGGCTGCGTCGCATGTGATAGTTCGAAGTCACGAGGCGAAGCGAATGGAAGTTCTCGCGTTCCATCCAGGCGCGGGTCTCGAACGCGTTGCCCGCCGTGTTGTCGGCCTCATAGCCCAGTTCGATGCAGCAGAGAATCTCCGCCGGCGGCTGACCGGCGACGCGCAGGAGCTCGTTGAGCTCGACGCCGCGATTGACGCCGGAGACCAGCAGCTTCTTGGCGCGTCCCTCAGCGAGCAGAAGCAGCCCTTCCTCGAGCCGCAGCTTGCCGCCGGTGAGAACGACGATCGCGTCGGTGGCCTCGCCGGCATCGTTGCCGGCGCGGGGGATCGCCTCCGCAAACCAGACGAGCCCGGCAAGATAGGCGCCCACCGCCGCCGACACGGCGACGGCCGCGATGCGCCATGCCGCACGGGTAGTGCGCCGCCGTCTCATCGCCCGTCCAGCAGTGCCGCGACGGCGGCGGCGAGATCGTCGTGGACCGCGACGGGAAGAACTTCGCGCGGCAGTCCGTCCGCCTGGGTCCGTGCGCCCTGGCCGGTGCGGACGAGATGGCGCGCGCAGCCGATTGCGGCCGCGGCTTCCATGTCGCGGCGCGTGTCGCCGATCATCACCGCCTCGGCAGTATCGGCCGCGAAGCGGCGCAGCGCCTCGCGCAGCATCCCGGGCGCCGGCTTGCGGCAGGCGCATCGTTCCCATGGCGCATGCGGGCACACGAAGATCGCGTCGATATGGGCGCCGGCGCGCGCGAGCCGTTCGCGCAGCTGGGCATGGATCTGTTCGAGCATGTCCGGCCGAACGATGCCGCGGCCGATGCACGACTGGTTGGTGCAGATGGCGACCTTGATGCCGGCGCGGTTGAGGCGGGCGACCGCTTCCGCCGCGCCCGGGATCAGCACCAGCTCGCCCGGATGCTTGACGAAGTCCGGGCGGTCCTCGTTGAGAACGCCGTCGCGATCCATCAGGACGAGCCGCATCGCCGCCTCACAGCATCTTGCGCAGCGTGCGCATGACGGTCTGCCACGCGGTGAGCGCCGCGACGGCCGACGCGGCCAACGGCAGCGCCGCGATCGCCACCCAGTCGAGCGCGCCGAGCCGGAGCGTCGGCAGGATCGACGGCGCGATCGTCCGCGCGGCCCAGGCGAGGCCGTAGAACGTGGCGACGGCCGCAATCACGCCCAGAACGGCGCCGATCGCGCTGCGCCGCAGGACCATGCGGGCGAATTGCCGCGCGACATGGGAATCATGCGCGCCCATCAGATGAAGGATCTCGATGGCGTCCTGATGGGCCGCAAGGCCGGCGCGGGTCGCGAACACGACGGTTCCCGATGCGGCGAGGCCGACGAGGACGACGACGACGAGTGCGAACAGCACCGCGAGATGGGCAAGCCGCACCAGCCCCTGGACCCAGCCGTGATGGTCGTCGATCGTCACGCCGGGCACGGCAGCGAGTCGCTGGACGAGCGCCGCGCGGTCGATGCGCGCGTCCGGCGCGAGACGCACGTCGACGAGCTGTGGCAGCGGCAGGTCCGGCGCGCTGGCACCGGGGCCGAGCCATGGCTCGATCATGCGCGTGAGCTGCTCGCGGTCGACCGGCTCGGCCTGCACGACGCCCGGCGTGTTGCGCAGTATGTCGAGGACGGTTGCGAGCCGGTCCATCGCGTCGCCGTCGCCGCCGGCCGTATCGGCGGCGATCTCCACCGTCCAGGTGCCGGTGAGACCCAAGGTCCAGCGGTTTGCCGTCGACGACACCGCAAGGGCGGCGGCAAGCGCGAGTGCGGCCAGAAACGACATGATGCCGATCACCCACGGCAGATAGGTGCGCCCTTCGCCGGTCGCGAGCGCCAGATCGGTGCGCCCCCAAGGTCGCGGACGTGGCCGCCGCCGCAGCCGCGCGATATCCATGATCCGCCGGCTGCTCATGCGGCCCCGCGCCGCTCGAGCCGCGTGAGGGTGCCGCCCTCGAGGCGCAGCTCCGGATAGCCGAAGCGCGAGACGAGTGCCGCGTTGTGCGTCGCGATGACGACGGTCGTCCCCATCTTGTGCAGCTCTTCGAACAGGTAGAGAAGCCTGACGGCGATCTGGTCGTCGACGTTCCCGGTCGGCTCGTCGGCGAGCAGCAGGCGCGGGCGGGTAATCACGGCACGGGCAATGGCGACGCGCTGTTTCTGTCCGCCTGAAAGCGTTATGGGCTTGGCATGGAGCTGGTCGCCGAGCCCGACCCAGGTCAGAAGCTCCACGACATGGGTTCGGATCTGGTCCTCGTCGGCGCCGGCAAGCCGCAGCGGCAGCGCGACGTTGTCCACGGCCGAGAGGTGATCGAGAAGCCGGAAATCCTGGAACACGACGCCGATGCGCCGCCTGAGGGCCGGCAGCTCATGCCGCGGCGTCGTGGCGACGTTCCGGCCGAATACCGTGAGCCGGCCGCGCGTCGGCAGCTGGGCAAGATACATGAGCCGCAGGAGCGACGATTTGCCTGCGCCCGAGGCGCCGGTCAGGAAGTGGAACGAGCCGGGCTCGAGCGCGAGCGTGATGTCGCGCAGGATCTCGGGCCCGAGGCCGTAGCGCAATCCCACGCTTTCGAACCGAACGACCGGATGCTGATCGTTGTCCCGTTGCACCCTGCAACTCCCGAAGCCGGGCGGAGGATGGCATGGGCCGGGGGCGGAGTGTAAGGGTTTCGATACGGTCCCGGGCGGCGCCGGCATATTTCGCCGGCCTGCCCCTTACCTGCCCGATTCTCGCCGCAGAGACGCGATAGCGTCGGCCGACATTCCGGCCTGTCGTGCGGCGATCCATGCGCCGGCCGGCACGCGCCGCAATGACGACGGCGCCGGTGCTGTCGGGACCGGGGCCGCCGTGCCGGTCATGCAGGCCTCGGGGCAGGAATGGGGCGCGGAACCGCCGATGCGCGGGTTCAGCCGATCGGCTGCAGGGCCGCCAGGCCCGCCTCCTTCTTCTCGCGCATCTGCTCGGCCATCTCGCGCGCGAGGGGCGCGTCGATCACCTTGCGCGCCGCTGCGAAGAACTCGCCCTCTTCCTCTTTCATGTGATGCTCGATCAGTTCGCGCAGGACGCCGAATTTCGCGAACCACTCGTCGCTGTCCTTCGGCATGATCGCCAGCTCCTCGGCCAGCACGTCGGCGAGGTGATGCTCGTTGATGGCCTCGAGCGCCTCGGCACGCGTCTCTTCGATTTCCTTCAGGCGATGATAGACGACGGCCTCCTCGACGTGCTGATGCATCAGCAGCTCATTCTTGAACGGGACGAAAAGTTCTTCACGCCGCGCCGCGTCGCCATTCTCGGTCGCGCACAGCTCCTCGAGCATGGCCCTCATCCGGTCATGGTCCTGTTTGATCACCTGATAGATGTCCATCAGCGCGTGCTCCTCGGTTCGAAAGCCCGGGAAGCCAACGGTCAGACGCGCCGTCGGTTCCGCTGCCGCCGCAGCGAAACCGGCCTTTCGGGCCGGATTCGTGCGCTATGCGTCGTCGAGCCAGTCCTGAATCAGGCGGCGGGCGATCGAGTCGGGTCGCGGCAGCCGGAACACTTCCGGGTCGTGCGACTGACGCAGGAATTCGCGCGTGAACCAGCCGCCGTCCTCGAGCTCATCCCGGTCGATGCGGAGTTCGGTGGTGGCGGCGCGGGCGATGAATCCCAGCATCAGCGACGAGGGGAAAGGCCAGGGCTGCGACGAGTGGTAGTGGATGTCGGTGACCTCGATACCGGCTTCCTCGCGCACCTCGCGCGCGACCGCGTCTTCGAGGCTCTCGCCCGGCTCGACGAAACCGGCAAGCGTCGAGAACATGCGCTGCGGCCACTGCTTCTGCCGGGCGAGGAGACACCGATCCCCGTCGGTAACCAGCATGATGACGGCGGGGTCGGTGCGCGGAAAGTGGTCGGCGCCGCAGGCGGCATCCGTGCATTTGCGCACATGCCCGCCGACGGCGCTCTGCGTCGGCGCCCCGCACACGCTGCAGAAGCGATGCCGGGCATGCCAGTGGACGAGGCCGCGCGCATAGGCGAGCAGTGCGCCGTGCTGACGATCGATCAGCGCGCCGACCGCCCGCAGGTCGACGAAGTTGCCCTGGCCGTTGACGAAGGACGCGAGCGCCGGCTCGTCGAGCGACGACAGATCGACGGCGAAGTACGTGGCGCCGGCCCCCTCGCCCAGGAAGATCGGATCGCGCATCACGGCGGCACATTGGTCGACCTCGAGGAAGACCGCCCGGGGTGCGGCGCCCTCGCACACGAGGTTCTTCGTGCGCCAGACCGGCACGATTCGCGTCTCTCGCGCCGCCAGTCGGGCGGCGAGCCAGGTCTCGTCACGACGCCGCTCCGACCATCGGTCAAGCTCGAGGCCGGCATAGAAATTGGGCGATCTCATCGGCGAGGTTTATGCCCGGCGGCGCGATTCTCGGCAATGGCGCAGCCACAATCTTGAAATTCTTCCGTGTTTTGCGGCCGCCCTGGGGGTTGCCCTTCGGGCGGCGAAACCTGATATAGTGTGCCGGGAGGTTGGCCGTGGACGGATCCCTCGCCAACCCGGCCAGGTCCGAGAGGAAGCAGCCGTAACGAGTCCCGGTCCGGGTCATGGTTCAGCCTCCCACCCCTTCCATTCTTGCCCGCGCCGCATGACAGACGCCCAGCCCACCGCTCCGTACCGCGTGCTGGCGCGCAAATACCGCCCGTCGCGCTTCGCCGACCTGATCGGCCAGGAGGCGATGGTGCGCACCCTGTCGAACGCGATCGCGGCCGGCCGGCTCGCGCATGCCTTCGTGCTGACCGGAGTGCGGGGCGTCGGCAAGACGACGACGGCGCGTATCATTGCGCGCGTGCTCAACTGCGTCGGCGTCGACGGGAAGGGCGGGCCGACGGTCGATCCCTGCGGCGTGTGCGAGCACTGCGTGGCGATCGCCGAGGATCGCCATATGGACGTGATCGAGATGGACGCCGCGAGCCGTACCGGCGTCGACGACATTCGCGAGCTCATCGACGGTGTCCGCTATCGCCCGGTCTCGGCGCGCTACAAGGTCTACATCGTCGACGAAGTGCACATGCTCTCGAAGAACGCCTTCAACGCCCTGTTGAAGACGCTCGAGGAGCCGCCCGAGCACGTCAAATTCGTCTTCGCGACGACCGAGATTCGCAAGGTGCCGATCACGGTGCTGTCGCGCTGCCAACGCTTCGATCTGCGCCGGGTCGAGCAGGCGACGCTGGCACGCCATCTCGCCGGCATCGCCGAGAAGGAGGGACGGGAGATCTCCGCGGGCGCCGCGGCGCTGCTCGCGCGCGCTGCCGACGGCTCGGTGCGCGACGGCCTTTCGCTCCTCGACCGCGCGCTGGCGCATGCCGACGGCAAGGTCGACGAGGCGCAGATCCGCGAGCTGCTGGGGCTTGCCGATCGCACGCAGATCTTCGACCTGTTCCAGGCCGTGATGAGCGGCGCAACGCCGGCGGCGCTGAAACTGCTGCGCGACCTCTATCGGGCCGGCGCCGATCCCATCGTCGTCCTGCAGGATCTGCTCGAACTCACGCACTGGCTCACGCGCCTCAAGATCGCGCCGGAGCTCGCCGACGACATGAGCGTGCCCGAGGCCGAGCGCGCGCGCGGCCGCGAGCTGGCGGCCGCGCTCGGCGTCGCCGTGCTCACGCGGACCTGGCAGATGCTGCTGAAGGGGCTTGGCGAGGCGCAGACCGCGCCGGTCCCGCTCGCCGCGGCCGAAATGATCATCGTGCGCCTTGCCTATGCGGCCGAGCTGCCGTCGCCCGCGGAGATGATACAGTCGCTCAAGACCGGGGCGACGGCGACCTCGCCGGGGCTGGCACCGGATGCGCGTCCGGCTGCAGCGGCGCCGCTTGTGCGCGGCGGTGGGAACGGCGCGGCACAGGCCCGACTTGTCGAGCCGACCCCGGCGCCGGTACCCAGCACGCCGCCGCCGCCGACGGCCGAAGCCACGCGGCCCGATCCGAAGAGCTTTGTCGAGGTCGTGGATCTGTTCGCGGCGAAGCGCGAAGGAATTCTGCACGGCCTGCTCGTCAACAACGTTCATCTCGTCCGTTTCGAGCCCGGCCGGATGGAGATCCGCGCGCCGGATACGCCGCGGGATTTCGCGTCGAAGCTGATGGCACTTCTCGAGCGCTGGACGGGCCGGCGCTGGATGGTCGTGCTGTCGAGCGAGCCGGGGCAGCCGACCCTGGTCGAACAGGCGGCAGCGCGGATCGCCGCCCAGAAGGCGGCGGCGGCGCGGCATCCGCTCGTCGCGGCCGTGCTCGCCGCGTTCCCGGGCGCAGCAATCGAGGCGGTGCGCGGCGGCAAGGAGCCCGTCGGTACCAGCGAGGCCGATGCCGCGTTCGATTCGGCAACGGATGAGGCGGCCGATTCCAACGAGGCGGAGGAACTTTGATGAAGAATCTCGGCAACCTGATGAAGCAGGCGCAGCAGATGCAGGCCAAGATGGCCGAGATGCAGGAGCGCCTGGCGCAGCTCGAAATCACGGGTGCTGCCGGCGGCGGCATGGTGCAGGCGACCGTGACGGGCAAGGGCGAGATCAAGCGCGTCAAGATCGACAAGTCGATCGTCGATCCCAACGACGTCGAGATGCTCGAGGATCTGGTCGTCGCCGCGATCAACGACGCGCGCGGCAAGGTCGAGGCGGTCGCCGCGGAGGAAATGCAGAAGCTGACCGGCGGCCTCAACCTGCCGGGCGGATTCAAGCTGCCGTTCTAACGGTCGGCCCTCGGCCTTCAGTCATCAGCCATCGGCAGTCGGCAGACAGCTGAAAGCCCATCGCCGCGAGTCCCATGACCGGCCCCGAAATCGAGAATCTCATCAAGCTGCTGGCGCGTCTCCCGGGCCTCGGGCCGCGCTCCGCGCGGCGGGCGGCGCTGCACATGCTGAAGCGTCGCGACACGGTGCTGCTGCCGCTGGCGGACGCGCTCAAGGCAGCGGCCGAGAGCATCAAGACCTGCTCGATCTGCGGCAATCTCGATACGATCGATCCGTGTTCGATCTGTTCCGACCCGAAGCGCGATCCCGCCCTCATCTGCGTGGTGGAGGAGGTCGGCGATCTGTGGGCGATCGAACGTTCCGGCGCATTCAAGGGCAGATACCACGTGCTGGGCGGCGTGCTCTCCGCCCTCGAAGGCGTCGGGCCCGAGGACCTCAACGTCGCGAAGCTCGTCGAGCGCGCGCGCGATGCGCGCGAGGTGATTCTGGCGACGAACGCGACGGTCGAGGGGCAGACGACGGCGCATTACATCACCGACCGGCTCAGCGGCACGCCGGCGACGGTGACACGCCTCGCGCACGGCGTTCCCGTCGGGGGTGAACTGGACTACCTCGACGACGGTACGCTGACGGCCGCCCTGCGTGCGCGCCGGGCGGTCTGACGGGCGAGACGCACCCTAGCGGCCGCCGAACCGGATGAGCTCGCCGATCTCGCTGATCAGGAACAATGCGCCGAGGACGGCGAGCCCCAGCAGGATGAGGAATCCGAGTCCGGTGTTTTTCGCTTGGCGTTTCCGTTGAACGATCGGCTCAGGCACGGTTGCAGCATCCGGGTTCGGTGTATCGGCGCCAAGATCCGTCGACGCGGTATCCTTGGCCATGGTCCCTCCGGTGGTTCCGGTGCAACCATTGGCTCAAAGCGCCGGCTTTGACGCAACCTATCCGATTGGCTGCGGCCTACCTCGAAGGAGGCGGTGCGGCCGGCATCATGGCGCCGATACCGGCGCCAGCGGCTTGACGGCAGGTCCGCCCAGGACCTCACCCTTGTCGTCGAAGCGTGAACCGTGGCACGGACAGTCCCAGGTGCGATCCACCGCATTCCAGCCGACGACGCAGCCCATATGCGTGCAGATGGCGGAGACGGCATGGACGGTTCCGTCCCGGTCCTTGTATGCGGCGACCTTGCCATCCGCGCCGTCGAGAACCGCGGCTTCGCCCGGCTCGAGATCGGCGGCCCGGCGGCGTACGCCGGCCCCGACCTGCTCGGCGATCCATTTGCGGGCGACGTTCGCGTTCTCCCGCATGAAGCGCCCGACGCGCCGTGCCTGCCGCATCCGGTTGGGGTTGTAGAGCCGCGCCCAGGGATTGCGCCGTCCGAGGATCTGGTCGCTGAGAATCATTGCCGCCAGCGTGCCGCCCGTCATGCCCCACGACTTGAATCCGGTCGCCACGTGCACGGCACGGGACAGCGGCGCCATGCGGCCGATGTAATAAAGATCGTCGACCGGATCGTAGTCCTCGTTGGTCCATCGGTAGTCGATGGCATTCACGCGGAAGTGGCGCTGCACGTAGGCCTCGAGGTCGCGGTACTTCGCCTCGGTATCGACGCTGCCGGGCCTGAAGCTTTCACCGATGGCGATCAGGACGCGGCCGCCGTCGGGCGCCGGCGCGGTACGGATGGAACGGCTCGGGCTGTCGATCGACAGAAACATGCCCGCGGGCGCGGCCGTCGGGTCGATCCGTGCCGCCAGCGCGACATGCGCGCGCGGGTAGGCGCGACTGAAGAATCCGCCGGGATCGATGACCGGCAGATTGGTCGCGATAATGACGTGCTGCGCGCTGACCTCGCCACGCTCCGTCGATACGCGACAGGGGCGGCCTTCCTCGACGTCGAGGACGCGTGTCTGCTCGAAGATGCGTGCATTCGTGCCGTCGAGTTCGCGCAGCAGACCAAGAAGATATTTCCGCGGGTGAAATTGCGCCTGGTCGTCGAAGCGGATGGCGCCGGCAATGCGGAAGGGCAGGCCGATGTTCCACACGAAGAAGGCGGGCAGACCGACCTGGCGCGCCGCACGGACCTCGTCCTCGATGTCGCGCAGCCGGTCGAACCGGGTCGTGTACAGATAGGCCGGCTGGCGTTCGAAATCGCAATCGATGCCGTATTCCGCCACGAAGGCCGCGATGCGCTCGAGCGCCGCCTGATTGGATTCCGCGTAGAGCCGTGCCGCTTGCGCGCCGTAATTCCGGATCAACCTGGCGTAGATCAGGTTGTGCTGGGACGTGATTTTCGCCGTCGTGCGTCCCGTCACCTGCTCCGCGACCCGCCGGGCCTCGATCAGCGCCACGGAACGCCCGGCGCGGTGCAGCAGGACCGCCGCCGTGATTCCGGCGATGCCGGCCCCGACGATCGCGACATCGACCGTCAGGTCGCCGTCGAGCGGCGGATAATCCGTACGTGCCGTCGTGTCGTTCCAGAACGACGTCGACTTGCCATGGAACGCGCTCGTTCCGGGGACCTGCACCCCAACCGGCATGGCCGCACCTTCGTCAAACCCCGAGACCTACAACCGCGGTCCGGTCACGTCCGTTCCGTTGCCGTCCTGAAGACGGTTGCGGCTTGGCCGTTGTGCCCCTTGCTCAGCGGCGGCCGAACAATTTCTCGATGTCGGCCAGTTTCAGTTCGACATAAGTCGGCCGGCCGTGATTGCACTGGCCGGAATGCGGCGTCGCTTCCATCTGGCGCAGGAGCGCGTTCATCTCCTCCGCCGAGAGCCGGCGGCCGGCACGGACACTGCCGTGGCAGGCCATCGTGCCGCACACTTCGCCCAGGCGCTCCTTGAGCGAGAGCGCCGTGCCGATTTCTGCGAGCTCGTCGGCCAGGTCGCGAATCAACCCGGCCGCGTCGACCTCGCCAAGAAGGGCAGGCACTTCGCGCACGACCACGGCGCCCGGGCCAAACGGCTCGACCACGAGGCCGAGTTCGGCAAATTCGCTGAGACGCGGCATAAGTCGCGCGACCGCGGCTTCGTCGAGCTCCACCACCTCGGGGATCAGCAGGACCTGACGTTTTATGCCGCCGTTCGCGAGTGCCTGTTTCATCTGCTCGTAGACCAGGCGCTCGTGCGCGGCATGCTGGTCCACGATCACGATTCCGTCCTGCGTTTGCGCGATGATATAGGTCTCGTGCACCTGTGCGCGCGCAACGCCAAGCGGGTATTGGTGTGCAGGCGCGGCCGCGGCGGCGTGTGCGACCGGTGCCGACCGCGGCGCCAGGTCCGGGAGCGGCGCATGATAGACGGCCGCCGCTTCGGCCAGGCCGCGCGGCAATGTTGTCGGTCGCGGTTGCGGCCATGACGGCGAAACAGGCGGCGCGGCCGGTTCGGGCCGAAAGGCGCTGAGCGCATTGGCGGCGACCGTTGTCGACGCACGATGGCCCGCCTCGGCAAGCGCGTGCCGGAGGCTGGCGACGATGAGCCCACGGATCAGGCCTGAGTCGCGGAACCGGACCTCGGCCTTCGTCGGGTGCACGTTCACGTCGACCATCTCGGGCGGCAGGTCGAGGAAGAGTGCCACCACCGGATGTCGATCGCGGGCCAGGAAATCCGCATAGGCGCCACGCACCACACCGGTCAGCAGCTTGTCGCGCACCGGCCGACCGTTAACGAACAGGTACTGATACTGCGCCGTCGCGCGGTGATAAGTGGGCAGGCCGGCATGTCCGGTCAGGCGCACGCCTTCGCGCTCCGCCTCGATCGGCAGTGCGTTGTCGAAGAAATCGCGTCCGATGACCGCGGAAATGCGGTCGAGCCGGGCGGCGAACAGGTCACCCGTTGCCGCGGGCAGACGCAGGATCTGCCGGCCGTCCGCCGTCAACAGAAAGGAGACGTCCGGGTTCGCCATGGCCAGGCGCTGCAGGGTGTCGACCGCCTGCTGCAGTTCGGTGCGGTCGCTCTTGAGGAACTTGAGGCGCGCCGGCGTCGCGTAGAACAGGTCGCGCACCTCGACCCGCGTCCCCTTCGGATGGGCGGCGGGAACGGGTGCCGCCTTGCGCCCACCCTCGACCGTCAGCGACCAGGCCTCGTCGGCCCCGGCGATCCGGCTGGTGATCGTCAGCCGGCTCACCGCGCCGATCGACGGCAGCGCCTCGCCCCGGAAGCCGAGCGTCGTGATGCGCAGCAGGTCGTCATCCGGGAGCTTCGATGTGGCGTGACGTTCGACCGCGAGCTCGATTTCGTCGCGGCTCATCCCGCAGCCGTCGTCCACGACCGCAATGAGTGCGCGTCCGGCCTCGCCCAGCGTGACGTCGATCCGCGAGGCACCGGCGTCGATGGCGTTCTCGACCAGTTCCTTGACCGCCGCCGCAGGCCGCTCGATGACTTCGCCTGCGGCGATGCGGTTGACCACGACTTCCGGGAGACGCCGAATCGCCATGCCCCGGAGTATAGCAGAGCGCGGATGCGCCACGAGCGCCCGGCGGTGCTCTAAGACGACATCGCGGGCATCTCGCCCATTTCCCGCAGATATTGCCGCGCCAGCTTCTTGCCTTCCTCGACCGCCGGCTGGTCGAACGGATCGACGCCCCACAGGTCGGCGGCGACGATGGTTTCGATCATGAAATGCATGAGCAAACCGCCCATGGCGCGCTCGTCGAGCGTCGGCACGCGAATGATCCGTACCGGCCGATTGTGCCGGATCAAGGTCTCGGCCGTGGCACGCTGCGACACATCCAGGAGATCGCCCATCGTGTGGTCCGCGAGCCATTCGAGCGCCTCGTCGCCGAGCATCTCGCGCCGATAGCGGGGACCTTGCCCGCGCGTCTCGCCCATGATGATGGTGAACATCTTGTCGGCCGGACCGCTCAGATAGAGCTGGAGCTGGCTGTGCTGGTCGACGGTGCCGAGGGCGCGGATCGGGGTCGTGCCTTTGCCCTGCTTGCCCAGGCTTTCCGCCCAGAGCTGGCAGAACCACTGGGCGAACGGCGCGAGTCTGTCGAGATACGGCATCATGACGGTTTGCGACACGCCGCGACGCTCGGCCAGGCCGACGTTGAGCGCAGCTCCGATCGCCGGCAGTGCGCTGCTTGCCTCGGCGTTGAGCGCCGCATGGAGCGCCTCGTACGCGCCGGCGCGGATCAGGGCGGCGTCGAGACCCGCGATCAGGGCCGGCAGCAGACCGGTCGGCGACAGTACCGAGTAGCGGCCGCCGACATTGGGATCGTGGTCGATCACCGGCAACCCCAGCCGGCCGGCAAGCCGGCGCAGCGGATTGTCGTTGGGCTCGGTGATCACCGTCGTCCGCTGGCGCAGCACGTCACGGCCGACGGCGTCTTCGAAGGCGGGAAGGACGGCGAGCGCCTGAGAAAGGGTTTCGGCGGTGCTTCCGGACTTCGAAATGATGACGAGTCCCGCATGGGCGAGATCGACGCTGCGCATCACCTGCTCGAAACCGTCCGGGTCCACGTTTTCGACGAACCACAGGCGCGGGCGGTCGACCGGTCGCGCCGCGGTACCGACGCCCCGATCGGCAAGCGCGAGCACCGTGCGGCCCCCGAGGCTGGAACCGCCGGTGCCGAGCAGGATGACGTGGTCCAGGTCGCGATAGCGCGTCGCCGCCTCGGCCATGCGGCGCATGTCGTCGCGGCGTTCCGGGAGATTCAGCAGCGGCAACGTGCCGTTGCCGAGCGCGGTCCGCAGGCGCCTCAGGCTGGCCTCGGCCGCGGCGAGGTATTCCAGATACGTCTGCTCGTCCAGGCCGCTGTCGCCGATCCTGCCGGCGAGGCAGGCGCTCACATCCTGGGTGTATGTGGAGGGGGCGATCGTATCGGGCATGTGCTTTTCTCCTCAGCCGCCTTGCGCGGGCCGCGCGGGCGGCATTGCCGGGCCGCCGGCTCCCGACTCGTCGGGAGCAAGCCCCGCGGGATCGCCGACGATCACCGTCAGCATCCGCGCCGGGTCCAGCAACTGCCCCGCCACGCGGCGCACGTCGTCAATCGTCACGGCGTTGATGAGCGCGTCGCGACGGTCGATGTAGTCGATACCGAGATTGTCGTACTGGATCGCGACGAGCATGCTGGCGATGCTCATGCTCGAACTGAGCTGCAGCTTGAACGAGCCGGTGAGATAGCTCTTCGCGTCGGCCAGCTCGTCCGCGGTCGGACCCTGCTCCTTCATCCGTCGCCATTCGGCGCGGATCAGGTCGAGTGCCTGTGCCACCCGCGCGTTCGCCGTGGAACTCGACCCGAGCACCAGACCGGTATGGTCGAGCGCGACCAGCGACGTGTAGACGCCGTAGGTGAGACCGCGCTTCTCGCGGACTTCGGTCATGAGCCGGGAATTGAAGCCGCCGCCGCCCAGGATGTAGTTGACGATCGATGCCGCGAACCAGTCGGGATGGTTGCGCTTGATGCCGTCTTCGCCGAACACCATGACGCTCTGCGGTACGGTGCGGTTGACGACGGTCGTGCGACCATCGCCCTTGAACTCGACTTCCGGCACGTCGACCGGCGCGGATCGCGCGGGCAGGTCGCCGAACGCACGATCGAGGAGGGGGCCGAGTTCGTCGGGCGTGATGTCGCCGACGACGCCGATGATCAGATTGTCGCGGGCGAGGCGATTCCGCACGAAATCGCGAAAATCGTCCGGCTGCAGGCGCGTGACCGTTTCGACCGTGCCGCGCACGGGGCGTCCGTAGGGATGATCCGGAAACGCCGTCGCCCACCACGTGCGGCGAGCGAGCGTTTCGGGGTTCTCGGCATCGCGCGCGATCGCGGCCAAGGTCTGGGCACGGACCCGTTCCACGGCCTCGGCGTCGAATCGCGGCCGCGTCAGTGCGAGGCGCAGAAGGTCGAACGCCGTATCGCGATGCTCGTTGAGCGTCTTGACGGAACCCTGAATGGAGTCGAGCCCTGCATCGAAGCCGAGCGAGATCGCACGGTCCTCGAGCATCGCGGCAAATTTCTGCGAGTCGAGATCGCCAGCGCCCTCCGTCAGGAGCTGCGCCGTCATTTCGGCGCGCCCGGTCTTTCCGGCCGGATCGGTCGCGGCACCGCCGCGGAAGGCGAAGTGCATGGAGACCAGCGGCACCATGCGGTCGCGGATCAGCCACGCCTCGATTCCGCCCGGGCTCTTCACCTGCTCGATCTCGACGGCGGACGCGGATGCGACCGTCGCAATGACAAGGGTGACGACCGCGACCAGACGGATCGTGAGAATGCGAAATGACATGCGGGCGGCCCTCGGCATCGGAGTCATCGACCGGTCAGCTGCTCGGTTCCGGCAGCAGCAGTCCCGTCACAGACCGCTCGGGACGCAGGACGTAACGCGCGGCGGCGATCACCTGGGCCGGCGTGACGGCCGCGATACGCTGCGGCCACGCCTCGACATCCGCGATCGTCTGTCCGGTTGCCAAGGCGGTGCCGATGACGCGCGCGCCGGTCGACAGCTCGTCGCGGGCATAGGCGGCGGCGGCTTGCATGCGCTTCTTCGCCCGTTCGACTTCCTCCGCCTCGATACCTTCTTTCAGCAGGCGCTCGATCTCGGCATCGATCGCGGCCTCGAGCGCGCGCATGTCGGCACCCGGGCGCAGGTTGGCCGAAAGGCCGAAACTGCTGAGGTCCAGCATATCGGGTTCGTACCAAGTGCCCGCGGATGTCGCGAGCTGCTTGTCGATGACAAGCGTGCGATAAAGTCGGCTCGTCGCCGCGCCGCCGAGCAGTTCCGACAGTACCTGCAGCGCATAGGCATGCTCGCGTTCGCCGGCAGTGTAGCTCGGCGCCAGCCAAAGGCGCGTCAGGGTGGGTTGCCGGACCCGCGTATCTTTCAATTCGACGCGGCGCGCGGCCTGCGGCGGCGGCTCCTGGGGACGCAGCCGGGGCGGCACCTGGCCGCCCTTGAGGCGGCCGTAATACTTCTCGGCCAGCGGCCGCAGTTCTTCCGCCGTAATGTCGCCCGCGACGATCAGGATCGCGTTGCTCGGCGTGTACCACGTCCCGTACCACGCGAGCGCGTCGGCGCGCGTCAGGTGCTCGATCTCATGGTCCCAGCCGATAACCGGCCGGCCATAGGGATGGTTCAGGTAAAGCGAGGCCTGAACCTGTTCGCGCAGCCGCGCGAGCGGGCGGTTCTCCACCACCTGCCGCCGCTCTTCCCGGATCACGTCGCGCTCCGGGTCGACGACCGCGTCGGTCAGCATGAGATTGGCCATGCGGTCCGCCTCGAGCCGCATGACGTCCTCGAGACGGTCGCGTGCGACCACCTGGAAATAGGCCGTGTAGTCATAGCTGGTGAAGGCGTTGTCGCGGCCGCCGAGGCGCGCCACGACCTTCGAGAAATCGCCGGGCGGGATGTTCTTCGTGCCCCGGAACATGAGGTGCTCGAGGAAGTGGGCGATGCCCGATTTCATCGGCGGCTCGTCCGCGGCGCCGACCTTGTACCAAACCATGTGCGTGACGATCGGCGCGCGATGGTTGGCGATCAGGACCACCTGCATGCCGTTCGACAGCGTGAAGCTTTCAGGATTGAAGACCTGGGCCGGGGCCGACCTCATGCCGATCGGGTCGACCAGGACGGCGAGCAGTGCCGCCAACCACGCGATCGTCAATCGGGATCGGTGCGCCACGTGAATCCTCCGGTCGCGGTAATCGGCCGGCCCGGGAAACCGGCGCCGGCCTGACGATGGAAAGGAAATGGCCCTCACGCCTGTTTTGTTCGGCGTGAGGGCCATTATAACCCGGTCAGGTTCTGTGCAACCTTGACTAAAAGATTCCTTCCAGCGGGCCGCGCTTGCGCCGTTGGATGGTCGGCGTCTCGCCCTCCGTGACGGGACGGCCAAGCGCCTGGTTCTCGCGGATACGCTGCGCCTCGCGCGCCGCATCGACGACGGTGCCCGGCTCTTCCGGCGTGCGCCAGAAGATGATGCGGTCGAGAAGCGTGCGCTCGGCCTCGGCCAGCTCCTGGGCCTCACGGTTGACGACCTCGCGAATGCGTGCATCCGACGCACCGGCTCCAACGCGGGCGAGCAGCGCCGCCTCGGCACCGCTCGGACTGCCGTTTTCGACGGCATCGGACGCGCGGCTGCGGTCGCCCAAGAGGGCCTGACGGGCAAGCTGCTGGGCCGTGTAGTCCTGGGGGCGCGGTGCGCCCGGCTGCGGCGGCCGGAGCGTGAAGTCCGGCGGCAGCGACAGCGGGGCCCGGCTCACGATCCGGAATTCGTCCGGCGGAGTCTTTTCCCAGCCGATCGCCTTGCGCGCCTCACTGCAACCGCTGAGCGCGAGGCCGGCCGACAGGATCAGGGCGCCGACAATGCCGGCTTTCGCGCGGCGATGCGAACGTCCGCAGGCGGCGTTTTTCATGGCCCTTATTTACTCGACGCCTTGCGCTCGGACAAGGCATCGATGAGCAGCATCAGCACGCCGATCGTGATCGCCGAATCCGCTACGTTGAAGGCCGGCCAATGCCACCCCAGGGCGTGGAAATCCAGGAAGTCGAAGACGGCGCCGAAGCGCAGCCGGTCGACGACGTTGCCGATCGCCCCGCCGATGATCAGACCCAGTGCAATCGCGATCCAGGGGTGCGCGGCGCTTCTCAGCCAGAACCCCAGCGCGGCGACGATCGCGAGCGCGATCGCGACCAGCAGATAGGCCGTATAGGGCGAGCCCGTGTTGAACAGGCCGAAGCTGATGCCGTAGTTCCACACGGTGACGAGATTGAAGAAGGGCAGCACCTCGATCGCGCGCCCGCCTTCCCCGACGAGGAGCGCATAAAAATACGCCTTGGTCGCCTGATCGATGACCAGCGTCGCGCCCGCGACCGCCAGGCCGAGCCGGATCATGAAACCCTCGCCAGCGCGGGATGCCATCAGCCGGCGGGCCCGGACATGTGCTCGACCGCGTCGGTGCAACGGTTGCACAGGGCCGGGTGTTTCGGGTTCTGACCCACCTCGGGCAGGACGCGCCAGCAGCGCTGACACTTGTCGCCGGCGGCCGGACGGAACACGACGGCCACACCCGGCACATCGGGCAAGGCAAAGTGCTCGGCCGGATGTTCGCCGAATGCGCGCCGTTCAGCGCCACTCGTGATGAATATCTCGTCGAGGTCGAGGCCGGCGAGCGCCGCATCGTAGCGGCCGTCGGTAAAGACGATCGGCCCCGCCTGCAGGCTCGAGCCGATCTTCTTCTCGGCACGGACGAGCTCCAGCGCGCCGGTCACGACGCGGCGCACGTCGCGGATCTTCTCCCATTTCGCGGCGAGCGCGTCGTCGCGCCAGGCGCGATCGACCTCGGGGAAGAGGCGCAGATGCACGCTGTCGTCGTCCGGATGGCGCGTGAGCCAGGCCTCCTCGGCCGTGAAGCACAGCACGGGCGCAAGCCATGCGGTCAGGCATGAGAACAGATGATCGAGCACGGTGCGGACCGCACGCCGGCGTGGACTGTCCGGGCGGTCGCAGTAGAGCGAGTCCTTCCGCACATCGAAATAGAAGGCGGAGAGATCGACCGCGCAGAAATTATGGAGTGCCGTGTAGAACGTATTGAAACGGAAATATTCGGGCGCTTCCCGATTGGCCACGGTATTGCGCAGCAGCGCATCCAACTCCGCAAGCCGGTGGAGAACCCAGCGCTCGAGCTCGGGCATCTCGGCCGGCGGGACCCGTTCGGCGTCGCCGAAACCGGCAAGTCCGCCCAGGATGTAACGCAGCGTGTTGCGCAGGCGGCGATAGACTTCGGCCTGCTGTTTCAGGATCTCCGGACCGATGCGCAAGTCCTCGGAATAGTCCGAGCTGACGACCCACAGACGCAGGATGTCGGCGCCGAGCTTTCCGACCACGTCCTGAGGCGAGGTCACGTTGCCGAGCGACTTCGACATCTTGCGCCCCTGCTCGTCGAGGACGAAGCCGTGAGTCAGCACGGCGTCGTAGGGCGCCCGGCCGCGCGTGCCGCATGATTCGAGGAGCGAGGAGTGGAACCAGCCGCGGTGCTGGTCGGACCCTTCGAGGTAGAGCGAGGCCGGCCATTCCAGGTCCGCGCGCCGCTCGAGCACGAAGCTGTGCGTGGCACCGGAGTCGAACCAGACGTCGACGATGTCCTTTACCTGCTCGTAGTCGTCCGGATCGTACTTGCTGCCGAGGAAGCGCGACGGCGGGCTCGCGTACCAGGCGTCCGCGCCTTCCGCCTCGAAGGCCTGGGCGATGCGTTCGATCACCTCAGGGTCGCGCAGCAGCTCGCCCGTCTTCTTGTTGACGAAGACGGCGATCGGTACGCCCCAGGCGCGCTGGCGCGAGATGCACCAGTCGGGCCGGCTCTCGATCATCGCGTAGATGCGGTTGCGGCCCGAGCCCGGCACCCACTGGGTCGCGTCGATCGCGGCCAGCGCCTTCTTCCGCAGGTCGTTCTTCTCCATCGAGATGAACCACTGCGGCGTGTTGCGGAAGATCAGCGGCGCCTTGGAGCGCCAGGAATGCGGATAGGAGTGAACGAGGCTGCCCTTGGCGAGCAGGCCGCCGGCGTCCGCAAGCGCGGCGATGACCGCACCGTTGGCATCGCCCGGCTTGCCCTGCGGCGTGTACACGCGCTTGCCGGCAAATATCGGCACGTGCGGGTAGTAGCTCCCGTCCTCGGCAACGGTCTGCGGCACCTCGACGCCGTGCCTCATGCCGAGTTCCCAGTCTTCCGCGCCATGTCCGGGCGCGATGTGCACCACGCCGGTACCGGCCTCGGTCGTGACGAAGTCGCCCGGGAAGGCCGGAACGTCGAAGTCGTAGCCGCGCCCACGCAACGGGTGCGCGCAGACGGTACCGGCAAGAGATTTGCCGTCGATCTCGGCCGTGATGCGCGACTGCGTGATCTTCGTCGCCTGCTCGAACGCCGCCTGCAGGGCCTTGGCCACGATCAGCCGCTCTCCCGGACGCGCCAGGCTGCCCTCGGCCGTCGCGACGACCTCGAGCACGACATAGTCGATCTCGGCGCCGTAGGCGAGCGCGCGGTTCCCGGGGATCGTCCACGGCGTCGTCGTCCAGATCACGATGGCCGCATCGGCGAGTTCGGGACGCGACGGCTTCACGACGGGGAAGCGCACGTAGATCGTCGTCGACTTGTGGTCGTGGTACTCGATCTCCGCCTCGGCGAGCGCGGTCTTCTCGACGACCGACCACATCACCGGCTTGGCGCCGCGATACATGCTGCCGTTCATCACGAACTTGCCGAGCTCGCGGACGATCTGCGCCTCGGCCGCATACGACATGGTCGAGTAGGGATTCGCCCAGTCGCCGATGACGCCGAGCCGCTTGAATTCCTCGCGCTGGATGTCGATCCACTTGGCGGCAAACTCGCGGCACTCGCGGCGGAACTCGACGATCGGCACCACGTCCTTGTCCTTGCCCTTGGCGCGGTATTCCTCTTCGATCTTCCACTCGATCGGCAGGCCGTGGCAGTCCCAGCCGGGTACGTAGTTCGCGTCCTTGCCCAGCATCTGCTGGGAACGGTTGATCACGTCCTTGAGAATCTTGTTGAGCGCGTGCCCGATATGGAGATGGCCGTTCGCGTAGGGCGGCCCGTCATGGAGGACGAACTTCTCGCGGCCGTTCGCGGCCGCGCGCTGCTTCTCGTAAAGGCCGATCTTGTGCCAGCGCGCCAGCAGCTCGGGCTCCCGCTTCGGCAGATCGCCCCGCATCGGAAACGACGTGGTCGGCAGAAAGACGGTACTCTTGTAGTCGATGGTCATAGTGCAGCCTCGGCGGCGCGCGACTTCACGGCGGTAAGCACGCGCTCGACATGAACGATGTTGCGCAGGCACGCGGCGATGTGCTCGGCCGTGTCCTCGGCGATGCCGCTGACCTGAATGTCGATCGACAGGTCCGGTCCGCCGCTCGCGCCGTGGAAACGGGTGGGCACGAGGCCACGCTTGGCGAACAGCTCGAGCACGCGCGGCATTACCGATGCCTCCGGCGCGGCGAACACGGAAAAACAATAGGTTGGGGTGGAGCGACGGTCAGAAGCGGACATCGATGGCAGATCCCTGCATGAGGCGGTGGGCACGAACGACGGTTTCCCGGCCCTCGACGAGGACCGGGCCCGTAATTCGCGCAATCTGCGCCTCGATGCGGGCCTGCCGTGACATGGGGCGGATCATAGGAACGCGCACCGGCGACCGTCAAGCGGGGCTCGGGGCAGGTTAAAGGGTCGGCCGGGGGCGGCGCCGGGCCGGCGCAGGGGCGGCGAGGGCGATGCGTGCCGCCTCGACATCGGCGGCGATCTGGGCCTTGAGGGCCTCGAGCCCGTCGAATTTCCGTTCCGGGCGGAGGAATTCGATCAGGTCGACGCACAGCAGCCGGCCGTAGAGATCGCCGGCCCAGTCGAAAAGATGAACCTCGAGGCGCGGCTCCGTGCCGCCGAAGGTGGGCCGCATGCCAAGATTGGCGACGCCGTCGCGGCTGATCACGCCCGCCCTGTCCGCGATCCGGACGCGCACCGCGTAGACGCCGAGCCGCGGGCGCACATAGTCGCCGAGCCAGATGTTGGCGGTCGGAAATCCGAGCTGGCGGCCGCGCCGGTCGCCCTGCTGCACGCGGCCCTCGATCTCGAACGCCCGGCCGAGCAGGCGGGCCGCGGCGCGCGGATCGCCTTGCTTCAGCGCATCGCGCACGGCGGTCGAGGAGTAGATTTGTGCCTCCAACTCGGTATCCGGCTCCGCCTCGGCGAGCGCCACCGGCGGCATGATCGTCGTTTCGATGCCGTTGCCGGCCAGTCGCGCGCGCAGCAGCTCGGGCGTGCCGCGCCGGCCCTGGCCAAACACGAAGTCGTAGCCGACCGCGACGTGCCGGACCCGGAGGCCGTTCACGAGCACGTCGTCGATGAACGTCTCGGCGCTCAACGCGGCGAGGCGCCGGTCGAAGCGCAGGATGTAAAGGACGTCCACGCCCAGCTCTTTCATTATCCGTGCCTTGGTGCGCAGGCGGGTCAGCTGGAACGGCGCGATTTCAGGCTTGAAGAAGCGGCGCGGGTGCGGCTCGAAGGTCAGCACGCCGGCCGGCGCGCCGATCGCGCGGGCGCGCCGCACCGCCTCGCCGATGACGGCCTGGTGCCCGCGGTGCACGCCATCGAAGTTGCCGATGGCGACCACGCCGCGGGTAGCGGCAGGCGGAAGGCGGTCGTAGTGGCGAAAAATACGCATGAAGAATGAGTATGCGGACGGCGCGGGCGGAATATAGGGACTGTGCCGACCCGTGTCGCGGGTCTTGAGGCGGCCGCCGCTCAGTCTTCACCCGGAATGCGCTCGGCAGTGCCGTTTGGCGAGGGCCGCGGCGTGATCGCGGCGCGCGGCGGCACCATCACCACGGCCTCGCCTTCGAGCACGACCTTGTTCCGCACCGTGCATGTCGTCGCGATCGTCGCGCGTCGCTTCTCGGGCATGAGCTGCGTGATCGTCGCGCGCGCCGTCACCGTGTCGCCGATGCGGACCGGCGCCTTGAAGCGCAGGGTCTGGCTGACGTAGATCGCGCCCGGACCCGGCAGCCGCGTCCCGATCACGGTCGAGATCAGGCTGGCCGTCAGCATGCCGTGCGCGATCCGGCCCGAGAACATCGTGTTGCTCGCGAACTCTTCGTTGATGTGGACGGGGTTGGTGTCACCAGAGATGCCGGCGAACAGCACGATATCGGCCTCGGTCACCGTGCGCGCATAGGCGGCGGTCTGCCCGATCCGCAAATCCTCGAAAAAGAAGCCGTGCAGTTCGTCAAGCTGGCTCATGCTGCGGCATCTCCGACGCCGATGCTGCGACGCAAAAAGAATGGCCGGTTATACGGCTTTTACCGCGGTGCGGCAACAAGCGGCGATACGTTACCGGGGCAGCGGCCGCGCCCACCCGTTCGGAGGATGGCGTACTGGCCGAAGTTTCGACGCGTCTGCCCTTCCGGGATGAGATCAATGACATGCGATTCGCGCAAAAATGGCAGCGTCCGGACGTTCTAGCAGGTGCCGGATTTGGGGCTGAAAGGGACCACCGATCCCGGAGGGGGCCCCATCTCCACCGCCGCTAGCCGTCCTTCTGTCCCTAGTGCAGACACCTTGCGGTCGAGCGCCGGCCCGCATCCGCGATCGCTTCCGGCGGAACCTGGTTCCGTCGTGCGGCACGCCGCGCGTGGCGCCGGTTCTCGGCCGGCTCTTTTCTCCCCGGGCGAGGGAAAACGCCGGCTCAGCGTTTCAGGAATGGATTGGGACGGCCGCGCTGCTGACGCGGCGGAAAATGTGTCGCCAGATAGTCGACGATGAGCTCTCGGTCGGCTGGGTCGAGCTCGGCCATGCCCTGCCGCTCGATCATCCAGTCGATGGTCGCGTCCCATTGCGGCCGCGTCATGCCTTGCGCCTGGACCAGGGCAAAGCCGTGGCACGGCGTGCAGGCATAGAACGTCGCTTCGCGACCCTCGCCGGCCGGCAGCGATTCAGGTGTTTCCTCCATCTGCTGCGCGGGCGCCGGGGCGCGTTCCATCAGGCTGCACAGGACGGCGAGCGCAACGGCGGCGCGTCGAAGCATCGTGATCGTCACGGTCGTTCCGCAGCCAGTCGGGATTCGGCCGCCGTCCGGTTTTGCGGACGGCGGCCCCCCGCCGGTCAGGCCTTCACCAGCACGGCGATGCGGTTGATGGGATTGCCGCCGTAGCCTTGCGGGTTCCAGTTCGGCGCCGCATGCGGCTGCATCTTTCCGTCGGAATCCGTGGCGCGGCACCAGATCTCGTAATAGCCCTGCGACGGCAGCGTCACCGTCGCCGTCCAACGCTGCCAGTCATACTTGTTCCGCGGCTGGCCAAGATCCGCCGGCTGCCAGCTCGCGCCGTAGTCGATCGAGACGTCGACCTGCCGCACCGTTTTCTCGCCCGCCCACGCCGCGCCACGCAGCGCGATGCGGCGCGTGCCGTCGGGCAGCTCGGTGCCGTTGGCCGGATTGGTGATGATGGCGCGGACCGGCATCGATTCGAGAATGCGGAAGTTCGACTCGTCCGCCTTGCCGCCCGGAATCATCGGCGCGATCGGAACGCGATACGACGCGCCCCGCATGCCCTGGCCGTCATGCTCGCGGTCGCGGATCCAGATCCGCGTGACCCATTTGTGGGAGGCCGACCCCGGCCAGCCTGGATAGAGCAGGCGTACCGGGCCGCCATGGATGTTCGGCAGGGCCTGCCCGTTCATCTGGAACACGATCAGCGAGTGCTCCTCCATCGCCTTCTCGAGACGCACGCCGCGCGACAGCGACTGGCGCGACGGATCGCCGGACAAGTGCGGGTCGGCGCCGAAATGCGCGGTATAGACCGCGCTCGACTTCAGGCCCGCGGCATTCAATACGTCGCGTATGCGCACGCCGGTCCACTCCGCGCAACCCATGCCGCCGTTGGTCCACTGGTTGCCGCGGGCCTCCGGCGTGAAGAAGGATCGGCCATTGCCGCCGCATTCGAGCTGCATGCGATAGGTGACCGGCTGGAAGCGGCGCTTGAGATCGCCCAGCGTGATTTCGATCGGCGTGTTGACCTCGCCGTCGATCGTGATTTTCCACGCCTCGGGATCGGCGACCGGGTCGGGGATCTGCCCGTTGTTGCGGATGAAGAATTTCTCGATCGGCGTCGTCTCGTCGTCGAGCAGGTGCTCCGGCGTCTCGGCGACGAGCGGCCGTTCGCCGAGGATCACGAGATCGGCCTTTCCGTCCATTTTCAGGATCTTCGGGCCTTGCTGCGCGGGCTGCGCGAAGGCGGCGGGGATGAGGCCGCCCGGCATGTTCCGCGCAAACGGGATGTTGGCGCCGAGTGCCGCCCCCATGGCTGCCAGCCCGGCGCCCTGCAGGAAGCCGCGGCGGCTCGGCCCCGTGCGCCGGCCGAACACCAGCGCATCCGCCCGTTCCGGATCGTCGCGATAGAGTTCGATCAGTCCGCGCTCTTTCTTGCCTGCCATGCGTTCCTCCCTTTTTCTCTTGGCCGGTCCGGTGACGGCCGGCTCAACGTCTGAATTGAGGGACGCAAGGCACTGCCGCGGTGTTCCAGGACAGCGACGGACGGCGCCGTCTTCATCGACCCCGTCGTCCAATACGCCGCATCCGCGCCTGTGCCGAATGGTGGTACGGCTGCCACGAATGCGTCATGGCACATCCCGAACGTTCGCGGAATTTATCGGAAGAAATTGTCGGAAGACGGAGGCAAACGCTTCGTCGCTCCGACAGAGTCGTCGCGCCGACAGAAAGGATGGTGAGTCGACATGACCCTGTCCCGCCGCGAATTTCTCGGAAGCACCGCGATCGGCCTTGTGACCGCCGGGCTCGAACCCGCGGCGTCCCTGGCACAGGTCGCCGACGACGTCCGGGCGGGGGATCGCGTCTTCATCTGCAACGAGGACTCGAACACGCTCGCCGTCATCGATCCGCGCACCAACACGGTCGAGGGCGCGGTCAACCTCACGAGCTTCGACGAGGATCCGCGACCGCCGTTCCGCCTCGCGACCGGCGCCGCCGTGTCGCCTCATGCCGCAATGATCCACAAGCCGCTCTACCACGGCGCGATCGACATTCACGGCGCAGCACCTTCGCCCGACTCGCGCCTGATCGCGACCACCGGCCGCGGCAGCAGCAATGTCTACCTAATCGATACCGCGACGCGGCGCGTCATCGGCAACGGCCCCAACCCGCAGGCCGGGCCAACCACGAACGCCGAACGCCTCACGACCGGCATTCTGGTCGGCCGCGAACCGCACGAGCCGACCTTCAGCCGCAACGGGCGTGAGCTCTGGGTCGCCATGCGCGGCGAGAGCCGTATCGCCATCATCGACGTTGCGGACGCCGCGGCCGCCCTCGCCGAGGGGCGGCCGGCGGGGCCGAAACTCTACGTGTCGACGATCGAGGGCCCGGCGCAAATCTGGTTCGACCGCACTGGTGCACGGGCCTTCGTCATTTCGCAGAAAGTGCCGCTCGTCGATGTACTTGTCGTCGATTCCGACGCGAGCGGAACGGGCGGAATCGCCCGGCGGCTGACCCTCGACATCCGTGCGCAGGACCCGTTCGGCTTCACGCCGTTCGAAAAGACGACGCCGGACGGGCAGGAAATCTGGCTCTCGCACAAGCTGGCCGACCGCGTCTCGGCAATCGAGACCGGCGAACCATTCCGTGTTCTCGATACGGTCGACCTCGGGCAGCAGGCACGGCCCAACCACATCGAGTTCGTCGAGAACGCCCGCGGCAAGGCCGTCTATGTCAGTCTCGCACGGGTCGACGACGGCGGCCCCGGCGGCGTGCCGTCGAGCCGCATCGCCATCATCGATCGTTCGGCCGCGCCCGGCAGCCGGCGTGTCGTCGGCACGTTCTTCACACAAGGGCGCGAGGCGCACGGGCTCTGGACCAATCCCGAAGCGACGCGTCTGTACGTTGCGCACGAGCAGGACGAGCTGCCGAACACGCCCGCCGCCGGCGAGACCGTGTGCACCGCGTTCGACGTCAGCGACCCCTTTGCGCCCCGCCTCATTGCCAGGATCGCATTGGGCGCCCTGCGCCTGCCCTCGGGCCCGCTGAGGCACAAGAAGAGCATCAATCTCGTCTACGTCCGGCCGGGTGCCCGGAGCCAAACCGCATGACCGATCCCATGGACGCGCATGCCGCGAACGCGCAGCCGGATGCGTTTGCCGCCGCCCTGGCGCAGGCGATGAACGACATGATGCAGGCGATGCACGCCGCCGGCAGGTCCGGCGATCCCGACCACGACTTCCTTGCGATGATGATTCCCCATCACCAGGGCGCGGTCGACATGGCGGCGGCGCTGCTACAGTACGGGCGCGATCCGCTCGTCCGCCAGATGGCGAGCGAGATCGTCGCCACGCAGCAGGCGGAGATCGCGGCGATGAGGGCGCGCCTTGCCGTGCTCGAAGGGCACGGGGTCGACAGTGCCTATCCGGCGCCGTCGGGCACGCGCGGGCCCGTGCGATAGGCCCGGCGCGTCCGCATCGGAGAGATTACGGGACGACGCGCCAGCTGCCGTCCGGCTGACGGCAGGCGGTGCCGTAGGCGCGCTGCGTCTCGCCGCCGATCTGTACGGTCTGCTGGAATTCGCGGCAGTATTCGCCGGTCGCCGGGATCTGGCCCTCGCGCACGGGCGTGACCGTGCCGCTGTGGCCGCTCTCGGGATTGGACCAGACGATAGTCTGGCCGATCGGCGCTGCCTGGGCCTGGGCGTAGGCACGGTTGGCATAGGCCTGGTCGGCCTTGTCGAGCGACTTGCCGACCTCCGAGCCGATCAGCGCGCCGAGAAGCGTGCCGGCCGCGACCGCGGCGAGCTGGCCGCGCCCCTTGCCGAACTGGGCGCCAGCGACGGCGCCGCCGATGCCGCCGAGAAGGCCGCCGGCCGTGGTCTTGTTGACTCCGTAATCGCCCGGCCCGCCCTGGCCGGCACAGCCGGCCACCACGGCGAGGGCGACGATTCCTGCGATCATGCGCTTGCGCATGGAATTCAGTCCCCTGTCACGACGCGGGCGGCTTGTTTGGACCATTCCATGCCCCGCCGCGCGCGACTCCACAACGACCATGCGGCCGTGCTTATTCCCGCTGGCTCAACTCACCGATCCCGGGTCGTTCCGCCCGCCGCCGGTCAATCCAGCTTGGTGCCGGTCCGCTCGATCACCTCGCGCCAGCGCTTGATGTCGCGGTCGATGATCTCGGCGAATTCCTCGGGCGTGGAGGTCATCGGCACGACGCCCGAGTCTTCCAGCTTCTTGCCGACTTCGCCGTCCTTGATCGACGCGACGACGATCTGATTGATGCGGTCGATGATCGGCCGCGGCGTGCCGGCCGGTGCAAAGAGGCCGTACCACGTCGAGGACTCGTAGCCCGGCAGGCCGGCCTCGGCGATGGTCGGCACGTCGGGCAGCGCCTTGACGCGCTCGCGCGTCGTGACGCCCAGTGGCCGGAATGCGCCCTCGCGGATCTGGCCGATCACGGTCGGCACCTGGTGGAACATTGCCTGGATCTGGCCCGCGAGCAGATCGGCGGTCGCCGCCGGCGAGCCGCGATAGGGCACATGCACGATGTCGACCTGGGCGAGGTACTTGAACTGCTCGCCGGCCAGATGCATCGACGTGCCGTTGCCGCTCGAGCCGTAGTTGAGCTTGCCGGGATTGGCCCGCACCAGCGCCAGGAATTCCTTCAGGTTGTTCGCCGGCACGTCCTTGTTGACGATCAGGATGTTCGGCACGTCGCCCAGGATCGTGATCGGCGCGAAGTCCTTCTGCACGTCGAACGGCAGCTTGCGATAAAGCGAGACGTTGATCGCGTGCGTCCCCGCGGTGCCGAGGTAGAGCGTGTGCCCGTCGGGCGGCGCCTTCGCCACGTATTCGCTGCCGACATTGCCGCCGGCACCGGTGCGCGGCTCGACGATGACGTTCTGGCCCAGTGCCTTGCTCATCGGCTCGGCGATCCATTGCGCCACGATGTGGACGCCCGAGCCGGCCGGGAATCCCGACACGATCTTGATCGGCTTGGTCGGCCAGTTCTGCTGCGCGCCGGCGGAGCCGGCAAACGCTGCCACGGCGAGGCCCAGAGCGAGCGAGAGGATGTGTGTCGGTTTCATCGGTTGTTTTCTCCCGAGTTGACCGGTCGAGTGTGGACTTAAGGCCCGCGTTCGCGCAATTGCACCGGCGGAGTGTCGGCATGACCGAAATGCAGGGCCGCGGATCGGTCGCCCGACTTGGTCCGATCCACGATGAATCTCCCTCCGACGAGGGATGGCGAGACCTTGCGGCCTTCCGGGGCGTCACGCCGCCGTCGACATCGGTCAGGTCGTCGGGCCAGCCGAAGCGTACGCGCTCATTCTTCCCTGAACGCGGCCTCGCGCGCGCGGCCGATCGCCGGCATCAGTACGACGACGAGCAGCGCCGCCGACAGGATCAGCAGGCTGAGGCTGATCGGCCGCTCGAGGAAGATCATCGGGTCGCCGCGCGACAGCACCAGGGCGCGGCGAAGGTTTTCCTCCATCAGCGGTCCCAGGATGAAACCCAGCAGCAGCGGCGCCGGCTCGCAGCCGAACTTGTGGAAAGCGTAACCCATCAGCCCGAACAGGGCGGCGAGCCCCACCTCGAACGGCGAGTTGTTCAGGCTGTACACGCCGATGGAACAGACGAGCAGGATGGACGGCGCCAGCAGCCGGTACGGCACCTTGAGGAGCTGCACCCACATGCCGATCAGCGGCAGGTTGATGATGACCAGCATCAGGTTGCCGATCCACATCGATGCGACCACGCCCCAGAACAGTTCCGGCTGATTGGTGATGACGCCCGGCCCCGGCGTGATGCCGAACACCGTCATCGCGCCAATCATCAGCGCCATGACGGGGTTGAAGGGGATGCCGAGGGTGAGGAGCGGTATGAACGAGGTCTGCGCGCCCGCATTGTTGGCGGCTTCGGGCGAGGCGAGGCCTTCGACCGCGCCGTTGCCGAAGCGCGACGGGTCGCGCGCCAGTTTCTTCTCGATCGTGTAGGCGGCGAAGGCCGAGAGCAGCGCGCCGCCGCCGGGCAGCACGCCCAGGACCGCGCCGATGGCCGTGCCGCGCAGCGCGGCGGGTGCTGCCGCGCGGGCTTCCTCGCGCGTCGGCCACAGCCGCCCGATTATCGCGTCGAGCTTGCGCGTCGCCTGGTGCTCGAGGTTGATCAGGATCTCGGTGATGCCGAACACGCCGATGGCGAGCGTGACGAAGTTGATGCCGTCGGCAAGCTCGGCGATGCCGAAGGTGAAGCGCTGCTGGCCGGAGTTGAGATCGGTGCCGGTCAGCCCCATCAGCAGGCCGAGCAGCACCATCGCCACCGCCTTGATCAGCGAGCCTTGCGCCAGCACGACCGCGCCGATCAGGCCGAACACCATCAGCGCGAAATACTCCGGCGCGCTGAACCGCAGCGCGAGCGCGGAGAGCGGCGGGCTCGCGACCGCCAGCAGAACGGTCGCGACCGTGCCGGCGAAGAACGACGCCAGGGCCGCGATGGCAAGCGCGGCGCCCGCGCGGCCCTTGCGCGCCATGGCATGGCCGTCCAGTGTTGTCACGACGGACGAGGACTCGCCCGGCAGCCTGATCAGAATGGCGGTGGTCGAGCCACCGTACTGCGCGCCGTAATAGATGCCGGCGAGCATGATGAGGGCGGTGAGCGGCGACATGTAATAGGTGATCGGCAGCAGGAGCGCGATCGTCCCGGCCGGCCCGATTCCCGGCAGCACGCCCACCAGCGTACCGATCAGCGCGCCGACCAGACAGAACAGCAGGTTCGTCGGCGTCAGCGCCGCCGCGAACCCGAGCGCGAGGTTGGCGAACATCTCCATGACGCTAGTCGCCCTCATGCGACGGCGGCGTTGCCATCAGATCCGCCTCACCATGGCCACACCGCCATCGGCAGGCGCAGCGCGTAGACGAACACCGCGATCGCGCCGGCGGCGAGCCCGATCGACAGCGTGATCGCCTCGCGCGGC
>DASVCL010000080.1:0-67277 GCA_036381615.1 Alphaproteobacteria bacterium
ACGATGGTCGATCAGCTCAACTCGTTCGCCTCGGAGGTGACGCGCGTCGCACGCGAGGTCGGCACCGAGGGCAAGCTCGGTGGTCAGGCCCGCGTCGAGGGCGTCGCCGGCACCTGGAAGGACCTCACCGACAACGTCAACGCGATGGCGGCGAATCTGACCGATCAGGTCCGCAATATCGCCGACGTGACGACGGCGGTGGCGAAGGGCGACCTCTCCAAGAAGATCACGGTCGACGTCGAAGGAGAGATCCTCGAGCTCAAGAACACCATCAACACCATGGTCGACCAGCTCAACTCGTTCGCCTCGGAAGTGACGCGCGTCGCACGCGAGGTCGGCACCGAGGGCAAGCTCGGCGGCCAGGCCCGCGTCGAGGGCATTGCCGGTACCTGGAAGGACCTGACCGACAACGTCAACATGATGGCGGCGAATCTGACCGGGCAGGTCCGCAACATTGCCGACGTGACGACGGCGGTGGCAAAGGGCGATCTCTCCAAGAAGATAACGGTCGACGTCAAAGGGGAGATCCTCGAGCTCAAGAACACCATCAACACGATGGTCGATCAGCTCAACTCCTTCGCCTCGGAAGTGACGCGCGTCGCACGCGAGGTCGGCACCGAGGGCAAGCTCGGTGGTCAGGCCCGCGTCGAGGGCGTCGCCGGCACCTGGAAGGACCTTACCGACAACGTCAACATGATGGCGACCAACCTGACCAACCAGGTGCGCGGAATCGCCGACGTCGTCACGGCTGTCGCCCGGGGCGACCTCAAGCGAAAGCTTGCGGTCGACGCAAAGGGCGAGATCGCGGCGCTTGCCGACACCATCAACGGCATGATCGAGACGCTCGCGACCTTTGCCGATCAGGTAACCAACGTCGCACGCGAGGTTGGCATCGAAGGCAAGCTCGGCGGCCAGGCTCGCGTGCCGGGTGCCGCCGGCCTGTGGCGCGACCTGACCGACAACGTGAACCAGCTCGCCGCCAACCTGACGACCCAGGTGCGCGCGATCGCCGAGGTGGCCACGGCCGTGACGAAGGGCGACCTGACACGCTCCATCACGGTCGAGGCCCTGGGCGAAGTGGCGGTGCTCAAGGACAACATCAACGAGATGATCCGGAACCTGAAGGAGCAGACGCTCAAGAACACGGAGCAGGATTGGCTCAAAACCAATCTGGCCCGGTTCACGCGTATGCTCCAGGGCGAGCGCGACCTCGTCACGGTCACCAACCTGATCATGTCCGAGCTCGCCCCGCTGGTGAACGCGCAGTACGGCGTATTCTATGTGGTGAGCAAGGACAACGACGAGACCGTTCTGGATCTCGTCGCGAGCTACGGCGCCGAGAGCCGCGAGGTGCTGACGCCCAGGTTCGGGCTTCGCGAAGGCCTGGTCGGGCAATGTGCCGCGGACAAGCGCAAGATGCTGCTGACCCGGGTTCCATCGGATTTCCTGAAGATCGGGTCGGGCCTCGGTCATGCGGCGCCGGCGAACGTCATTATCCTGCCGGTGCTGTTCGAAGGCGAAATCAAGGCCGTCATCGAACTCGCGTCGTTCAGTGCGTTCAGCGATACGCATCAGCTGTTCCTCGATCAGCTGATGGAAAGTGTCGGCATCGTGCTGAACACGATCGCTGCCACCATGCGCACGGAGGGTCTGCTCAAGCAGTCGCAGCTGCTGACGGCTGAACTTCAGAGCCAGCAGGAAGAGCTCAAGCGCAAGCAGGAGGAACTGCGGGCGACGAACGAGGAGCTTCAGGAAAAGGCGCTGCTGCTCTCGAACGAAAAGAAGCAGGTCGAGGCGAAGAATCTCGAGATCGAGATGGCCCGGCGGGCGCTCGAGGAAAAGGCCGAACAGCTGGCGTTGACCTCGAAATACAAATCCGAATTCCTCGCCAACATGTCGCATGAGCTGCGCACGCCCCTGAACAGTCTGCTCATCCTGAGCAAGCTGCTGGCGGACAATCCCCTTGGCAATCTCACCGAGAAGCAGATGGAATTCGCGCGGACGATCCACGCCGCGGGATCCGACCTGCTGTTGCTCATCAATGACATTCTCGACCTGTCGAAGATCGAGTCGGGAACCGTCACGATCGAAATGAGCGACATGCCCATGGTCAATCTGCGGAAGAATATGGAGCGCACGTTCAACCAGATTGCCAATGACAAGGGGTTGCGCTTCACGATTCGCTTTGACGAGGACGTGCCTGAGACGGTCAGGACGGACGAGAAGCGGCTCCAGCAGATCGTGCTCAATCTGCTGTCGAATGCGTTCAAATTCACCAAGGAGGGCGGAATCACGCTTGCCGTCGCCACGGCGACCGGCGGATGGAGCCAGAACCACCCGGTGCTGAAGGCGGCCACACGTGCGCTTGCAATATCGGTAACGGACACCGGCATCGGCATTCCCGAGGACAAGCAGAAGCTGATCTTCGAGGCCTTCCAGCAGGCAGACGGCACCACCAGTCGGAAGTACGGGGGTACGGGATTGGGTCTGTCGATCAGCCGTGAAATCGCGCGTCTGCTTGGCGGCGAGATCCAGGTCATAAGCAAACCGGGTGTCGGCAGCACGTTCACGCTCTATCTGCCGCTCAACTTCGTACCGGCCGTCGAGGCGTCCTCTGCCGCCGCCGGGACCCCGGCGCGATACGTGAATGGCGGTGCGGATGTCGGCCTCGCGCTCGTCGCGCCGATGGAGGTCAAAGACGACCGTGAGGCGATAAGACTCGGCGACCGCGTCATCCTGATCGTCGAGGACGACGTCAAGTTTGCCGGCATCCTGCTCGATCTGGCGCGGGCGCGCGGCTTCCGCGGCGTGGTCACCGCATCTGGCGGTGCGACGCTGTCGCTTACGAAGAAGTACCGCCCGGATGCGATCACGCTCGATCTTGGCCTTTCGGAGATCGATGGCTGGACGCTGCTCGATCTGCTAAAGCACGATCCGCAGACCCGGCACATTCCGATCCAGGTGATCTCGGGCGGCGACGAGCAGAAACGGACGCTTCGCATGGCTGCCTTCGGGTTTATCCGCAAACCTGCCGCCATTGAGGAGCTGTCGACCGCGCTGGATCGGCTGAAGGACTTTGTCGACCGCCGGGTCAAGCGCCTTTTGCTGGTCGATGGCGACGACGTGCAACGCAAGAAGGCGGCCGAGTTGATCGCCGGCGACGACATCTATATCGAGGCGGTCGATTCGGCCGGAGCGGCACTTGATGTATTGGACCGCATGCCGTTTGACTGCCTTGTCGTCAACATGTCGTCTTCCGCCGATGCCGGGTTGGCGCTCATGGAAAGATTGCATGGCGCCGGCAACTGCCCGCCGATCATGCTGTACACGCCGGACGGTGACGAGTCGATCGAGGAGCTGATCGGCACGACCGGCGGCGACATGACCATCCGCGTGGCCAGCACGCCCGACCAGCTTCTCGACGAGACGGCACTGTTCCTGCACCGAACGGTGGCCAATCTTTCCGAGGACAGGCGTCAGATGCTGAATCAGCGCCGCCAGCGGGAACCGTCGCTGCAGGGCCGGCGGGTGCTGATCGTCGACGACGATATTCGCAATATCTTCTCGCTGACCAGCGTGCTCGAGCAGTACAAGGTCGAAGTTCTCTATGCCGAGAACGGTCGCGACGGCGTCTCTCTGCTCAGGACGACGCCGGACATCGACATCGCCTTGATCGACATCATGATGCCCGAGATGGACGGGTTCCAGACGATTCGGGAGATCAGGGCGCACGCGCATCTGAGGGAAGTGCCGCTCATCGCCGTGACGGCGAAGGCAATGAAGGGCGACCGTCAGAAGTGCATCGAGGCAGGCGCTTCTGATTACGTGGCCAAGCCCGTCGCCGTCGATTTGCTGCTTTCGCTCCTTCGGGTCTGGATCGCGCGCTGTCCGCGACGGGGGGCTGCGAACAGTCCTGAGCGCCTGATCGGGCACGTGACGGAAGCCGGAGAATAATGCGTTCGTTTGGCGCCCACCCTTATGCGGCGTCGAAACGGGAATTCCGAGGGGTTATGGCATTTCACGACACCGACCGCCCTGCGGCGGGTGATCAAGCCTGAAGGGGAGCCATGTCGATCCGGTCGGACGAACGTGCGCGCATACTCGTGGTCGATGACGACGAGCGTAACCTGTTCGCCATGGAGAAGGTCCTGGAGGATATCGGCGAGGTCGTGGCGGCCAGGTCGGGCGAGGAAGCGCTGAAGCGGCTCCTCCAGCACGACTTTGCGGTCATCCTGCTCGACGTCCTGATGCCGGCAATGGACGGCTACGAGACGGCGGCTTTGATCCGCTCGCGCGAGCGGTCGCGCCACGTTCCGATCATTTTCCTCACCGCCATCAACAAGGACGACGTCCACCTGCTCCGCGGCTATTCGATGGGCGCCGTCGACTATGTCTTCAAGCCGGTCGATCCGCTGATCCTGAAGTCGAAAGTGTCGGTTTTCGTCGACCTGTTCAACAAGGCGCGGGAGATTCAGCGCAAGGCGGCGCAGGAGCAGCACCTGCTCGAGGAGAACTTTCGCGTTCGTACGGAGAAGCTGCTGGCCGAGCAGGCGCTTCGATGGAACGAGGAGCGTCAGGCCGCGATCATCGAGGCGCTCCCCCTCGCGCTTTACGCGAAAGACGTTCCTGCTCAAGCGTGGATGCAGCTTTCCAGTCCGCGCTTCATCGGGGACAAGATCGAGACGATTTGCGGATTCGATTCGGCGGAATTCCGCACGAATCAGGGACTCTGGCGCGACCGGATCCACCCCGATGACCGCGACCATGTGCTGCGTGGGCTCGAACGTCTGAGGACATCCGGAATCATGGCCGTCGAATACCGATGGCGCTGCGCCGACGGGCAGTACCGATTCATTCTGGATCAGGCCGTCCTGATGCGCGATGCCGACGGCACGCCGCGCGAAATCGTCGGTTCGTGGATGGACGTAAGTGAACGGCGTGGCCTGGAACAGCAGCTCGTTCAGGCGCAGAAGATGGACGCGATCGGCAAATTGACCGGCGGGATCGCGCACGACTTCAACAACATGCTGACCGTGGTGATCGGCAGCCTCGAGCGAATCAGGCGCGTGCTCGAGGGTGATCCGGCGATGCTGCGCCGCGTCGAGCTGGCGCTGGAGGGGGCTTCCAGATGCTCAGATTTGACGCGACGCCTGCTGACGTTTGCTCGCCGTCAGCCGTTACAGCCGCAGCTGGTCGATCTCAATCGGACGGTCGTCGGTGTCGCCAAAATGGTGCGGCGCGTCATCGGCGACGCCATCGAGCTCAGGATCGATTGCGAGGAAGGCTTGTGGCCGACGCAGGCCGATCCGGCACAGGTCGAATCGGCGCTGCTCAATCTGGTCGTCAACGCGCGCGATGCGATGCCGGACGGTGGCACCCTGACCGTGGCGACGCGCAATGTCGACGTCGATGCATCCGATCCCCTGTGCGACGGCGGAATCGAACCGGGACAGTATGTGGTGCTGAGCGTCGCCGATAGGGGCGTCGGCATTCCTGCCGAAATTCGGGATCGGGTGTTCGAACCGTTTTTCACGACCAAGGAGGCGGGGCATGGCACGGGCCTCGGCCTCAGCATCGTTTACGGCTTCGTGAGGCAGTCGGGCGGGCATATTACGCTCGAGAGCGAGATCGGTGTGGGTACGACGATCAGGATTTACCTGCCGCGGTGCACCGTACAGCCGGAGACATCGGCGCCCGTGTCATGCGACGACGGAACGCCGCGCGCCCGGGCGGGCGAGGTCGTGCTCGCCGTCGAGGACGATCCGACGGTCCGAAGCGTTGCCGTGAACATGCTCCGGGAACTCGGATACGGCGTCATCGAGGCATCGGACGGCCCCACTGCGCTGGAGGCGCTCGACCGCGCGCCGCGCGTCGATTTGCTCTTCACCGATTTGGCGATGCCGGGAGGGCTCAACGGCCGGGATCTCATTCGCGAGGCGACCAAAAGGGAGACCCATCTCAAGGCCCTGCTGACGTCGGCCTATACGGATCAGCTGTGGTGCGAAACCGGATCGGGCGTGGCCGTACACCTGCTGGCGAAGCCGTATCGGGAAAGCGACCTGGCGAGGGCGGTAAGGGCGGTGCTTGACAGTACGTGATGGCCGGATGCGGTCGGCATCGGGTGGCGCTCAACGCCGCACGCCCATGTTTTTTGCGATGATCGCCACGATGATGAGGACGAAGGCGGCAAGACGGATGAGATAGAACCAGGTCTGCTCTTCGCGCTCCATGCCCGCAAGCGCAAGCAAGGTCTGCGTTAGCGCAAGAAGCCAGAACGCGCACGCGAACATGACGAAGAACCGGTCGCCCGTACGGGCCCAGAACCGCAGAAAGAACAGTCCGGCGATCAGGTACCCCATCACCAGAACGCCGGCCGCGAACTCGATCATGCTGCGCTCCTCAGTCGAGTTCCCAGATGAAGCCGTAGAGCAGAACACCGACGGCCGCCAGGGACGAAAGGTATCGGAATGGCAGAATGTACACCTCCGGCAGAAGGATGACGTCGACAATGAGGAAAAGATTGTTGAGCGCCAACCCGACGAAGCAGAGTGCGCTCCATAGCAGCAGCGTCGTGCCGGTTCGCATATAGCTGCGGATGAGCAGAACAAGGCACAAGAGACTTGCGCCCAGGCACAGGAAGTACACGACGGACTGGAAGGACGCCATCGCCATCAATCCTTCTTAAACTTGAAGGCATCCGCAAATGTCTGGATCTTCTCGTTGGGTGCCGAAATGATCTCGCGAATGAGCGCAAAAGGCCTTTCGGCGTAAATGCGTTCGACCGCCTGGATCAGTTCCTCCTGCTCGGGATTACTCACCTCGTAATGATAGCGTTCATCCTTCGCCCGGATGATTCCGGAGCGTTGGAAAGCGGAAAGGATCTCCGTTACGACCAGTGGGCTGCTGCGCAGCTCTGCCGTCAACCCTTCGACCGTCCATTCGCGTGGGGCCGTGCGCCGAATGAGAAGTAGAAGCTCCAGCGCCCAGACGGACTTGATCGTGCTGCGAACAAAGCGGAGGACGGGCTCAGGAATCACTGCGCCCAGCCGTCGCTTTCATCGTAGAAGCCGTCATTCGCGGACCTTATCACGAGGCGACGATCGAAAAAACACCGTCGGTATCGGCGCGCGACTGACGACTTTTCGCGGGCGGTACGAGACGGAAGTCGACCTTTGAGCCCGCGGTATGGACGATTCTGCTTGTCGCGGCCGCGACCCGGCCAATCGAGGGCTGCCTATGCCGATTGGCCGTTCATTCTCCGGACGGCCGCCGATTGACGAGATAGATCCCCGCGGTAACGAGCATGAGGGCGGTGATCAGGGCCGTCGTGATCGGTTCCGACAGCAGCAACGCGCCGGCCGACACGCCGAACAGCGGCGTAAGGAAGGAGAATGCCGACAGTCGCGAGGCGGGATAATGCTTCACGAGCCAGAACCATGCGAGATAGCTCATGAACGCGACGATGACGGTCTGGTAGAACAGCGATGCGGCGACAAGCGGCGTCACCGCCGTGATCCCGGGTTCGCCGAGCGCGACGGCGGCAATCGGAAGGGCCGCGCCCGAAACCGCGAGCTGATAGAACAACGTCTTGCTGGGCTCGAGCGTCCGGAGCCGCGTCGCCTTGATCACCACCGTCGTGGCAGCCCACAGGGCGGCGGCGCAAATGATCATGGCATCGCCGATGAGTTCGTGACGCGTCGGCAATCGCAGCGCGTCGCCGAACGTCACGACGATTCCGCCGAAGGCGGAAGCGAGCCCGAACCATTGCAGAAGGCGAAGTCGTTCCCCGGGGATGAACAGATGCGCGCCGATGGCGACGAAGAACGGCGCCGTGTAGAGGAGAATGACGCTGCGCGACGCCGTCGTGAACGTCAGCCCCTGGTAAATGAGAAGGAACTCGGCCCCGAACAGAACGCCGATGAGAATCGCGAGCCCCATTGGCGTATTCCGGTCGACGAGGCGAATGCCGCGCGTGGCGGCCCAGATCCAGATCAGCACGGCAGCGCCGGCCGACCGCAATCCGGCCTGCAGGACCGGCGAAATTCCGGCGTTGGCGACCTTGATGGCGACCTGCTGAAGACCCCACAGTGCGCACAGCACGACCATCGTCGACATGGCCGTAGCGTCGAGGTGCGGGCGGTCGAGCGCCGCCGCGGTTTCCCCCATCTGTTTCATGAAGATCTCTTTCCGTCACCCTGGCGGATCCGGCGTGGAACATACAGTCTGGTCCGATGCCAGGGCCATCATTTCGTCGCCTTGCGCGGGCCGCCGGCACGAATGCGGCGACCATTGCCTTGTATGGGAAGACGTCAGCGGGTCTTTCGGCGGCTTTCCAGGAACTTCGCGGCCCCAAGAAAGGCGGGGATCGGTCGGGTGATCACATAGGTGGGAATGGCGGCGACGTAGTGGCGCAAGCGCCCCTTCGCCTCGAAGCGCGTGCGGAAAGCGGATCCGGCGAACGTCGGACCGAGCTTCGGCACGATACCGCCCGCAATGTAGATGCCGCCCTGCGCACCGAGGGTCAGGGCAAGATTGCCGGCGACGGTGCCGAGCATCGCGCAGAACATCCCGACGGCTTCGCGGCAGTGGGGGATCTCGTTCTGGATCGCCGGGTTCGTGATCTGGGCGGGCGTGAGGGAAGCGGCCGGGGTCCGTGCCAGCTCGCAGATGGCATTATAGAGGTTGACCAGGCCCGGCCCCGACAGAACGCGTTCGGCCGAGACATGGTCGAAGCGGCGGCGCATCAGGTCCAGTACCGCGCTTTCGCGCTCGTCGCCGGGCGACATCGTCACATGTCCACCCTCGCCGGGCACGGCGATCCACTCGCCCTTGTGATGGACCAGCGCGCCCACGCCCAATCCGGAGCCGGGGCCGATGACGCCGATCGGCGCCCCGGCGACGGGTGCGCCGGGTCCGACCTGAACACGGTCCGTTTCCGAAAGATGCGGAACCGCAAGCGCGTTGGCGGTGAAATCGTTGATGACATACAGGTGCTGAAGGGCGAAACGCCGGCGCAGATCCTCGATCGAAAAGCTCCACGGATTGTTCGTGAGCGTGACCCGATCGCCGGTGACGGGAGAGGCGACGGCAAGGACCGCGTCCGCCGGCATTTCGCGCGGCGATTCGTCGGCAAGATAGGCGCTGATCGCGTCGGCAAGGGTTGGATACTCCTCGCACGCGTAGATACGCGCGCGCGCGATCGTCCCGTCGGATGCCACGAGCGCGAACCGCGCATTCGTGGCGCCGATGTCTCCGACCAGGCCGATTTCCGATCTGCTCATCGGCAATCACTCCGTGAAGCGCTGTTCCGGCGCAGAAACGTACCAGAAACCGGCCACCGGCGGAGATAGGCGGATCCGGGGCCCGGTGACCGACACTGTCGACGGCGGCGTTTCTCCGAAATGGCTGAGTTAACCCCAACGCGTCGATACGGTCGTCGATGGCCGTATCGTCGTCGACCGCAGGCGGCTCGTTACTGCCGACATGGCGGCATTTCGCCGTCATGTCGAAGAAGCGATGGCAGGGCACAGGGAAAATATCGCCGGCGTCCTGAAGAAATCGAGGCGCCGGCCCGGATCATGCCGGTTTGCGCAGAGCCGTTGTGCGCCGTGCGCGGCGCTTCAGCAGCCACATGGCGCACCCGGTAACGGCGAAGATCGGGATGATGATGCCTGAAAGGAAGACCGCGAATCTGTAGATCCCGCCCAGGCCCAGGCCGTAGTGCAGCGGCCGCTGCCACGCCATGATTGTTTCGCCGACGGAAAACGTCCGCGGATCGTGTATGTCGACGACCCGGCCGGTCCAGGGATCGACGAACACGGTAATGGCCGGGGCACCTTCGGCATCGTCGGGCCGGGCGAGTGTCACGCGCATAGCTTGGTCGGGACGCATCGGCAGGAACACCATGCGGACGTCGCTCTCGCCGACGGCTTCGCGCGCCAGCGCGACCGCCCGATCGACACCGATCGGTGTGGCGTCTTTGATCGGTTCGACCCGGATGGCGTTGGCGGCCGCGCGCAGATCGCGGGCCGGAAAGGCGGCGTTGATGACGGCCCCCGTCTGCGCCGGGAAGGCGAGATAGACCCCGCTGAAGCTCACCACCAGGAAGACGATCAGGCTCCAGATGCCGACGGCGCCGTGCAGATCGCGGTGGAGGCGCAGGCCGCGCGCGCCTTTCTTCACCGTGAATGCGGCGGCCCACCGCCCTGGCCGCGGCCACCAGATGACGAGCCCGGAGAGACCCAGCACGAGCATGGCGACGCCAAGCCAGCCGACGGCAACGCGCCCGTCCCGGCCGCCGATCAGCAGGTTCCCGTGCAGGTCGTGGATGAGGCGCAACCATGACGGCGTCGGTGTCGGATTGCCGAGCACCTGGAGCGACACGGGATCGATCAGAACCTGGACGCTGCCGGCAAAGGGGCCGGCTTGCGGTTGACCGCCGGCAGGGGCGGGGCCGGTCTGGCTTCTCGCCCGCATCAACCGCACGGCGGCAGGAGCGCCGGGCTCTGCCGGCATGCGGATCATTCCCGGCGCCATGCCGGGCGGCGCCGACGCCCGCGCAGCGGCGATGATCTCGTCCGTCGAATGTCGCTCGCCGGTTGCGGTTGCGCGCGGCTCGGGCGAGCCAAACAGATGCTCGAGGTCGTGGCCATAGACCAGGATGCTGCCGGTGATGCCGATGATCGCCAGGGGAATACAGAGCGTCAGCCCCACCCAAAGATGGATCTGCTGCAGCCAGTACCGCCAGGCGATGCGGCGGGTCGACTCCGCGGCCATACGTTCTCCTGTCAGGATGCGTGCAAATTGGGGAGTGGGGCCGGGCCTCCGGTCGCGGCGCGCGACGGTCCCTAGATATCGGCCCAGCGCCGAAGCAGGTTGTGGTAGACGTTGGTGAGTTGCACGACGCCCGGGTGGTCGGTCACGTCGCGGTTGATCCGCTGGATCGCCATGTCGAGTTCGAACAGCAGCGTGCGCTGGCCGTCATCGCGCACCATGCTTTGGATCCAGAAGAACGATGCGATCCGGGCCCCGCGCGTGACGGGCCGGACGTGGTGCAGGCTGCTGGACGGGTAGAGAACCATGTGCCCGGCGGGCAGCTTCACGCGGTGCACGCCGTAGGTATCCCCGATCGAAAGTTCGCCGCCGTCGTATTCGTCGGGCCCGGTAAAGAACAGCGTTGCGGACAGATCCGTGCGCACGCGGTGCGGCGTGCCGCGGATCGGCCGGATGGCATTGTCGACGTGATTTCCGAAGTGCTGGCCGCCCTGGTAGCGGTTGAAGAGCGGCGGAAAGATTTTCAGCGGCAGCGCCGCCGAGATGAACAGCGGATTGTTGGCGAGGGCGGACAGGATCACGTCGCCGATCTGGCGGGCGACCGGATGGTCCTCGGGCAACTGCATGTTGTCCTTCACCTTTGCGGATTGATGTCCGGCCGTGATGCGGCCGTCGACCCATTCCGCCTGCTCCAGCATCTGGCGGCATTGGACCGTCTGTTCCCTGGTCAGCACGTCCGGAATATGCAGCAACATGACCGATTCCCCGCGAAGTCGTTCAAAGTCGTGGGCGCGACAGGCTCGTCGATGATGATGCGGCCCCGCCCGCAGGCGCGGACGGGGCCGTTCACGGTGCTCAGTATTTGAAGGTCGTGGTCAGCAGCACGGTGCGCCCGGGGGCGACCAGGGCGTGCTGGCCGTTGTGGGTCGAGTCATAGATCGTCTCGTCGGTCAGATTCAGGAGATTGAGCTGGAGTCCGACGTTCTGGGTGAGTTGATAGCTCGCCATCGCGTCGAACCGCCAGTAGCTCGGCAGCTTGCGCGTGTTCGCGTTGTTCGCGTAGCGCCGATCGGCATAGAGGGCGCCGAACCCGACTTCGATGTCGTCGGTGACGTCATACGTCGTCCAGAGGCTGAAGTTGTGCGGCGCGATGTTCGCGAACTCATTGCCGACCTCGGCGGCGTTGGTCGAGTTCAGGATCTCGCTGTCGAGATAGGTATAGCCGCCGAACGCGTGCCACCGTTCGGTGATGCTGCCGGCGATCCCGATCTCGATCCCGTCGACGCGGTTCTTCCCGGTCAGAACCTTATCCGGGCCGAACGGGTCGTTCTCGCGCGCGTTCTTCTTCTCGGTCCGGAAGATGGCCGCGGTCACCGACAGCCGCTCGTCGAACAGGTCCCACTTGGTGCCGAGTTCATACGCGACGTTCTCCTCCGGCGCGGTGTTCACCGTCGCGTCCTGCGAGCCCGACCCGGCCGACAGGGTCAGGAACTCGGCGGACGGGTTGGACGACGTTCCGTATGAGACGTAGATGCTGCCGTTGGGCAGCGGCTTGTAGACGATGGCGCCCTGCCAGTTCCAGAACTTGTCGACACGATCGAGATTGGTCGGCGTGCCGGTGGTCGAAATCGACGTGAAGTCGGTGTCGTAGTGGTCCCAGCGCACGCCGCCGACCAGCTCCCACTGCTCGCTCAGCTTCACGGTGTCGAAGGCATAGAGCGCCAGCGTATCGACCGTTGCCTCGGTCCGGGCACCCGTGTGGGTCGGATTGACGCTGAACGGATCGCTCGGGTTGGGGTTGAACAGGTCGGCCGGCGGATTGCTGTCGCTGTTGGGGCCGCGGGAGCGGTTCTCGGATTCTTCCCGACTCAACTCGATGCCGGTGACCAGGGTGTGCTGGATTCCGGCCGTTTCGAACCGCGACACGAGATCCGTCTGATTCGCCAGGATCGTGTCCTCGCTGTCGCGCGACCTGACGTTGCGTTCCACGACGGAGGCGCCGGCCGTGTATTCCGGTTTGGTCACGATGAAGTCGCGGAGCGTCCGTCCGTAGCGCAGCTGGCTTCGGAGGCTCAGCTGCTCGTTGAATTCGTGGTCGAGCCTGACGGTTCCGATGTCGGCCTGCGCGTCATCGTAATCGCGATTGACGAGGCCGTAGAAATTGTCCCGATCGACGTCGACCGGCTTTCCGGTCGCGGGGTCGAACGGATGGCCGTAATCGGGGATGTTGTTCTGGGTGAGATGGAAGTAGCTGAACGTGAGCTGGGTAGGCCCGCCGAGCCCGATCGTCAGCGATGGGGCCACACCCCAGCGCTGCTGCTCGACCTCGTCGCGGCCGGCGACTTCCGCGTCGTGGCCCATGGCGTTGAGGCGGACGGCGACTCCGTCGGCGGCCACCTGATTGATGTCCACGGTGGCGCGTTTGGTCATGTCGGTGCCGAGCGTCAGGGCGCCGCCGACGAAGTTCTCGGCGCGTGGGGTCTTGCTCACTTGGTTCAGCGACCCGCCGGTCGAGCCGCGGCCGGTATAGGCGGAACCCGGTCCCTTGACGATCTCGACCTGCTCGAGATTGAACGGGTCGCGGAAATAGGCGCCGAAATCGCGCATGCCGTCGACGAAGGTATCTCCGCGCGCTTCGTAGCCGCGAATGAAAGTGCGATCGCCGGCCGCGATACCGCCTTCGCCGGCCCCGAGGCTGATACCCGGCACGGTGCGCAGGATCTCCGTCAGCGATGTCGCGCCGCGCTCCTCGATCACCGCGCGCGGAATGACGGTGATCGTTTTCGGCGTGTCGACGAGGGGTTCCGTGAACTTGGGGGAGGAGGCGCGTTCCGGCTTGTAACCCTGAGACAGGGGCGCCGCCTGGCCTTCGACGGCAATGGCGGGAAGTTGCGTCGGCGGTTGCGGTGCGTCCGTCTGTGCGGCCGCCGGCAGCGCGGCGGCGCAGGTGAGGACGACGCTGAGCGCGGTGCAGGCGCGCAGCCGGTCCGACAGCGCCTCCCTCGGGACGGCGCGGATTTCGATGGATTCCATTTGTTGGCTTCCCCCTTCTCAAAAGGCGTGTAGTGAGAATGCGTCTTAGAATCAGTCTTGATTAAATGCAAGTGATGTTGCGACTCATTCGCATTTCGCGTGAGCCGCGCACCAACGGCGGTCTGGCCCGGGACCGGGCAGGGGAAATCCCGATGCGTTGCGCGCGGCAGGGATCGCGGTCGGCGCGCGGGGGCCGACCATGGGCCCGCCGCCGGTTGGCGGACTGTTTTCTGTCATTTGTCGGCCCGGGAGGTCAGTGAACCAGGTAGAGCCCCCGATCCGCATGGCCGTGCGCCGTGACGGCGTGCATCGTTGCCGCTTCCGCATGGCGGACCGGTACCTTGAGTCCGGACTGCTCCAGCGCCGTCGCAACCGTCATCGCCGGCGGAATCGCAAGGCGCAGGGCGGTCGGCGGCAGCCAGAGGGCCAGCACCTGCGCGGCAGCGCCGATCTGGCCGCGCTGCAGCAGACCGATGCATTGGAGCAGCATGCCTTCGTCCATGCCGAGGTGCCGGCAATGGGACGGGCGCACATCCGGTCGTCGCCGGAGAGCTGCCGCGATCATGCAGAGGAGTACGTCGAACGCGCGAATCTGCTCGGCCTCGAGCCGGGCCGCGACGAGTCCGCCGCGCCAGTCGGGATGGCGACCGTCGTGCTTCGACCGCTGCGTGGCCCAGAGCCGAAGCGACGTGACGATCAGCAGTTCGGCCGTCTGCAGCTCGGAGATCGGTGCATTCACGGCGTACGCGGGCAGCGGATGCAGCATGGACATGTCGGTTCTCCGGTCGACGGCGGTGCCGATCGTAGATCATCCAAAGTGCGAATGAAAATCGTTCGCAAATAAGCGTCCACGGGCTCGCCCGCATTTTCGACGGACCGAAAGGGGAGGCCCGGTGCGAGGCTAGATTCGCCCGGACGCGTGCGCGGGATCGCTGGACGACGCGGAACCCTGCGACGTCGCCGTTCCGCCGAGGGCCGCGACGATCACGGCGTCGATTTCGCGGCCCGCTGCGATCAGGAGCGCGCCGATCCGCGCCGCGGACGGCTCGTCCATCGCGCCGCGATGGGCGATGCTGAGGCTGCCAAGGACTTGGCGCTGGGGGGAAAACAGCGGCACGGACAGGCCGGTCGTGCCCGGGGTAAGTTCACCGCGGGAGATACAGAGTCCGTTCCTGCGGATCGTGCGCAGCCGGTCTTTGAACTCGTCCCAGCTCGCACCCAGGCCGGCCTCGGCGATCTGCGCCGGATGCGCGTCATAGAGTCGTCTCAAATGCCGTGGCGGCAGATGCGCGAGGATGGCTTTCGAAGCGGCGCCCCGGAACATGGGCAACGGCAGCCCGCGTTCGTAGCTGATCCTGTGGGGGCCGTCCGTCGCGTGCTGCTGATGAATGCACATGACCTTGTCCTGATAGAGCCGGCACAGCAGCAGCGAGCCCGCCCGATCGATCTGCGCGACGAGCCATTGCATGGTAGGAAGCGCCGCCCGGAGTACCGGATCGCTGAGCCGGATGTTGCGATCGAGCTCGATGATCGCCGGGCCCAGGGCGTAGCGGCCGGATCCGCCGACGGGGTCGAGCAGGCCTGCCTTCACCAGGCTGCGGAAATAGCGATAGGCGGTGCTGAGCGAGACGTTCAGGACCGGGGCCGCCTGCTCCACGGTCCACAGCGGCTGCTCTGCCGAGAACAGCCTCAGGATGAAAAGAAGCTTGTCCGCGCTCGTCATTCGTCCGGGTACACGTGTCTTGCGATGCCGCGATCGAACACGATCGGCCGGCGGCGCCGCTGTGGCGTCGGGTTCAATTTCGGCCACGATACCGCAGAATTGTCAAAATACGATAATGATCGCCGATCTCGATTGACGGGTTTTTCAAATCTCAGTAGATCGGAATCGGATTGCAAGGAAGCTGGGGATGGGGGCGTGCCGTTGGGTCGCCCCGACCCTGGCGGATAAAGAATGAAGAGAGGAGGAAACAACGTGCAGCTCGTGGTCCGTCCGGGATCTGTGATGCGGGTGCGGATTGCGAAGATCGGTTCCGTGAACGCGCGGGCCCGCTGACCCGTGACGTCGACGCCGGCATGGGTCAAACCGGGTAGTGGTCCGGGCGCGCGAAGGGAGATCGAATGGGTGCCGCCGACAGGGTGATTGTGGTCGGGGCCGGTCCCGTCGGGCTGGTGACGGCCCTGGGTTTGGCTCGACAGGGCATTCCGGTCACCGTCCTCGAGGCGGAGCCGGCGCTGACGCGCGACCTGCGGGCCGGCAGCTTTCACCCGCCGACCCTCGAAATGCTCGAACCGCTCGGCATTACCGAACGCATGCTCGAGATCGGCATCAAGGTGCCGGTGTGGCAGCTGCGTGACCGCCGGGAAGGGCTCGTAGCGGAGTTCGACCTGCGACTGCTCGAACGCGATACGCGTCATCCGTACCGGCTCCATTGCGAACAGTACAAGCTCACCCCGATCGCGTACGAACTGCTCAAAGAGGCCGGCGGCGAGGTCCTGTTCGGGACCGCGTTCATCGGCCTGAACCAGACCGATGATCGCGTCGACGTCGTCGTCCGCGACGCGGACGGCGAGCGCCGGCTCCAGGCCCGTTATGTCGTGGGGGCTGATGGCGGTCGAAGCGCGGTGCGCAAGGCGCTCGGGCTCGACTTCGAAGGGTTCACCTGGCCCGAGCGCTTTCTGGTCGTCAGCACCGAATACGATCTGGCGCAGCACGGTTTCGCGCCCAACGCCTACATTGCCGATCCGGTCGAATGGTGCGCCATCTTCCAGATGCCGCATAACGGGCCGCCGGGATTATGGCGCGTGGCATTTCCGACCGATACGGCACTGCCGGACGACGCCGTCACGTCTCCGGCGTTTTGCCAGCGCCTGTTGCAGAGCTTCCTGCCGCGCGAGCGCGAATACGAGATCGCGTATCGGAGCGTCTACCGCGTCCATCAGCGTGTGGCGTCGACGTTCCGGGTCGGACGCGTGGTTCTGGCCGGCGACGCCGCGCATATCAACAATCCCTTGGGCGGTCTCGGCCTGAACAGCGGACTTCACGATGCCGTCAATCTGTTCGAGAAACTCGGTCGGGTCTGGCATGGCACGGCGGGAGAAGAGGAACTCGACCGATACGTCCGGCAGCGTCGGCAGACAAATGTGGAATACGTCCAGGCCATGTCGATCCGCAACAAGCGCCTGCTCGAGGAAAAGGATCCCGCGGTGCGCAGGGCGCGGCTCGACGAAATGCGCCGGATCGCTGCCGATCCACGACGGGCTTACGAACATCTCCTCAATACGTCTATGATCAGCAGCGTGCGGCGCGCCGCGTCGATTCAATAGTGGGCAAGGCGTGTCGCATCGATCCGGCGAAGGAAAACCGATGTCGGCTTCCGGCTTGGCGGCCGGCCGACGTCGAAGACAGTGAAGAAGACGCCTGATTGAGGGAGGAAAGGTATGCGCTTTGGTCTATTGGTTCTTCTCGCCGGCATGGGATTGACGATGTCGTTCCATGCGTGGGCCCAGCCTGTCGGCATCGGCACGAGCCCTCAGGGAACGCTCACCTACACATTGGGCGCGACCTACGCAAAAGCCTTGGAAGAGGCCACGGGAATCAAGGCGCGCGTGCAGCCGAGCAGCGGCACGGGCGTCATGGTGCCGTTGGTCAATAGCGGTGAGCTGGATATAGGGTTCGTCAACACGCTGGAACTGACCGAGGCGTACACGGGAACGGGCGTGTTCAACGGACGCCCTCAGAAGGATCTGCGCGCCGTCGGGGTGCTGTTTCCGATCCGGGTCGGCATTTTCGTCCGCAAGGACTCGCCCATCCGCTCGCTCAAGGAGCTCAAGGGCAAGCGCATCCCGTATGGCTATACCAGCCAGGAGATCATCAAGACCGTGCTGGACGGGGTTCTCGCCAACGCCGGGCTGACGGCCGGCGACACGACCACGATCCTCGTCCCCAACCTGATCCGCGGCGTGGACGAGTTCACCTCGGGCAACGCCGACGCCACCTTCTTCGCGCTTGGACAGGCCAAGGTCGCCGAGGCCGATGCGGCCGTCGGCGGTATCCGCTTTCTGCCGATGGTCGACGAGCCGGACGCGGTGGCCGCGATGCAAAAGATCGTTCCGACGTCCTATCTCGCGACGGTACAGCCGGCTCCCAACCTGCCCGGCGTGACCGAGCCGATCAAGACGATGCACTACGACTACGTCATGTTCGTCAACGCGAGTCTGCCCAAAGACAGGGTGTATAAGATGACCGCGGCGCTCGTCGAAAAGAAGGACGACATGGCGAAGAGCATGGCGCTGTTCCGGCAATTCGACGTCGCCCGAATGAACCGCCAGTTTGCAGTGCCTTACCACGAGGGCGCCGCCGCGTATTTCAAGGAAAAGGGCATTGCGGCGACGCAATGAGCGACAGCGGTGACGCCGGCCGCCGGGCGCGTATCGGTCCCGGCGGCCGGTCGTTATCGATGACGCAATGTCGTGCATGAAGAGTCCTGCACCCGCCATGGAGGTCGAAGGTCATCGATGAGCAGCGACGTGTTGCGGCCGATCGTCCTTGGTGCCCAAGGGCTTCTGATCGCCTGCGTGATCGGTTGGGTCCTCCGGGTGCCCGGCTGGTTCGGGATCGGCCTTTACACCGAGCAGCTCCTGGCCGCGGTGCTGGCCCTCACCCTCATGCTCGTCTTCCTCACCGTGCCCGGTACGGCGCGGCCCGAGGGACGTGTGCCGTGGTTCGACGTTCTGGCCGCGATGGCCGGTTTCCTCAGCTGCGGCTACATCAGCATCCGCTATCCGGAGCTGGTCAACGAGATCGTCTACCGGCCGGTGGATGGCGTCATCGTTGCGACCGTGATCGTCCTTCTCGTGCTGGAGGCGACGCGGCGCACCGCCGGAACCGCGCTCGTCGTCGTCATTCTCGTACTGTGTACCTACGCGATGCTCGGCTACCTGATGCCGGGCGATTTCGCCACGCGGCCGGTGCAGCTCAGCCGCCTGATGGTCTATCTGGGAATCGACACCAACGCGCTTCTCGGCCAGGCGCTTCAGGTGGCACTCATCGTCGTCGTTCCGTTCGTGCTGATGGGACAGATCCTTTCCCGAGCCGGTGGCGGCGAATTCTTCACCGGTCTGTCGATGGCGATGATGGGCCGCTATCGCGGCGGCTCCGCCAAGATCGCCGTCGTCGGGTCGGCCCTGTTCGGGATGGTGTCGGGCAGCGCGGTCGCCAACGTGGCTGGCGTCGGCATGATCACGATTCCGCTGATGAAGCGGTCCGGGTTTCCGCCGCAGATCGCGGCATCGGTCGAGGCCGTCGGCTCCACCGGCGGACAGCTCATGCCGCCCGTCATGGGGGCTGCCGCGTTCCTGATCGCGGAGTTCCTGCAGGTGCCGTATGCCGAGGTGATGGTGGCGGCAACGCTTCCTGCCGTTCTCTACTATGCGGCGCTGTTCATCCAGGTGGACCTCGAAGCCGCGAAGCGGGGAATTTCCGGCGCGCCGGTCACGCAATTGCCGACCGCGATGCAGGTCCTGAAGGAAGGCTGGCATTTCCCAATCCCCTTCGCTGTCCTGGTGCTCGGCCTGCTCGTCTGGAATCTTCAGGCCGAGTACGCAGCGCTGGTGGCGAGCGCCGTCCTGCTGCTCTTCGCGATGGTCTTCGGCTACAAGGGATCGCGCCTGTCGCCGCGCCAGGCGTTCTCAGCGATCGTGTCGACGGGCGGCGCGGTGCTCGACATCATCGTCATCACGGCCGCGGCCGGCCTTGTGATTGGCGTCATCAACCTGACGGGCCTTGCCTTCGGTCTGACCATGCAGCTCCTCGCGGTCAGCGGGGAAAATCTGCTGATCCTTCTGGTGGCGACCGCATTGGTCGCGATCATTCTCGGCATGGGTATGCCGACGGTCGGCGTCTACGTGATCATGGCGACGTTGGCGGCACCGGCCCTCATCCAGTTTGGCCTGACGCCGATGCAGGCGCACCTGTTCGTGATGTATTTCGGCATGATGTCGATGGTGACGCCGCCGGTTGCGCTGGCCGCCTTTGCGGCCGCGAATATCGCCCAGACGGACCCGTGGAAAACCGGGTGGACTGCCGTGCGCGTGGGCTGGTGTGCCTATCTGGTGCCGTTCCTCTTCGCGTTGTCGCCGGCGTTGATCCTCGACGGTGATCCGCTGTCGGTGGCGCTGTCCACCGTCACGGCGCTGCTCGGCGTGTTCATGGGGGCGGTTGCGGTCGTCGGCCACCTGACGATCGCGATTTCGCCGCTCGTGCGACTCATCTACGGCGCCCTCGCGCTCATGCTGCTGATTCCGACCGACGCCTTCGATGGCGCGTTGCTGGCGAATGTCGTCGCGCTGGTGGGGGCGTGCGTCGGGATCGCGCGCGAGGTCGCCTTGGGCCGCACGCGCTCCATGCCGGCACGAAGCTGACGTCGCCGTGTCCCGCGATTCGCGGGGCAATGGGAGGAGGCCGGCCCGGCCGGCTGCGTCGCCGGCGCAAACCCAGCCTCGCCTTGGGCATTGCCGTCCGATATTCGGACGTTGAAATTTCATGTTGCGAAAGTTCTCGCCGAAATACAGGATCTTTCGCAAACACGATGTCCGAATATCGGACATATGGCGGGTGGCACGCCCGCGCCGTGACGGGGAGGCGCATGAGCTCACACCGGGCCGGGATGTTTGCGACGGGGGCTTCGCGTCCCGAAGCGGCCGGAAGCCTGCCGCGCGCGATGATCCTGGTGCGCGCGATCGCGCGCGCCGGACGCCGCGGGGCGACGCTCGCGGATCTGGCGGCACAGACCGGCCTGCCACGCCCGACCATCCATCGGGTCCTCGACGTCCTCGAGCGCAACGAGTGGGTCGAGCGTGATCCCGTCAGCAAGGCCTTCTTCCTCGGGCAGGAACTCCTGTGTCTCGGCTACGGGGCCGCGCTGCGCCATCCGGTCGAGCGAATTGCCGCGCCGATTCTCGCGCGCCTCGCGCGGGACACGGGGCAGACGATCTATCTTTCCGTCCGCAGTGGTTACGATGCGGTCTGCATCGCGCGGCACGAAGGCGTGGCGCCCGTACAGACGGTTGCGCAATACGTGGGCGCGCGGCTGCCGCTGGGGCACGGCGCCGGCAGCCTCGCCCTGCTTGCGGCGCTGTCGCCGGACGAGGCGGAGGAGGTCATCGCATTCAACCTGCCGCGCTATCGCGCGGCCAATCCCGGCTTCGACGAACATGTCTTTCGCGGCACCCTCGCCGATACGCGCGAACGCGGCTTCGCCAGCCATCATGGGCTGCATGTGCGCGGCCTGTCCGGACTCGGCGTCGCCGTCGGCGCACCGCCTCAGCCGCTTGCCGCAATCAGCACCGCCTTCGTCACCGACTGGCTGAACGAGGACGATCAGCGCCAGCTTGCGGCGCATATCCGGGATGCTGCCGGCGAGCTCGCCCGCCGGCTCGGCCTCGAACGTCAACAACCTGAGAAGAGGAACGCATGACCCCCGCCATCGACGTCCACACGCATATGCTCAACAAGGAATGGCTCGAGCTGCTGCGCCGCCACGGCAGCCCGCGCTACGAGGTGCGCAAGAGCCTCGACGCACCGGAGGGCATATTCCTGGACGGCGCGCCCTTCATGACCCCGATGCCGGGCCATTTCGACTACGAGGAGCGCATCCGGCGTATGAACGAGGCGAACGTCGATATGGCGATCCTGTCGCTGACGTGTCCCAACGTCTACTGGGGCAGCGAGGAGGTGAGCCTGGAGGCGGCCCGGATCGTGAACGACGACATGGCGCGGGCGCAGCGGACCTGGCCGGACCGGATTCGGTGGATGGCATCGCTGCCTTGGGAGCACCCGACCGCCGCGGTCGACGAGCTGAAGCGCGCGCACGGGCAGGGCGCCGTCGGCGTCATAGTGCTTGCCAACATCAACGGCGTGTCGCTGACGGACGAACGTTTCGCGCCGATCTGGAAGGCGATCGACGATCTGGCACTGCCGGTCCTCGTTCACCCGACGGCGCCGCCCGGCGCGCCGGCGATGGATATGCGGGCCTACAACCTCATCGCGTCGATCGGCTTCATGTTCGACACGAGCCTTGCCGTCGCGCGGATGATGTTCGATGGGTTCTTCGAACGCTATCCGAACCTGAAGCTGATCGTGTCCCACGCCGGCGGGGCGCTGCCTTATCTCGTCGGCCGGCTGGACCAGTGCTTCAACAACATGAACGCCTGCCGCACGCGCACGTCGGTCCGGCCAAGCGAGTTCATGCGGCATATCTATTATGATTCCGTGACGTACCGGCAGGAGTCGCTCGAGATGTGCATCGGCGTTGCCGGCGCCGACCGCGTCTTGTACGGGTCGGACTACCCGCACAATATCGGCGACATGAAGGGTTGCCTTGCCCGCGTGGATGCGTTGCCGCCCGATCAGCGGCGCGCCGTGCGGGGCGAGAACGCGAAACGGATCTTCAAGATCTGAACGGACAGTCGCGGGTGAGGCCCTCATGCTGCGCTTGTCGAAACATGAGGGCCTTACCCGGAGCCTGCCGAAGATTGCTATGGTGAGTACCCGGCTCGGCCAAGATGGGGAGGAGGCATAGGTCATGCTGACAAGATTGGTTCTGACCACCGTATTCGTAGCCGCGTCGGCCGTCGCGTCGGCGTCCGGCGCGACGTTGGACGACGTCAAGAAGCGCGGAGTCCTCCATTGCGGGACCGCGCCCAATATTCCGGGGTTCGCCTACACGGATGATCAGGGCGTCCGGCGCGGCTTCGATGTCGATCTCTGCCGCGCACTGGCGGCCGCCGTCCTCGGCGACGCGAACAAGATCCAGCTGACGCCGCTTGGCCTGCGCGATGCGTTCGCGACGCTCACGACCGGCGGGGTCGACATTCTGACGCACCGCCTGACCTGGACCTACAACCGCGACAACGGCGCCGGCCTCGATTACATCCAGACCCTCTATTACGACGGCCAGGGCTTCATGACGAAGAAGTCGCTGGGCGTGAAGAGTGTCAACGAGCTCGGCGGTGCGACCATCTGCGTGACGCAGGGAACGACGACGGAGCTGAACATCGCGGACTATTTTCGTGCGCGCAAGATGGACTACAAGATCGTCACCTTCGCCGACCTCGACGAGACGCGTGCGGCCTACGAGCAGGGGCGGTGCGATGCCTGGTCGAATGACCGCAGCAATCTGGCGGCCCGGGGTCTCGCGCTGAAGAACCGGGATGATCACATCATTCTGCCCGAGGTGATCTCGAAGGAGCCGATCGGCCCGATCGTCCGCCAGGGCGACACCGCGTGGGCCCATGTCGCGCGCTGGACCTTTTACGCCCTGATCGCGGCCGAAGAGCTGGGGGTGACCTCGGCCAACGTCGACGAGCTTCGCCGGTCCACGGAGAGCCCGGAGATCAAGCGTCTTCTCGGTGTCGGCGACGATCTCGGCCAGAAGATGGGCCTCTCGGCCGACTGGGCCTACAATGCGATCAAGCAGGTCGGCAACTATGGCGAGATCTTCGACCGCCATCTCGGCCCGAAAACGCGGCTTGGTCTGAGCCGGGGCCTGAATGCGCTGTGGAAGGACGGCGGTCTGCTGATCGCGCCGCCGTTCCGGTGAACCTTCGGGCCGTGTGATCGTACGTGCGCCGGCGCGGCCCGTCGCCGCGCCGGTGCACGCACAGCGGGATACGTACTTGATCGTGCCGTTCCGTTCCCCCGTTCAGCGGCTTCGGCTCCGGTGGCCTCGGCATACCACGCTCATCCAGGCAGCCGTGCTGCTGCTGATCGCCGGCGCCGTGGCATTTGCCGTCGTCAACACGCTCGCGAACATCGAGCGGCTGAACATCCGCACCGGCTTCGAATTCCTCACGCGGCCGGCCGGATTCGATATCGCCCAGCGCCTGATCCCGTACACCGAGCGCTCCAGCTATCTTTCGGTCTTCGTCGTCGCGCTGCTGAACACGATCGTCCTGACCGTCGTTGCCGGTACGCTCGCCACCATTCTCGGGTTCGTCATCGGCCTCGGACGGCTGTCGAGCAACAGGCTCGTGGCGGCCGTTGCCGCTGCCTATGTCGAGGTCGTCCGCAACGTTCCGCTTCTCCTTCAACTTTTCTACTGGTACTTCGCGGTCCTGCGTCCGCTGCCGCCGCCGCGGCAAAGCCTTGGGCTGTTTGATGTCGTCTTCCTCAACAACAGGGGTTTGTACGTTCCGACTCCCGTCTTCGGGCCGGGCGTCACGGCCGTTCTTCTTGCGCTTCTGATGGGGCTGGTCGGCGCGGTCGTCGTCGGTGTCGTCGCGCACCGACATCGCGTTCGCACGGGCCGCCGCTGGCCGGCCGGCTGGCTCATGTGCGGGCTCGTCCTCGCGCCGCCCGTTGCCGTGGCGTTCGTGAACGGATTCTCCCTTTCGTGGGACGTACCGGTCCTGACCGGCTTCAACTTCCGGGGGGGTGTCGCGATCATCCCGGAATTCGTGGCGATGACGGTCGCGCTGTCGCTCTACGGAGCTTCGTATATCGCCGAGATCGTCCGGGCGGGCGTTCAGGCGGTTCCCCTCGGCCAGAAGGAGGCGGCGCTGGCGCTCGGCATGCGCAACCGTCTGGTCGTCACCAAGATCGTCGTTCCCCAGGCGCTCCGGGTCATCCTGCCGCCGCTCGGCGGTCAGTATATCCAGCTCCTGAAGAACTCATCGCTCGCCGCGGCGATCGCGTATCCGGACCTCATGCTCATCTTTGCCGGTACCGTGCTCAACCAGACGGGCCAGCCGCTCGAGGTCATGATCATCACCATGGCAACCTATCTGCTGCTGGGTTTGGCCATCGCCGCGGCCGTCAACCTCTACAACCGACGCATCGCGCGCGTGGAGCGGTAGGCATCGATGATGAAGACCGCACGCCCACGACCGTCGGCGGAACCGGGGCGCAAGGCCGCCGCACTCGTCAGCACGGCATCGGCATTCCTGAAGAGCTGCGTGTCCACACCGCTCAACGCGGCCCTCACGATCGCGGTCCTGTGGCTGCTGGCAGCGACGGTTCCGCCACTCGTGGAATGGGCGGTGATCGACGCGGTCTGGTGGGGGCAGTCGAGCCGCGCATGCGCCGGCACCGACGCGGCCTGCTGGGTATTCGTCGGCCTTCGGTTCGACCAGATCCTGTACGGGCCATATCCGGCGCCGGAGCGCTGGCGCATCGATGTCGCGCTCGGCGCGGCCGTCGCCGGCATCGTCGCGCTGCTGATCCCGGGCATGCCGGGCAAGAAATATATCGGTCTGGCGATGCTCGGACCGTATCCGGTGCTTGCCGCGGTGCTGCTCGTCGGCGGCGTGTTCGGGCTTCCGTCCGTGCCGACGGCACAGTGGGGCGGTCTCGCCCTCAACCTCGTCGTGGCAGCGTGGGCGATCGTCACGGCGATTCCGGCAGGTCTGCTGCTGGCGCTCGGTCGCCGCTCGAAGCTGCCGGTCGTCGCCAACGCATGCGCCGCCTTCATCGAGTTCTGGCGCGGCCTGCCCCTGATTGGAATCCTGTTCCTGGCGGTCGTGATGTTTCCGCTGTTCGTTCCGCCCGGCGTCGAGGTCGACAAGTTGTTGCGGGCGCTGATCGCCTTTTCGGTATTCAACGCGGCGAATTTCGCCGAAGTGTTCAGGGGCGGACTGCAGGCGATTCCGCGGGGCCAGTACGAGGCGGCGCAGAGTCTCGGCCTCGGCTACGGACGGATGATGACGCTCGTCATCCTGCCCCAGGTCGTGCGGACGGTGCTGCCCGGCATTCTCAACACCTGCGTCGCGATCCTGAAGGAGACGACGATCGTCCTGGTGATCGGTCTGTTCGAGTTTCTGGCCGTCCTTCAGGCGGGCATGGCCGATCCCGAGTGGCTGATTGGAGACCAGGTGCGGGAGACCGGTTACCTGTTCGCGGCGCTCGTGTTCTGGGCGCTCTGCTTCGGCATGTCGCGCTATAGCGCCTGGCTCGAGCGGTCATGGTCGGCAGGGCAGCGCCGGGCCTGAGTGACAAGCCGCCGTCTATAGCGACAAGGCGTCGTCTATGATGCCGCGCCCGGCGCGGGACTGCCCCTGAGGCACTCCGCCAGCGCGGCCAGCACGGCGTCGGTATCCTCGGCGGTGCCGGTCGAGATGCGGATGCAGTCCTGATAGCCCGGCTCGACCAGCGCGCCGATATAGATGCCCTGCGCTGCAAGTTGCTGCACGACGTCTGCAGCCTTTCCCGGCACCCGGGCGCAGATGAAGTTGCCGGCGGACGGCAGCACCTTGAGGCCGAGCGCGGCGCAGCCGTCGGCCAGCCGCTTTCGCTCGCGCCCGCAGGCGTCGACGATGAAATCGCGATGGGCCTCGTCTTCCAGCGCGGCCAGCGCGGCCGCTTGGGCGATCGCGTTGACGTTGAACATCGCCTTGACCTTGAGGAGCGATTCCGCGAGCGCATCGTCGCCGCACAGGCAATAGCCGATGCGCAGGCCGGCAAGCCCGTACGCCTTGGAGAATGTCCGCAGAACCGCCCAGGCGCCGCGGCGCCGACTCAGTATGTCGAGCGGATCCGCCGCGCCGGCGCGTCGCGCGAATTCGAAATAGGCATCGTCGGCGACCAGAAGAACGTGCGGCGGTGTCTCGCGTGCGAGCCGCTCGAGGTCGGCATCGGGCAGCAGGCCGCCCGTCGGGTTGTTCACGGTCGCGGCGAACAGGAGGCGCGTACGGCCGGTGACGGCGGCGAGCATCCGGTCGACGTCGTTCGTCCCGTCCTCTCTCAGGCCGATGGCGACCGGCGTGCCGGCCGCAAGCACGACGCCGAGCCGGTAATTCGGAAATGACGGCGACGGCATGATCGCCTCGTCCCCGGCGTCCAGCACGACGCGGGGCAGAAGCGAGATGAATTCATCCGAGCCGTGGCCCAGAACGATGCGCCCGGCCGGGACGCCGGTACGGGCCGACAGCGCCGCCGCCACTGCGCGCCCTTGGGGGTCGGGATAGCGATTGGCGCTGCCGAGCGCTGCCGCCACGGCCGCCGCGACGCCCGGTGCCGGCGGATAGGGGCATTCGTTGAGCGAAAGGAAATGGGCGCGCCCGCGAGGTCCGGCAACCGCGGGACTGCCTGCCGCGCCCGGCGGCACGCGCCGCGGCGGCAAATCCCTCACGATCCGATTCAAGGTCGGGCCTGTCATTCCGTCGTCCATGCGCATTCCGTCTCGATTCATTGCTTATCACGATCACCGCTGCACGGCACGATGTGCCGGTTCCGCGTCGGCCCCTCCGCGACGCGGTATTCGCATTGCTGTCGACTATCTAAAGTAGATCGTGACTGGGCGACACGGCCATCTGCCGGCCACGTTCAATCGACATTCTTTCCGGCATTAACGCGAAATTTATTCCATATATCGCATTTCGCGACGCGTCACTTTTCAATTTCAGTGTGTCGCTTTATCATTGAAGCGCGGCGTTGGCGCTTGCGCGTCCTGGTAGAAATGCCGGCAAGAGGATGAGACCGGCAAACGCGCTCTGGCGGAACGACCGCAGGCGGGGGGATTGATGCGTATCAGACTATGGCTGGTTGCGGCGGCCGTGGCGGTCGCCGCGTGTCAGACGACGTCTCCAACACTGAATACGGCAGGTTCACCGACGGTTGAACTCGATCCGGCAACGCGCGGACCGGTTGCGGGCGTCGGTATCGAGGGGCAGGACATCATCAGCATGACCGACCGGATGATGCGGGACATGCTGACCGAACCGCGACTGGCCGCCGCGGAGAGACCTCCTCAGGTCATCATCGACAGCGCGTATTTCGAGAACGAAAGTTCGCAGCGCCTGAACAAGAACGCAATCACGGACCGCTTGCGGGTTGGTCTCAATCGCGCCGCCAAAGGCAAAATGATCTTCATCGCGCGTCACCAGGCGGCCATGGTCGCGCAGGAGCGCGAGCTGAAGCGCTCGGGTGTGGTCGATCGCGGCACGACAGGGCTGACGCGTGCGCAGGCAGGGGCCGACTACCGCCTTGGCGGCCGCATCGTTTCGATCGACAGCCGTGATCCGCGGTCCGGCATGATCCAGCGCTACAACCAGATCACCTTCGAGATGATCGATCTCGAGCGCGGTGAGATCGTCTGGAGCGGGATCTACGAGTTCTCGCGCGCGGCGGCTGACGACATCGTTTATCGCTGAACGGACGTTCGCCCGAACGGGCCAATCTCATTCGCATCGTGGGGGGATTATGAAGCTGCATCGATGGCTGCTGGGCGCTTCTGTGCTCGCCCTCGGCGCCTGCTCGACGATTCAGAGCCACGAGACCGTCGTGGAGGTAAAGCCGGAGGTCATGAACGCGTATTTGAGCGACAAACCGGCGTCGCTGCATCCGTATTACGAGCGGGTTCTTCTCGAGGGTGAACGCAATGCGGTCCTGAACCATATGCGTTTCGGCCTTGCCGCTTACGAGGTCGGCGCGTTCGACACTGCCGAAGCCTCGTTCGACGAAGCCCTGCTCCGGATTGAGGCGATATACGCGGATAACGAGAAGGCAGAGGCCGCACGAAGCCTCTGGACCAAGGAAAACATCAAGGATTTCAAGGGTGAGCCTTACGAACGCGTAATGGCCTACTATTATCGCGGGCTTCTCTATCTGCGCGAGGGCGATTACGAGAACGCCCGCGCAAGCTTCAAGGGCGGTATGCTTCAGGATACCTGGGCCGAGGAGGAAAAGTATCAGGCGGATTTCGCGCTGATGGCTTTCCTCGAGGGGTGGTCGTCACGCTGCCTGGGCAAAGAGAGCGCGGCGCAGGAGAGCTTCAATGAGGCGAAGCAGCACCGTGCCGCCTTCGATCCGCCGCCGCCGGATCATAACGTGCTTCTGATCGCCGAAATCGGCACGAGCCCGGTCAAGGTCGCCAGGGGCGATTTCAATGAGCGGCTCGAATACGAGCGCGGTCAGAACTTCAGCGAGAGCGGTGCCACTTTCAGGATCACGAGCCGCGGGAAGACGCAGACGATCGACGCCCAGCTTCTCGAGGGTCTGTACTGGCAGGCGTCGACGCGCGGCGGCCGACAGGTTCAGGCAATCCTCGACGGGAAGGCCCAGTTCAAGGATGCGACGGATACCGCCGGCGAGGTGGCGATGACGGCCGGGACGAGCCTGATGACGACCGGCGTGTACAGCAACAGTAACGACACCGCTATGGCAGGTGCTGCAATGATATTCGTCGGCCTGATAGCGAAGGGGATCGCCGCGGCGACCCGTCCGGAGGCGGATATCCGTTACTGGGACAACCTTCCCGACACCGTGCATGTCGCGACGATGAAGGCACCGGCCGCGCCTTATAGCGTCGATGTGCAGTTCAAGAATGCGGACGGCAGCAATGCCGGCCCCGAGCGTAAGGTCGAGGTGACGCAGGCCGGCGCTTGCTCGATCGGCTGGACACGGTCTCACGCCGCGACGTCGATTGACGTCTCGGCCCCTGGCGCGGTGGCCCAGCGATGACGCGCGCGATCCGATTCGCGGCCCTCCTTGCAGGCGTGTGCCTGCTCGGGGCCTGTACGGCGCCCGTGCCGCCGACGGTTCAGTGCGATTTCACGCCGCAGCTCGGTGCGATTCCGCCCCTCGGGCCGGCGCTTGCCGAGCCGACCGGCGGAATGCGGCCGGTTCCGCTGAATACGGTCAGCATGACCGACCCTGCCATCACCAACAAGGTCATGGTCCAGGCGGTCAATGCGAGCCGCACGGCGACGGGAACGGTCGAGATCGCCGCGCGCATCGTCAACTGCACGGATTTTCCGTTGCAGGTCGAGGGGCGGACGCATTTTCTCGACAAGGCGCAGATGCCGGTCGAGCCGGTTACGGCCTGGCAGCGCGTGCATCTGCCGGCCCGGGCCTTTGGGGTGTACCGGGAAACGTCGACGGACGTGACGAAGGTCGACAGTTATCTCATCGAGATGCGCGAGGGCCGCTGACACGCCGATCCCGACGGAACACGTCGCCCCCGCCGAGAATGTGAGCGAGGCGCTTATGCAGAATGTCCTTCTTCGGTTCGGCCCGGCTGCGGCCGTGTTGCTGCTGGCGCTGACTTCATCGGCGCTTGCGACCGATTCCTCGATCTATCGGTCGGGGGTTCCCGACGTACTCCAACCTGCAGGCCCCGCATCTTCAAACGATGATGCGGTGCTTGACCGGTTCCGGCGTCTGTATGCCGCACGCAAGGCACCGCGTATCGTGGTGTTCTGGAACCGTGAGTTCTCCGACCGTGTGGCGTCGAATTATCGCACCGGCCTGCGCATTTCGGAGCGCACGGAAGCAGACGTCACGGGAACGTCCGAGACGGTGTTCGGGCCTGACGGGCCGGTGACGTTTGACGAGCACCAGGTTTCCGGGTCTCGGACGATCGACGTGACGATCGGCGAAAGCGTTTCGGACAGCGATAGCCATCGACGCCCGGGATTGCTGGAAAATGACGACTGGTCGGTGGAAGCGGCGTTCACCCGGCTGTTCATCGAGGCAGGCGGGAACCTGATCGATCGCGCGGTTGCAATGCGAACGACCGCAGCACGCGCCAAGGGGGAAGGCGCCGAACGCCTCGACCCGCAGCAAATCGAGACATCGGCGCTCCTCGGCAAAGCCGACCTGCTGATGGAGGTCTTGCAGACACCTGACAAGGAAGGGCCCATCGGCTTCCGTTTCCGCGTCAGCGTAAAGGACATTCGGACCGGGCGCGTGCTCGCGAACATCACGACCGTCGGGCGTCCCGCGGACGCAGCGGAGACGGAGTGGCGCGCCGGTCGCGACGGCTTCGTAAAGGTATCGCGCCGCTACAAGGCGGATTCCATCGGCCGTCAGGTCGGCCTTGAAACGATGCGCGCGCTCGTTGCCGTCTGGGGGTCCTGAGCCGCCGCTACCGCCAGCGATCGTTTTCGTTCAGGCGCTGAAAGATGCGCGCCGCGCGTCCTTCATGCGTGGTTTCGGCGTCCACGTCTTCGCTCAAGAACGGCGAATCGTAAGCGCGTACCAAAGTCTCGGACGCGATCTTCTCAGGTTCGAGCGGTTCGGGCGTCAACGCACTCGCTGGCGTCGAAGCGGGTGGCGTGAAGATCGGAACGGCCGATTCGGCGCGGGCAGCACCTGCCGCAAACACCAACACGGCCAGGTATCGGATCATCACCGGGAAATGTACCAGGCTCCGTTGGGCGCCCGGCAGGCGTAGGTTGGTTCGCCGCCGGCGCCGGGGCCGACGAAGCGGCATCCGTCAGCGGCAGGCGGCGCGGGCTCGTATACCCTTTCGCGCCGGTAGCTGGGAGGACTCCAACCCCACTGCGGCCGATAATAGGCCGACGGCCGCGGCACCTGCTGCGAGGGATAGCGTTCGGCATAAAGCGCGTCGGCGCGATCGAGGCTTCGCCCGGCGGAAGCGCCCAGCCCGGCACCAAGGAGCGTACCCAGCGCGGTAGCCGCCAGTCGACCCGATCCGGACCCGAACTGGGCTCCGGCAACGCCGCCCGCAGCCGCCCCCACCAGCGCGCCGCCGGATTCTTTGGGGCCGTATTCCGCGCACCCCGTCAGGGCAAGCAGACCGGCAAGAGCACAAACGGTGATCGTTTTCCGCTTCATGGCACCCCTGGGCAAGCGTACCTACGAAACTATAAGGCCTGGCTGGCGGCTCGGCAAATATGGCTCCGTTTACGCTTTGGCCCGCCTTCTTCAGATCGCCACGAGGTCGTGCCGATCAGGTATCCCGGCGAGAAGGCGACGGACGCCTCAATACGCGGCGCGTCCGCCGGACAGATCGAAGGCCGCGCCGACCGGCTTCGTGGCCGGTCTCGCGCGGCAGGTGGCCAGGCACAACGTCGTGATCAACAATCTGCTGCCGGGCCCGTTCGCGACGGACCGGCAGATCGACGGTCTGCGCAAGCTCGCCGCCAGCCGGGCTGGATTACGACAGCTTTGCGAAGGCTCGCATGGCAGAGGTGCCGGTCGGCCGCTTCGGCACGCCGGAGGAATTCGTCGGTACACCGGAGGAATTCGGCAGGGCCTGCGCCTTTCTTTGCAGTGCCGATGCCGGCTTCATCGTCGGCCAGAACGTGCTGATTGACGGCGGCGCCGTCAACGTCACGCTCTAGGCCGGCCGCGGTGCTTGGGCGCGGTCTTCAGCGCGCCTGCGAATTGAAGCTCTCACCCCTCGCGGCGCATTCCAACCCGGCGATGTCGAGCTTGACCATCTTGAGCATCGCCTCGGTCACGCGCTTGACCTTGTCGGGATCCGGGTCGCGCATCAGTTCACCCAACCGCTTGGGTGCGATTTGCCAACACAGACCCCAGCGGTCCCGAAGCCAGCCGCATTGCTCGACCGAGCCGCCTTCCTTCAATGCGTTCCAAAGGCGATCGATCTCGGCCTGATCGTCGCATTCGACGATGATCGAGAAGCTGTGGTTGAACGGATCGAGCGGGCCTGCTTCGATGGCCATATAGCGCTGGTCGCCGAGCGTGAAGGCCGCCATCTTGACGCTGCCTGCCGGGCCGCTGGGCGTATCGGCGGGAATGGTCGAGGTCCAATCGATCGACGAGCCCGGGATCAGGGACGTATAGAAATGCAGCGCGGCCTCCATGTCCTTCTCGAACCAGAGGTGTTGCGTAACCTTCATCATGGTGAACATTCCTTGCCATTCGGATGGGTCGAGGCGGCCTCACGTTGTTTGAGTGCGCCGAGCAGATCCCGCCCTGGGGCCGCAAGGGCACACAATCCAAGGACGAATCTCGCTTCCGACATGATCATCGAGCTTTTTTCGGGGAGGTGACTGTCGTCCGCTCGCTCGCTCGATCGATTGCCACGCGCCTCTTGATTCACCCAATGGTGACAGACGTCGCAACGGGTCGGACTCGACCATCACGATGAGATCCGCGACATGACCGCGCTTCGACTGCCGTCGAGAAGATCGGACAGACGGGAATGAAGGGACGATCACCGCAGCGATCATCGTCTGGGCCCCCGAGTATCCGATGATCGGCCCGAGCGGAACGCCGTGCGACGAGGGCATCATCCGCGCTGCGGTGCCGGATACGCCCGGCTGCGCCGAACGTGCCAAGCCATGGGTGCTGGCTGCGACCATCCTCGGCTCCAGCATGGCATTCATCGATGGCTCGGTCGTCAATGTCGCGCTTCCCGCCATCCAGGCGGAACTGACCGTGTCCCTCCGCGGCGCGCAGTGGGTCGTCAACGGCTACATGCTCATGCTGGGTGCACTGATCCTGGTCGGCGGCGCGGCTGGCGACCGCTTCGGTCGACGGCGCGTGTTCGCGGTGGGCATTGTCGTCTTCGCGGTCGCCTCCATCGCCTGCGGGCTCGCGCCGGGTCCCATCGCGCTGATTGCTGCGCGGGCCGTGCAAGGTATCGGCGGCGCGCTGCTGGTCCCAAACAGCCTGGCCATCATCAGCGCGGCGTTTCCGGAGAAGGAGCGCGGCCGGGCCATCGGCACCTGGGCCGGGTTTTCGGCCCTCACGACTGCCTTGGGCCCCGTGCTCGGCGGCTGGCTGGTCGACGTCTGGTCGTGGCGGGCGATTTTCCTCGTCAACGTGCCCGTCGCCTTCGCCACGCTCGCCCTCGCATTCTGGCGCGTGCCGGAGGGCCGCAACGACGGGGATGACGCGGCAGTGGACTGGCAAGGTGGTTTTCTGGTCACGGCCGGACTCGGAACCATCGTCTACGGTCTGTCCGCCGCATCCGATCTTGGCTGGGCGCACCAGACAGTGGTCGGGTCATTGTTCGCCGGCGCTCTGGTCCTGACCGTGTTCCTTTGGTCCGAAGCACGTGCGCCGGCACCCATGATGCCGCTCGGCCTGTTCCGGTCATCGGCGTTCGCCGGCGCCAACGCGATGACGCTGCTGCTCTATTTCGCGCTGGGCGGTGCGCTGTTCTTCCTGCCGTTCAACCTGATCCGGATCCAGGGTTACTCCGCCACGCTCGCCGGCGCCGCCTTCCTCCCGTTCACCCTGATCATGGGCGGGCTGTCGCGCTGGGCCGGCGGGCTCATCGACCGTTACGGCGCGCGGACGCCGTTGACAGTTGGCCCGGTCGTCACCGCGGCCGGTCTTGCGCTGTTCGCCGTCCCCGGCATCGGCGGGTCCTACTGGACGACATTCTTCCCTGCGATGGCGGTGCTCGGGCTGGGCATGGCCGTGAGCGTGGCGCCGCTTACCACGACCGTTATGGGCGCGGTCGATGACCGCCACGCCGGCGTCGCCTCCGGAATCAACAACGCCACCGCTCGGGTCGCCGGGATGCTGGCGGTCGCGCTGCTGGGCGCGGTCGCCGTCGGCGTGTTCGGCGCGGCGCTCGATGAGCGCCTGGCCGAATTGCAGGTTCCGTCCGAGCTCCGACGCGTCTTGCGGGAAGAAGTGCCGAAGCTCGCCGAGGCGCAGGTGCCGTCACAGGTTACCGGCGTGGATCGTCAAACGTTGGCGCGGGTCTTGGACGAATCCTTCGTGCGGAGCTTTCGGGTCACGATGCTGGTCGCGGCCGGTCTGGCACTGCTGAGCGCGTTGTGCGCCGGGCTGACGATCGGTCCAGCGCCTCGGGATTCCAGTCGTCGGCGCAACGACGGCGTTGAGCGCGGAACCGGAACATGAGTTCGAATCGATTTCCGCGGGTGGACGATTTGTGGGCACCTGCGGTTTCGCCCCGCCGCCGACGCACATCGTCGAAGCGTCAGAGTGGCAGCTTCGCAGGCGAGACGGCTAGGGCGAGCGTACCTGCGCCGGCACACCGATCGGACATTCGAGTGCGGCACGGTCCCAACCGCCGGTTTCGGCAGCGGCAAGATAGGTCGTTGATAGGAAGTCGAGCAGCACGGCATCCGGCGCCGCGCTCGCACGGACCGTGTCGTAGGGCAGGACGAATTCACCGAGCTTGGCATCGAACCAGGCGCCTGGCGTCACCGGCCGGTCACGGAAGCCCGCGGGTTCGGGATAAGCGTAGGCGTAGAAGGCGGCTTCCGGGAACGCATCGTTGCCCGGCCAGAATCCGGCGCTGCTCACCTCGTGCGAATAGGCTTCGCGCGTGACCGCGTCGGGCAACCCCGGCACGCCACCCGGATGGAGCGGGGCCGTCCGCCCGGAGAAACGGGTCACAGCGAGATCGAAACTGCCCCAGAAGAAATGGAGCGGACTGGCCTTTCCGAGAAAGCCGGTGCGGAACAGCTTGAAAACGCGATCGACCTGGACGAGCGCGCGCCAGAAGCGATGGGCCGCGGCGGCGTCATAGGCGGCGTGGGTGCGATCTTGCGAAAAGGGGATCGGATCGGGCACTTCGTTCGGCGTCTCATCGATCCTTACTGCGACGCCGATGCCGCCCAGAAGGTCGAGAACCCGACGATAGAAATCGGCGACCGTTTGCGGCTCGAGCGGAATCGTCCGTTCCTCGCCCCGACTCGTGCGGGCCACGAGGCGATGGCCGATGAAGTCGAACTCGATTTCGAGGATTTCATTGCCGATCGGGATCGGTGACGTGCCAAGCCCGCGTGCGGTCACGTAGAGCGGGACATGCCAGCCATGATTGAGCCAGGGCGTTTGCTTCAGCCGGACCTTGCCCACGATCTGGGTCCAGAGCTGCAGGGTTGCGGCTGTGTCGCGCCAGGCCGGATAGCGCAGATCGGGCCAAACGGCAGTGTCACTCATGGAGTTCGTCCTTTCGGAAGCTCGCCTTCATTCGCGCCGACGTCGCCGGCCGGGAATGCATCAATTGGCCGCGCCGTCTCAGCGTTCCAAACGCCGGCTCGCCGCTTTCGGCCAGCGGCTGATGGATTCGCCGCGCGTCCAATTCGCGCGGCCCTATCAGCTCGCGTCCTCAATACCGGTGACGATGCGAAGTTAACGGCCCGGTTACCTTAATTTTCCCGATTGAGATCGTCGCGGGAAACCGGTTGCCTCTCGCGGCACGACCTCGGCCACAGCGCTCGCGATCAATACTACCAACGGTATAGAAAATTGCATCGTCCGTTCACCAGACGTTTACAACTGCTACCTAAGGTGAGCGCCGCTCGAGGCGACTGCGCGTTCGCTTATGCGACGCCAGCATCGCTTCTTGCGCCTAATGCACTCTTTGGAGACGCGAGAATGAGTCGCCGCTTGTTTGTCTTTGCTGCTATCGCCTTTATCGCGGCCGCCGGTTCGGCCGAAGCTGCCAATGTGACCCTTGCCTGCGGCACCGCGCGGCCGCCGTGGTATCTGCCGGATCAGCCGAGCGTCGAGTTCGAGCTGATGCAGAAGGTCATGGCCTCGAAGGGGCACACGGTCACCTGCAAGAGCATGCCCGAGAACCGCAGCCTCGAGGAGTTCGCCGCGAAATCCGTCGACGGCATTCTGCGCGTCAACGTGCGCATGGTCGACAAGGATAAGCTGAGCGATCCTTTCGTGACCTATCAGAACGCGGTGTTCACGCCCGCGGCGAAGAACCTGACCGTCAAGAGCGTGCAGGATCTCAAAGGCGTGACGCTCGCTGCCTTCCAGGGCGCGACCAACGCCCTCGGGCCCGATTTCAAAGCGATGATCGAGGGGCATAAGGCCTACCGCGAGGTTGCCGACCGCGAGACGGTCGTCGCGCTGCTGTATGGCGGCCGTGTGGATGCGGTGGTCCTCGATACGCTCGTCTTTGCCTATTTCAAGAACAAGGTGAAGGACCGCGTCGACATTTCGGCGAAGGTGAACGAGTACCCGATCTTCACGCCGACCGTCTGGCACGTCGCGTTCCACAATCCGGCGCTGCTGGCTGACTTCAATGCCGGCCTGAAGGCGCTGCGCGACAGCGGCGAGTACGATCGCGTGATCGCCAAGTACAAGCAGTAACTGTCGTGGTGCGCCAGCCCCACGCGGCTGGCGCACCAATCTTTTTTGGATCGAGGTCACCAATGTCGTTCCGCAAGCTTCTTGTTGTCGCCGTATCGGCGCTGGTCGTCGTACTTGTTGCCGCCACACTTTTGATCAAGACGTTCATGGCGACCGAGCGGATGGAAGCGTCGCTCGTCGAACGTGCGGCATTGCTCGCCCGGCTCCAGGCGGCGGCCGTCGCGCCGGCGGTCTGGGATCTCGATACCAAACGAATCGAGGAGTTCCTCGAAGGCCTGAGTTCCGATCCCGACTTTCAGTCGGCGGAGGTCACGGATCCCTCAGGCAAGACGATGGCCAAGATCGGCGACGCGACCGGCGGCGGCATCGCCCAGAAGGCCGTCATCGAGCACAAGGAAAACGGTCAAACCAGTCAGATCGGGCATCTTCATCTCACCCTGTCGAAGGCCCGCATCGAGAACCAGATTCGCTCGGATCTCCTGGAGACTGCCGGTCTTCTCGCCGCCCTTCTCCTCGCCACGGTGGGCGGGCTCGTCCTGCTCCTGCGCCGGCTGATCGCGCCGCTGCTGCGCCTGGCCGAGGCGATGCGGGCGTTGGCGGCGGGCGATGTCGACGCCGAGATCGTCGGCCTCGGCCGGCGCGACGAGATCGGTGCGATGGCATCGGCGGTCGCCGTCCTGCGCGAAAGCGAGGTCGAGCGGCGCCAACTCGAGGCGGATCAGGCGGCACTTGCAGCCCGCGCTGAGGCCGACAAGAAGCTCGCCATGAGCAAGATCGCCGACGAGTTCGAGGCGAGCATCAAGGGCGTCGTGCAGGTCGTGTCCGGCTCGGCCGAAAAGATGGAGGCCGCCGCCAAGAGCATGTCCGAAACCGCTGAGCAGACGGCACATCAGTCGGCCGCGGTTGCGGCAGCCTCGGAGCAGGCGTCGAGCAGCGTCCAGACCGTCGCCGCGGCTTCGGAGGAGCTTTCCAGTTCCATCGCCGAAATCGGGCGGCAGGCGACGGCCTCGGCGAGAATTGCCTCCAAGGCGGTCGAGGAGGCCGAACGTACGAACGCTTCCGTGCAGAGCCTCGCCGATGCGGCGCAACGGATCGGCGAGGTCGTGAAGCTCATCAACGACATCGCCGGACAGACCAACCTGCTGGCGCTCAACGCGACGATCGAGGCGGCGCGCGCCGGCGAAGCCGGCAAGGGCTTCGCGGTGGTCGCCAGCGAGGTCAAGACGCTCGCCACCCAGACCGCCAAGGCCACCGAGGACATCGCCGCGCAAGTCGGCGCGATCCAGAGCGCGACGAAGCAGTCGGTGGAGGCGATCAAGGCGATCACCGGCACGATCGGGCAGATCAGCGAAATCGCGACCACGATCGCGTCCGCGGTGGAGGAGCAGGGCGCCGCCACGCAGGAGATCGCGCGCAACGTTCAACAGGCAGCCAGGGGCACCGGCGAGGTTTCGACCAATATCGCCGGCGTCACCCAGGCCGCCGACAAGACGGGCGCGTCCGCCGCGCAGGTTCTGGCATCCGCAGGCGAGCTGTCGCGGCAGGCGGAGTCATTGCGCAAGCAGGTCGACACGTTCCTGGCGCAGATCCGCGCCGCGTGACATGAAAGGGAAGGGATGGTTCCTCCATCCCTTCCCCTTCGATTGCGCCGGTCGGCCCATGCCTCGCTACGGCATCACGTTCGCGAAGGAAGATGGATGCCGGGATGCGAACGGTCGGAACCGGTCGACTGCTTCGGCGCGGTGCTGCGCGTTGCGGGACCCAGCGGCTCCAGGTAGGGCAGCGGGTCGGGGTTGAATTCCCGCGCGACGACATCGATGCGCGCGACCGCGCGATCGAGCGATATCCGGAGATGGTCTTCCAGCGCCTTCGCCGCTTCGGCGATGTGTCCGGCTTCCAATCGCTCGACGACCTTCAGATGCTCGGGCAGGAACGGCTCGATGGGATAGAGGTGCGGCGCCCAGCCGTAGAGGAAGCTGTGGGCGATCAGCAGTGATTGATAGAGGCGGAGGGCGTCCATCAGCGTGCGGTTGCCGCAGTGGCCGAGAAGGCGGACATGCATCTCCGCTTCGAGCTCGTCGAGCGCCGCGCCGTCGAGCTCTTCAGCGCGGGCCAGCGCCTCTTCGAGGTGCCGGCGCATGTTCGAGACGAAGCCCGACGGAACCGCCGGCATGGCGTTCACCAGGGCGACCGGCTCGAGCACCCAGCGCATCTCATAGAGCTCCGCCACATAGTCGGGCGTCAGTGCCGGTGCGTACCAGCGGGACTTGTCGTCCTTCTTGATGATGCCGCGCTGATGCAGCCGGGCCATCACGTCCCGGGCCACGGTTCGACTGACGCCGTAGTATTTCGCGAGCTCGGCCTCGATCACGCGCCAGCTCGCGAAGGAGGTGCGCGCCACGATCCCGGCCTCGACCTCGCTGTAGATACGCTCCCAGCTTGCGGCCGAGGTCAGGCGGATCGGCTCCACGGTGCGTGCCGGATCGGGCGGAGCGGCTGGCACGCGTTTCGCTGAACCGCGAACGACATAGCCGTGGCCCTTCGACCGTGTGACGAGGCCTTCCGATTCGAGTTGTCTCAACGCCTGTCGCGCCGGCGCACGGCTGATGCCGAAATCGCTGGCGACGTGCGACTCCAGCAGCCTAGTGCCCGGCGGGAGGGATCCGTCGGCGATGCGGGCCGCGAGAATGTCGAAGGCCCGTGCATAGAGCCGGGGCACGGCACCGGAAATCGCCGGGCCGGCCGGCCGTGGGAGTGCCGCGGCGTGGCTTTCCGGACCTCGCTTCGCCCGGGCTGGTGACCTGGTTCCGTTCGCCGCCATCACGTCCTCGACGCGAGGAATTGTTCTCTCAGCCAATGTGAGCCACCGCCGCCGCGAGTCCGCCGGCGGATGGTGCAAAGGATACCGCCGCCTCGACCCGTTCCACCAGATTGACCGCGAGTGCCTGCCGCGGCGCATGGCGCCGGGTTGTTTGCCTTGCCCATTTTGGCTAGTGTATACAAAAGACACACGGGCGGCATCGAAGGCATGATCCCGCCGGGGAGAACAGGGGGAATGCTCGGACGGCTGGAGGGCAAGCGCGCGTTCGTGACGGGGGCGGGACAAGGCATCGGGCGAGCGATTGCGTTGGCCTTTGCCCGCGAGGGCGCACACGTGGTCGCAGCGAGTCGGACGGCCGCCAAGATGAGCGATCTGCCCGCGCTCTATCAGTCGATCACCCCGATCGCGCTCGACGTTACCGACGGGGCGGCCGTGACGCGCGCGATCGGCGACGGCGGGCCGTTCGACATCCTGGTCAATTGTGCCGGCTGGGTTCACAACGGCACCATTCTCGACTGCAGCGACGAGGACTGGGCGAAGAGCCTGGATCAGAACGTCACGTCGATGTTCCGGACCATTCGCGCCGTCCTGCCGCAGATGCTGGCGCGGGGGCGGGGGGCGATCGTCAACGTCGCCTCCGTCGCGTCGAGCCTGTCGGGTGTTCCCAATCGTGCGGCCTATGGCGCCAGCAAGGCGGCGGTGATCGGCCTGACCAAGGCGGTGGCACGCGACTTCATAACGTCCGGCGTGCGCTGCAACGCGCTTTGTCCGGGCACCACCCATACACCGTCGCTGGAAGAGCGGATCCAGGCCAACCCCGATCCGGAAGCCGCTCGCCGTCAGTTCATCGCGCGGCAACCGATGGGCAGATTGGGCACCGTCGAGGAAATGGCGGCCGCTGCGGTCTATCTGGTGAGCGACGAATCCGCCTTCATGACCGGAACCGTCCTCGTCGTCGACGGCGGGCGGACGCTGTGAGCGGACGAAACGAATCATCCGCGACCCGCCCCGGCATCCGGCTGGATGCCGCCGGGCTGGAGGCGTTCTGCCGTTCGGTGCTGCGCGCGGCCGGCGCCGACGAGGCGACGGCCGATGCCGCGACGCGCGCGATGATGCACGGCTCCCGCCTCGGCGTGGACAGCCACGGCGTGCGCCTGCTTCCGCATTACGTGACCGTGCTGACCGCGGGGCGGGTCAACCCTCGCCCGGCGATGCGATTCGTGACCGAGTTCGGCGCGGTCGCGACGCTCGACGCCGACCATGGCCATGGCGCGCTGGCGGCCTACAAGGCGATGGCGCGCGCCGTCGATCTCGCGACGAACTTGGGAATCGGTGCGGTCGCGATCCGCAACTCATCGCATTTCGGCCCGGCCGGCGCATACGCGCTGGCCGCGGCTGAGGCCGGATTCATCGGGCTTGCCGTCTGCAATTCCGACAGCTTCGTCCGGCTGCACGACGGCGCCGAGCGCTTTCACGGCACCAATCCGATCGCGGCCGCGGTTCCGGTCGAGGGCAGTCGGCCGTGGCTCTTCGACATGGCGACCAGCGCGATCACCTATAACCGGGTCCAGCTCTACAAGAGCTTGGGTCGCAAGCTGCCGCCGGGTGTTGCCTCCGCCGCCGACGGCCGGGACACCGACGAGGCGGATGCCGCCGCAATGCTCGCCCCGCTCGGCGGTGCCTTCGGGTTCAAGGGCGCCGGTCTCGCCGGTCTCGTCGAAATCCTGAGCGCCGTTCTGACCGGCGCGAAACTCAGCTTCGATCTCCTCCCGATGGGCGGACCGGACCTGAGCACCCCGCGGGGCCTGGGTGCCTTTGTGTTGGCGATCCGGCCGAGCGCATTTCTGGATACGGCCGCTTTCCGGGACGCGATGAAACGCTATCTGACGCGGCTGCGCAGCTCGCGCCCGGTGGCAGGCGGCGTCGTCATGGCGCCGGGAGACCGCGAGTGGGCGGAGGCCGAACGTCGCGCGGTCGAAGGCATTCCCATCGACCCCGAGACCGCCGACGCATTCGCGCGTTATGCGAAGAGATTCGGACTGCCGTGGCCCATCGCGCCCGGCCGGCCGGATGGAGCGAGGCTCCAGTCGGGCGGATCCTTGCAGACGCAGTGACCGCGCCCGTCAACACGATCACGACGCACTGGGAGCAAACGCGAAAGGAGAGACAGATGATGACGTTCAAGAGACCGTTGGCGACACTTTGCGCCGCCGTGGGTTTGGCGGCACTCACCGGCATGGCGGCGCAGGCGCAGGACACGTTCACGATCAGGTTCAACCATGTGCTCGGGCCGAGCGAGCCGTATCACGAAGGCTTTCTGAACTGGGCGAAGCGGGTGGGCGAGCGGACCAATGGCCGCCTCAAGATCCAGGTCTATCACAGCGCCCAGCTCGGCGTTGAGGAGGACATCATCGAGCAAATGCGCCAGGGCGCGAATGTCGGCCAGAACACGGATTCCGCGCGCCTCGGCAACTACGTGCCCGGCATCGCGGTCATGAACGGCCCCTATTTCGCCGAAACCCTGGAGGAGGTGGACAAGCTGAGCAAGGCGCCGACCGTGATTCAATGGCAGGAGGAGCTCGCCAAGAACCACGGGCTGAAGGTCGTCTGCTTCGATTGGGTTCAGGGCTATCGCCACTTCTTCACCAACAAGCCCATCAAGAACCCGCAGGATCTCGATGGACTGCGCATCCGTACCCCACCCGCGCCGATCTGGCAGGAATCGATCCGTGCGCTGGGGGCGGCGCCGGTCGCCATGGCTTTCGGCGAGATGTATCCGGGCCTGCAGCAGCGGGCGATCGACGGCGTCGAGCTCGTCTACAACAACATTCCCGCCGGGCGATTCTACGAGGTGCTGAAATACGCCAACGAGACCCGGCACATCATGCTGATCAACTTCCAGGTCATCAGCGCCGCCTACTTCAACCGCATGCCGAAGGACTTTCAGACCATACTGGTCGAGGAATGCAAGCGGGCCGGCCAGGAAACGTCGGCGAAGATCTTCGACCTCGAGCAGAAGGTGAAGCAGCAGCTGAAGGAAAAGGGCATGACCGTCGTCGAGGACGTCGATCTTGCCGCCTTCCGCAAGGCTGGCGAGAAGGCGTACGAGGCGCTTAAGCTGACTGAGGCCAAGAACAAGGTCTACAAGGAAATCGGCAAGAACTGACCGACGGGAACAGGGACAGCCCCCGCGACGGCAGGGAGTACGTGATGAAAAGGCTCTACTCGTTCTTGTGCAGGATCGAGGCTGTCGTCGCGGGAACGTTCCTGGTTCTCATGGTCGGATTGATCTTCGTCGGCGGCATCGCCCGCCTGCTGCACCATCCGCTGAACTGGACCACCGATCTCGCCACCTGCCTGTTCGCGTGGGCGTGCTTTCTCTGTGCCGACGTGGCGTGGCGGAAGAACGTTCTGATGTCGGTCGACATCGTGACCGCGCGGCTGTCGCCGGCGGCGCAGCGGCTCCTCGCCTACTGCAATTATCTGATCATCACCGTATTTCTTGTTTACGTGATCATTGCCGGCTTGTGGCTTTCCTACGTCAGCCGCGCCCGGAGCTTCCAGGGCATACCGGAGATCAGCTACTCCTGGATCACCATGAGTCTTCCGGTCGGGGCCGCGCTTCTGCTGATCACGACGCTGCTGAAGCTTCGTGACCTGGCCCGAAGCGATGCGCGGACCGCGCAGTTGCCCGGATGAGGTGCGGGGCCTGGCCATGCTGATCGTCACCATCGCCTTCGTGGTCCTGATGCTGATGGGTATGCCGGTCGCGTTCGCGATCGCCATATCCGGCACGCTGTTCTTCCTGCAGTACCCCGATCTGCCGGTCACCATTCCGCTTCAACTCACCGTCTCGCAGACCCAGAACTTCGCCCTGCTGGCCATACCGCTGTTCATTCTCGCCGGGAACTTCCTGAACAAGTCCGGCATCACCGAGCAGTTGCTCAGCCTGGCTTCGGTGCTGACGGGCCGGCTCAAGGGTGGGCTGGCACAGGTCTCGATCGCGCTCGCGGCGCTGATGGGCGGTGTCTCGGGCTCGGCCATCGCCGATGCCGCGATGCAGACCCGCATGCTGGGCGGCGAGATGCTGAAGCGAGGCATGTCGAAAGGCTTCGCCGCGGGCGTATTGTCGTTCGGCTCGCTGCTGACGCCGATCATTCCGCCCGGCATCGGCATGATCATCTACGGCACGATCGGGCAGGTATCGATCGGCCGCCTGTTCGCCGCCGGTTTCGTGCCGGCCCTGCTGCTCTGGATCGCGCTCGCGACGACGATCTGGTTGACGGCGAAACGGCGTGGCTATGCGCCCGAGCGGGAAACACGACCCTCCGTCGGCGAAATCGTCGGCGCCTTGCGCGGCGGCATCTGGGCGCTGCTGTTCCCGATATTCCTTCTGATGGGGCTTCGGCTCGGCGTCTTCACGCCGTCCGAGATCGGCGCGTTCGCGGTGGTCTACGCGGTCGTGATCGGCATTCTGATCTATCGAAAACTCGGGCGCCGGTCCTTTTCGGAGGCGCTGGAGGGGAGCCTCTCCGACGTCGGCGCGGTGATGTTCCTCATCGCCGTGTCGGCGATCTTCAGCTACGGCATCGTGTTCGAGCAGGTGCCGTTGGCGGTGTCGGACGCCATTCTCGGACTCACGGACGATCTCAACATCGTGATGATCCTGATCGTGCTGTTCGTCCTGGCCGCCGGCTTCGTCATCGACGCGACCGTGCTCATCATCATGCTCACGCCGATCTTCCTGCCGAAGGTCCGGAGCCTCGGCGGCGATCCGGTGCATTTCGGGCTCGTCTTCATCATCGCGGCCACGATCGGGAACTTCACGCCGCCGGTGGGCGCGGCGATGTATGCCGTCTGCTCGATCCTCGGCACGTCGATCGGCGACTACACGCGGGAGTCGACGCCGCTCTTCATCGCTGTCGCGCTGATGACCCTGTTCCTGATCTTCGTTCCGGAGGCGATCCTCTTCGTGCCGAATCTGATATTCGGCAGGTTCTGATACTCGGCCGGCAAGGACGGCCGTATTGGCGGCCATGCCGCCTCGACGCGCGGGCGCGCCGGGACCAACCCGTCCGACAAAGTGTGTGCCCGCATGACCGCGGCGGGCGGCAGGGGGTCCATCGTCAGCGATTTGGTCGAGCCCCAGGCGGCCGGCGGCGCCAGCGCGAGGCCATCCCGGCCCTAAAAACCCAAGGAAACGCCAAGCTGGCGGGGATCCCGGGCCTTGCGCGCGCCAGGAGCGCGTGGACGCCGCGGTTGCGCCGACCGGACGCGACGCCATATGTTGCACTGCAGGCCGCGCTGTGGCATTTTCCGCGCCTGCTTTCCGGACCTGTGCCGCCGTAGCTCAGTGGTAGAGCACGTCCTTGGTAAGGACGGGGTCGGTAGTTCAATTCTACTCGGCGGCACCAATCAACCCCTTGAAAAATCAAGAGTCTCGGCGAGGTACGGTCAGACCCGGATGACCGGAACCTGCTGATTCGTGCAAGAACGTGGCAGGAACTTGCGTGCAGTCACGGTGCAAAATCGGTGCAGTTTATTCCGGGCTCGTTCGCTACGACCGTCGCATGACGCGCGAGGATCTGGTGGCTCTCATCGTCGACGCCCTGAAGCGTGCCGAGTACGTGCCGCGCGTCACGGACGAGATCCGTGCGGACCTGATTCTGCGCACGCTAAAGGCCGCCGGGGTGAAGATGCGCGGTCCGCACGACTTTCGCCCGCCGGATGGTCCGCCACCTGACGTGCGGCATCAGCTGCGGCTTCTGACGATGGATGAACGGGGGAGAAAGAGGCAAGATCAGCTGCGCTAGCGCGGTCGTCCCGACTTCACGGTGATCCATTCCTCGTTCTTATTGCGGACCCGGGCTGATCACGGGAAGCATTCGCGGCCGCTCCCGACAGGTCAAATACATAACGTCGATGAATTACAGGGCAGCCCGATAAAGTGGATTGTGAGAACATTTAATAGAAATTTTTTTATTTTCTCTTGATTGAGCTCACCAATAAGTTTCGTGGACATACCTGGGTAATGATGCAATAAGGCGCCCATTCTGTTGCACTTTTCGGGATCGGCGATGTTCGACGGCACCCGCGACCGGGCAATCGACTGGACGAAGGTCGCGCGCTGGACGGAACAGCTGGTCGCGGGCCAGGTCAGTGAGGTTTGTGCCGAGCTGGCCAACCGCATGCGCGTTGCCCCGACGTTTATCTGGAACCCGCAACCTGACGACCTGCAATCAACCAAGTTGCGCTTCCTGCTGGAGTATTGGACCTCCCTTCGCGACGGAGATCGGCTTCCGCTGACGCGTGCCATTGACCCGATCCGGATGCGCCCAGCACTCGGCTACGTCATGCTGATCGACGTGATCGATGGTGGGCGGGACTTCCGGTACCGCCTCTACGGAACCATGCTCGCAGCCGTCTCCGGCTTCGACATGACCGGAAGGCTACTCTCGAATCATGGCGCGAGCGTGGACGTCATCGAGTTTAGCCTCGCGACCTGCCGCGCCGTGGTGATCAGACGAGAGCCCGTGTTTACCGCGCGGGCGCCAAGGGGTGCGTTATACACATCGCGATGGCACCGTATTGCGATGCCGCTCGTGGATGAGGCCGGCACCGTCGTTCGATTGCTGGTTGGAACCGTGCCGCTGTCTCATGCCGGCGAGATCGTTTCGGCTCGTCTATGACTGACAGTGGGGATCCGCGCCGTTCTAAAGCCGCGAGCGGCAAACCAAAATCCCGGCTGACGCCCGAAGCAGCCGCACGCCTTGCGGCCGCGCACGACGCATACCTCACATCTCTTCGCGAGCTGTACCGTCTGCGACGTGATCGCGGCCTTAGCAATTCCGACAGCAACCCTCCGATTTCCATGTCCGAGCTCAACGACGCTCAGCGGCGCGTCAAGGAGGCCTTTGCTGAGTGGGTGATGCTGTTCGAGCACGAGACAGGCACCAAACACGCGTCGCGGTTCTCATCGCTGGATCCGCTGGACCTCCTGCCATCGGCGTCTTCGCGCCGCAACTCTGCCGAGACCGACTAAGAGCACCTAACATAACCGCTGGAGTTGTTGGAAGCAGATGCGCGCGCAAGCGAGCGTGAGGAAGGCTTGATGAATATCGGCCCGGCGTTGGTAGCGGACGGTGAGCCGGCGGCAGCGATTGAGCCAGGCGAGCGTGCGCTCCACGCTCCAGCGATAGCGCCCGAGCTTGCGGCTGGTGTCGATCCCGCGCCGCGCCAGGCGCGGGACAATGTGGCGTTTGCGGCACTCGGCGCGGCAGAAGCGATGATCATAGGCTTTGTCGCCATGCAGCTTGTCGGGGCGCCGCCGCGGCCGGCCGCGTGGCCTGCGGATCGGCGGGATCGCGTCGAGCATCGGCGCGAGCAAGCGGCTGTCGTGGGTGTTGGCCGGGCTTATGAGCGCGGCGAGCGGGGTGCCGTCGCGGTCGACCACAACATGGCGCTTCGTGCCCGGTTGGCTGCGATCCGTCGGGTTCGGCCCGGTTTCGCCGCCCCCCTTTTCGCCGGCACCGCCGCGCTATCGAGCGCCGCCCGGCTCCAATCGATGCGGTTGGCGTCGCCCAAGCGGTTCAGCAGCTCATGGTGCAGCCGCGCCCACACGCCGGCCGCATGCCAATCGCGCAAGCGCCGCCAGCAGGTCATGCCCGACCCGCAGCCCATCTCTTGGGGCAGCATCTCCCAGGGAATGCCGGTCTTGAGCACGAACAAGATGCCGGTCAGGGCGGCGCGGTCCGGAAGCGGTGGCCGGCCCCCCTTGGGCTTGGGCGGCGCCGGCGGCAAGAGCGGTGCGATGATGGTCCAGAGTTCGTCGGAAACGAGAGGTGTCGCCATGCTCGCTTCAACCGGGCAGGACCGCTTCAGTTCCCGGTTTTGTTAGGCGCTCTAAAAAGGCCTTGGAGCCGAAGCCCGAGAGATGCCGCCCGGTACGCGGGAGGAGCATTTACTCCGGCCGCACGATTGCGCGCACGGCGGCGAGCTTGTCGCGGCAGTCCTGGCCGGCCTCCCACAACTCGGCGATGTAGGCAGCCACATCCCGCTGCCGGGTGGCGAGCGGCACGTCCGGCGAAGGCGCGCAGGTCAGCAGCGCGTCAGGAACCTGGATCCGCTCGACCCGGATCTCGACCAGCGGCGGCAGGCGCTGGCTAGAGCCGGCGCAACCCGTCGAGAGTGCGGCGAAGCACAAAAGCACGACGAAGCACGTTGGCAACAGGCCTGTTTGTCTCCGACGTCTGGTGCACGGTCGACCTCTCGGAGATCGTCCGGACGCGGCCAGCGCGCAAGCGCGGCGTTACGCTCTGGCGTCACGATGGCCAGCTGGCGATCGTTCTCGGCCTGTAGCTCGCGCATCGCCGCGGTGTTGGCCACGGCCACGCACGTGGCCTCCTCGAATGCTGCGTCCTTATACCTCGGTCGCGCCGTAATAGAGCGTGACCGTGTGTCGTGCCTCGGCGAAGAACAGCCAGCGCTCCACCAGCACGCCGGCCATGGCCACGGCGGCGGCGATCAGCGCGGCGGCGCCGGCCAGCGGGTTCGGCACGAGGGCCGCGAACAGCGTGAGCACGAGCGGCAGGGCAAAGCCGAGGCCGAGCGCGATGCGGCGGAGCTTGAGCGCATGCTTGCGCGCGATGCGGAATCCCATCTCCTTGAGCAGGTAGTTCTCCTCGGTATGCGGCAGGTCGAGCACGCGCACCTTGCCGCGGCCGGTGAGACCCGTGGCGGTGGCGGGCGTCGAGGCCGCGTGCGTCGTGTCGATGAATTTCCAGTACCGCTCCTTCACCCACACGCCGAGGGGAATGGCGATCACCGCGATGATGGCGACGATCGGGTTCGCCTCGCCGCGGAGGTGAAGCAGCGCGTTGAGCCATAGCGCCCCCGTGACGAGCGCGAGCGCAAGGTAGCCCGGCACGACCCACGCGTTGTGCCACTGGTGGATCGGCCGGAGCGACGCATAGATCATCGCCGTGCAGTAGACGGTGACGACCGCCATCGCCGCGGCAAGGAAGCCGAAGACGGCGAAAACCCCGCCCGTCTCACCGACGAATACCCAGCCGATGCCGAAGACGCCGGCCGGGGCGTAGGTTACCAGCGCGGCCACGCCCTCGCGCGACAGCCACGAGGTACGGACCTGGGACACGGCGCGCCAGGCGCGCTCGGGCCGGCCGAGATGGAACACCGACGACAGCAACCCCACGGTGACGAAGCCGAGGGCAAGCGCGAGGGCCGCGAAGCCGAACCAGCCCGACGGCGGCAGCAGGCCGAGCGGCGCCAGCAACCCGGCGAGCGCAAGCACGCCGTAACCGGCGCCCGAGAGGGTGGTGAAGACGATGACGGAAAGGGCGGGGTGCATGGGGCAGCCGCCAGCGATCAGCGGTCAGCCGACGGCTTCGGCCTGCGGGGCGCCGGACTGCATGGATTCATTGCGGTTCGACTCATTTCTTTTCATCAGGTCGCCGTTGCCAAAAGCCGATCGCTTGTCATTGCGGCCGATCATCGTGACAGCACGCGGTCGATCCACCGCAGCACGGGATGGACATCCGCCGTGGCGGCCGGCTCGAGTTCGGCCTTCGCGCCGGTAGCGCCGGCGCGATTCCGTCCCGGCCGCGGCGGCAGGTAACGGTTGACCGGCTCGTAGCCGAGTTCCGGCATCAACGCGACGCCGCCGCGTTCGGCCACCAGCCGCGACACGGCCGAGTCCGGATCCCCGAGGTCGCCGAAATGCCGCGCGCCCGCCGGGCAGGTCGACACGCAGGCCGGCACGCGTTCGGCCTCGGGCAAGTTCTCGTTGTAGATCCGGTCGATGCACAGCGTGCACTTCTTCATGACCCCGGCATCGTCGTCGAACTCGCGCGCGCCGTAGGGGCAGGCCCACGAGCACAGCTTGCAGCCGATGCAGGTGTCGGCATTGACGAGCACGATCCCGTCCGCCTCGCGCTTGTAGGAGGCGCCCGTGGGGCAGACTTCGACGCAGGCCGGCTTTTCGCAGTGGAGGCAGCTCTTGGGAAAGTGGACGGTCCGCGCGTCCTCGCCGTCGCTCACCTCGAAGCTGTGGATGCGGTTGAACCACACGCCCGTCTGTCCGGCGCCGTAGGGATTGCGGTCGGGCAGCGGTGCGGAATGGCCGCTTGCGTTCCATTCCTTGCAGTTGACCGCGCAGGCGTGGCAACCGACGCAGGTGTCGAGATCGATGACGAGCCCGAGTTTCCTGTCGCCCGGGCGAGGCGCCTTGTACGACGTCATGATGGGGGCGCCCGGCGCGGCTCGTTCCCGCTTCGATCCGCGCCCGTCGAGAGCGCGGGGGCCGAGGATGCAGGCCGCGCTTCCTCGACGCCGTAGCGCAGGATCTTCGGCGGCGGCTCGAAGCCGGGCGGCGTCTGCAGGGGGGCGAACTGCGGCGCGGTCTCGTCCGCCTCGTCGGGGCTCGCCTTCTCGAGGCGTACGCGGAGGTCATACCACGCCGCCTGACCCGTAACCGGATCAGAGTTCGAATAACGGTAGCCGTTCCGCTCGGGCAGCAGTTCGGCAATCAGATGGTTGAGGAGGAAGCCGCGCTTCGCCTCGGGCGCATCGTGGGCGAGGTTCCAGGCGCCCGACCGCTTGCCGATTGCATTCCACGTCCACACGGTGTTGGGATTGACCCCATCCATCAGGCGGACACGGGCCTTGATCCGGCCGTGATGGCTCGTCACCCAGACCCAGTCGTCGTCCTGGAGTCCGAGTGCCTCGCCGGTACGGCGATGGACGTAGAGGCGGTTGTCACCCGTGATCTGCCGCAGCCACGCGTTCTGCGAGTGCCACGAGTGATACATCTGCATCGGCCGCTGCGTGACCGCGTGGAGCGGGAAGTCGGCATGCGGCACGTGGCTCTCCTCGAACGGCGCGTACCAGATCGGCAGCGGGTCGAAATACGTGGCCACGCGCGCGCGGTGCTGCTCGGGCGGCTGCACGGGTCCGTAACCCTTCGCGGCGAGGCGGAACTTCTGCAACGGTTCGCAATAGAGCTGCAGTACGATCTGCTCCACCTTGTCGATCAGGCCCATGCGCTTTGCGGTCTCGAGATAACCCCGATTCGCGTGCTTGCAGTAGAGCTGGTCCGGCGGCAGGTGGTAGCGCCAGAAGCATTGATTCTCGAGATAGCGTTCGAGCTGTTTCGGGTTTACGGGCCCGGCGCCGTGGCTCTCGCCGTCGGCACCGCGCCAGCCGGCGAGGGGACCGATGCCGGGCTTGCGCTCGTGATTGACGATGTAGTCCGGATAGCCGCCCGGATACTTCGGGCTGCCGTCCTCGTTCACGAAACCCGGCAGTCCGAGCCGTGCCCCCAGCTCGATGAGTACGTCCTGGAACGGGCGCACGTCGCGATCGGGCTTGATCACCGGCTGACGGATCGAGTCGCCCGGCCCCTCGGCGGAGCCGATCGGACGGTCGAGGAGCGAGATGCAGTCCCAGCGCTCCAGATACGTGGTGTCCGGCAGCACGAGATCCGCATAAGCCACCATCTCGGAATAATAGGCATCGGCGTAGATGATGCGCGGGATCTTGTACGAGCCGTCCGGCATCTTGTCCGTCAGCATGGCCATCGTGCCGGCGGTGTTCATCGCCGAGTTCCACGACATGTTGGCCATGTACATGAACAGCGTGTCGATCCGGTACGGGTCACCCTTCCACGCGTTGTGGATGACCATGTGCATGAGGCCGTGCGCGGCGAGCGGATGCTCCCACGAATAGGCCTTGTCGATACGCTTCGGCGTGCCGTCGGGCTCGACCAGCAGATCCTCGGGTCCCGTCGGATTGCCGAGCGGCGCGCCGTTCAGCGGGCGGTTCGGCTGCACCGTCTGACCTGCGGGCTTCGGCCCCGGCGGACAGGGGCGCGGGAAGGGCGCCTTGTAACGCCACGCCCCCGGCGTATCGATCGCGCCCAGCAGCATCTGCAGCACGTGGATCGCGCGGCAGGTGTGAAACCCGTTGGAGTGCGCGGAGATGCCGCGCATCGCGTGCATCGAGACGGGACGGCCGATCATCGTCTCGTGGCGCCGGCCGGCCCAGTCGGTCCATGGCTGATCGAGGACGATCTGCTGCTCGAAGGCCGCGTGCGCGAGCTCCGCGGCAATGCGTTTGATCGTCGCAGCGGGCACGCCGCAGCGCGCCGCCACCGCCTCGGGCGCGTAGCGGCGGTCGAGATAGCGTTCGGCGAGGAGCTGGAATACGGGCACCGCCCGGCGTCCATCGGGCAGCGCGACCTCGCCCACGACCGCCGGCGTGATGTCCGGCAGCAGCGCATTCACGACCTGCTTGCGGGTTGCGTCCCAGCACAACGGATTGCCGTCGGCATCCCGCGCGAACAGGCCCTCGTCCGCGCCTTCGTCCTTCACGACGAGCCACGGCGCGTTGGTGTAGCGGACGAGGAAGTCGAGGTCGATCCTGTCGGCGCGGAGCAGCTCGTGAATCAATGCCATCACGAACAGACCGTCGGTGCCGGGACGAATGCCGATCCACTCGTCGGCCACGGCCGAGTAGCCGGTGCGGATCGGGTTCACCGACACGAACTTCGCGCCGCGCGCCTTGAGCCGGCCGATGCCGATCTTGATCGGATTCGAGTCATGGTCTTCGGCGACGCCGAACAGCATGAAGTACTTCGTGCGGTCCCAGTCCGGCTCGCCGAATTCCCAGAAGCTGCCGCCGATCGAATAGAGGCCGGCGGCGGCCATGTTGACGGAACAGAAACCGCCATGGGCGGCGAAGTTGGGCGTGCCGAACTGCGCCGCCCACCATCCGGTGAGGGCCTGGCTCTGGTCGCGGCCGGTGAAGAAGGCGAGCTTGCGGGGATCGGTCGCGCGGATGTTGCCGAGCCATTCGGTCGCGATCGCGAGCGCCTCGTCCCACTCGATTTCCTTGAATTCGCCCGTGCCGCGCTCGCCGACGCGAAGCAGCGGCTTCCTGAGCTTCGCCGGCGAATATTGCTGCATGATGCCGGCGGACCCCTTGGCGCAGAGCACGCCGCGATTCACCGGATGGTTCCTGTTGCCCTCGATGAAACGGATGCGGCCGTCCTTGAGATGGACCTTGATGCCGCAGCGGCAGGCGCACATGTAGCAGGTCGTGTATTTGACCTCGTCCGCAATCCGGGGCGAGGTATCGACGACCTCGGGCCCACCGAATACCCGAGCCGCCCAGTCCCGGGCTCCAGCGCCACCATCCATGCGAACCTCTTCCAACGGACCGTGCGCGGCACCCCTGAACGTCAGGTCGCCGCGGATTTCCTTACGACATCACAGCAATCTGGTGTGAGGCTAACGGCTCGGTCCTGCCTTCACAAGCGCGATATCCGCGGCCTACGCAGCATGCGCCGCAGCGACGACGCGCCGTCTCACGCACTGGCGCGCGACCGCCGAGTCCCGCTACGCTTGGCGCGTTTCGAATCCGTCGAACCCGAACCATGCCTCCCAGTCCACACGCCGCGGCATTGCGAAAGCTCGCGGCCCGCGATCCCGACATCGCCGCTGCGCTCAAGCTCGTCGGCTATCCGCCGCCGCGCAACCGGCCGCCGGGTTTCACGAGCCTGCTGCGCACGATCGTGGGGCAGCAGATCTCGGCGGCGGCGGCCGCGTCGCTGTGGACGCGGCTTGCGGCCGCCATCGACCCGATCACGCCGGAGACGGTCGCCGCACTCGACATCGAGGATCTGCGCGCGCTGGGATTCTCCCGGCAAAAGGCGCTCTATGCGCGCGGCCTCGCGCTCGACATCCTCGAGGGGCGCGTCGACCTCGATCGCGTCGCGCAGCTCGATGACGAAGCGGCCGTCAATCATCTGATCCAGATCAAAGGCATCGGCCGGTGGAGCGCCGAGATCTATCTGCTGTTCGCGCTGGGCCGGCCGGACGTGTTTCCGGCGGGCGATCTCGCCCTGCAGGTCGGCATGCAGCGGCTCAAGCGCCTGCGCCGCCGTCCGGAGCCCGACCGGCTCCTGAAGCTGGTCGAGCCGTGGCGGCCCTACCGCGGCGCCGCCGCGCATTTCCTGTGGCACTACTACGCCAAGGCGCCGATGTGAGCCGGCGTTCCGCCGGGACAGCGCAGCGCCTGGGACAGGCGTCGTATCGCTTGAGAGGTGTCGCTAACCCTCTGAAATCCATGTTCGAGGCCGACGTCAATTGCCGTCAGGGGCGAGGCGAAGCCCCGCGGTACTGTCCGGGACAGTGGGACAGTGGGACAGTGGGACAGTGGGACAGTGGGACAGTGGGACAGTGGGACAGGTCCCCCTGATGGCGCGTCGCGGCCGTGCCGAATCAAAACGCCCGCGCGGGTTCGGGACCCGGCGGGCGCATTTATCCGGCGCTGAAGATCGCATCGTTCGCCCGGTGCGTCAACCCGGTCCGTTCGACCAGCGCCCATGTCGCCGCCGGCCGCTCGCGGGGGCGAGAGGTCGATCGAGTCCTTACTGCCGAACACAGCGACACTTGCACGGGGAGAAAAATCGGCGCACGCCCTTTCGGGCGGCTTGACCCTGTGAAAACGAGAAAGGTGCGCTGCTCTTATGCGCCGGGGCGGCCGAGCGCGTGGCAGATCTGCCAAAAGCTGCGCACGAGCGGGAGTGCGGCGCGCGCGATCACCGGGCCACCGGGCCAACCACGCCGCGGCAGACGCGCCAGCAGACCGAACGCACCGTCGTCGCCGGCAATGGCGTCGGCAATGGCGCGGCCGACGAATGTCGTCAGCGCGACGCCGTGACCGTTGAATCCCTGCGCATACCAGATGCCGTCCGCGGCCAGGCCGACATCCGGCAGCCGGTTGCGCGTGAGGTCGACGACGCCGTTCCACACGTAGTCGATGCGCGGGGACCCGAGCTGCGGGAACACGTGCGCGATGCGCCGCGCGAGCCACGCCGCCGCGTTCCGGTCCGATGGCGCGAACAGGCGCGCGGCCCCGCCGAACAGGAGGCGATGATCGGCCGTCAGGCGGTAGTAATCGAGCGCCGGCCGCGTGTCGAAGATCGCCACGTCCTTACGGATGAGCCGTGTCGCCATGCCGTCGAGCGGCTCGGTCGCGCCGATGAAGGTCACGACCGGCAGGATCCGGCGCGAGATGTCCGGCGCGAGCGTGCCGAGGCGCGCGTTCGCAGCCAGCACCAGATGCCGCGCCGCGACGCGGCCTTGTCCGGTGTACGCCACGTGGTTCGCGCGATCGATGCCGACGACCCGGCTGTTTTCGAAGATCTCCGCGCCGAGCGTCCGTGCCGCGCGCGCGAGGCCGTGCAGATAGCGGAGCGGATGAAGATGGGCGGCGCCGTGGTCGAGCAGCCCGCCGAAGTAAAGCGGCGAATCGACGATCGCGCGCGTCTCTTCGCGCGTGAGAGCAACGGCGTCGCGGTATCCCAGCCCATCGAGCTGCCTGGCGAGGTGCACCAGTGCTGCGGCGTCCGCACGCGAACTTGCGGCCGTGAGCGCCCCACGTTTGAGCTGACAGTCGATGCCGTGTTGCGCGACCAGATCCTCAACGAGGCGCACCGCCGCGACGGACAGCGCCCAGAGGCGCTTTCCGTCCGCCGCGCCGACCATCCCGATCAGATCCGCGATTTCGGCGGCAAAGCCCGGCAGCACGAATCCGCCATTGCGGCCCGAGGCACCGGCGCCGATCCGGTCAGCCTCGAGCACCACGACATCAAGGCCCCGCGCCGCGAGATGAAGGGCCGCCGACAGGCCGGTATAGCCGGCGCCGATGATGCACACGTCGCAACGCCGCGTTCCGGTCAGCGCGGGCGCACCCGACAGCGGCTCGGATGTAGCCTCGTAATAGGTCGATTGGGCATCTGCGGGCGCCGTTGTGCGCGTGGCGGGCGCCAGCGGCCGCGGCGTCGTTCGAGCCCAAGTACGAAATGCAAACATGAAAAGTCCCCAATCCGGAATGCAGACATGCGCGGCACGGGACCGGCCGCAACGTCGTTCAGCGCGGGACTAGCCGTGGATCAGGGGCGAGAAGGGCGGGGAGGAATTCACGGTCCTCGCGGCGCGCGCCGGGACCGAGCCTTGGGCGCGCCGCGAAAACGCCTGCCTTGGCGTGTGCTGCCGCGGCGATCTGCATGTAGAAGATATGGCGACGGCCCGTCACGCGATCAATCCGGAGCTATGTCGTTGATTCCAAAAAAGACAAGGTTACCGGCCCGGCGTACCGCCAGCGGACGGGTGACCGGGTCCCGTCTTCATATTAGGATTGATTAATGTAACGGGAAGCAATCAAGCCCGGAGACGCTCATGGAGCGACCGACCCGAAGCGAGACGGCGCCGAGTTCGGCCGCAAACCCGGAGATAATGGGGTTCTTCGACCAAGCGACGTCGACGGTCTCGTATCTGGTCGTCGATCCGGCGACAGGCAAGGCCGCCATCATCGACCCGGTGCTCGATTTCGATCCCAAATCGGGTCGCATTTCCACGGCGTCGGCCGATCGGCTGGTCGCCGCAGCGAAGCCCTACGCGGTCGAATGGATTCTCGAGACCCACGCGCATGCGGACCATCTGTCGGCCGCCGGCTATCTCAAGGAGCAGGTCGGCGGCACCGTCGCGACCGGCGCGAACATCTGCGACGTTCAGCGCACATGGGCCCAGATCTACAATCTCGGCCCCGACTTCGCGCCCGACGGGTCGCAGTTTGACCGTCTCCTGCGCGAGGGCGAGCGATTCAGGATCGGCACGCTCGACGTCACGGTATGGAACACGCCGGGCCATACGCCGGCCTGCGTGTCGTATGTCGTCGAAGGCGCTGCCGGCCTCAAACACGTGTTCGTCGGCGACACGCTGTTCATGCCCGACTACGGTACGGCGCGCACCGATTTTCCGGGCGGCGATGCACGCCTGCTCTATCGCTCGATCCGGCGACTGTTATCGCTGCCGCCTGAGACCAAACTTTATATGTGTCACGACTACCCGCCGAACGGCCGGGTGCCGCAATGGGTGACCACGGTCGCCGAGCAGCGATTGCAGAACGTCCATGTCAGGGACGGCGTCGGCGAGGACGAATTCGTCGCCTTCCGCGAGGCGCGCGACAAGACGCTTACCGCGCCGGCGCTCATCCTGCCCGCGATTCAGGTCAACATCCGCGCCGGCCGTCTGCCGCCGCCGGAGGACAACGGCACGGTCTATCTGAAGATGCCGCTGAACCGGGTGTAACGCCGCGCCCGAACTTCGCGGCGTGCGGCTACTTGAATCGGACGGTTTCGTCCCCATCTCGTCATGTCCCCCGGCGACGGGGGAGACGCGGCTTGGCAACGGCGCGGCTTGGTAGGGCCGGTGCGCGGCGAGGAGCCGCATTGCCGGTTGCTTCCGACGCCCGCCGCGTCTCGGGCGGGGATGGCCAAGCGTCCCCGCCCGCTGTCTTGAGCCGAGCGGCATTGCCCGCCACAATTACCTCATGGTTGACGAGCAAAAGCCGACGCTGACCGAACGGGTCCGCGCGGAGAAGGGCGATCGCGAGCGCCGTCTTGCGGCGGCGCTCAGGGAAAATCTGCGGCGGCGCAAGCAGCAGGCCCGCCAACGCGCCGAGCGGGCGGAAGCAGCCGATGCCATGCCGATGTCCCGGGACGCAAACATCGGCGCCGCGCGCCTGCGGGCGGTTCTCGATTTCTGGTTCCTGTCACCCGGCGATCCGGAATACGGCCGGATGCGCAAGATCTGGTTCGCCAAGGATGCCGCCTTCGATGCGGAGATCCGCGCACGGTTCCTGGCGGATCACGAGGCGGCCGCACGAGGCGCCTACGACGCCCATGCCGGCACGGCCGACGGCGCGTTGGCACTGGTCATCCTGCTCGACCAGTTTCCGCGCAATCTGTTCCGCGATGATCGACGCGCGTTCGCGACCGATGCCAAGGCCCGCGAGATCGCGAACATGGCGCTCGCGCGGGCGTTCGACCGGCAGCTTCGTCCGGTCGAGCGCATGTTCCTTTATCTGCCGTTCGAGCACAGCGAAGATCTCGCCGATCAGGAACGCGCCGTCGCGCTGATGGAGAGCCTGCCGGCGACGCCCGAATTTTCCGAGGCGGTGCGGGCCGAGGTTATCGACTACGCACGCCGGCATCGCGACATCGTGGCTCGCTTCGGCCGGTTCCCCCACCGCAACGCGGCGCTGGGCCGGACCTCGACGCCCGAGGAGACGGCGTTCCTGGCCCAGCCGGGATCGCGTTTCTGACCCACGCGGGCGGCGGTCGGGATTCGGCCGATCCGACCGAATCCGGTCCGGATCGAGATCCCTGCGCTTGTGGCGCGACAGGGGCTTCGCTACAAGAAGCGCCCGGTTTTCCTCATGCTGCCGGAGTCGCCTTCATGCCGATAATGTCCGACAAGTGGATCCGCAAGATGGCCGTCGAACACGGCATGATCGAGCCGTTCGTCGAGAGCCAGCGGCGGGAGGGCGTGATCTCGTACGGGTTGAGTTCCTATGGCTACGACGCCCGCGTGTCGGACGAGTTCAAGATCTTCACCAACGTCGACTCGGCGACGGTCGATCCCAAAGCATTCTCGGAAAAGAGCTTCGTCGACCGCAAGGTGCCGGTCTGCATCATCCCGCCCAACAGCTTCGCGCTCGCGCGCACGGTCGAGTATTTCCGCATTCCGCGCGACGTGCTGGTGATCTGCCTCGGCAAGTCGACCTATGCGCGTTGCGGCATCATCGTCAACGTGACGCCGCTGGAGCCGGAGTGGGAGGGGCACGTCACCCTCGAGTTCTCCAACACCACGCCACTGCCCGCGAAGATCTATGCGAACGAGGGCGCGTGCCAGTTCCTGTTCCTGCGGGGCGAGGATGTCTGCGAGGTCTCGTACAAGGACCGCAACGGCAAGTACCAGGGCCAGCGCGGCGTCACCCTGCCGCGGCTCTAGCTCCCGGGCGGACCGGCCGCCAACGGCCAAGGTCGTTGCCAGCCCGCCGACGTTCGAAACCGATCATACCCGACCGGGCCGCTCGGCCATTTCCGAAGATTCCCGGGGGCCGACCCTCGTATTCCGGCAAGGGGCGGGCAGGGGCTTGGAATCCCTGGACTCACTCCCCAGTTTCTCAGTATCTGAGCCCCGGCCGGCCGAATGTAGTCAACGGGTTAGACAAATAGAATGGACAGGATCCGCATTCGGGGCGGGGCTCCCTTGCATGGGACAATTGCGGTGAGCGGAGCGAAGAATGCTGCCCTGCCGCTGATGGCGGCGAGCCTGCTGACCGACGAGACGCTGCAGCTGTCCAATCTGCCGCATCTCGCGGACATCACGACGCTCGCCAACCTGCTGTCGCAGTTGGGCGTGTCGCTCAGCATGGACGGGCATGCCCCGAACGGCGGGCACGCCGGGCGCGTCCTGTCCCTGACGGCACGCCGGATCACCAGCACCACGGCGCCCTATGATCTCGTCCGCAAGATGCGTGCCTCGATCCTGGTGCTGGGGCCGCTGGTCGCGCGCGAAGGCCATGCCCGCGTGTCGCTGCCCGGCGGCTGCGCCATCGGCACGCGCCCGGTCGACCTCCACCTCAAAGGGTTGCAGCAGCTCGGCGCCACGATCGAGCTGCGCGAAGGCTATATCGAGGCGGAGGCGAAGGGCGGTCTGACCGGGACCGAGATCGTCTTCCCGTTCGTCTCCGTCGGGGCCACGGAAAACCTGCTGATGGCCGCGTGTCTCGCCAAGGGCGAGACGATCCTGAAGAACGCGGCGCGCGAGCCGGAAGTCACGGACCTCGCGCAGTGCCTTCAGGCCATGGGCGCCGATATCGACGGGATCGGCACCGATACGTTGCGCATCCGCGGCGTCGAGCGCCTTCACGGCGCCAGGCACGAGATCGTTCCCGACCGGATCGAGACGGGCACCTACGCCATGGCGGCGGCAATCACCGGTGGCGACATCGTCCTCAAGGGCGCACGGCCCGACCTGATCGACGGGCCGATCGAGGTCCTGCGCAGCGCCGGCGTGACCATCACCGCGGTCGACGGCGGCATGCGCGTGCAGCGGACCAACGGGCCGCTGATCGGCGTGGACGTCATGACCGAACCCTATCCGGGATTCCCGACCGACCTGCAGGCGCAGATGATGGCGCTGATGGCCACCGCGCAGGGCGCGTCGATGATCACCGAAACCATCTTCGAGAACCGCTTCATGCACGTGCCCGAGCTGCGTCGCATGGGCGCCAACATCAATCTGCATGGCGGGTCCGCCATGGTGCGCGGCGTGCCGAAGCTGACCGGCGCGCCAGTCATGGCTACCGATCTGCGCGCCTCGGTGAGCCTCGTGCTGGCGGGGCTCGCTGCCGAGGGCGAGACCGTCATCAACCGTGTGTACCACCTGGACCGCGGCTACGAGCGGTTGGAGGAAAAGCTCGCCGCCTGTGGCGCGGATGTCGAGCGAGTGAGGGAGGCTACCCCGTGAACCGAGCCCTTCGTCTCCGAACCGAGGACAGCGAAGATCTGAAAATCATCGCCGCCGTCCTGCAGGACGCTCTGGTCCCGATGAGCGAGATGGAGTTCCTCAATGGCGAGCGCTGCTTCGCAATGATCGCCAACCGCTTCAAATGGGAGAACTGCGAAGAAACCTGGGACTCGCCCGTAACGGCGGTCACGGACGGCGCGGCTGAGGAGACGGCCGCCGACGTCGCCTTCGAGTGCCAGAGCTACGAGCGCGTGAACTGCGGCGTCCGCTTCAACGGCGTCGCGCAGGTCCGCTGCAAGGGCATGGACCGGCGGGATCGCGGTCGCGTCCTCGAACTGCTCACCATCACGGCCGAGCCCGACGCGGTCATCCTGATGTTCGCGGGCGGTGCGGCCATCCGCCTCGAAGGCCCCTCGATCACCTGCCACATCGAAGATCTGGGCGAGCCCTGGCCGACCCGCTGGCGCCCCCAGCATCCCGATGCCAATACCGCGTAAGCCGCTGACGGACCAGCCGAAAAGCCCTATTTCCGTCGTCAGCAGGTTTCGCGTAATCTCGCCCGCAAAGCTCAACCCATGCGGCCGGTCCCGACCGGCCTTCCCAGGTACGGATCGGACATATGCCGGCCAACGAGAAACTCGTATTGGCGCTTCCCAACGGGCGCATCCTGACCGAAGTCATGCCGCTGTTGCGGCGGGCGGGCATCGAGCCCGAGCCGGAGTTCGACAATCCGGCGACGCGCCAGCTCCGGTTCGCCACCAACCACCCGGAGCTCGACATCATCCGGACGCGCAGCTTCGACGTCGCGACCTTCGTCGCCTTCGGCGCGGCGCAGCTGGGGGTAGCGGGCAACGACGTGCTGATGGAGTTCGGCTACAGCGAGCTCTATGCGCCGCTCGACCTCAAGATCGGGAAGTGCCGCGTCGCCGTGGCCGAACCCGTCGACATGGCCGGCCGTGACGACCCGCGAACGTGGAGCCACGTCCGCGTCGCGACCAAGTATCCCAAGATCACGCGACGCCACTTCGCCGCACGCGGCGTCCAGGCCGAATGCATCAAGCTCAACGGTGCGGTGGAGCTGGCGCCGGCCCTGGGCCTGTGCCAGCGCATCGTCGACCTGGTGTCGTCCGGCGCGACGCTGAAGGCGAACGGGCTGGTCGAGGTGGAGCACATCGCCGATATCACGTCGCGGCTGGTCGTCAACCGTGCCGCGCTGAAGACGCGCTATTCGCAGATCTCGCCCTGGATCGACCGGATCGCCGATGCCGCTTAAGCTGGATGCAAGGACGCGCGATTTCGACGCGGCGTTCGCGGCACTGCTGGCGGCGAAGCGCGAGGCCGCGGCCGATGTCAGCGCGGTCGTCGCCGCCATCATCGAGGACGTGCGGCGCCGGGGCGATGCGGCACTGATCGAATACACCGAGCGGTTCGATCGCGTGCGGCTGCCAGCCGAGGGCTTACGCGTCAGCCATGCCGAAATCGCCGCCGCCGTGAAAAGCTGCGCGAAGGAAACGATCGCCGCCCTCGAGCTCGCGGCGCGGCGCATCAGGGACTATCACCGCCGGCAACTACCCAAGGACTTCGCCTATCGCGACCGGGCGGGGCTCACACTGGGCGCACGCTGGACCGCCATCGCGGCGGCGGGCCTTTACGTGCCCGGCGGTACGGCGGCGTATCCGAGCTCCGTCCTGATGAACGCGGTTCCCGCGAAAGTCGCCGGCGTCGAGCGGCTGGTGATGACGGTGCCGGCCCCCGACGGCAAGCTGAACCCGCTGGTGCTCGCGGCCGCGCATATCGCGGGCGTCGACGAAATCTATCGCGTCGGCGGGGCGCAGGCCGTCGCGGCGCTCGCCTACGGCACAGCGACGGTCCGGCCGGTCGACAAGATCACGGGGCCCGGCAACGCCTATGTCGCGGAGGCGAAACGGCAGGTCTTCGGCGTCGTCGGAATCGACATGATCGCCGGACCGTCGGAGGTCGTCGTCGTCGCCGACCGCGCCAACGATCCGGACTGGATCGCGGCCGACCTGCTGGCCCAGGCCGAGCACGACACGGCGGCGCAATCGATCCTGATCACCGATGACGCCGCGTTCGCCGACGACGTGATCGCGGCCGTCGACGCGCGCCTCGCCAGCCTGCCGCGGCGCGACATCGCCGGGGCGAGTTGGGCGAAGCATGGCGCGGTGATCCTGGTCGCGCGGCTGGCGGACGCGGTGCCGCTGATCGACCGGCTTGCGCCCGAGCATCTGCAGCTCGCGGTCGCAAAGCCGGAGGCCCTGGCGCGGCGCGTGCGCCACGCGGGCGCGATCTTCATCGGACGATTCGCGCCCGAGGCGCTCGGCGACTATCTGGCCGGTCCGAACCACGTGCTGCCGACCTCGCGCACGGCGCGGTTCTCGTCGGGGCTCGGCGTGCTCGATTTCATGAAGCGCAGTTCGCTGATCGGATGCGACGCGGCGGGACTTGGCCGGCTTGGCCCGGCTGCGGTGCGCCTGGCCGAAGCGGAAGGCCTCGATGCCCACGCGCTGTCGATCGCCGTCCGGCTGCGGCAGCGCAAGACGGCGCGATCGGGCAAGCGGCGAGGGGCATAGGGGTGGACAAGGCGCGCCAGCGCATCGTCAAGATCGATCTCGACGAGCGCACGGTGGTGCGGCGCAATCCCGACGTCGAGCACGAGCGCGCGGTCGCGATCTTCGATCTGCTCGAGGAGAATTATTTCGCGCCGGCCGGCGGCCTGACCGGGCCCTATCACCTGCGACTGTCGATCACCGAGAACCGACTGGTGTTCGACATCCGCTCCGAACAGGGCGAGCCGCTCTCCAAGATCATGCTCTCGCTGACGCCGTTCCGCACGGTCGTGAAGGATTACTTCACGGTGTGCGAGAGCTACTACGCGGCGATCAAGCGGGCGAGCCTGACGCAGATCGAGGCGTTCGACATGGGCCGGCGCACGGTCCACAACGAAGGCTCGGAGCTGCTGCGCGAACGGTTGGAGGGGAAGGTCGAGCTCGACCAGAACACCGCCCGCCGTCTGTTCACGCTGATCTGCGTGCTCCACATTCGCGGATAGGGCCGGCAGGTGAGGACCGAGCCGACGAGCGTCCTGTTCGCGTGCACGCTGAACTCCATCCGCTCGCCGATGGCGGAGGCGCTGCTCAAGCATTTCCACGGGCAGCGGATCTACTGCGATTCGGTCGGTGTGCGGGTGGAGCCGATCGATCCGTTGGCGGTCGAGGTGATGCGCGAGATCGGTCTGGACGTGGCACGCCACCGACCCAAGACGTTCGACGACCTGGAAGACACGTCATACGACCTGATCATTACGCTCTCGCCCGAAGCGCAGCACCGCGCCGTCGAGCTGACGCGGACGATGGCGTGCGAGGTCGAGTACTGGGCCACCTTCGATCCGACGGCGGTCGAGGGCAGCCGCGAGACCCAGCTCGATGCGTATCGGCAGGTGCGCGACGAGCTGAAGCGGCGGATCCTGAAGCGGTTTCCCCTCGCCGACGCAAAGATGGATTAGGGCAACCGCCTCGTTTCGCGGCGCGGGGCTCAGGACGCCGCGAACGCCGGACAGTACGCGTGCGTTTGAGATGATGAAAAGCCGAATCGCCCGCGCGCGAGATCCGTACAATGACCCAGCTTGGCTTCTCGCTGTTCACCGGCGGACCGGCCGAAGCCGCGACCGTGGCGGTCGACGGCCGTACCGAGATCGTCCGCGGACCCGGCTTCACGTTCGGCGCCGAGGCGGGCGAGACCCGGACGGTCAGCTTCACGCAGATCGAGTTTCCGGGCACGACGGTGCGGAGCTTTCCATTCGAGGACCGTGGCGTGGCGACACTTCAGCTCGTGGACCAGCGGCTTGACGACGGTGCCGGCACCCTGTTCGACCGCGACGGCGACGGCCGCATCGAGAGCGTGACCTTGAGTCAGGAACTGCAGCCGGAGGCAATTCAACGGGTGGACGTGTCCGTTCTCGACGGCGACCTGCTGACGCTGGCGGACGTTCCGGAGGCCAACATCATGCTCGACGACCGTTCCGCGGCAGGGGCATTCACGATTCTCGGCGCGCGCGGCGGCAACGTCGCCACAGGCGGCGGCGCCGATGCCGTCACGGTCGCGACCGCCGACGACGGCACGGGTCAATTCACGCTCCAGACCGCCGCCGGCGACGATACGGCGGTGCTCGACTCGGGCCCGTTCTTCCAGGGGAGCGCGCTGGCATCACTCGGCGCCGGCAACGACACGCTGCAGGTGGCGGGGCCAAGTGGCTTCGCGCCGCCGATCCAGATCTTCGACCGGCCGGCGGCCGTCGCCGCCGCGGACGCCACGGCGGCCGGGACATCTGCGGCCGATGCCGCGACGGGTGCCGGCACCGACGCCGCCGGGGTCGCGGGCGGCACGGCGCCGGGCTCGACCGGCACGGCGGACGCGTCCACGTCCATCTTCCCGTCGCCGCTCGGGACGAGCGGGCGCCTCGATGTGATCGCCGAGGGCGGCGGCGGGGTCGACCGGTTCGTCATGGTCGACGTCGATGCGACCCTCGCGGGCGGACCGGATGCCGACACTATCGATGTCGGCGCGGGCTCGTTCACGACCGTGGATCCGGGACCGGGGGCCGATACGGTCATCCTTCGGCCGGGCGCCATCGCGACGGTGACGACCGCCCGGGGGGAGACGGGAAAGACCCCGGACGATGCCGATACGCTCCGTTTCGAGGGCGTGTCACCCGGCAGCGCGATGGTCCGGCTCGACGGCTTTCCGGCGGGTACGACCGCCCGCGTCGAGGTCGAGGCGTCAGGCGAAGACGCGCAGCCCGGCGTCATCGAGGGGCGGCTGGTCATCAGCGGCCCTGGCGACGCGGACCCGGACATCATCAATCTGGTCGGGGTCGACAGCGGACCGCTCGACAGCCTGACCGTCATCTTCGGCTAGGACGTCGGAACCGGAAAGCCGGGGCCGGGCGGTCGCCCCTTCGGGCGGGCGCGCCCGGCCGGACGGATTCCGGCAAAGCTCTTGACCGATCAAGGGGCAAGCATCACCTTCCCGAGCATCGTGCAACCGCTGAGGCGAGGGCCAATGGCAAAAGAGGATCTGATCGAGTTTTCCGGTACGGTGACCGAACTTCTGCCGAACGCGATGTTCCGCGTGAAGCTGGACAACAACCACGAGGTTCTGGCCCATACCTCGGGCAAGATGCGCAAGAACCGCATTCGCGTGCTGGCAGGCGACCGCGTCAACGTCGAGATGACGCCGTACGACCTGACCAAGGGCCGCATCACGTTCCGCTACAAGTAACCGGCGTCGAATCGCGCCCGAAACCCGCATTCCGAGCAGAGCTGGCCGCCCGCGATGCCACGCCTGATCCTTGCTTCGGCATCGCCGCGCCGCCTCGACCTTCTCAAACAGATCGGGATCGTTCCCGACGCGGTCATCCCGGCCGATGTCGACGAGACGCCCTTGCCGCGCGAGCTGCCGGCCCGGCTGGCCGAACGTTTGGCCGCCGCAAAGGCCGAAGCCGTCGCCGCCCGGGACCCGGACGCCGTCGTGCTGGCGGCCGATACGGTGGTCGCGTGCGGCCGGCGCATCCTGCCGAAGGCGGAGTCGCGGGCCGAGGCCGAGCGCTGCCTGCGGCTTTTGTCCGGACGCCGCCACCGCGTGCATGGCGGCGTGGCGATGGCGATTCCCGGCGGACGCCGCGCCGTGCGTCTCGTGACCACGATCGTGTCGTTCAAGCGCCTCACGCCGGCCGAGATCGGCGCCTATCTCGACAGCGGCGAGTGGCAGGGCAAGGCCGGCGGCTATGCGATCCAGGGTCGCGCCGCAGCCTTCGTCAGAACCATCAACGGGTCCTATTCGAACGTGGTGGGTCTCGATCTCTTCACGGTCGCCGCATTGCTTCACGGCGTGGGATTCACCCAGCCATGACGGCGCCCGGGAGGACGGCCCCGCCCGAGGACGTGCTGGTCGCGACCGAGGGCATGCATTACCGCGCCGTCGCAATCGCTGCCGGGCGACCGACCGACGTCCTGACGGCGCCGGTCGAGACGCGAGGTGCCGTCGGCAGCATCTATGTCGGCCGCGTGGTGCGTCACATGCCCGGTCTGAAGGCCGCGTTCGTGGAGATCGGCCTCGATCGCCCGGCCTTCCTGAACCTGGACAAGACGACGCCGCCGGCCGGAAAGCCGGCGCTCGTCCAGATCGTCGAGCCCGGGCAGGGCGACAAGGCGCCGCGCCTGTCGCGGCGCATCGCGCTCATGGGGCGCTATCTGATCCTGCTGCCGCATGAGCGCGGCGTGGTCATATCGCGGCGACTCGACCGCAAAATCCAGGCGAGCCTCGGCGGCCACATTCGCAAGCTCATCCACGACGGGGCGGTGATCGTCCGGGCCGCGGCCGCCCGCGCCGACGGCGACACGCTCGCCGGCGAATTGGCCGCGCTGCAGGCCCTGTGGACGGAGATTGCGGCGCGGACCGAGGCGACGCCGCCGGCCTGCGTGCATGTCGAGCATCCGCTGCGGCGCCTGCTGCGCGAACTCGGGACCCAGCCCAAGGCGCGCTTCATCTTCGACGATGCGGCGGCGGCCCGGGCCGCGCGCGAGGTCGCGCGCACGTTGGGGCCCGATCTCGCGGCGCGCATCGAGACGGCGCCGGCCGGCGCTGCCGTGTTCGACCGCGACGGCATCGCGGAAGCGCTCGTCGGCCTCGAGGCGCGCGAGGTGCCGCTCGCGACGGGCGGGCGCCTCACGATCGAGCGCACCGCGGCGCTGACGGCGATCGACGTCGATACCGGCCCCGGTTCGGCCGACGCGCGGGCCGTCGTCGAGACCAACCTGGAGGCCGCGCGCGAGACGGCGCGGCAGCTCCGCCTGCGCGACATCGGCGGCCTTGTCGCCATCGACTTCATCCGCATGCCGGGCGGCGCCGACCGCAACCGTGTTCTGGCCACGCTTCGGCACGCGGTTGACACCGACCCGCGCCGCGTCCAAGTCCTGGGCTGGACCGCTGCCGGGCTCGTCGAACTGATCCGTTCGCGGGCCGATGCCGGCGGCGCGGAATGACGTTACGGGGCTCGCGACGGGAATCATGGCCGACCGGGTGATCAACCTTTCCGCTTCCGGCGCCCGCCGCCGGACGAAGAAATGTCCGATCTGCGGACGACCGCCGGAGCCGGCGAACGCGCCGTTCTGTTCGCGGCGCTGTGCCGACGAGGACCTGCGGCGCTGGCTGTCCGGCGAATACCGCATCCCCAGCGAGGAGGCGCCCGACCCGGACGGCGCGGCGGGCTGAAACCTCCCGGTCCGGCGTTCTGGACAGACGCGGACGATTTCTCTATAAGCGGCCCGTCCGATTTCCGGGACAAAGCCCAGGTAGCTCAGTTGGTAGAGCAGCGGACTGAAAATCCGCGTGTCGCTGGTTCGATTCCGGCCCTGGGCACCATTCCGATCAT
>DASVCL010000081.1:0-18488 GCA_036381615.1 Alphaproteobacteria bacterium
GTGATGACCGTCGACACGGCGGCGCGGCTTCCCATCCGCACCGCACTGTCCGGACCCGCCGCGGGCGTGATCGCGGCCGCGCACATCGCGACGAGCGCCGGATTTCCCAACGTCATCACCGGCGACATGGGCGGCACCAGCTTCGACGTGGCGCTGATCGCCGGCGGCCGGTCGGTCCTGTCGGCGCAGACGACGATCGATTTCGGCATGGTCGTGCGCACGCCGATGATCGAGATCACGACGATCGGCGCCGGCGGCGGCTCGATCGCCGGCGTGGATCGCGGCGGGCTGCTGCAGATCGGCCCCGAGTCCGCCGGCTCCGACCCCGGACCCGCCGCCTACGGCAAGGGGCAGACGCGTCCGACCGTCACCGACGCGAACGTCGTGCTCGGCCGGATCAACGCCGAGCGCCCGATCGGCGGCAAGCTCGCGCGCCTCGACGTCGAGGCCGCGCGCGAGGCGATCGCGGCGCACGTCGCGAAACCGCTGGGGCTCGACGTCATGCAGGCCGCCGAGGCCATCATCCGCGTCGCCAACTCGCGCATGGCCGGCGCCATCCGGCTGGTGTCGATCGAGCGGGGTCACGATCCCAAGCGCTTCGCCCTGATGCCGTTCGGCGGAGCAGGCGCCCTCCATGCCGGCGCGCTGATGAAGGAGGTCGGCCTCGCCTCGACGATCGTGCCGCGCTATCCCGGTGTCACGTCGGCGCTTGGCTGCGTCATCGCCGACATGCGCCACGACTTCGTCCAGACGATCAACCGGCCGCTCGACGATCTCGACTGTGCGGCACTCGGTGCCGCCATCACGGCGATCTCGGCCGAAGGCCGCGACCTCGTCACGCGCGGCGCGGTCCGGCTCGACGGCCTCGCGACGGTCGTGGAACTCGACATGTGCTATGTCGGACAGACGCATACGGTGTCGGTGCCGCTGACGATCGGCAGCGACGGCGCCATCGACGCCGGCACCATCCGCCACGCCTTCGAGACCGCCTATCGCGCGGCCTTCGGCCGACTGCTCGAGGGCGTTCCGCTGCGCGTGCTGAGCCTGCGGGTGGCCGTCATCGGCCGGCGGCCGAAATTCGATCTGGCCATTCTGGCGCCCGGTGCCGGCACGCTTGCCGCGGCCGAACGCGGCGAGCGCGCCGTGTGGTTCGACGGCCGCCCGCACGCGACCCGGATCTATGACCGCCTGGCCCTGCCGGTCGGCGCCGAGATCCCCGGCCCGGCCATCCTCGAGCAGCCCGATGCGACGACGTGGATCGATCCCGACCTGGTGGGGCGCGTCGACCGCTTCGGCAACCTCCTCCTGACGCGCAAGCCATGACCGGTATCCGCTTCACGCCGGCGACGACGGCGCTCGTCCTCGTCGATCTGCAGAACGACTTCCTGCATCCGAACGGCGCCTATGGCCGCGCCGGCCAGACCGCGCCGGCGATCGCCGCCTTGCCCCAGCGCCTCAAGCCGGTCGCGGACGCGACGCGACGCGCCGGCGGGTGGGTCGTCGCCACCCAGTTCACCCTCGTGCCCGGCAAGAATGGCGCGCCGATGATCGCGCCGCATCTCAAGAAGTTGCGGCCGTTCCTGACGACGGGCGATTTCGCGCCGGGGTCGTTCGGACACGATCTGATCGACGCGCTCAAGCCCGCGGACCTGATGGTCGAGAAGGTCGCCTATTCGGCCTTCTACATGAGCAGGCTCGAGTTCGTGCTGCGCAGGGCCGGCATCGAGACGCTCGTCTTCGCCGGGATCGTGACCAATGGCGGCGTCGCCTCGACGCTCCGCGACGCCCATGTACGCGACTTCGCGACCGTGCTGCTGGCCGACGGCTGCGCCGCCTTCAGCGAGAAGGTGCACGAGACGACCGTCGCCGCGCTGGCCGCGATCTCGCCGGTCATGACCTGTGCCGAGTTCACGGCCGCCATTTCGGCATGACGATCCTCGACGCGTCCGAGGCCAAGTTCGAGGCCGCCTTTCCGGTCGTGATCGTCGGCGCGGGTGCGGCCGGCCTCACGGCGGCGCTGGCGGCGCGCGAGGCCGGGGCCGACGTCCTGGTCCTCGAACGCGATCCGGTCCCGCAGGGCTCGACCGCGCTGTCGTCCGGCCTGATCCCGGCCGCGGGCACCACATTCCAGCGCGCCAGGGGAATCGACGACGGTCCGGCAACGTTCGCCCGCGACATTCAGAACAAGGCGAAGGGACAGGCCGACCCGGCGCTCGTGGATCTCCTGACGCGCAACGCGGGCCCGACGCTCGACTGGCTCGCCGCCAGTTATGGCGTGCCGTTCACGCTGGTCGAGGGTTTCCTCTATCCCGGGCACAGCGTGCCGCGCATGCACGGCACGCCGCGACGAACCGGCAGCGAGCTGATGCAGGTTCTCGCCGCAGCGGCATCGGGCGCGGGCGCCGAGATCGTGACGTCGGCGCATGTCGATGCGCTCTATGCCGGGAGCGGCGGATCCGTCGCCGGGGTGCGCATCCGCCGGCCCGACGGTTCGGTCGAATCGATCGGGTGCGCGGCGCTCGTGCTCGCCTGCAACGGCTTCGGCGGCAATGCGGCGATGGTCCGGCGCCATATTCCCGAGATGGCCGACGCGCTGTTCTTCGGTCACACCGGAAACCAGGGTGAAGGCATCGCCTGGGGAATGGCGCTCGGTGCGGCGGTGCGACACATGGGTTCGTATCAAGGACATGGGTCGGTCGCGACGCCGCACAACGTGCTCATCACCTGGGCCCTGATGATGGAGGGCGGCATCCAGGTCAATGCGCACGGCCGGCGCTTCTCCAACGAACACCAGGGCTATTCCGAGCAGGCGATGGCAGTGCTGGCCCAGCCCGGCGGCGTCGCCTACAACATCTACGACGCACGGCTGCATACGCTGGGCCTCGCGTTCGAGGATTATCGCCACGCCGTCGAGTTGGGCGCGATCAAGTCGGCGGAAACGATCGAGGCGCTCGCCGTCGCGCTGGGCCTGCCTCCGGCGGCGCTCGCCGCCACGATCGACGAGACGCGCCGGTTCGCGGCAGGATCCGCGGCCGATCCGTTCGGACGCGACTTCGCGTCGAAGCCGCCGCTCGCCGCGCCGTTCCATGGCGTCAAGGTGACGGGCGCGCTGTTCCATACGCAGGGTGGCCTCGTCGTCAACGCCGAAGCACGGGTTTGCCGCACGGACGGCACGACCATGCCGAACCTGTTCGCCGCCGGCGGCACGGCCTGCGGCGTCTCGGGTCCGACGGCCTCGGGATATCTTTCCGGCAACGGCCTGCTGTCGGCGGTGACGCTGGGGCGGATCGCCGGCCGGGCGGCGGCGAGATTGCGCGCCGGCGCAGCCCAGCTATAAACATGAGGTCGCAACCAGCCAGACGGTGAACGGAATGCGGCTCTATTACTCGCCCGGCGCTTGCTCGCTTGCCGCCCACATCGCACTCGAGGATGCCGGCACGCCGTTCGAGGTCGAACGCGTGTCGACCGCCGAGGGGGCGCACAGGAGGCCCGAATACCTTGCCATCAATCCCAAGGGTCGCGTACCGGCATTGGTCGACGGCGATTTCATCCTGACGGAACTCGTCGCGATCCTCTGCTACATCGCGCACGCGGCACCATCGGCCGACCTGATCCCGCTTCCCGGCAGCCGCGACCATGCGCGCGCGCTCGAATGGCTCTCGTGGCTTTCCAACACCGTGCATCCGGCGTATGCGCAGATCCGGCGGCCCGAGCGCTATGTCGCCGACGAGCGCGACTATCCGCCGGTCATCGAGAAAGGGCGCACGAACCTGCGCGACAATTTCCGCATGATCGAGGAAAAGCTTCGCGACCGGACCTTTGCGCTGGGCGAGCGCTACTCGGTCGTCGATCCGTTCCTGCTCGTCCTCTACAACTGGGGGTGCGGCAAGTTCGCCGGCCTCAACATGCGAAACGACTTCCCGGCCTGGACCATGCATTTCGAACGCATGAAGATCCGTCCCGCCGTGCAACGCGCGGTCGCGCGCGAGGGCATCACGCTTGCCTGACCGCGCGAGCGGCTTCAGATGCTGCGCGTGATACCGCCGTCCATGTCGACGAGCGCACCCTGGATGTAATCGGCGCGCGCGCTCACAAGGAAGCAGACGAGCTGGCCGATCTCCTCCGGCCGGCCGAAGCGCGCCGCGCCGAGGGCGGCGAGGTTGCGCCTGCGGGCTTCATCCTCGCCGATGCCGAGCTCGCGTGCCAGGGCCTCGAGGCGGCCCTTGAGCCTGTCGGTCTCGATCGAACCCGGATTGATGGCGTTGACGCGCACGCCGTCACGGATGCCGATCTGCGCCAACGCCTTGGTGAAATTGTAGAGCGCGGCGTTGACCGAGCCGCCGATGGTGAAATCGGGCGACGCGGTGCGGCCGCCGGCGCCGATGATGTTGACGATCGACCCCCGACTCGCCTTCAGATGCGGCCACGCCGCGCGCGACAGCCGCACATAGCCGTGGAACTTGAGCGCGAATCCGTCGATGAAATCGTCGTCGGACAGCGCGAAAAAGTCGCCGCGCCTGGTGGCGCCCGCGTTGTTGACGACGATGTCGATCCGCCCGAACGCGCGGATCGCCGCATCGACAACGGCCGCGATGCCGCCCATCGTCCGCAGATCGCCGGCCGCCGCGACGACGCGCCGTCCGTGGTTTCGTTCGATCTCGTCCGCGAGCGCTTTCAGCTGATCGGCGTTCCGCGCCGCGGCGACGATGTCGCAGCCTTCCTTCGCGAGTTCGACGGCGACGGCGCGCCCGATGCCGCGGCTTGCCCCCGTCACGACGGCGACCTTGTCCTTCAGCCCGAGATCCATGCGATCCCCCCAATCGACGTGATCATGCGCCAAGGCGGCGACGACGCCCATAGACCGCTGCCGCGTGTTTGACAAGCGCGACCGGCTGCACGAAAACTGCCCCGTATGCGGGGGCAGCGCAATGGAGGAAGACGCGCATGCGGGTCTGGCTCGTGCTCGCGGCCATCAACGGGATCGTCGGCGTCGGTCTCGGCGCCATCGGCTCGCACGCGCTGCGGGGGACGCTCACGCCGGAGCGTCTCTCCTGGCTCGAAACCGGGCTGCGCTATCACATGTGGCATGCGCTTGCCCTGCTCGCCGTCGCGATCCTGATCGAGCTTGCCGGCGAGCGGCCGGGCCTGGCACTGCGGATCGCCGCGTGGTGCTTCCTCGGCGGAATGGTGCTGTTCAGCGGCGGGCTCTATCTGATGGCGATCGCCGGGCTGCGCTCGCTCGGCCCCACGGTGCCGACCGGCGGCCTGCTGTTCATCGCCGGCTGGATCGCGCTCGCAGTCTACGGTTTCGCTCTGCGGCAGAGCTGAACGGTCAGTTCGGCCGGATCGACACGATCTCTTCCTCGGCCGGGACATGGGCAGTCGGCCCGGCCTGATGGTGGACGATCTTCCACGTGCGCCCTTCGCGCCGGAACACGTTGGTGGCGACGAGAAAATTGCCGGCGATTTCCTCGTAGCAGATGACGAAGGCGACATCGCCCATGACGACGGCGCGCGGCTGCCGGCAGGTGATTTGCGGCGCGCCGTCGCTGGTCAGGATGCGCCGCCAGCTTTCCAGCACGTCGCGGCGGGTCGTGAGCGCGCCCCACCCGGGGTGGATGCAGGCGACCGGATCGTTCGCCCAAAGCGCCTCCATACCGGCAACGTCGCGGTCGGCAAAGACGCGATAGAACAGCTCGTTGGCGAACAGGACGGCGTCGCGTTCGGACATGACGACGATTATAGAGTCCCGTCACGATGCCGCGCCAGCATCGGGCGGCGACGCCGAGCGGGCGACGAGCCGGACGAATTCCTGAACCGCCTGGCCCGGCCGTGCGCCGAGCGTCCGCGCCGCTTCGTTCACGTGGCTCAGGATTCCCGTCTCCCACATCGAACGGGCGTCACCGATGCGCGCCGACATGCAGGCGACGGTCGCGGCCGGCATGCCACGCGCATCGAGGACGGGCAGGCGTGTCAGTCCTGCATCATCGGCGCCGCCGCCCGCATCGTTGAAGACGGCGGCGCGGGCTTCGACCGGCAGCGCGGTCTCCGGCCTGCCGCCGTGCAGCCCGCCATGAGAGCCGATGACGAGGATGCGGCCGCGATCTTCCGGCAGCACCTTGCCCACCGAGTCGAGACCCCACACCTGCGGCCCGTCCGCATGCGCGCGCAACACGAAGCGCGCCTCGGCATAGGCCGGCGGCGGCGCATGCGGACGTGGTCCCGCGCGCAGCCGTGCCGCGGCCTCGGCGCATTTCTGCCCCGGATGGACGCCGATGCGAACGGCGATCTCGTTGGCATGGCTGATGATCCCCCGCGCCAGCGCATCGGCCCCGTCGCCGATGCGCGCGCTCATGTGGCCGACGGTCGCGGCGGCCATCCCGATCGCGGCGAGATAAGGAAGCCCCGCGATTCCGGCGCCGTCCAGACCGACGCCGGCATCGTTGAGAATCGCCGCCCTCGCGCCGGCCTTGGCCGCAAGATAAGCGGCGATGACGCCGCCATGCGATCCGGCGACGAGGACGGCATCGCGGTGGTTCCCGTCGAGCGTCGTGACGCTGTCCACGACAATGATCGACGCATGCGACATCAGGATTCTCCCTCGCAAACCACCCTTGCCTTTGCCATCCGTGCGCACCATTCTCTGCGTTCAAAGGTGCAAGGGGGAGAACGCTGACCACGACCGCCGGCGCGAGTGGCCGTAATGATGCCCATGTCGCGCGCCTCCTCGAGCTCTATCGGACGATGGCACGTATCCGCGCCTTCGAGGAAGCGGCGGAAGCGGCGGTCGGCGCCGGTCTGGTGAAGGGCGTCGTTCACCTGTCGATCGGCCAGGAGGCGGTGGCCGCGGGCGTGTGCCTCAATCTGACGCGCACGGATCTGATCACCTCGACCCATCGCGGCCATGGGCACACGCTCGCCAAGGGCGCCGACCCGCGGTCGATGATGTGCGAGCTGTTCGGGCGCGCCAGCGGCGTATGCGGCGGCAGGGGCGGCTCGATGCACATTGCCGATTTCGGGATCGGCATGCTGGGCGCGAACGGCGTCGTCGCGGCCGGCATTCCGATCGCCGTCGGTGCGGCGCATGCGGTGAAGCTGAGCGGCGGGGGCCGTATCGTGGTCTGTTTCTTCGGCGACGGCGCGATCAACCGCGGTCCGTTTCTCGAAGGGCTCAACTGGGCCAAAGCGTACGGCCTTCCGGTCCTTTTCGTGTGCGAGGACAACCAGTATTCGGCCACGACCTGCACCGCGCAGGTCTCGGCAGGGGCGGGCCCGCTCGCCCGCGCCCGGGCTATCGGGCTCGACGGCCTCGAGGTGGACGGCAACGACGTCGTCGCCGTCGATCGCGCGGCCGGCGAACTGATCCGGCGCATTCGCGCCGGCGAGGGGCCGATGCTCCTGCATGCCATGACCTACCGGATCAAGGGCCACACATCCTCGGACCCTGGCACCTATCGCAGCCCGGACGAGCTTGCCGCCCAGATCGCCCGCGATCCACTGCAGCGTGCGGCCCGAACGCTCGCCGAGCTGGGCATCGAGCCGGATACGATCCAGTCGATCGAGCGCGCGGCCAAGGACGAGATCGACGCCGCCTATGCCGCGGCGGCGGCCGCACCCTGGCCGGCGGCCATGGACGCCTTCAGCGACGTACAGGACGTCGGAGCCGGCCAATGGCGATGATGACCTACGCCGAAGCGGCACGGCAAGCGCTGCGCGAAGCGATGCAGCGCGATCCGCGCGTAGTGGCCATGGGCGAGGATCTGGGTCGCGGCGGCGTGTTCGGACAGTACAAGGGGTTGCAGCAGGAATTCGGCGCACATCGCGTCATCGATACGCCGATCTCCGAGGCGACCATCGTCGGCGCCGCCGTGGGCATGGCGCTGGTCGGCCATCGTCCGGTCGTGGAGATGCGGATCGCCGATTTCGCGTTGTGCGCGGCCGACGAGCTGGTCAATCAGGCCGCGAAGGCGCGGTACATGTTCGGCGGCCAGGGACGCGTTCCGCTCGTCGTGCGTCAGCCGATCGGAATCTGGCACGGCTTCGCCGCGCAGCACTCGCAATCGCTCGAGGCCTGGTATGTCCATGTGCCGGGTTTCGTCGTGGTGGCGCCGTCGACGCCGGCCGACAACTACGCGCTGCTCTCGGCGGCGATCCGCTGCGACGATCCCGTCATCTATATGGAACACAAGGAGCTGTGGGCGACGAGCGGCGACGTGCCCGACGGGCACGAAGCGGCGCTCGGCAAGGCGCGTATCGCCCGCGCGGGCAACGACCTCACCATCGTCACGTGGTCGAAGGCCGTGCACCTCGCCCTCGAAGCCGCCGCCGCCGCTGCGCGGGACGGCCTGTCCGTGGAGGTGATCGACCTTCGGACCCTGTGGCCCTGGGACCGCGAGACGGTGTTCGCCTCGGTGGCGCGGACCGGCCGGCTGCTCGTCGTGCACGAGGCGGTCCAGGCAGCCGGGTTCGGTGCCGAAATCGCCGCCACCGTGGCCGAATGTCTCGACGGCGAGCTCGTCGCGCCGGTGCGGCGGCTGGGCGCGCCGCGCATCCCCGTTCCGTACGCGCCGCCGCTGGAGGACGCGGCGCGCATTACGGCCGAACAAATCCTTGCCGCCGCCCGGCAAGCCGTCGCGGCGACGCGGCGCCGGCGCTCCGCCGCCGAGTAGGCTGCAGGGAGGCGTTCGTTCCACAAGTCCGACCAAAAGCAAGGAGAGCTGGAAATATGAAACGCAGAGCAGTTCTGGCCGCACTGGCCGCGATCGGGATGATCGCCGCCGTTCCCGCCGGGGCACAGACCTACAAGCCCGAGTACAAGCTGTCGACCGTCGTCGGCACGCCGTTCCCGTGGGGCATCGCCGGCGAACGTTGGGGCGAGCTGGTGCGGGAACGCACGCAGGGCCGCATCAACATCAAGATGTACCCGGGCGCCTCGCTCGTGGGCGGCGACCAGACGCGCGAGTTCACGGCGCTGCGGCAGGGGGCGATCGACCTGGCGATCGGTTCCACGATCAACTGGTCGCCGCAGATCAAGGAGCTCAACCTCTTCTCGCTCCCCTTCCTGATGCCGGACTACAAGGCGATCGACGCGCTGACGCAGGGCGAGGTCGGCAAGCAGCTGTTCGCCATCATCGAAAAGCGCGGCGCGATCCCGCTGGCCTGGGGCGAGAACGGTTTCCGCGAGGTCACGAACTCCAAGCATCCGATCAAGTCGCCCGCGGACATGAAGGGCCTCAAATTCCGCGTCGTCGGCTCGCCGCTGTTCAACGACACGTTCACCGCGCTCGGCGCCAACCCGACGCAGATGAGCTGGGCCGATGCGCAGCCCGCGCTCTCGACCGGCGCGGTCGACGGCCAGGAGAACCCGCTGACGATCTTCACGGCGGCGAAGCTGCATACGGTTGGACAGAAATACGTGACCTTGTGGGGTTACGTCGCCGACCCGCTGATCTTCGTCGTCAATCCCGACGTGTGGAAGAGCTGGACGGAAGCCGACCGCAAGATCGTGCGTGAAGCGGCAATTCAGGCCGGCAAGGAGAACATCGCGCTCGCGCGCAAGGGCCTGATTCCGCCTGACGACAGCATGATCAAGGAGATCGAGGGCATGGGCGTGACCGTCACGCGCCTGTCGAACGCAGAGCTCGATGCGTTCCGCAAGGCGACCCGGCCCGTCTTCGACAAGTGGGCCCAGCAGATCGGGCCCGACCTGGTGAAGAAGGCCGAAGCGGCGATCGCCAACCGCTGAGTTCGTAACCGAGGGCGCCGCCGGTCACCGGCGGCGCCCGATTTGTTCAAGAAAGTTGTTCAAGAATGCGATGACCGACCTGCCCGAAGCCGAATCGCGAATTCCCGAAGCGCCGCCGCGGATCCCGATCAAGTTCGAACAGTTCTTCGCCGCGATGGCGATGGCGCTCCTGTGCTGCATCACCTTCGCCAACGTCGTCGCGCGCTATCTCACCAATTACTCCTTCGCCTTCACCGAGGAATATTCCGTGTTCCTGATGGTGGTGCTGACTTTCTTCGGCAGTGCCGCAGCGTTCGCGGCCAACCGGCACATCCGGATGACGTTCCTCGTCGATCGCCTGCCCGTCCGCCTCGCGCGGCCGGTCGAGTACCTGATCCTGGTGCTGTCGGTAGTCATGTTCGGCATGCTGGTCTGGTACGGCGCCTGGATTACGTGGGACGATTATGAATTCGAGACGACGTCGCCGGGTCTTGGCGTGCCGCAGTGGTGGTACACGATCTGGCTGCCGATTCTCTCCGCCCTGATCGTCGCCCGGATCCTCGGGCGCATCTGGCGCATCGCGCGGGCCGCTCGCTGATGTTGCTCGAGGGAAGCATTCTTCTCTTCGTCGGCTTTGCCGTCCTGCTTGCGCTCGGCGCGCCGCTCGCCGTTGCCCTCGGCATCACGGGATCGGCGGTGATCCTGGTCGAAGGGCTCGGAATCATGTCCGTGCCCACCAACACCTACACGGGCATTGCCAAGTATCCGCTCCTCGCGCTGCCGGTGTTCGTGCTGGCGGGCATGATCTTCGAGCGCGCCGGCGTCGCGCTGCGTCTCGTCAAATTCGCCTCGGCGCTGGTCGGTCCGCGCCGCGGCGGACTCGGCGTCGTCGCCGTCCTCGTCTGCATGGTCCTGGGCGGCATTTCCGGCTCCGGCCCGGCCGATGCCGCCGCGGTCGCGATGGTCATGATCCCGAGCATGGTGAAGCAAGGCTATCCGAAGGCGTTTTCGGCCAGCCTCATCGCGGCGGCCGGCTCCACCGCGATCCTGATCCCGCCCTCGATCGCCTTCATCGTCTACGGCGTGCTGGTACCGGGCGCGTCGGTGCCGGCGCTGTTCGCGGCCGGCATCGTACCCGGGATTCTTGCCGGCCTCGCACTGGTCATCCCGACGCTGCTCTTCTCGCGCCGGCACGGCTTCGGCGCCGAAGCGGACGGCGAGCGGCCGCCGGTCTGGACCAGCTTCAAGGAAGCAAGCTGGGGTCTACTGGCGCCGGTCATCATCCTCGGCGGCCTCAGGACCGGCGCCTTCACGCCGACCGAGGCGGCGGTGGTGGCCGCCTTCTACGGCCTGTTCGTCGGCGTGTTCATCTATCGCACGCTGACCCTCCGCAAGCTCTACGAGGTCCTGGTCGACTCGGCCGAAATCTCGGCCATCGTCATGATCATCATCGCGCTCGCCAGCGTGTTCGCTCATGCCGGTTCGACGCTCGGCGCCTTCGATGCATTCGCGCACGGGCTCGTCGAGCTGACGCGGAACGAAACGGTCATGCTGCTGCTGATCACGGCGATGCTGCTGATCGCCGGCATGCTGCTCGACGCGGTGTCGATCTTCCTGATCTTCCTGCCGATCCTCGTGCCGATCGCGAAGACGTTCGGATGGGACCTGGTATGGTTCGGCGTGGTCCTGACCATGAATATGGCCATCGGCCAGTTCACGCCGCCGATGGCGGTGAATCTGATGGTGACGACGAAGATTGCCGGGATTTCGGTGGAATCGACAGTGCCGTGGGTGATGTGGTTCGTCGCGGCGATGCTCGTTGCATTGCTGCTGGTGATCTTCATGCCCGGGCTTGCGCTCTGGCTGCCCGACGCGCTGGGCTATAAGTGACGGCCAAGTTTTGTCGCGGGCCGACCCGTTGCCGGATGCCGCCGTACACGCCGGCCTTGCCGCCATCCGGATCGGTCCGGCTGTGTGCAACGCACAAACCGCCGTATCTTTCGCGTAACCTAGTTCTCTGCTGCGTAACCTAGTTCTTGATGTCGTCCAGCACACTTGCCACAGGCGCCGGGATCAGGCAGATTCCCCGGCCAAAAGCTAGAGAATGACGACCGCGCATATTGGGTTCCTTTGGCAGAACTCGCATGCGGGAACGGTCGCGATGACAGGGGGCTTACACACTATCTACAAGATATTTCCGTCAGCAGAGGAGGAAACGCGGATGACCGAGAGCAAGTCCAATCGCGCCAACAGCCGGCGCTCGTTTCTGAAGACGGTCGCGGCTGGCGGCGTCGCTGCGGCCGCAAGTTCGATCGCAGCGCCAAACATCTCGCGGGCGCAGACGGTCGTCCTCAAAATGCAGGGTTCGTGGGGCGCCCAGGACATCTTCAACGAGATGGCGGAAGACTACGCCAAGCGCGTCAACGAGATGGCCGGTGGACGGCTGAAGATCGATTATCTCGTCGGCGGCGCGGTCGTGAAGCCCTTCAGCGTGCAGGATGCGGTGCATTCCGGCGTTCTCGACGGGTGTCATACGGTTGCGGCCTATTGGTACGGCAAGCACAAAGCGGCGTCGCTGTTCGGCACGGCACCCGTTTACGGGTGGCATGCGGAACAGGCGCTGGGCTGGATCTATCACGGCGGCGGCCTCGAGCTTTACAACGAGCTCGTGCAGAAGATTCTTGGCCTCAACATCGTCGGTTTCTTCGCCTTCCCGATGCCGACCCAGCCGCTCGGCTGGTTCAAGCGGGAGATCAAGAGCGCCGATGACGTGAAGGGGCTCAAGTACCGCACGGTCGGTCTTGCGGCCGACGTCATGCAGGCGATGGGCGCGCGCGTCACGCAGTTGCCCGGCGGCGAAATCGTGCCGGCCATGGAGCGTGGCGTCATCGACGCGTTCGAGTACAACAACCCGACATCGGACCGTCGCTTCGGCGCGCAGGATGTCGCCAAGATCTACATGTTGGGCAGCTACCATCAGGCGATGGAGTTCTTCGAGATCAACTTCAACAAGACGAAGTACGAATCGCTGCCGAAGGAACTCCAGTCGATCCTGCGCTACGCGGTCGAGGCGGCGTCGGCGGACAACCTGTGGAAGGCTTACAAGCTCTACTCGGACGACCTGCAGGCCCTGATCCACAAGGACAAGGTCAAGGTCGTGCGCACGCCCGAGTCCGTGATGAAGCTGCAGCTCGAGGCGTGGGACAAGGTCCTCGCCGACCTGGAAAAGGACCCCTTCTTCAAGAAGGTGACCGATTCGCAGAAGGCCTGGGCGAAGAAGGTGGCGTATTACGAGCTGGTAAACGCCGCCGACTACAAGCTCGCCTACAACCACTACTTCGGCAAGGAACAGCCGCTCGGGTTCTGAGGTACGGCTTTTCCGCAGGCGTACATGGAAGCGTCGGGGCGGTGCCGCGTTGCACCGCCCCAGTCGCATAGGCGCCGAGAATTATTAATCTGAACAGGCGTGACATTCCGAATGGAGCGGTTTCTCTTCGCGATCGACCGCATCAACGCGAACGTCGGCAAGGCGTTCGGCTGGTGCATCATCACGTTGACCTTCGGCGTCAGCTACGAGGTGTTCGTACGCTACGTGCTCAACGATCCGACGTCGTGGGCCTACGACATCAGCTACATCATGTACGGCGCCCTGTTCATCATGGCCGGCGCCTACACGCTGTCGCGCAACGGGCATGTGCGCGGCGACGTGATCTACCGCCTGATGCCCGCACGGTGGCAGGCGGGCATCGATCTCACGCTGCACATCCTGTTCCTTTTCCCGGGGATCACCGCCCTGGTCTGGACCGGCTACATCTACGCGGAAAGATCCTGGCGGTTCCAGGAGGTCAGCATCTTCAGCCCGGCGGGCATTCCGATCTACCCGCTGCGAACCCTGATTCCGCTCGCCGGCATCTTCCTGATCCTGCAGGGAGTCGCCGAGGTGATCCGCTGCATCATCTGCCTCAAGGATGGGCAGTGGCCACAGCGTCTGCATGACGTCGAGGAGATGGAGTCGGTCATCCTGCACGAACATGGGCACGCGGCCCACGGGACTGCCGCCAGTGGAGAGGCGCGCCAATGACTAACGCCGAAGTCGGAATGCTCCAGCTGGGTCTGTTCATCTTCATGATCCTGCTGGGATACCCCATCGCCTTCACGCTCGTGGCAATGGGCGTGTTCTTTGGCCTCTATGCGATGGGGCCGCGCATCTTCGACCTGCTCGTCACCAACACCTATGACGTGATGGCGAATGACGTGCTGGTCGCCGTTCCCCTGTTTCTGTTCATGGGATATGTCGTCGAACGTGCGAATATCCTTGACCGGCTGTTCTACAGCATCCAGCTCGCCGCCCGGCACGTGCCGGGCTCGCTCGCGGTCGCCACGCTGATCACCTGCGCGCTGTTCGCCACGGCCACGGGCATCGTCGGCGCGGTCGTCACGCTGATGGGCCTGCTTGCCTTTCCGGCCATGCTGCGGGCCGGTTACGACACGCGGCTCGCGGCCGGGGTCGTGTGCGCGGGCGGCTGCCTCGGCATCCTGATTCCGCCCAGCATCCTCCTGATCCTCTACGGCGCCACGGCCGGCATCTCGGTCGTCAAGCTCTATGCGGCCGCAATGCTTCCGGGGTTCATGCTGGCGGGTCTGTATATCCTCTACGTCATCGGCCGGGCCGTCCTGAACCCGGCGCTCGCGCCGAAGCTGCCCGAAGCCGAGGCGACCGTGCCGTTCACCAAGGTCTTCATGGCCCTGCTGACGTCGTTCTTCCCGCTCGCGGTGCTGATTCTGTCGGTGCTCGGCGCGATCCTGTTCGGCCTCGCCACGCCGTCCGAGGCCGCGGCGGTGGGCGCGCTCGGCAGCCTCGTGCTTGCCGCGGCCTACCGGTCGCTCGACTTCGCGCGTCTCAAGGAAGCCGTGTTCCTGACCGCGCGCACGTCGGCGATGGTCTGCTACCTCTTCATCGGGTCGTGGACCTTCTCCTCCGTGTTCTCGTATCTGGGCGGCCATGTCGTCGTCGAGGAATTCGTCAAAAGCCTCAACCTCTCGTCGGTCGGCTTCCTGATCCTGACCCAGTTCATCATCTTCCTGCTCGGCTGGCCGCTGGAATGGACGGAGATCATCATCATCTTCGTGCCGATCTTCCTGCCGCTGCTGAAGACGTTCGAGATCGACCCGATCTTCTTCGGGATCCTGGTCGCGCTGAACATCCAGACGTCGTTCAACACGCCACCGATGGCGATGGCGGCCTATTACCTGAAGGGCGTATCGCCGCCGCACGTTCTGCTGACGCAGATCTTTGCCGGCGCCCTGCCGTTCGTCTTCATGGTCTTTCTGTCGATGGCGATGTTGTACATCTTCCCGGAGATCGCGCTCTGGCTGCCCGAGTATCTGTACGAGCCATAGCATCCGGGCCCTCCGGCCTCGGGCCGGAGGGCCACCTCTCCGCAGGAATTCAGACGAAGCATGTCGCCCGAAGGAAAAGATCTGGTCGAAATGACCGCGGCCGCGGCAGCGGCGGCCATACGCGAAGGCAGGATATCGTCCGAGGAGCTCGTCCGTGCCTGTCTCGAGCGCATCGACGAGGTCGAGCCGATCGTCCAGGCCTGGACGTTCCTCGATCCCGAGCACGCCCTGGCGCAAGCGCGCGCGGCGGACGAAATGCGCAAGGTCGGGCGACCGCTCGGCCCACTTCATGGCGTCCCGGTCGGGATCAAGGACATCTTCGATACCCATGACATGCCGACCGAGGACGGAACGGTTCTTCACGCCGGTCGACAGCCCCATTTCGACTCGCATGTCGTCGCGCGGCTGCGCGAGGCCGGCGCGATCATCATGGGCAAGACCGTCACGACCGAGCTTGCCGTCTACACGCCGGGGAAGACGCGCAATCCGCACAACCCGGAACATACGCCCGGCGGCTCGTCGAGCGGCTCTGCCGCCGCGGTCGCGGCTCACATGGTGCCGCTCGCGATTGGCTCCCAGACGAACGGCTCCGTGATCCGGCCGGCCGCGTATTGCGGCGTGTGGGGCTACAAGCCCACGCACGGGCTCATCTCCCGGACCGGCGTCCTGCACCAATCCTATCTGCTTGATCACGTCGGCGTGTTCGCCCGCACTGCCGAGGATACGGCGCTCGTCGCCACGTGCATCATGGGCTTTGACGCGAACGATCGCGACATGCGCCCCCGCGCGGCGCCGCCTCTGGTGAATGCCGTCGCGTCGGGTCCGCCGTTGCCGCCGAATTTTGCCTTCGTCCGCACGCCCGTTTGGGACAAGATCGAGCCCGATGCCGAAGCCGCATTCGCGGAGCTGATCGAGCTGCTCGGCCCGCAGGCGCGGGAAATGGCCCTGCCCAGCGAGTTCGACGCCGCGTTGGATCTGCACCGCACGATCCACGAAGCCGACCTCGCCGTCAGCTTCGCGCCCGAGTACGAGCGCGGACGCGACAAGCTCAGCCCGCGCCTCGTCGAAATGATCGAGCGCGGACAGAGAATCCCGGCATCCGCCTATATCCGCGCCGTCGAACGTATCCCGCTGCTGAACGCCGCGCTCGGCAGCATCTTCGAATGGGCCGACGTCATCCTCACGCCGGCGACTGCCGGCGAGGCGCCGCGCGGCCTCGAAAGCACCGGCAGCCCGGCTTTCTGCACGATCTGGACGCTCTTGGGAATGCCGGCCGTCACCGTGCCGATCCTCGAGGGATCACGCGGTCTGCCGATGGGCGTGCAGCTCGTTGCGCCACGCCATGATGACGCCCGGCTGCTGGCTGTCGCCAAATGGCTCGAGAACAGAGTACGCGACGCCGGAAACAGATGACAGGTATCCGGTCCGCCGGCCTGATACCGATCAGGTCGAATTCTCTTTGGAATCGACGAAGAGGTCGTAGAACATCAGCGCGAGCGTACCGAACACAATGATCCAAAATGGGATCGAGCTGCTCTTATACGCCATGAAGACGAGAAAGAGCGTCGTCAAGACCGCGCCGATGGCACCGAGAATGAGGTTCATGACCCTCGCCCGTTTTGTCCGTTTCCCCCTGGGCCCGATCTTAATCGGAGCCGGAGCGGATTAGATCATTGCTCGCCCGGTGATGCAACCGGCGGAGTTCCGGTGCCGGAGAGCCGACGAGGCTCCGGCTCGACCGATCCGGTGTCGCCGACCAGTCGTGGCGCAACTCGTGCCGGTTGCCGCCAGGCAAGACGGTCGAAGCTGTGGCAGCGGGCGCAGCGTGCCTGCCACTGCTCGTGTACGGCGCCACAGGCATCGCAAACCCAGGCCGGTTCGGATGGGGCCTCTGCCGCGCGGGCAAGCCAGCGCCGCACGGCCGTCTGGTCGCCCGACTCATCTTCCTCCAGCCGGGCCATCAGCCGGCATATGCCGGAATCGGGCTGTCCGTTCGATGCATCGAGCGCCGCAGTCAGATGGCGCCGCGCCTCTCCCCACAGCTTCGCGTCGAGATTGGCGTGCGCCAGCGCCAGCATGCTCTCGCGATGCAGCGGCGCCAGGCGGGCGAGCCGCTCGACCTGCTTCACCCATTGCAATGGCTCGGCGACCGGGCGCGCTCGCCGGTAGGCCGCCAGAAGATCCGGATGCGGCGCGCGGGCCCATTGCTCCTCGATGACCCGTTCGGCCGCTCGCGTCTTGCCGGCATCGATCGAACACCTGGCCAGCCAGAGTGCCGCTGCCGGATGATCCGGATCGGCCCGGTAGGCCTGCTGCGCCAGCCGCAGCGCGTCCCGCCCATCCCCACCGGCAACGGCGGCGCGTGACAGCTCGATGAGGACGGCCGCCTCGTGGCGGCGCGCCTCGGCGGCGGGCAGCGCGCCGGCGCGTTGCGCAAGGGCGAGCGTTTCGGCGGCGGCCCGCCACTCGCCGACGCGCGCCTCGAGCTCGAACAGCGTGCGCAACACCCACGGTGTCTTGGGCCGGAGCCGGCGGGCGCGACGCGCCAGTTCGATCGCGCGCGCATCGTCGCCCGCCCGCATGGCCTGGATCAGCAGCCCGCGCAGGCCGAGGAACTCCGTCTCGGGCCGCTCGAGCATCTGTGCGAAATATCGGCCGGCGGCGTCCTCGTCGCCGTTGAGCTGCGCTGCCTGTGCCGACAGCAGCATCGTCAGGGGCGGATCATTGAGAAGAACGTTCGCACGGCGTGCCTGGCGCCGCGCCTCGTCCGGATCGCCGGCCGCGACCGCGACCATTCCCTGAGTCAGTGCGACATAGCCGTTGCGCCGTCGGCGCTCCCGACGCCAGCGGCCGAAGGCGCGCGGCGCACCGACGATGCCGCGCCAGAACCGGTAGAGGAACGCCGCTACCGCGGCGATCAGCGCCACGACGGCGAGCAGCACCGGCACGGACGTGTCCACACGCCAGTCCTGCCAGACGATCGCGACGCTGCCCGGCCGATCGGCAAACCACGAGACGGTGATCATCACCGCCGCGAGGAGGATGAGCAGACCGACCGCGCGAATCACGGCGCGCCCGATCCCGTCCGCAGGATGTGCGTCGTGAGCCCGGCCAGCGCCGCTTCGGCCGTGAGCCGCGCGCGCGCATCGGCGAGCCACGATCCGGCGGCGGCGGCCGGCGCCCCCTGCAGCCGTTCGAGTTCGGCAACGGCACCGGCGAGATCATCGGCCGCGAGCCTGCGCTCCGCCCGGGCGACCACCGCCTCGGGCGTGTCGCCGTCGACCTCACCGATGCGCCGAATCGTGACGAGCGACGTCAGCCTGTCGAGCAGCGGTCGCCACCAGCTGCCGTCGTCACCGGTGCG
>DASVCL010000082.1:0-37153 GCA_036381615.1 Alphaproteobacteria bacterium
GCGTCTGGAGACCCGGTTTCCCGGGGAATGGTGCGGTCAACAGGGTGCACCTGCTGACCGGACACAACGCAGCAGAGCGAAGAAAGTTCGCCGGAGGCGGAGCGGTTCAGACGGGCTAAGGCAGGATGGTACCGCAGCGGCAGAGCACTGACGGGATTAGCGACTATCAGCCCCGTGTCCAGCCAGAAGGCCGGGTGGGCGAGCCCCGAGTCGTGCCGGCAAGGTTCGCCGGCACGGCTCGCGAAGTCATGTCAGGCGCGGCGTCTCAGGTCGCAGGACGCTGGCGCGGCTTGGAGGCGACGTTACGTTCAATGATCGCACGCTTCCAGGTCAGGAAAGCCTGGCGATGGACACCGCGGTAGCGGGGACCAAAGAAATCGGTGAACGCCGACCGGAGAATCCAGAGGGCGAGTGCGATTTCGTAAGCATCAACCCCCTCGTCAAGACATTCCTGGGCGACGGCAATGATGTCATCGTGGTTGAGTTCGCGAAGTTCGTCGGGACGGGGCATCAGGGCTGCCCTCCCGCGGCCTGGGTCGGTCGTGCCATACAGTTAGCCTCTTTGATGATGCGGTCGGCGTGTTTGCGGGCCCACTCTTCGAGGCGGAAGTAGCCGACGAGATGGCAGCCGGTGGCCGTCGTGACCTCGGGGAGATCGATGCGCTCGCCGATGCAGTCGCCGGGATTGGTCTGCAGGCAGGCGACTACGAAGATGATGAAAGTCATCAATGCCGACTCGGAAGAGCTAGCCTTGATGCAGAGTGGTTAAAAAAAGTTAACAAAACGTTGTGGCAAAGCTTCAGGTAGTGAATTTTTCGCGCGTCGCCTGCGTGGCATCGGTTCTGGCTTGGCGCGGAACCGGCACGGGATTGCGTCGTTTGGTTTCGACGTCTTAGCCGGCAGAAAAACGGTTGCCGGCGTACTCAGACTTACGGAGGAGAGTAGGTGCGTAGGAAGGCCAGTCTGATGATGCCCATCGTCGCGATTGCCGTGCTCGCGACCGGCAGCTTCACAGCCGCTCAAACACCGAATGCCGCACCACCGCCCGACATGCGGCCTGGACCGAACGGGATTGAAACGCCTCCGCCTTCGGGCGCGAAGATTCTCAGTGAGGACGAAATTCGCCAGAAACTGCAGCTGGAGGGTTACACGAACGTCAGCGAGCTGCAGTTACAAGGCGTCAATTACGAAGCCAAGGCGATGAAGGACGGCCGGAATGTCAACCTGACGGTCGACGCCCGTACCGGTAGCGTCCGCAGCACGTACTGACAAGGCAAGCCATTACATCAGCCGGATCTATCGCTTGTCAGGTCCGCCATAGAGATGGCCGGGATCGATGACGACGGGCGCGATCGTCTCGAGGGTGCCGTTACGCAGCGCGCGGAAGAAGCAGTTCCGGCGCCCGGTGTGGCAGGCGACGCCGATCTGATCGACGAGGAGAAGTACCGTATCGCCATCGCAGTCGATCCGGAACTCGACAAGCCGCTGGACCTGACCGGACGTTTCACCCTTGCGCCATAACTTCTGGCGCGACCGGGACCAATAGCAGGCTTCGCCGGTTCGCAACGTCTGCTCGACAGCGGCTCTGTTCATCCAGGCCAGCATCAGAACCTCGCCCGTATCGTGCTGCTGCGCAATGGCCGGTACGAGGCCCTCGTGGTTGAAGGCGATCTCGGCAAGAATGTCATCGATCATTACGGCGGACCCCTTGGTCATGCGGGTCCCGCTTCCGCCTGGATGGCCTCGCTCTCGCGTCGCCGGGCGAAGGCCTGTTCCAGATCTGCGATCAGGTCGTCCGGATCCTCCAGCCCCGCATGGAGACGGAGCAGAGGCCCCGGGGCCGACCATGGACAAGCGGTACGAAGCGGTCGCGGATCGACCGGCAGAAGCAGGCTTTCATATCCACCCCAACTGTAGCCCATGCCGAACAGCTTCATTCCATCGAGCATTGCCGCCAGCGCCGGCCGGCTCGTGGGCCGCAGTTGGAACGCGAAAAGGCCGCTGGCGCCACGGAAGTCGCGGCGCCAGATGGCGTGCCCCGGATCCTCGGGCAGCGCCGGATGGTGCACGACGGCGACTTCGGGGCGCTGCTTCAGCCATTGGGCAAGCTTGAGCCCGGTCTCGAAATGTCTCTTGAGGCGGACGGCAAGCGTTCGCAGGCCGCGCAGCGCAAGATAGCAATCGTCCGGTGCGGCGTGATGGCCAAGATCATTGAACGTGTGCCGGACGCGTGAATAGACGGCTTCCGACGTCGTAATCGTGCCCATCATGACGTCGGAATGTCCGCCGATGTATTTCGTCGCCGATTGAATCGAAACGTCGACGCCATGATCGAGCGGACGAAAGAAGATCGGGGTTGCCCAGGTATTGTCCATGATGGTGATGACCCCGGCACGTTTCGCCGCGGCGACGATCGCCGGGACGTCCTGGACCTCGAACGTGAGGGAGCCGGGACTCTCGAGATAAATCACGCGCGTCGTGGGCCGGATCAGATCGGCTATGCCGCCCGCGATGCGTGGATCGTAATACGTCGTCTCGACGCCGAAGCGCGCCAGTACCGAATTGCAGAACCGCCGGGTAGGGCCATAGACGTTGTCGGCGACGAGGATGTGGTCGCCGGCCCGGACGAACGCCGTCAACGACACGGTAATGGCCGCCACGCCGGAGCCGACGGCGATCGTGCGGTATCCGCCCTCGATCTCCGCGACGGCCTCCTCGAAGGCGAATGTCGTCGGCGTGCCGGTGCGCCCGTAATAGGTCCGGCCGGGCTCTCGATGCTTCTGCGCGGCTTCGAGGGCGTCGAGCGTCGGATAGAGGATAGTCGAGGCGTGGTAAACCGGAGGATTGACGATACCGAAATTCGCCTGTGGGTTGCGGCCGGCCGTGGTAACTTGCGTTTCGGTCTTCATTTCGCAGATCTGGAAGGGATTGAATGCCCATAATGGCACCGCCGGCGGGCCGCGCCAACATCGGGCCGGCAACCCTGCCTTGAGAATCAAATACATGTTATGTTAAGCGTGACCCTCAAGGTCGTTGCTTGACGTAACCCCTTGAGACGAAGGAAATTCGTCCATGGGCCAGGAACGGCGGGTACACGCCAGCGGCACAACATTCATAACAGGGAAAGGTGACATGAAATACCTCGGATTGGTCGCGGCGGGAGCCGCGCTGATGATCGCGACTGCGGCGCCGGCCAGCGCGCAACAGTCGACGCTCGACGCCGTGAAGTCGAAGGGTTTCCTCCAATGCGGGGTGAATACCGGGCTACCCGGGTTCTCAGCCCCTGACAGCCAGGGGGTCTGGCGCGGTCTTGACGTCGACCTGTGCCGGGCCGTCGCCGCCGCCGTGCTGGGCGACGCGAACAAGGTCCGCTTCACGCCGCTGACCGCACAGCAGCGTTTCACGGCACTGCAATCCGGCGAGGTCGATATCCTGTCGCGGAATACAACCTGGACGATGAGCCGCGATGCATCGCTCGGTATCGATTTCGTCGGTGTGAACTTCTACGACGGCCAGGGCTTCATGGTGCCGAGGAAGCTGGGCGTAAAGAGCGCGAAGGAGCTCAACGGCGCTTCGGTGTGTGTCCAGCCCGGCACGACGACGGAACTCAACCTCACGGATTATTTCCGTGCGAACAACATGCAGTTCACCCCGGTCGTGATCGAGAAGCTGGAAGAGGTGACGGGCGCCTATTTCGCCGGTCGTTGCGACGTCTATACGACCGACGTTTCGGGGCTTGCGTCGACGCGTATGGCGCAGGCGCCGAACCCGAACGATCACGTGATCCTGCCCGAGGTGATCTCTAAGGAGCCGCTCGGACCGTCGGTTCGCCAAGGCGACGACCGGTGGGCGGATATCGTCAAGTGGTCGTTCTATGCAATGCTTGAGGCCGAGGAACTTGGGCTCACCTCGAAGAACATCGATGAGCACATGAACAGCCAGAACCCGGCGATCCAGCGCTTCGTCGGGGCGACCGGTGACTTCGGCAAGATGCTCGGCATCGACAACAAGTGGGCCTACAACATTATCAAACAGGTCGGGAACTACGCCGAGAGCTACGAGCGAAACATCGCGCCACTCGGCATCGAAAGGGGCATCAACAAGCTCTGGAAGGACGGGGGCCTGATGTACCCGATGCCGATCCGCTGATGGCCAGGCGGTCGCTCGGCGCATAATCCGCGCCGAGCGACCAGTTCGGACGGGGGCGCGCGTTGCCCCCGTCTACGACATCGTAGGACCAGCGCATGGCATCCAGGCCACAGGTCGCCCGCCGTCCGCCGACGGCCGGCGTCAACCTATCGCTCAACAACCCGACCATTCGGGCGATCCTTTATCAGATCGTGGTGGTCGGCGCGGTCGGTCTCGTAATTTGGTATCTGGTCAGCAACACGATCGAGAACCTCGAGACGCGGCGCATCGCAACCGGCTTCGGGTTCCTGGACCGTGAAGCGGGGCTGCCGATCGGCGAGAGCCTGATCCCATATTCGCCGGCCGATACCTACGCCCGGGCCCTGTTCGTCGGTCTTCTCAACACGCTGCGCGTGGCGCTGATCGGAATCGTGCTCGCGACGCTGCTCGGTACGATCGTCGGTATTGCCCGCCTTTCCAGCAATTGGCTGGTGGCGCAGGCGGCACGGGTTTACGTGGAAATGCTGCGTAATCTGCCGTTGCTGCTGCAACTCCTGTTCTGGTGGACGCTGTTCCGCGACCTGTTTCCCGGGCCGCGACAAGCTTTGGCGCCGCTCCCGGGCGTGTTCCTGTCCAATCGCGGGGTTCAGCTGCCGGCGATCCTCTGGCAACCCGGGTATGGCTACGTCTTGGGCGCCTTTGTCGTCGGGGTGGGCGCCGCGTTGGCGGTACGTCGCTGGGCGAAGCGGCGTCAAGCGTTGACGGGTCAGCAGTTTCCGGTGCTCTGGACATCTCTTGCCCTGATCTTCGGCGTGCCGGGGATCACGTTCCTGGCGATCGGTGCCCCATTCGCGCTCGAGCGGCCCGAGCTTCGCGGCTTCAATTTCGCCGGAGGAATGACGCTCACGCCGGAATTCGCCGCACTCCTCATCGGGCTTGTGACCTACACCGCTGCGTTCATCGCCGAGATCGTTCGCAGCGGCATCCTGGCCGTGAATCAGGGTCAATGGGAGGCAGCCCTTGCCCTAGGATTGCGACGCGGCCAAGTGTTGCGGCTCGTCGTGCTGCCACAGGCGTTGCGGGTCATTGTGCCGCCGACGACGAGTCAATATCTGAACCTGACGAAGAACAGTTCGCTGGCGGTTGCGATCGGCTATCCGGACATCGTGTCGGTGGCCAACACGACGCTCAATCAGACCGGCCAGGCGATCGAAGGCATCGCGATCATCATGGCCGTATATCTGACGATCAGCCTGTCGATTTCCGCCTTCATGAACTGGTACAACCGGCACATTGCGCTGGTGGAGCGGTGATGTGAGCGACACGCAATCGCACTATACCAGCCCGAGCTTTGCCGGGCCCAAAACCCGTCAGCCGGGAAGGACCTTCGCCGATATCCCACCGGTGAGGTGGGCCCGGGCCAATCTCTTCAACAGCTGGCTCAATACTGCGCTCACGCTGTTGTTGGCCTATTTCATCGTCAAGTACGCGATCGACATCGTGTCGTGGGGCCTCATCAACGCGGTCTGGGAAGTCCCCGGCAACGACACACGGGCGTGCCGCGAAATCCGTGAAATCGGCGCATGCTGGGCGCTGATCAATGAAAAGTTCCGCTTCATCATGTTCGCCACGTATCCGTATGAGGAGCACTGGCGGCCCGCTCTGGTGATCGCGATCTTCCTCGCGCTTTACGCGATCAGTGCCATGCGGCGGTTCTGGAACCGCAAGCTGATCGTGATATGGCTGCTGGGACTTGTCAGCATCGGCATTTTGATGTGGGGCGGCGTATTCGGGCTGCGCTATGTGGAACAGGAGCGCTGGGGCGGACTGCCGATCACGCTGATGCTGTCGACCTTTGGTATTGCGATCGCTTTCCCGCTCTCGATCCTGCTGGCACTCGGCAGGCGATCCGACATGCCGGCGATCCGCGTGATGTGCGTGACGTACATCGAGCTGATCCGCGGCGTGCCGCTCATCAGCTTGCTCTTCATGGCGTCGGTCATGTTCCCGCTCTTCCTGCCCGAGGGGCTGACGGTCGACAAACTGTTGCGGGCGCAGGTGGCCATCATCATGTTCGCTGCGGCTTATCTGGCCGAGGTCGTGCGCGGAGGTCTGCAGGCGATACCGAAGGGGCAGTATGAGGCAGCCGATGCGATCGGCCTGTCGTATTGGCAGAAGATCGGCTTCATCATTCTGCCGCAGGCTTTGCGACTCGTCATACCGCCGCTCGTCAACACATTCATCGGACTGTTCAAGGATACGTCGCTGGTCCTGATCATTGGCATCTTCGACTTGCTCAATGCCGCCAAGACATCGGTCAATGAGCCGGCGTGGCAAGGGTTCGGCGTTGAAGCCTACATCTTCGTTTCGATCATTTATTTCGTATTCTGCTTCGGGATGTCGAAGTACAGCCAGGACCTCGAGGCCGACTTGTCGCGACATCGCAAGCGTTGAGGAGGGAGTTCCGCATGGCGGCACCGCAACCGGTCGGGTCTGTATCGCCCCATCCGATGATCGAAATGCGGCACGTGCATAAGTGGTTCGGCGAATTCCATGTGCTGCGGGACATAAATCTGACGGTCAACCAGGGCCAGAAGGTCGTGGTATGCGGCCCATCGGGCTCCGGCAAATCGACGATGATCCGATGCATCAACCGTCTCGAGGAGCACCAGGACGGCCAAATTCTCGTCGACGGAATCGAGCTGACCAACGACGTGAAGAACATCGAGGCGATCCGTCGCGAAGTCGGTATGGTGTTCCAGCAGTTCAACCTCTTTCCGCATCTGACCGTGCTCGAGAATCTGACCCTCGCGCCGATCTGGGTCCGCAAGGTTCCCAAGAAAGAGGCCGAGGATACGGCGATGTATTTTCTCGAGCGTGTTCACATCCCGGAACAGGCGAACAAGTACCCCGGGCAGCTGTCGGGCGGTCAGCAGCAGCGCGTGGCGATCGCGCGATCGCTATGCATGCGCCCCAAGATCATGCTTTTCGACGAGCCGACGTCGGCGCTGGATCCGGAAATGATCAAAGAAGTGCTCGATGTGATGATCGAGCTCGCACAGGAAGGCATGACGATGATCGTCGTCACTCACGAAATGGGATTTGCCCGCACGGTCGCCGACTCGATCGTCTTCATGGACAGGGGCGAGATCGTCGAGGCCGCACCGCCGCAGGAGTTCTTTGCCCATCCCAGGACGGATCGCGCCCGCCTGTTCCTCAGCCAGATTCTGGGGCACTGACGCCGGTCGCCGCCGTCAGCGGAGCGGGCGCGGATCGCGGATCAGCTTCATCTCCTGACGATAGGGAATGAAACCCACGCGCTGGTACAGCGCGAATGCCTTCGGGTGATCGAGATTGCAGGTGTGCACCCACACGCGCGTGGGTTTGTGGGTCCAGGCGGCGTCGACGGCTCGGTGAAGAAACCAGGGGCCGAGACCGCGACCGATAAAGTGCGGCATCAGTCCGAAATAGGCGAGCTCGATCTCCGGCATCCGTCGCCGGTCCAATTCCGCATAGCCGGCCGGCTCGCCGCCGGCATAGAGGACGAATATGTCGACCTCCGGATGGCGTACGACTGACGCAAGATCGTCGTCGGTCATGCGCCGGCGTTCGTACCATGCCCAAGGCGCGCCGACCGTGTTGTAGAGATAGCGGTAGAAGGGAACGCTGATCGGGTCGGCGCGCATAACCGCAAGGCGCATCGCCGGCGGCGGTGGTGACGGGAATCGGGGCGGGGTGTGCGCCTCCATATAGGTCGTCACCACGCGAAGATAGCCCTGCGGCGGTTCGCCAACGTCATCCGGATCGGGTAATGGCCCGGTGAACCGCTTGCCCATCGAAATGCGCGGTTCTACGGCGTAGCCGAGCCGTTCATAGAAGCCCTGAACTTCGGCGTTTGTGTCGCGAAGCTGCAGGTTGATCTTGGGCACCCCGAGCCCGACCAGATAGCTCTCTGCGCGCGCAACGAGCCGGCGGCCGATGCCGCGGCCGCGGAGATCCTGACGGATCGCGACGCGATGGAGCCAGCCGCGATTCCCGTCATGACCGGCCATCACCGTGCCGACGACCGCTCCGTCCATGCAGGCGACGAACAGCGCCGCGTGACCCGTTCTCAGGCAGAAATCGATGTCGCGATCCGCATCGCCGCCGTAGTCGGGAAAAGCCGCCAGCCAGAGCGCGCGGATCGCGTCGCGGTCAGGCTCCGCGAACGGTCGGACCGTAAGGTCTGGCGGACCGGGAGAAGGTATCGATGGCGTCATTCGGTCTCGACGGGCGTATCACCGGGAAGACCCCATTCGGACCATGAGCCGTCGTAGACCGCAACGCTCCTCGCGCCGATGACATGCAATCCGAGTGCAAGTACACATGCGGTGACGCCCGAACCGCACGAGGTGATGACAGGCCGATCCGGATCGACACCCGACACCACGAACGCGTCGCGGAGCCGTTCCGGGGGGAGTACGGTCAGCGCCTCACGGTCGATCAGGTTCGTATAGGGAACGTTGCGGCTGCCCGGAATGTGGCCCGAGCGCAGGCCGGGACGCGGTTCTGGCTCCGTGCCGTGGAATCGGCCGGGGGCGCGCGCATCCACGACCTGTTCCGCGCGGGTGGTCAGGTTCGATAGCAGCTGCGCCTTCGTGCGGACGAGTTCCGGGCGGAACCGCGGTGTGAAATGCCGGGCGGGCACCGGCCCTGGGACCGCGGCCGTAAGAGGACGCCCCTCGCGCCGCCATTTCGGCAGCCCGCCATCGAGGACTGACACGCGGTCGTGCCCGAATACACGCAGCATCCACCACGCCCGCGCCGCGCTCATCAGGCCATAGGTGTCGTAGGCGACGACATGATCGCCGTCGCCGATGCCCATCGCCTCGGCCGCGCGGGCAAATTGTTCAGGCGACGGCAGCATGTGGGGTAGGGGCGAAGCCTGGTCGGCGATCGCATCGATATCGAAGAAGCGTGCCCCGGGGATGTGCGCGGCCTCGTATTCCGCCCGCGCATTACGCATCACGGTCGGCAGGTGGTACGTCGCATCGACGACGACGAGATCGTCGCGCCCAAGATTGTCGGCGAGCCAGCCCGTTCCAACGAGCGGCGGAACATCCTTCCGGTCCATGGCGGATCCTCCGTGACGAGCGTTGTCAGATAGAGGGAAAACATGGCCGGATCAATAACATACCCACAGGTTTCCCACAGGACCGGCGGCGCATCGGTATGTCTGGCTACAATTTGCGTATTTCGCATCCACATACAATTCACAGGCCGATACATGTATGTATTTGCCATGTCCAGCGGGGTGCGGCCTTGTGCGGAAGTGCAGATGCAGGGAGATACCCATGGCAACCAACCTGCCCGACGAGGGTGACTTCAAGAATGGGCCGGAAGAGAGCGTAACGATTCGAATTACCGGGCGCGGGATTGAGTTCGTGCGCGAGATTCCGGTCGGCTGGCTCCCCGCCATCATGGCCTTGGTCGTCAGCGGCCCGGAATCCGTTATCGCCACGACGCAGCCGCGACATACAATAGGTCCGACAATTCAATCGCCGGTGCCGCTTGTCGCGAATTCGGAGCGGAAGACCAGCATCGTTGAATATCTGCGGGAAAAACAGCCCCAGACGTCTTCGGATACAATTCTGGTCCTGGCCGCTTACCTCGAACTTTACGAGAACAGGCGACCATTCGGGCGCGATGATATACGTCGCTTGATGCGCGATGCCCGACTGGCCGAACCGGCCAATCTTCCGCGCGACGTCGGGGTAGCGGTTACGAAGGGGTATATCCAGCCCTACGGGGACGGGTTTCAGCTTACGAATTCGGGTCTTGAGCTGATCGGTCGGCAGGGTCCACTCGTAACGCCGCGCGGCCGACGCGGTCCTCGCGGCCGAAGGGGGCGGGAATCGGGTCTGGACGGTCGCGAATAACGGCGGGTTCAACCCGTTTCAACGGCGATGTCGGACGGCCTCTGACGGCCGCGATGTCGGGCGGCAAGACCAGATGTCGGCAACAGGCATTCCGTCTTCAACTGGTAATTCGACGTATCGCGCATCGGCGCATTGCGATCGAATCGGGCATACCGGATAGCGGACGCCACGTGTCGACAGTGGAGACGAATCGGTCCTGTGAATTGTATGGGGATTGATGCGGCACGAGCCGACCCGGACCGGTCGGCTCTGACCGTCAGGCAAGCGGCGTCGGAACCGGAATGGTGTCGGGGTGCTCGAGCCACTCCGGTACCGGCAGCTGCTTCGAGCGAAGGAAGTCCGGGTTGAACAGACGACTCGCGTAGCGCTGGCCGCCGTCGCAGAGAATCGTGACGATCGTGTGCCCCGGCCCCAGTTCGCGTGCGAGGCGAATCGCGCCCGCGACGTTGATGCCACTGGAGCCGCCGAGGAAGAGACCTTCGTCCTTGAGGAGATCAAAGATCACCGGTAAGGCCTCGGTATCGGGAATCTGGCAGGGATAATCGATCTCGAGCCCCTCCAGGTTCTTGGTGATACGGCCCTGTCCGATTCCCTCGGTGATCGAGCTGCCCTCCGCCTTGAGCGTACCATGGGCGTAGTAGTGATAGAGCGCAGCGCCCATTGGATCGGCGAGCCCGATACGGATCTGCGGATTGCGCTCCCTGAGGAACATGGCCACGCCGGCAAGCGTCCCGCCGGTTCCGACGGCGCAGATGAATCCGTCGATCTTTCCATCCGTCTGCGCCCAGATCTCCGGTCCGGTGGTTTCGTAGTGCGCCCGCCGATTGGCGATGTTGTCAAACTGATTGGCCCAGATCGCGCCGTTTGGATTCGTGCGAGCGATCTCCTCCGCAAGACGTCCGGAGACCTTCACGTAGTTGTTCGGATTGGCGTAGGGGACGGCCGGCACCAGTCTGAGTTCCGCGCCGACCTGCCGGAGAATGTCTTTCTTCTCCTGGCTCTGCGTGTCGGGCATGACGATGACGGTGCGATAGCCGCGGGCGTTGGCGACGAGTGCAAGACCTATTCCCGTGTTGCCGGCCGTACCCTCGACGATGACCCCACCAGGTCGCAGGAGGCCGCGCTCTTCGGCATCCTTGACGATGTAAAGGGCGGCGCGATCCTTGACAGATCCGCCGGGGTTAAGGAACTCCGCCTTTCCCAAGATATTGCAGCCCGTCAGCTCTGAGGCGCGACGAAGGCGGATGAGCGGCGTATTGCCGACCGTTCCGATGAAACCGTCCCGAATCTCCATGGGCATGACCTTAACGGTGAGCCTTGGCCGTATTCAAGGCTTCCCGGCCTCGGAGGACCAGCGCTTTCGCAGCATGTCACGGTTGAGGGCAAGCCACTGCAATCCGATGATCGCGATCGAACTTTCGATTCGGCCGGACGCGAGGTCACGCAGCGCATCCTCGAGCGGCACCACCGAAACCCGGATGTCTTCGCCCTCGTGCGCCAAGCCATAGACTCCGCCGATCTTTCGGGAGTCAACACGTCCGCAGAAGAGCTTTACTGTCTCGCTCGAGCAGCCAGGGCTTACCAGATAATCGTAGATCGGCAGCAGCTCGATCACGTCGCAGCCGGCTTCCTCGTAGGTTTCGCGTCGCGCGACGTCAGCTGGCTCCTCGCCGGGATCGATGATGCCGGCAACGATTTCGGTGATCCAAGGGCGCCGATGCGCGGCGAGAGCACCGACTCGAAATTGTTCGATGAGAACGACGGCATCGCGATCCGGATCATACAGGATGACGCCCACGGCATGTCCGCGCTCAAATACCTCGCGGGACAGCTCCGGACTGATGCCGCCGTTGAAGAGTTTGTGCCGCAGCCGGTAGCGGTCGATGCGGAAATAACCGCGATACGGCGTTTCGTGCTGAATGATCTGGACGTCTTGCGAATCCATGAGAGATATGCCTTTGCGCCGGTGCGCGACACCCTAAGCGACGAGTTGTCGGTCGCCAAGAGCGGTCCCGCATGCGTTCGTCCGCTTGCGTGGGCGACAACGCCTCGGATGCGGGCATGCGATGACAACGCGAACGTCACCCGAGCCTGGCGTCTGGCAGGATCTACCAGCTTCCGGGAATGGTGCAAAATTCACGCGTAATTTGTGAATTCTCAGCATAAATCGATGTCGCCATGCCAACGTCGCATCCGGTTCTGCCCGGACAGTAAGATGAGCCGGCAGAATAGTCCGCCGACGGTCCGAATTTTGTGGTCGGACGCTTCCCGTTACCGCACGAGCTCTGCCGTGCTGGCGTATACTGTTCGAACCAGAAGCATAAGACAGGCTTCAACCTGAAAGCGCCGAACGGGGGGCGTGGCTAGCCATGGGGAAGGCATGTTGAAGCATATTGCCACGATGATGGTCGCCGGGGCCCTTGTTGCGGGCCCGAGTTCGGATGCGGTCGCGCGATGTCTCACGGACCGAGAGCAGACGGCATTCCGGGTTCGGATGCTTCAAACCGAACTGATGGTCGCGGCGTTGTCATGCCGGGGCGTGCCCGGGCGGGATTTCACGGGACAATACAATGTCTTCGTGAAGAAGCACGAGGATCAGCTCATCAGTCACGGCCGCGTCCTGCAGAGCTATTTTGGCGCGCGCTACGGCGCCGACGCGCGTCGGCAGCTTGATGCCTACATCACGTCTTTGGCCAATGAAGTCTCGCGGCGGAGCATGCTTTCGCCGACTTTTTGCGACGAATCGGTGTCCCTGTTTCAAGAGGCCGTGCAGCTCGAGCGGAAGCAATTGGACAGCTGGTCGGCGCAACGGGCGAGTTCGTATCCGATGCCGTTCGAACGTTGCGGCGCGGAGCCGCTAGGCACCCGGGCGAGTGCGGCGCGCTGATGCGGCGCCAACCGGTCGAAAAGAGCGGGGCGCGCCCTTCGGGCGCGCCCCGTCGTGATCCGGCTTCCGATTGTCCGGATTTACTGCAGGACGATCTTGACGCGGCGGTTCTGCGGCTCGCGGACGCCGTCACGCGTCGGCACGAGCGGCTGCGTCTCGCCGCGCGCCACCACGGCGATCTGGTCGGCGGGAATGCCCTCGCGCACCAGGACGGCCTTGACGGCATCGGCACGGCGCATCGAAAGCGCCATGTTGTATCGCTCCGGGCCGGCCCGGTCGGCGTGACCGGTCACGTTGATCCGGCTCACGTTGCCGCGCTTGGCATTGGCCGCCGCGTCGCGGATCACCCGCTCGGCCTCGGGCGTGATGTTCGAACGATCGAAGTCGAAGAACACCAGGAACGAACGCTGGATTGCCGGCTGCGCTGGCGGTGGCGGCGCGGCGGCTGGCGCCGGCGGCGGTGCAGGGGGAGGAGCCGGCGGCGGGGTAACCTGCGCGGGCTGCGGACGGGCGGGCGCGCCGAATTCCCAGCGCAATCCCAGCATCACGGTATGCGCCTCGTACTCACCTTCGACGGATGCTCCGTTGCTTGCACTGAATTCAGGGTCTTGCGTGGCGAAGTAGCGATAGTCGAGCCCGATCTTCAAATTCGGGGTCAGTCCATACGCAACGCCGGCAATGGCTTGGTAGGCAAAAACGCTGTCCGTGTCGTCGACCGAAACGCCAGCAGCGATCGGATTTATGTCGTCGACCTTTACGCGGGCGTAACCTGCGCCCGCGCCGATATACGGCGTGAAGGCCGTGCCGGTCGGAATGTCGTAGAGCACGTTTGCCATGCCGCTCCAGACGTTCACGCTACCGGAGCCCGCCGAGGTTCCGGCGATCCCGTCGATATCGTTGTCGCGATAGCCCAGCTCGGCTTCGAGCCGCAGACCATTTCCAAATCCGTAACCGACGGTGCCGAGTGCGGCCCAGCCATGGTCAAATTCGGCCTCGCTGGAAATGCCGGAGCCGGAGACATCGGAATCGCGCACCATGTTCCAGCCGCCCCCAATGCCGACATAGGGGCCGGAAGTCTGCTGGGCGAGGGCAACTCCTGAGGTCGTGGCCAACAATGCTGCAGCGATCAAGGTCGTGCGCATTTTCATGGGTTCGTCCCTTCATCAGGTAAAAACCGACGCTTGGTTCGGACCGTCGCGACGTGCCGCGGCGGTTGGCAATGCGGTGGGACGGTAATTAACACTTTTTACGTGCGGAAACATTAATACCCTTGATATTTCGGGCACAGTGTTGCGCAATTGCACCGATCACGCTCTCAAAATGGAGCGTGAAGTTCGCTTCATACTGTAAAGAAATATAATAAAAATTTCAGTTTAGCGCCGTGGCGCTGATCGCAGACGCTTGGTCCGGATTTGGTCTTCTTTGGGCGGCTTCGTCGGTCAGGCCCCCTTCAGGCCAGGTTGAGGTGCGGCGGGCAGCCGTCCACAACGTGGCGTCGATGTCGTCGCTGAAGGCCGATGCATCCATCGGCCGGGCATTGAATGCGATGACCCAGCCGAATCCTTCACGGGACAGCACGACCTCAGCCTGCGTTCCCGGCATCGACCCGTGATGCCAGACGTCCAAGCCGCCGCTTCGGGCCTGCACCCGAACGCCGAGACCATACCAGTTACCGACGGCGCTTGCCGTGCGTTTCGGCGCGGCGGGCGCGGCCGTCATTTCGGCGATGCTTTGCGGCCTCAGAATCGCCCGGCCGCAGCAGCCGCTGAGCGCGACGAAATAGCGGAGATAGTCGACAGGGCGACCGATCCAGCCGGCGAGCGAATCGATTGCGTCAAGAGCGATGCCACCGTACGGCGAAACTACGCTCCCGGGGGTCTGATAATAGATCGGTTCGTCGTCAGGGAAGATCGATCGGCTGGTTGTCGTCATGCCGGTTACCCCGGCCGGCGCAAGCACATATCGCTTGACGTAATCGGCATAGGGCAATCCGCTGACGCGCTCGATGATGCGCCCCAGGATGCAATAGCCGGTATTCGAATAGGCGAAGGAAGTCCCTGGCGTGAAGTCGAGTTGGCGCGTCAGTTCCGCGTGCATGACGCCGCGACAATCGTGGTCGTTGAGGTATGCGCGCGAGTCGAAGATGGGGTCGCCGGAGATTTCGCGGTTCCAGCCGCCGCGATGTGTAAGCAGGTGCCGTACGGTGATCTCGTATACCCGCCGGTCGGTAATCTGATCCGGTGGCGGTGCCCAGTCGCCGAGAAGCCGGAGTGCCGAATCATCAAGGGAAATGCGCTTGTCCTCGACCAGACGCATGATGGCGGCAGCCGTCAGAGACTTCGACAGCGAGGCGAAGCGGAACCTGAGGTCGGGTGTCACCGGAACGTTGCGCCCAAGATCGGCGTACCCGTAGCCACGCGCGAGTAGGAGCCGCCCATCCTTGACGACGGCAAGCGAAGCGCCCGGGATATTCCATCTCTCGAGCAGAGAGAGTACGGCCTGGTCAAATGCCTCGAGGCCCGGCAGCGCCGACCCTGTCACGGGTATCTCGGCGTGCGCCGTCGCCCCCGTAACCAAGCAGACAAGTGCGAAGAGGAGCGTGACGAACCGTTGCTTCACCGGCGCGAACCCTGCGACGCGCCGCGGCCGACATGCCGCGGCTCAGTCGCCCGGTTCTAGCCGGGAGAAAGTTAATACTCGCTTAATGCAAACTTATCTTTGCAGTAGGAGAGAAAAGACTAGGAAAAGGTTAACCTCTGCGACCAGCAGATTTGGTTAAAATAAATTTTAAGTATAATCAGAAGACAAAAAGAGGGCTGGCCCAAGAAGAGTCGGCTGCCACGACCTGAAATGCTCTTGGGCCAGCACGTCTCGCCGATGGGGGGAAACGGCGTGACGCACAATCATTAACGCGATGCCGGACCGGGCGTTCCCGGATCGATGCACAATGCGCAGGAAATAATCCCGCGTTTCGCCGGCTTGCCCGATTGGCCGCGTCCGGCACATTCCATTGAAACGGCAAGTGCCGGATCGTCCGAACGGCAGGTCCGAGCGCCTCGCATTGTGAGGCTTTACCAGCCCCAACCGGTAATGGTTGCCCCCTCCGGACGCCTATACGGAATGCAGGTCGCGGCACACGCATTGCCAGATGACGGTCCGGCAGCCGCGGCGCGAGCCGGCCGTGAAGGAACATCGCCCACGGGCTGACGTTCGCACGACGTCACGTCGGCAAGCCTAGAGTCGGTGCCAATGGATATCTTCACCGCGCTGAGGCATGACCATCGTCACGCCACCGGATTGCTGAATGAACTCGCGTCAGGCGAGGACTTAAGTCGCCGGGAACGTGCGGATCTGCTGGGGGAACTGCAGAGCTTGATGATTGCACACAACCGGATCGAGGAAACAGCGCTCTACGAGGCGCTCATGCGCGACCCCGGCACGCGCGATCTTGCATTTCGCGCCCAACGACAACACCAGGAGGCTGAAGAGCTGATGGTGCAGCTCAGCGGAGAGCGAGACGACGATGAGTGGCGCGAGAAACTCGAGCGCCTCCGCGTCGTCATGGAGCGTCATGTCGAAGAGGAGGAGGCGGTCATCTTCGCCGCCATCCGTAACAGCTTCGAGACAGGGCAGATCGATCAAGTCGCGGCTGAGATGCGCCCGGGGGGAGCCGAACGAATATCGGAGCAGTTCGACGAAGCTGGCCGCTGACCGGCAGGGCGATGTGATCGCGCACACGGCCCTGAGCGCAGGAGGTGGCGATGCTACAGGGCGGCGGTACGGGCGATCTCCTCCCGCGTGGCGACGTGATGATCGAACGCCGATGCAGCTCGCAGCACATCATCGGGGCGCACGTGATGCAGCATGTGCCCAATCCCCGGCAGCACGCGCAGAGCAGTGCTTTCGATCGCGCGGTGAAGGCGTACCGACTGGCGCTTCGCGTCTATGACTTGATCGGCGCTGCCGGTGAGAATGGCAATCGGCGCGCGGACTGCCGAATAGCGCCTCTGCATTCGCCGCGCCCAACGTCTCAGGGCAATAATGTCTTCGCCCATGGCGCGGAGTTGTGACGGCCGCATCGCAAGATGGAGCGGAAATTTGCGGAAGTTGGGCGGAATCGGGTTCGGGGCGAACAGTCGCGCGACTACACGCGGCGCGAAGAACCAGCAAGCGACCGGCGCAACCGTGTTACGCACGAGCCAGCCGATTCCGGGGGCTGCCGCCATTTCGCACACGATCATATCGGGGCGGAAAGTTGGATAGTAGTAACCCGAAACGAGAACGGTGCCCCTGATCTCGTCCGGATACATGGCCGCATAGCTCAAGGCGACGCTCGCGCCGAAGGAATGCCCGATGAGCAACGGCCGATCGAGCCCAAGGTGTTGGACAGCCGCGCGAATGAGGGCTGCCTGCGCCTCCGGAGTCCAGACACGGTCGGCAGGCCGTTGGCTGTAGCCACAGCCGGGTCGATCGAAAATGATGACTCGGTACTGACGGGTAAGCGCATGAAGGACGCTCAAGGTGAGATCCTGGAGCAGACCACCGGCCCCATGCACAAGCACCACCGGCGGGCCCTGGCCCTTGTCCACGTAGTGCAACCGCACTCCGTCGATGTTGAGGAAAGTGCCGATCGGCGGATACCGACGTTCGATACGCCATGTCGCGAATCGTACCATGGCGGCGAGAGCGCCGATTACGGCTGCCGGTGCGACGATGGCCGACACGGCACCCGATCGACGGACGAATGGACTTGCGTAAGGCTGTTGCAAAGGACGAGACTGCCTGGCCATCAAAGGGTTCCGAACAGCCTGCGTTGAACGGGTGGCCGAAGGCTGTCGTTCCCTAACCCGGCCTACACCGCACCAGACCGGCGCGGATGTACGTCCTAGACCGGCTTCAACTTTCGGTCGAAGACGGCGAGCACCTCATCGATGCTACGCCCCTCGATGAGCCGGCGTGGACCGGATGTGACCACGAAATTGCCTTGCCGGTGGCTTCCGCCGCCAAGTTTTGCAATCACGAAGAGGGGCCACTCGTAGCAGCTTCGGAAAACCGCGAAGGCGGCCATGTTCGGACGATGGTCGATCGCGTAGTCCCGCCATTCGCCCGAGGCGACGCGGTCGGCATAGATTGCCAGGATCTTCTTAAGTTCGGCCCGGTCGAAGGCTACACGGTCGGCAGGACGGCGGTAGTCGGAGATTCGGACCAACTTTGCCATGTATAGAGGGCGGAGAAATCGATCCCGTCGCAGCGCATAAATCCTGTCCGATTTTTGCTGCCAAGTCCAATATTTCGTGCCAGTCCAAACGCTTGTGGCGAACTTTCCGCGAGGCGACTTAAGGGATTGAAATCAGTCGGCCATGATCCGGGATGCCGACCGCAGCGGATCCGGCTGTTCGTGGCAATCGACGGCACCGATCGAACGGTAGCAAAACACGCTCGCAGCAGGCGGCGCCCCCGCCTCAAGCCCGACCGCGTTCTCGCCGGATGCCGCCTTCTCGTCGGATAGGGCATCGTCGAGTTCGGTACACACGGTACCCCACAACAAGTCGCGGACAGGGGCGCAATCGCGCCCCGTCATGGCATGAGTCACATTGTGGGGGAGACTGCGGGCGCTGGCGATCTGGCTGGTAGCCTCGGTGCCGGGATAGGCAAGCTCCACGGGCGTGCAGGTGGCCAACGTCAATCCGTAGAGGACGGGCAGTATTGCGAACAAGCGCGAGTGCATTTTTGCAAGACAAACGCCATCCCGGTTAACGCCACCCCGGTTAAGGTCGGGTAAAGCAGGCCTGTCAGACGCCAAAAGGGACATGGCACGCGCTGGCTGAAAGCCAGCCGGGTCCGAGACTTAGGGCGCATTTCCGTGGCAACCGGGGTGTTTGCACTCGTGCCAGAGGGCCGCTATGGTGGCCGCGCTTCTTGGAGGCGAGGGGAATTACGTGGTCGATCTATTTCAGGAAGTCGACGAGGAACTGCGCAGGGACCGTGCCGTCGAGCTGTGGAAGCGGTATGGGAATTATGTTATCGGCGCTGCACTTGCCCTGGTCGTCGGGACCGCTGCATACGTCGGCTGGAGGGATTATACGCTTCGCCAGCGCGCAGAGATGGGGGAACGGTTCTTCGCGGCAGCCACGATGGATTCCAGTCGTGCGTCGGCTGCCTTTGCCGAGATCGGAACGGAAGGATCGGCGGGATTTGCGGTACTGGCGCGGTTTCGGGATGCTGCCCTGAAGGCCGAAGCCGGCGATCGGGACGCAGCCGTGGCCATCTATCGCGGTATCGCCGCCGACGGCGGCATAAGCGCGGAACTCCGCAGCGCCGCCGAGCTGTTGGCCAACCTGCATGCGCTCGAGAGCCTCGAACCTGCCGAACTGGACCGCCAGCTCGAAGCGCTCGAGGCCGCGAATAATCCTTGGCGGCACATGGCGCTGGAGCTTGCCGCATTGGCAGCCGCCCGTGTCGGCGAGACCGCAAAGGCACGCGAGCTTTATACGAAGATCGCCGACGACCCCCTTGCGCCGGCGGGAATGCGTGCGCGGGCGGCGGAAATGCTGTCCATCCTCGGAACGTGAACGGCGGGCCGGATCATGCGGATGCAGCGCACGTCGTCGCTGGCGGTTCTGCTCGCCGCCGCCCTGGTTTCCGGGTGCGAAGGAGGCTGGTTCGGTGCGGACACCGAACAACCCATTCCCGGCGAGCGCCTGAGCGTCATGATTCAGGATCGGGCCATTGAGCCTGATCCGGCCTTAGCCGACCTGCCGGTTCGCCTGCCGGTCCCGATCGAAAACGCCGCGTGGCCACAGCCCGGCGGTACACCCAGCCACGCAATGGAGCATCTGGCCGGTGAGACGGACGATGGCCTCACGATCGTGTGGCGGACGGGAATCGGCGCCGGGACGAGCCGGTCGGGCCGGATCGCATCCCCTCCGGTCGTCGCCGAGGGGCGGGTCTATGTGATGGATGCGGGCACGCAGTTGACTGCTGTCGATGCCGCGAGCGGCCGCACGGTTTGGACGTTTGACGTGCAGCCCGAAGAGGAGGGGGATGGGGGCGTCGGCGGTGGCGTTGCCTTCGATCAAGGACGTCTGTACGTAACGACGGGTTACGCGCAGGTCATTGCGCTCGACGCCGATGGCGCCAAGGAACTCTGGCGTCAGACATTGACCGCACCGATGCGGGCAGGCCCGACGGTCGGCGGCGGAAGAGTCTTCGCAACCACAGTCGACAATCAGATCCATGCCCTCGATGCCGCGACGGGTAGGCGTCTGTGGACGCATAGCGGAATCAGCGAGACCGCCGGGTTCTATGGTGGCGCGAGTCCAGCGCTCGAGGGCAACATTACGGTCGCGGCGTTTTCGTCCGGCGAGCTGTTTGCCTTGCGCGTGGATAATGGCCGAGTCCTCTGGTCGGATTCGTTGGCCGGTGCCCTGCGCGCCGATCCGGTATCGTCGCTCGCCGATATCCGCGGATTACCCGTCATCGACCGTGGCCAAGTGATCGCAGCGAGCAACGCCGACCGCATCGTGTCGATCGATCTTAGATCCGGCGGCCGGATCTGGGACCAGAATATCGGTAGCCTTTATACGCCGTGGGTCGCCGGCGCATTCGTCTTTGCGACATCGGTCGACAATGTCGTCGTTTGCCTCAGCCGCCGCGACGGCCGTGTCCGATGGGCCACGCAGCTCAAGCAGTTCCGCGACGAGAAGGCGCGGCGCGGTCGCATCGTGTGGACGGGCCCGGTCCTTGTCGGCTCGCGACTCTTCCTGGCCAGCTCCGAGGGCAACGGCATTCTGATATCGCCCTTGACCGGTGAGATCACGAGCCACGTACAGTTGCCGGGCCCGGTTTTCGTCGCGCCGGTCGTGGCGAACCGCACCGTTTATGTCGTGACCGATGGCGCGGATCTGGTGGCGTTGCGTTAATGATCACGAGCCATGCCATTCACTGTCGCGATCGTCGGACGTCCCAACGTCGGCAAGTCTACGCTCTACAACCGGCTCGTCGGGCGGCGCACGGCGCTCGTCGATGACACGCCGGGCCTGACCCGGGACTGGCGTGTCGGCGAAGGTCAGCTCGGCGACCTGCGTCTGGATGTGATCGACACGGCAGGGTTGGAGGAAGCCGCGCGGCAAACCCTTGAGGCCCGGATGCGGGCCCAGACCGAGCGGGTCGTCCGTAGCGCCGACGTCGTCCTGTTCGTCATCGATGCCCGTGCCGGTGTGACGGCTCTCGACGAGCATTTCGCCAGATGGCTTCGCCGTCTTGGTCGCGACGTCATCCTGGTCGCGAACAAATGCGAAAGTCGCGCGGCGCTTGCGGGGTTGGGAGAGGCGCACGTTCTCGGCTTCGGGGAGCCGGTCGCGATCTCGGCCGAACATGGCGAGGGCATGGCCGATCTCCATGCGCTGCTGAAGGCCAAGGCTCCGGCTGAGGCATTCATTACCGAGGACACGGCAGGTGAAACGGGCGGCGGGAATGAAGCCGCCGAGACCGAGCCAGAGCGGCCGATCCGCGTCGCGATCGTCGGGCGGCCGAATGTCGGCAAGTCGACCCTGGTCAACCGATTGCTCGGCGAGGAACGGCTCCTGACCGGGCCCGAGCCCGGCATCACCCGGGACGCGATCGAGATTCCCTGGACGTGGCGTGGGCGGATGTTCAGGCTCATCGATACGGCAGGGCTGCGTCGCAAAGCCCGGGTGGAGGACCGGCTCGAGCGGCTGTCGGTATCGGACACGCTGCGGGCCGTCCGAGAGGCGCAGGTCGTCGTCCTGGTCCTCGATGCCACGCTCATGCTCGAAAAGCAGGACCTGACGATTGCGCGGATCGTGACCGAGGAGGGACGCGCGCTCGTGATTGCCGTCAACAAATGGGATCTGATCGGGGATCCGCAGCCGGCATTGCGGCGGCTGCGCGACCGGCTCGAGATGTCGCTGCCGCAGGTCAAAGGCGTTCCTTTCGTCACGCTGTCCGCGCTCCATGGGCGCAAGCTTGATGACATGCTCAAGGCGATCATCGCCACCTACGAAGTCTGGAACACGCGCCTGCCCACGCCGAAGCTCAACCAGTGGCTTGAAGGCGTGACGGCGAACCACCCACCGCCTCTCGTCGAGGGACGGCGACCACGCTTGCGGTTCATGAAGCAGGTGACGGTCAGGCCGCCGACATTCGCAATTTTCGGCGCGCGGCTGACGACATTGCCGGAAGACTACATGCGTTATCTGACGAACAGTCTCCGGGAGACGTTCGGGCTCGATGGCGTGGTCATTCGGTTGCAGTTGCGACAGACGAAGAATCCCTACGCAGAGCAGGGCTAGGGTGCCGCATAAGGCCGGTGACGCTATCCTCGGCTAATAGCCGCGCACGATCTCGCCGTGCTTGACGCATGTTGGCGAGGCAAGATCAACGAACGAGTCGGTGATTGCCTCGGGCAGGCGGAGGGTCTCCGGATTCTCGCTGGGAAAGGCCTGCGCCCGCATTTTCGTGCGGAGCGGGCCCGGACTAAGAAGGTTTACCCGTATGTTCGTCTTCGCAAGTTCCGCGGCCCAGGTCAGGACCATGGCGTCGAGCGCGGCCTTTGAGGTCGCGTAGGCGCCCCAATAGGCCTGCGTCTTCTGCGCGGCGCCCGACGTTACGAAGATTGCCCGCCCGGCATCGGATCGGCGGAGGAGCGGTTCGAGAGTCCGGATCAGACGCCAGTTCGCCGTCACGTTGACTTTCATCACATCGTCCCAAAGCCTGGCATCATGATGGGCGAGCGGACCAAGCGTTCCCAGAAGTCCCGCATTAGCCACTAGAATATCGAGTTTCCCGAAACGCTCGTAGAGCGCGGGGCCAAGCGGGTCGATGCGGTCGAGCTCCCGCAGGTCAAGGGGAACCAACGTTGCACTGCCGCCAGTCGAGCGGATCTGATCATCCATCTCCTCGAGGGCGCCTACCGTCCGGGCAACCAGGACGACATGCGCGCCTTCGGCAGCGTAACGTTTTGCCACGGCGGCACCGAGGCCGCGCGATGCTCCTGTGATCAGCGCGACGCGCCCGGTTAGCCTTTTTTCAGTCATGCATGTTTCCGCCATTTCCAAAACCAGTTCATTGGCGCGATGACGATGTTGACGAGGATGAGGCCAAGAATAAGGCCAATCCCGGCATAGGCGAGTCCCGCGGGTGTCAGCGGAACGGCTGGCCGGAAGGCCTCCATGGTGGCGATTGCAATCTCGCTCTCGAGATGTCGAAGCAGGACAAGGGGACGCAGAAGATCCTCTGCGCCGAGGACGGCGTTGAGTGCATTGTTGAGGATCTCGAGCCGGGCTTCCGCTGCAGCAAGCATGGCATCGGGGGCGGTGGCGCCTCGAGCCCGAAGCATCTCAACGAACTGCATCGCTTCGTCCCGGTGCCCTCCAAGTCGCTGTACATATTGCTGCGCGAATTCCGGAGCCTGGCTCAAGAGCGCTGCGCCGACGACGGCCCCAAGTCCGTCGGCGATGCTTCTCAAGACGCCTCCCACGCGCGTCGGCATCGGGCCTATGAACCTTCGCCGACGCCAGCCGGTTATGCGATCTCGAGAAGGGACAGCTGAGGGTTCTTGCCCTCGGCGTCGGTCAGCGCAATCGGATAGTCCCCGGTGAAGCAGGCGTCGCAGAACCGGGGCATGGCCGGATCCCGCTTCGCCAGGCCCATCGCCCGATACAGCCCATCGATTGACACGAAAGCAAGCGAGTCGACGCCGATGAAGCGCGCCATTTCGTCGACGCTGTACTGGAACGCAAGAAGCTTTTCACGCTCCGGCGTATCGATGCCATAAAAGCACGAATGGGTCGTCGGCGGACTGGAAATGCGCATGTGGACCGCGGTCGCGCCGGCGCTACGCACCATCTCGACGATCTTCTTCGATGTCGTGCCGCGCACGATCGAATCATCGACCAGGATCACACGTTTGCCGGAGAGATTGGCCCGGTTCGCATTGTGCTTCAGCTTCACGCCGAGATGCCGGATGTGGTCGGTGGGCTCGATGAATGTACGCCCGACATAATGATTCCGGATAATGCCGAGTTCGAACGGAATCCCGGCTTCTGCGGCGTAACCGAGCGCGGCCGGCACGCCTGAGTCGGGAACCGGGATGACGATGTCGGCAGGAACCGGACTCTCGCGCGCGAGCTCCGCACCGATGCGCTTGCGTGCCTCATAAACCGACGTTCCGTCGATAACGGAATCCGGTCGGGCAAAATAGATGAACTCAAACACGCAGAAACGCGACGGTGGCTTGGCAAACGGTTTGATCGAGCGCAAACCAGTCGACTCGAGAACTACGACTTCACCCGGCTCGACGTCTCGAACATATTCGGCACCGATGATATCGAGGGCGCAGGTCTCTGAGGCGAGGATCCATGCATCATCGAGGCGCCCCAGGACGAGCGGTCGCACGCCGAGTGGGTCACGAACGCCGATGACGTGATCCTTGGTGAGGGCAACCAGAGAGTAGGCGCCCTCGACCTGTCGCAGCGCCTGGATCAGCCGGTCGATCACTTCGCCCCCGGCCATCGCCATCAAATGGACGATCACCTCGGTATCGGTCGTCGACTGGAACAGGCAGCCTTTCTTCACGAGTAACCGCCGTAGATGGCGCGCGTTCGTCAGGTTGCCGTTATGGCCGAGCGCAAAACCGCCGAAGTCGAATTCCGCGAACAGCGGCTGCACGTTGCGCAGGATCGTGTCGCCTGTCGTCGCATAACGATTGTGGCCGATCGCCATTGCGCCTTTGAGGCGCGACATGACGGCTTCCGAACTGAAGTTGTCGCCGACGTGCCCGAGGCCGCGATGCGAATGGAATTGTGCACCGTCGCAGGCCACGATGCCGGTCGCCTCCTGCCCGCGGTGTTGCAGGGCATGCAGGCCAAGCGCCGTGAGGGCGGCGGCGTCCTTGTGTCCATAGACGCCGAAAATCCCACACTCCTCGCGGAGCTTGTCGTCGTCGAACGGATTTGTCGTAATCATCGGGTCAGCTCCGGCCATCATCGGTTCTTCTGGCCTTGCGGTTCGGCGTTCTGGATCAACCGTTCCAGGTCGCGACGGACGTCGGATTTATAACCGGTTTCGGATTTGGATGCAGGCGTATTGGTGGTCGGGAGGCTGAGCGCTTCGAGCGCACGTTGCGCGTCCCGAGCTTGGCGAATCTTCCAGTTAACCTCGTCTTCGGCCATGTGGGCACGTCCGCGGAACTCTGGCGGCGCGAGATTTTGCAGGAGATCGGCCGTCGCCTCGACCAACGGCAACGTGCGTGCTTCCCGTATCCAGATCGGCCGGTCGGCCGGCGCAGGAAACACCCAGAGGACCATCGCGAGATAGATCAGGCCTACGACGACGAGGCCGCGTGCCAGCCCGAATACGAACCCGAGGCTGCGGTCCAGTGCATTGAGGCCGCTGCTGCGTACCAGATTACCGACGGCATTGCTGGCGACGGAAAACAGGACCAGGCTGATCACGAACAGGACGACACCGGCCGCGACGTCGGCAAGAACCGGATGGGAAATCAGGTCGCGCGCGTAGGGGCGGGCATGGGCGAAGCCCCACAATGTCACGAACGCAGCGCCGACCCATCCCGCGAGCGACAGGACCTCCCGGATGAAGCCCCGCATGAGCGCGATGAGCCCGGACAGCAGAAGGACGGCAATGACGATGAGATCGGCGACATTCATCGATCTGGCACTTCGAGTTCGGGCCTATTCCAGCCGCGCCGGTTGGCGGTCCCGGCGGTCGATGCGTCGCGCAGATCCTCCGAACAGCGCGACAAGATCACTGAGCCGGGCAATCTCCCGCGTTTCGATCGTTCCGTCGCGATCGCCGGTGCTGCGTCCTGTGCGCCGACGCGGCGGAATAAAAGCCTTGCTGAAACCAAGCTTTGCCGCCTCCTTAAGGCGCGCCTCCAGCTGTCCGACCGGGCGCACCTCGCCCGACAGTCCGATTTCGCCGAAAACGACGGTTTCTTCTGGCACAGGCTGGCCTGTAAGCGAAGAGACAAGCGCCGCCGCCACGGCCAGATCGGCAGCGGGTTCGGTAATCCGCAAGCCGCCCGCGACGTTCAGGTAAACATCGCTGGCGCCGAATGCAAGGCCGCAACGCGTCTCGAGGACCGCGAGCACCATGGCCAACCGTCCGGAATCCCAGCCGACCACGGCGCGCCGGGGCGTACCGAAGCCTGCCGGTCCGACCAGTGCCTGAATCTCGACGAGGACCGGACGGGTTCCCTCCATACCGGCGAAGACGGCGGCGCCGCTCACTTCGCCGTGCCGATCGGCAAGGAACAGCGCGGAGGGGTTCGAGACCTCGACCAGCCCTGCGTCGGTCATTTCGAAGACGCCGATTTCGTCCGTCGGTCCGAAGCGGTTCTTGACCGACCGCAGGATGCGGAACTGGTGTCCGCGCTCGCCTTCGAAATAGAGAACGGTATCGACCATGTGCTCGAGTACCCGCGGGCCGGCGATCAGGCCTTCCTTCGTTACATGGCCGACGAGAATGACCGTGACGCCCCGCCGCTTGGCGAGCCGGATGAGCTCTCCGGCGCAGGCGCGGACCTGAGCCACCGTACCCGGTGCCGAGTCCAGCGTGTCGATGTACATGGTCTGGATGGAGTCGATGACGACGATCTCTGGCGCGTCCGGTGCATCGAGGCTGGCGAGTATATCGCGCAGGTTTGTTGCCGAGGCGAGCGCGACTTGCGCATCGGCAAGGCCGAGGCGTGCCGCCCGCATGCGGACCTGATCGATCGCTTCCTCGCCGGAAATGTATGCAACCGACGCCAGGTTCGACAGCGCTGCGGTAACCTGCAGCAGGAGGGTGGACTTGCCGATACCGGGATCGCCGCCGACCAGGACCGCGGATCCGGCAACGAGGCCGCCACCCAGCACGCGGTCGAATTCAGCAATTCCCGTGACCCGTCGTGGGGCCCGATCGCTGCTTCCGCGCAGCTGATGAAATGTGATGCGCGCCCCCGGTTTGGAGCCGATACCCTTTGGTGCCGGCGCCGCGACGGCTTCCTCCATGATCGTGTTCCAGGCGCCGCAGGCTTCACATTTACCCATCCATTTGGCATGGATGGCGCCGCACTCCTGGCATACGTACCGATTGTCCCGTTTAGCCATATCTCAGGAACCTCACCGCGCGGGCAGGAGGGCGAGAGCGGCGGGCGCTCACGCGCGCACCTCCATCTGGATCGGTCCTTCGGCCCGGCCGTGAATGAACTGATCCACGTATGGGTTGCCGGAGCTGTCGATCTGACCGGCAGGGCCCTGCCAAATAATTTTACCTCCATAAAGCATCGCGATGCGATGGGCGATCTTGCGCGCACTTGCCATGTCGTGCGTGATCGACAATGCCGTCGCGCCGAGTTCCTGCACGCACTGGCAGATCAGCTCGTTGATCACGTCCGCCATGATCGGGTCGAGACCCGTCGTCGGTTCGTCGAAAAACACGATCTCGGGTCGCGTTGCGATGGCTCGCGCAAGGCCGACACGCTTCTTCATGCCGCCCGAGAGTTCCGCCGGATACAGGTCCGAGACCTCGGGTTGAAGGCCCACGGCGGCCAGGTTGCGAATCGCGATTTCCCGCGCCTCGCGGCGACTCACGTTGCCCGCGCGCAACAGTCCGAACGCGACATTTTCCCACACCGTTAGAGAGTCGAAAAGGGCAGCGCCCTGGAAAAGCATGCCGAACTTGCGATTCACCGCCTCCCGCTCGGCGCCTTTCAGCCCGACGACTTCCTGACCGTCGATCCGGATGCTCCCTTCGTCGGGCGTCAGCAGCCCGAGTATGCATTTGAGAAGGACCGACTTGCCGGTGCCCGAGCCCCCGATCACCACGACGGATTCGCCAACGCCGACGTCGAGGTTGATGCCGTTGAGCACGACCTTCGGCCCGAACGATTTCTTGAGGCCGCGGATCGATATCTTCGGCATGCTGGTCATCGCGTTGCGAAGAAGATCTCGGTGATGCCGTAGTTGAAGATGAGGATCAGAATCGACGCGGAGACCACGGCATTGGTCGTCGCCCGGCCGACACCCTGTGCGCCGCCTTGGCTGTGATAGCCGTGGAAACAGCCCATGAGCGACACGAGGAACCCGAATGCCGCTGCCTTCACCAGGCCGGAGACCACGTCCATGAACTCAAGATAATCGACAGTACGCTTGAGATAAGCAGCCGGATTGAAGTTCAGCTTGTAGACACCGACGAGATAGCCGCCGAACACGCCGATAACGTCCGCGACGAGCACGAGCAGCGGTAGCATCGTCAGACCTGCAATCAGACGCGGGGCGACCAGATACTTGAACGGGTTTGTCGAGAGCGTGGTCAGGGCGTCGATCTGCTCGGTTACGCGCATCGTTCCGATCTCCGCCGCCATCGAAGCGCCGATTCGTCCGGCGACCATCAGGCCCGCAATGACGGGACCAAGCTCGCGGGTCATCGACAGGACGACGACGGTGGCGACCGCTCCCTCGGCCGAGAACCGGGCGAACCCGGTATAGCTCTGCAGCGCCAGGACCATTCCCGTGAATAGGGCGGTGAGCCCCACCACCGGCAGCGAAAAATACCCGATATCGAGCATCTGCCGGACGATCAGCTGCGGGTACCATGGCGGCCGCACGCAGTGCGAAACCGCCTCGCCGGCGAAGAGCGCGATGCGCCCGTTCACCTCGAGAAAGGTGATGAAGATGCGGCCGATCGTAGCGAGGAAGCTCATGCCCCGGCTGGGGTAGGTTCGTTGATGTAGCGGCGCTGGAACCGGGGGCCGAGGCGTGTCAGGACTTCGTAGCCGATCGTCCCCGCCAAACTGGCGACATCGTCAACCGGCAGGCGGCTCCCCATGAGCTCAACGGTCTGACCTATGCGGATATCCGGCACGGAAGAGACGTCGATCGTAATGAGATCCATGGACACGCGACCTATGATCGGGACGCGGATGTCGCCGACATAGGCGCTGCCGCGATTGCTGAGCGTCCGGAGCCACCCGTCCGCGTAGCCTGCCGCGACGGTCGCGACTCGCGTCCTGGTCGTCGCGCGGTGGGTGGCACCATAGCCAACGGTCTGGGGGTGGTCAATCTCGCGGACCTGAAGGACGGGGGCGTGCAGATGAGCCACCGGCATGACCGGGTTCGGGCGGCCGGGTACCGGATTAATGCCATAAAGCGCGCAACCGGGCCGCACCAAGTCGAAGTGATAGGACGGACCAAGAAAGATGCCCGACGAGTTGGCAAAGCTGGCGGCCCGGTTGCCGAAAAGCCGGAGCAGGGACGTGAATTCCTGCAGTTGTCGTCGGTTGAGCGGATGTTCGGGTTCTTCGGCGCACGCCAGATGGCTCATGACGAGTTGCAGGTCGAGCTGTTCGATTACGCCCGACTCCGTGGCCAGCCACCGGGCCTCGTCGGGCGCAAGCCCGAGCCGCGACATGCCCGTGTCGAGGTGTAAGGCGGCCGGCAGTCTTTGGCCGGCGCGGTGCCCCACAAACGCCCAATCCTTGACCTGACCGGCGTCGTTGAGGACCGGAACGAGGTCATGCCGCCGGAATTCATCCGCCTCGCCCGGAAGCAGCCCGTTCAGAACATAGATGCGCCGGTCGGCCGGGAGGACCTGGCGCAGGGCGATGGCTTCGCCCAGATGTGCCACGAAGAAGTCCCGGCATCCGGCTGCGGCAAGGGCGGGCGCGATACGTGCCGCGCCCAGGCCGTAGGCATCGGCCTTGACGACCGCGGCACAACGGGCGTGCGTCAGCCGGGCGCACAGCGTCCGGTAATTGGCGACCACGGCACCAAGGTCGATCGTCAGAATCGGCTGGGACGGGTAGCCCTCCGCCGCGTCACTCGCCATCGGAGTAGTGGTCGCTCTGGGCCAGGTTGCCGAACTTGGTGTAGTTGCCGTCGAAGAACAGCCGTACCGTACCGATCGGACCGTGGCGCTGCTTGCCGATGATGACCTCGGCCACGTTATGGATCTCTTCGGCGCGCTGCTTCCACCGCTCAAGCCGATCTAGGAACTTCTCTTCACTTTCTTCCGGACGACGGCCCGGTTCAGCGCGCGAGTGATAATACTCTTCGCGATAGACGAACATCACAACGTCCGCGTCCTGCTCGATCGTGCCGGACTCGCGCAGGTCGGCGAGCTGCGGCCGCTTGTCCTCGCGCTGTTCGACCGCACGGGACAGCTGGGACAACGCAAGGATCGGTACGTTGAGCTCCTTGGCGAGTGCCTTGAGTCCCCGGGTAATCGCCGAGATTTCCTGAACCCGGTTCTCGGATCTGGCGCCGGGGGCCGGACTCAGGAGCTGAAGATAGTCGATGACGATCAGGCCCAGCCCATGGGTACGCTGAAGGCGTCGCGCCCGTGTCCGCAACGCTGAAATCGACAATGCCGGCGTGTCGTCGATGAACAGCGGGGTCGTGGCAAGCCGCTTGCTGGCCTCGACGAATTTCGGGAAGTCCTCGCCGCGAACTTCACCACGCCGGATCTTGTCGGAGGCAATCTCGGTTTCCTCCGACAGGATACGTGTGGCGAGCTGTTCCGCGGACATTTCCAGCGAGAAGAACGCCACCTTTGCGCCTTCAACCACCTCGATGGTGCCGTCTTCGCGTCGTCTCTCCTTGTAGGCGGCGGCGGCGCTGAACGCGATCTTGGTCGCAAGAGCGGTCTTTCCCATCGACGGCCGGCCGGCAAGGACGATCAGATCGGATGGATGGAGGCCGCCGAGTTTCTTGTCGAGATCGTCGAGACCGGTCGTGACGCCCGTGATATGGCTGTCCCGTTTATAGGCCTGCTCGGCCATGTCGATTGCGACCGCCAGGGCCTCTCCGAAGCGGCGGAAGCCGCCTTCGTACTCGCCTGACTTGGCGAGTTCGAAAAGTTTCTGTTCGGCCGCCTCGATCTGTTGTGCGGCGGTGGTCTCGAGGTCGTAGCTGTAAGCATCGTTGATGATCTCTTCACCGATGCTGATGAGCTGGCGGCGCAGGAAGAGATCGTGAATTGTGCGTGCGTAGTCGACGGCATTGATCACCGTGACCACGGATCCGGCGAGACGGGCGAGATATTGCGCGCCGCCGATGTCCGCAAGCGTATTATCCTGTTCGAAATAGTTTTTCAGTGTGACCGGGTTGGCGATCGTGCCGCGCTGAATCAGTTTTGCGCACGCGTCGAAGATCCGGCCGTGCCGCTCATCCGCGAAGTGTTCCGCCCGGAGAAACTCGGCGACCTTGTCGAACGCCTTGTTGTTGGCGAGGAGAGCGCCGAGAAGCGCCATTTCCGCCTCAAAGTTGTGCGGCGGCGTGCGCAGAGAAGAGAGCTCTCCCTCATTCCGAACGGTACCGAAATTGGGACGCGCGACGGGTTCCATGGCGCCAGCAATGACAGGTGGGAACGCGTGCAAGGCTACTCGCCGGGTCGGCCCGTTACAACGCCGATTCGGCAGTGAGATATATGTATATCGTGGATAACTTCGGCCGCCGGCGCCACATGGGCGATTCGGCCGAGCTTGCTAGGCCGTACGCCACCCGGCTTGAGTGGGTTCGTCACGTTTCGTCGACAGTGTCAGCGCGCGCCTATGCGGCGATGGTGCCGCGGTCGGCATTCGTGCGTTCCCACTCTAGGATGTAGTCCCGGGTGAGCGGAACGGCGTCCACTCGTTTCGCGAGCTGCATCTGGAAGACGATGTGGCCCTGATAGCGGAACGCAAGCTCGCTGCCGGCGAGATAGAACTCCCACATCCGGCAGAACCGTTCATCGTAGAGCGCCTTGATCTGGTCGCGCTCCTTCTCAAAACGCCGGCGCCATTCGCGCAGCGTGTGGGCGTAATGGAGGCGCAGGATCTCGATATCCGTGACGAACAGACCGGCGCGTTCGACGACCGGCAGAACTTCGGACAGTGCCGGCGAGTAACCGCCCGGGAAAATGTACTTCCGGAGCCAGGGATTCGTCGTTCCGGGGCCATCGGCACGTCCGATCGAATGCAGCAATGCGACACCGTCGTCGGTGAGGAGATCGCGTATTTTTTCGAAGAACTCGCGATAATGATTGACTCCGACATGCTCGAACATGCCGACCGATACGATGCGGTCGAATTTCCCGGTTTGCTCGCGATAATCCCGCATTTCGAACCGCACGCGCCCGCTCAGCTGGGCGGCCGCCGCTCTCTCGTTCGACACCTTGTGCTGTTCGGCCGACAGCGTGATACCGGTCACGTCGGCAGCGCCCACCTTGGCAAGATAAATACCGAGGCCGCCCCAGCCGGATCCGATGTCAAGTACCCTGCATCCGGGTTTGAGCAATAGCTTCGCCGCAATGTGACGCTTCTTGTTCTCCTGCGCGATCTCGAGGCTGTCGCTATTGGAGGTGAAGTAGGCGCAGGAATATTGGCGATCGGTATCGAGGAACAGCTCGTAGAGCCGGCCGGACAGGTCATAGTGGTGCGCGACATTCTCGCGCGACCTGCCGACCGGGTTGTACTGCTGGAAGCGGCGAAGGAGGATCTGGATGCGATAGGCGAAGTCGAGCAGGAAATTGCGGTCGAGCGTCGTGGAGTTCAGGGCGCAGAACTCCAGGAAGCTGTAGATGTCCGCGTCCTCGATGGTGAGGCGGCCATCCATATACGCTTCGCCGATGTGCAGCCTAGGGTTAAGCGCGATCTTCCGCGCGGTCGCCGCATCATGCAGCCGAATTGTGATACTGGGGCCTGCGGCACCGGCGAAAACATGCTGACGCCCAAGATGATCGATGATGGTGAGACGACCGATCTTGATGATTTGGCGGAAGAGGTAAGAAGCCAGAAGCATGATCCCTCCGCTCGGCGACGGCTGCCGCAACCTACAGTGACGAACCAGCTACCGCACTAATAAATGCAAACGACATGCATCTGTAAAGCTTGACAGCGCCGAGATGCCCGCACGCCTAGTTTGCGCTCTGCGCGCCGGTCGGGGAATGCTGCGCAAGGCGAAGCACATGGGATTGCGCGGAATGCAGAACGGGCAAAACAAACGGGCCCGGCAGCTGTGCTGCCGGGCCCCTGATCGGCGTGTGACACGTCGTGGGCTGACCGGGGTCAGCCTTCCGCTTACGCCTGCTTGCTCCGGGTCTTCTTGTCCGCCGGCCCGCCGGCGGCCTCGGTGCCGGCTGCCTCGGAGGCGGGGGGAGCGGACTGCTGCGCCGCCTCGCCCTGCGGAGCAGCTTCGGCCGGCGTTGCCCCTTCTGGCTGGCGCGGCGACTTGCCGGCAGCCTGCATGGCCGCTTCTTCTTCCGACTGTGCGACGTTCACCGAGACGGTAACGATCACCTCGGGGTGCAGGGCGACGCGTGTCTTGAAGATGCCCAGACTCTTGATCGGCTGATCGAGCAGAATTTGCCGTCGGTCGACGGTAAACCCGGCTTCAGTGACGGCATTGGCGATATCGCGGGTCGATACCGAGCCGTAGAGCTGGCCGGTTTCGCCGGCTTGGCGCAGGATTACGACCTGCAGACCGTCCAGCTTCTTGGCGACGGCCTCAGCATCCTGCCGGCGCTTGAGATTTTGGGCTTCGAGCTGTGCCCGCTGACTCTCGAAATAGGCGAGATTCTCCTTCGTCGCCCGCAGCGCCTTCTTCTGCGGCAAGAGGAAGTTTCGCGCATACCCGGGCTTGACCTTCACGACGTCGCCCATCTGGCCGAGCGCCTCGATGCGCTCGAGCAGGATCACTTCCATTACACTCATTTTCCTTCCTCCTGAATTCAGGTCTGCGGCGGGCGCACCAAGCGCTGGCGCAGCCCGAGCCAGGTTTCGATAATGCCGAGCACGGCGAGGAGCACGGCCGGCCATGTGAAGACGATCGTCAGACTGTAGATGACGAGCAACCACAGCAGACGATTGTTCCATCCTTCTGCAAGCGTATGTACGACGGCCAGTCCGGCGAACGTGAACGTAGCGAGCGCAATCAGCAGCAGGTTCCCGCCCATGAACCCGGCCGTACCCGGCATGAATGCGCCGGCCGCGACAATGGCCAATCCGAGCGGAAGCCACTTCGGCAGCTCGATATCCGCGACGCGCGGGGCCGGCCGGCGATTGAGGCGGAACCTCACCAGCACGCCCTCGGCGAGCGCACCGTTCACGGCCATCATCACCATCCAGGAAACGGCAACGATCCCGGGAAGGTAGCGCGCAAGGTCGGCGGCCAACTGCGCCGCGGACTCGGCCGGAAGGCCAAGGGAGTTGGGCGACGTCTCATCGGCCGGCTGGAAGGCGCGTATCAGGAATTCACGCGTAAAGCCTTCAAGCCCGCCGGGCAGCGAGGCGGTCCCCAGCAGAAGCACGGCGAAGACCAGCGTTGCCACCCCGGCGAGCCATAGAACCAGTCGTCCCGGCGGGTACCATTCGATCCGCCCGTCCGCCGTGGTCCGGTTGAGAAGTGCCTGCCGCGAAATGAGCGCCGCAGGCACCGCGTTGAGGAGCGCGAAGAGCGTTCCAAGCAACAGACCACCGACCGCAAGAACAGCGAGGGTGCCGGCAGCGGCGGCGACCGCCGCCGCGCCGACGCCGAGGGCGAGCCCGACGGCAAACAGCGGCAGCGGCGCCAGATACGCCAGGATGAAGGCGGCGACGGAGCCGGTGACCAGGCTTGCGAAAAGCATCGCGCCCACGAAGCCTGCACCGGCCGCCACCAACAATTGGCTTGCCGGCATAGCTGCGGCCTGCTGTCCGGTCAGGAGATGACGTAGGGCAGCAGTCCCAGGAAGCGGGCGCGCTTGATCGCCTGGGCGAGTTCGCGCTGCTTCTTTGCCGACACCGCCGTGATCCGTGACGGGACGATCTTGCCGCGCTCGGAGATGAAGCGCTGAAGCAGCTTCACGTCCTTGTAGTCGATCTTCGGTGCGTTCGGGCCCGAGAAGGGACAAGTCTTCCGGCGACGGAAAAACGGGCGCCGGCCGCCGAAACCGCCGGGTGCTGCAGGACGATCAGGCGTAGTCGCGTTCATCACTCACCTCCTTCGGCGCGGTCACCCTCGCGCACCGAGCTGTCTTCAAACTCGCGGCGGCGCGGGCCACGGTCGCCGCGCTCCTCGCGGCGCTGCATCATGACCGACGGACCTTCTTCAAGACTGTCGACGCGCACGGTCAGGAACCGCAGGACGTCTTCGTTGAGACGCATGTTGCGCTCCATCTCGTGCACGGCGGGCGCGGGTGCATCGATGTTGAGGAGGACGTAATGAGCCTTCCGATTCTTCTTGATGCGGTAGGCTAGATTGCGAAGGCCCCAGTACTCGCGTTTGGTGACGCGGCCTCCGCGCTCGGTGACGATCGCGGTGAACGCATCCGCCAGGGCATCGACCTGTGCGGGCGAAATGTCCTGACGCGCAATAAAGACGTTCTCGTAGAACGGCATCTATGGCTCCTTATGGCTGATCGACCCGGTGCGGTTCGGCGCCAGCCGAAGCACGCGCCCGTGTCTAACCGGCTCTGCCGGCAAGGAGAATTACCCCGGCAGGACCCTCCCGCTGGGGCGTATGAAGCGCGCGAATATACACAATTCCGTTGCGGGTGCAAGCACATGGGGTGGGGCGGTGCTCGTCCCGATGACGCGGGCCGGCCGCCAACATCGCGGGCGGTTCCCTTTGGGCCGGCGACATGCCAGAACTGTCCCGAATTCAAGAATCTGCTATCGCCTCGATCATGTCTTCAGCTTGCCCGGCTCCCATCGAAGTCTTGCCCGTAGACATTTCCGGATTTCGTCATGGCAATACCGGGATCGATTACGTCCACCGCTTTACATCCGGTCGTCCGGGACCGCATGTGGTGGTCAATGCGCTGACGCACGGAAACGAGTTCTGCGGCGTCACGGCCCTCTTGTGGCTCTTCAAGCACGCCGTGCGTCCACGGCACGGGACTTTGACGTTGAGCTTCGCGAACGTTGCTGCCTATGAACGGTTCGATCGCGAACACCCACTCGACAGTCGTTTCATCGATCGCGACTTCAATCGCGTATGGAGCCAGGATGTTCTGGCAGGCGATGATCGTTCCGCCGAAGCGCGCCGGGCGCGGGAGCTGTTGCCCGTCTACGCAGCCGCGGATGCGCTGCTGGACATTCATTCGACGACCTATGCGGTGCGGCCGATGCTTGTCTATGCAGCGCTGGACAAGGCGCGACGGCTGGCGGCGGATCTCCGGGCGCCGACGACGCACATCGTTTCGCCGGGCGCCAAGCATGCGGGCGGATTGCTGATCGAATACGGCAACTTCGGCGATGCCGACGCGCCCAATACGGCTCTTGTCGTGGAATGCGGTCAGCACTTCGCGCGCTCCTCAGGAGAGGTGGCGATCCAGGCCACGTTGCGCTTCCTCGACCGGTTCGGCATGCTCGAGCGCGATTTTGCGGAGGCGTGGATCGCACCCGTGCCGGACGTGAAGCCGGATATCTACGAGATTTCCGAGGTCCGGGTATGCAAGGGGGCGTCGGCATGCTTCGTCCGGCAGCTGGAAGGATTCGAGGAGTTCGCGGTGGGCGAACTCATCGGCCATGACGGGGAAGACGAGATCCGCGCCCCGTACGATCGCTGTGCCGTGATCATGCCGAAGTTTCAGCTCGTGGTCGGGCGCGAGATGGTCACCCTGGCGCGCCGCCTATAGGAGGGGCAGCCGGGGCGGGATATGAGCCGCCGGCGTTGACATCATGAAGGGTGGCGACTACGGTCTGGCACTCATTTGATGAGAGTGCTAACGCTCGCGCTGAATTTCGAACAAGGAGAGGGTTATGGCGACGAAGTTCAAGCCGCTGCATGACCGTGTGCTGGTCAAGGCGATCGAGGCCGAGGAGCGCACCAAGGGCGGGATCATCATTCCGGACACCGCCAAGGAGAAGCCGATGCAGGGTAAGGTCGTCGCTGTCGGCCCGGGCGGTCGGGACGAGTCCGGTAAGCTCCTGCCGATGGGCGTGAAGGTCGGCGACAAGGTCCTCTATGGCAAATGGTCGGGGACCGAAGTCAAGATCGATGGTGAGGACTATCTGATCGTAAAAGAGTCGGATATTCTGGGTGTTGTCGATTGATATTCGCGCGCCGCGTGAAGTTGAGAAATTCCTTTAACAGTAAGGACTGAAGAATGGCTGCGAAGGACGTGAGGTTCAGCGCGGAAGCGCGGGCGAAGATGCTGCGCGGGGTGGACATCCTGGCGGACGCGGTGAAGGTGACGCTGGGGCCGAAGGGGCGCAACGTGGTGCTGGACAAGAGCT
>DASVCL010000083.1:0-16071 GCA_036381615.1 Alphaproteobacteria bacterium
GCATAGCGCGACATTGCCCATCCCAGCAGCCCGTACTCGATGATCTCCGCCGCATCCGCCGGATAGAGCAGCGGGATCATCAGGTCGGCGCAGGTCGGTTCGCAATGGTAGGCGTGCGTCGACGATTTCTGGGCGTGGTCATCGCCGATCACGGCGATCACGCCGCCACGCGGCGCCGTGCCGGCGCCGTTGGTATGACGCAGCGCGTCGCCGCTGCGGTCGAGCCCGGCCCCCTTCCCGTACCATAGCCCGAACACGCCGTCGTACGTGGTCTCGCCGTTGAGGCCGATCATCTGCGTGCCCCATACGGACGTGGCGGCCAGCTCTTCGTTCACGCCAGGGACGAAGCGGATGTCGCGCTGCTCGAGGAACGGACGCGCCCGCCACAGCTCGATGTCCAACTCGCCGAGCGGCGAGCCGCGATAACCCGAAACGAAGCCGGCGGTCCTGTACCCAGCGGCCTCGTCGCGCGCCTTCTGTGCGAGCAGCAGGCGCACCAGTGCCTGCGTGCCGCTCAGGTAGGCGTACCCGACCTCGAGCCGGTATTTGTCGTCGAGAGCGACATGGCGAAGCGCGGCGTCCATCGACACCTCCGGATGGGGCTTCGGGCGCCGTGGCAGCCCTGCCTGCACGCCGCCAGGATCCCGTTACGCCTTCGACGCTATCGCCTTTGTCATGGGATTTCCGCGCATTATGATCGCTCTTCCGATCATGTAACGCACGTTCCTTGCATTAGAAGGCCTATCCATGCGCGATTCTGGCGATATGAGCCTGGACCCGTTCGACATCAGGATCCTCGCCGCCCTGCAGGCGAACGCACGGCTTTCCAACGTCGAGTTGTCGAAACAGGTCCACCTGTCCGCCTCGCAGGTGCAGCGTCGCCTGCAACGTCTCGTCGCCGACGGCTATGTGAGTGCCTACACCGCCGTTCTCGATCGCGACCGCATCGGCCTCGGCGTCCTCGCCTTCACGAACGTTTCGCTGGAACGTCACGGCGGCACCGTCGTCACCGGATTCGACCAGGCGGTCCGCGACATGCCCGAAATCCTCGAGTGCTACGCCGTCACCGGCGAGCACGACTATCTGTTACGCATCGTCGCGCCGGACCTGCACACCTTCTCGGAGTTCCTGATGCACCGGCTGATGACGCTTCCCGGCGTACGCAGCGTACGTTCCAGTGTCGTGCTGCAGGAAATCAAGCACACGACGACGTTCCCGCTCGCGCATCTTGCGCGTGATCGGCACGAGCGGGCGGCACCCCGTCCGCGGCCTTCGGCAGGCTGATCGCGGGGCCGATCACCGTGCCTGCCGCGCAATCGTGAGCCGCATTCGATTCTTCTCTCGTGTCGAATCCGACGCGCCCACCCGGTTGGATATGACGACCTTGGAACTTCGGAAGGTGCCGCTTGTTCCAATCTCAGGGCCCGGCACAAGCGCCGGCCCCGGGATGCAACCTTGGATACGCGCGCTGCTGAGGAAATCGCAGACAGGCTTGCCGACCTGAAGGGACAGGATCTGATCGTACTCGCGCTTTCCGCCGCGGCGGTTCCGCTCGGTGCCCCCATCGCGGATCGACTCGACGGCTCGCTCGACCTCCTGCTGGCGCGGAACATAACCGCCCCGGATCGCCCCGACCGCATCGTCGCCACCGTGGTGGACGCCGACACGCCCCGGACCATCATCCATCGCGCCGCCGCATCCCTCGATCTGCCGGCCTCGTGGATCGCGGGCGCAGCAGCCCGGGAATTTCAGGAGATCGAGCGCCAGCGCCTGCTCTATCTTCGCAACAGGCCGCTGCTGCCCGTGTCGGGTCGCATCGCCGTCATGGTCGATACCTCGTTGTCCGATCCGTACGGTGCGCGGGCGGTGCTCGGCATCCTGCGCGACAACGGCGCGACGCGCGTGATCGCGGCAGCACCGCTCGCGGTCAGGTCGACCGTCGAGATCCTCAAGCCCGATGCCGACGCGGTCGTCGCGCTCGAGATCGTCGCGCGGTGGGACGACGTTCCGCACGCCGCGGCCGCTTTGGCGCCCGATGCGAGCCACGTCGCCGATCTTCTCGCCCGCGCCCGCACGGGCGAGCCACGAACCGACACACCGAATCGATTCTGAACCGGCCCCAAGGCCGCGCGAAATCCGTCCTCATGGCCGGCATTTGCCATCGAAGATGCTCGGGCGCGATTATCGGCAGGCCGCCGGGCCGCCCCGGACGCCGTCGTCCCGATCCCGCCGCGGCCGGAAACCACGGCACCGCGGCGCGGCCGCCTGGTGCCGCATCGCCGGCATTGCCCGCGTTCCTGATGGCCCGCTATCTTCCCCGGCGCCGCCCGCGTTATCCTCCTTCCCATCCACCTCGCAACCTGACGGAAACCCTCGTGCGCCGGTTGGAGTCGATCCTGACGAGGACCGCGCCGACAGATCAGGGCGAGCCGCCGGCGCCGCCATGATCGCGACCGTCCGACCGATCCTCGTCCTCCTCGTCGCCGCGTTCCTGATGATGGCCGGAAGCGGCGTGCTGAACACCGTCGTCAGCGTCCGGCTGGCAGCGGCGGGCACGCCGACGCTCGCGATCGGCGTCGTTTCCGCCATGAATTTTGCGGGTCTGACGCTGGGGTCTCTTTTCGCGTTCCGGACGGTTCTGGCGGTCGGCCACATCCGCGCCTTCAGTGCCTTTGCGGCGATGTTCGCGGCAGCAGTGCTCGGCCATGCCATGCATCTCGATCCCGCTTACTGGGGCGTTCTGCGACTCGTCGAGGGGTTCTGTCTCGCCGGACTCTTCATCTGCGTCGAAAGCTGGCTGAATCACGCCGCCATGCGGGAAACCCGAGGCCAGACGCTCGCGCTCTATACCATCAGCCTCTATGCCGGCCAGGGCCTCGGCCAGCTTCTGCTCAATCTCGACGGCGAGAACGGCATGCTGGTGTTCGCCGCGATATCGATGCTGCTTTCGCTTGCGCTCGTGCCCGTGGCACTCACCCGGATGGCGCCACCGGTGCTGCCCGCGATCAGCTCCTTCACCCTGCGCCGGCTGTATCAGGCCTCGCCGCTCGGCGCCTTCGGTACGCTGATCAGCGGGGTCATTCTCGGCTCGCTCTACAGCCTTGCGCCGGTATATGCGCGCGGGCTCGGCCTCGATCTGTCCGAGACCGCGCTGTTCATGACCGCAGCCATTCTGGGCGGCGTCGTCCTGCAATGGCCGCTCGGTCGCCTGTCGGACATATTCGACCGCCGCCGCGTCATCATCGGCCTTTTCGCCGGTCTCGTCTGTGTCAGCGCCGCAATGGTGACGGTATCCGGCAGGAATTTCGGCATACTGATCGCCGCAGTGTCCCTGTTCGGCGGCGTCAGCTTCGCGCTCTATCCGCTTTGCGTCGCGCATACCAACGACCACCTGGACAAGGATGACATGATCCCGGCCAGCGGCGGCCTCGTCTTCGCGTATTCGATCGGCGCGACGCTCGGGCCCCTCGGCGCATCATCCGTCATGGACGTGACCGACGTCGCCGGCCTGTTCATCTTCACCGGCGCGACCGGGCTCCTCGCCGTCGTGATCGGCGTGTGGCGAATGCTGGTGCGCCCACCGGTCCCCAATGCGCTCCAAGCCCGCTACCATGCCCTGCCCCAAACCACGCCGGTCGCCGTGCCGCTCGATCCGCGCGTGGACGCCGACTGAAATCGGCATGGCGGGCATCGTCGGTTGCGCGCCGCGGCCATCCGGCGCCGATGCGCCCCGGCGTTCGCATCAGCGGACCCCGCGCACGAGAATCAGATACGACGCGAGCGCGCAGAGGCTTGCCGCGAAGATCACCGCCGTCATCGGCAGCGGAGTCCCATCCGCCAGCGCCGCGACCGACCAGCCGGCCGCAGCGCCGGCCGCGAACTGGAACGAGCCGGCCAGGGCCGAGGCCGAGCCGGCGATCTGCGGAAAAACGCCGAGCGCGCCGGCCATCGCATTAGCGATGATCACGCCGACGGTGGACATGAAGAAGAACAGCGGGACGACGATCCCCAGCAGACCGCCGTACCCGGTGGCGCCGGCCGCGAGAAGGATCGCGCCGACCATCGCCGCGACGCCGCACACACTCACCAGAATCCGGTCCATGCCGAACTTGAGCACGGCCCGGCTGTTGATCGAGCTGCCGATCATCAGCGCCACGGCGTTGAGCCCGAACAGCAGGCCATAGGCCTGCGGCGAGACGCCGAAGATCTCGATGTACACGAAGGGCGTCCCGGAGATGTAGGCGAACAGCCCGGCCAGGATGAACCCGCCGCAAAGCGCATAGCCCATGTAGGTCGGGTTCGCGACGAGTCGCGCGTATCCCTTGATCATGCTCGACGGACGCAACGGTATCCGCTTGTCCCGCGGCAGCGTCTCCGGCAGCTTCAGCAGGATGGTCAGTGCGAAGACGCCGAAAGCGGTAAGCGCCCAGAACACGGCCCGCCAATCGAAGTAGAACAGCAACTGTCCGCCGATCAGCGGCGCGACCATCGGGGCCACGCCCATGACCACCATCATCAGGGACAGGGCGCTTGCCGCCTTGTCGCCGGTGAAGATGTCCCGCACCATCACGCGCGCGAGGACCGGCGCAGCGCAGGCTCCCACCGCCTGCACGAACCGGCAGGCAATCACCGTTTCGATCGACGGCGCCAGGGCGCATCCGATCGACCCCGCCACGAACAGCAGAATGCCGACCGCCGCCGGGCCGCGCCGGCCGAACCGGTCGCCGAGTGGTCCCCAGACGAGTTGGCCGGCGCCGTAGCCGAGAAAGAACGCGGAAAGCGACCACTGAACCGCCTCCTGCGATACCAAGAAGGCCCGACCCATCGCCGGAAGCGCCGGCAGATACATGTCGATGGCCATCGGCGCGAATGCCGTCAGGATCGCAAGGGCACAAATGAAGAGCGGGCCCCCGCGCTCAAGGGCCCCGTTGCTGTTCGGATTCACGGATGAACCGGTCTCGACGGTCGGATGTTGCGTGTCTGGAGATGGCTATAGCAAATTGAGAGAATTTAGAGTGCGTTTAATTTGCGCATGGTCCGCAGGGCAGCCATGCGTCCCGGCCGTTCCGCGCCATGCTCTTTTCGATCGAAGGTCCCGGCCCGCGGCCGGCGCCGCTTCAGCCTGTCGGCGGCGCGTCGGTCTTGGCGGCCAATCGTTCGCGGAACCGCGCGCGGTCGATGACCATCCGCTCGTGCACGCCTTCCCCGATCATCTCGCGCTGATCCCAGGCGGTCACCTTGAACGCGATCCGCCGTCCCTCGACGGCGGTGACTTCGGCCTCGGCGCGGACGCGCTGCCCCGCGGGGGTGGCGGCGAGATGCCGGACGTTCACGACGGTGCCGACGACGCTTTCGCCGGGATCGAGAAACGGCCGGATCGCATTCAGCGCGGCATTCTCCATCATCATGATCATCACCGGCGTCGCGAGGACCGGCGGAAGGAACGGGTCCTTGAAGTTGGCGGCAAGATGCTCGGCCGCGACGACGAGGGTGAACTCGCCCTTTGCGCCGACCGGTATGTGTCGCATGCGAATGCCTTTCGGGACGCGGATGCGGGGCGGCCAGCCTAAACCGGCGGCCGGCGCCGTCCAAGCCCCGCCCTGGCGAGCGCCGTCACGCACGATGCATCCGCAACCCGTTGAGCAGGACGTCGATATGGGCATCGAGCAGCCGCTCGAGATCGAGCGGGCTGTGCCGCTCGAACAGCGTCTTCCAGATGATCGCGACGATGAAGGGCGCGACGATCAGCTGCGGAAACTGATCGATCGCCGTCTTTCGCAGCTCGCCGCGCTCGATGCCGCGGGCGATAACGTGCCTGAGCAGGCCCATGCCGCGTTCGACCACTTCGCGGAAATAGAACGCCGTCAGGTCGGGATGCTTGTGCCCTTCGGCCATCAGCAGCCGGACGATGTGCCGTTCGTCGGCGTTGGCGAACTGCGTCATGAACGCCCGCAGCGGGCCGCGGAGCAACTCCTCCGTCGTGCCCGCGAAGCCGTCGGCCAGGGCGCGCAGCGCGTCGAGCTGCGGAGACACAAAGTGCCGGACGACCGCTTTGAACAGCTCGTCCTTGTTCGCGAAGTACAGATAGATCGTCCCCTTGCTGATGCCGGCGCGGCGCGCGACGTCCTCGAGGCGGGTCGCCGCATAGCCGTTCGTAGCGAACTCCCGCAGGGCCGCATCGAGAATTTCCTGCGGCCGCGCCGCCTTGCGCCGCCGCGGCTGCCTGTCCTGCGCCGCTCCGCCCATGAACCGGCCTTGCCCCTTGCCAACTAACCCATCGGTCAGTAACTATAATGACTGACCGGTCAGTCATCAAGGGATCGCTGGCATCGGGTCCGGTACGGAGCCGTTTGGCTGATGAATGCGACGAGGTCGACCGTGGATTTTCGACGTGCGGTGCCGCCCTTGCCTCCGCCCGGTCCGGGGCGGCGAACGGGTGCGCCGGTACGTGTCGTCACACCGAATGCCCTGTTCCGCCCCGTGGCCGCGGCCGGGCTCGCCGTCGTTTTCGCGCTCGCGGCCTGCGACGACGGCGTCCCCCGCCCGACTTTCCAGGGTTATGTCGAGGCGCCACCCGTGCTGGTCGGGCCCGAGGAAGGCGGCCGCCTGGTGAAACTGGCCGTCGACGAGGGCGATCAGGTTGCCGCGGGCGCGCTCGTGTTCGTCGTCGATCAAACGATCTACGAGGCCGAGGTCGCCGCCACCCGCGCGCGCTTTGCCGAGGCCGAGGCACGGCTCGCCGACCTGCGCGCGCAGCAGCAACGGCCGGAGGAGATCGACGTGATCGAGGCCCGGCGGCGCCGCGCCGAAGCCGACCTTGCCCTCGCCCGCCAGGAACTCGAACGGCAGCGCGAATTGTTCGGGCGCGGCGTCAGTCCGAAGGCGCGCCTGGACCAGGCCGAGGCCACTTACCAGCGCGACATGGCGGCGCTGCAGGAGATCACGCGACAGATCGAGGCGGCGCGCCTCACCGCACGCACGCACGAAATCGCTGCAGCCGAAGCCGCTGTCACCGCCGCGCGCGCCGCGCTCGAACAGGCGGAGACACGGCTCGCCCGCCGCACCGTGCTGGCGCCCGTCGCGGGCGTCGTGCAGCAGGTGCTGTTCAGGCCGGGCGAGGTCGTCGCGGCCGGCCAGCCGGTCGTGACGCTCCAGTCGCCGGAGCGGCGTCGCGTGCGCTTCTTCGTGCCCGAGCCCCGGCGTGCGGATCTGCGCATCGGCGCGTCCGTCGCCGTCACGTGCGATCGGTGCCCGCCGGATCTGCGGGCACGCATCTCGTTCATTTCGCCCGAGGCGGAGTTCACGCCGCCCGTCATCTTCAGCCTCGATGAACGGGCGAAGCTCGTCTATCTCATCGAGGCCGTGCCGGAGGGCGCGGCGCGCGAGCTCCTGCCGGGCCAACCCGTCACGGTCCATCCCCTCCCCGGGGAGGCATCGTGACGAAGGCCCCGGACGTCGCCATCGAGGTCGAGGGTCTGACCAAGCGCTTCGGCGCCAAGACGGTCGTCGAAAACCTGTCGCTGACCGTTCCGAAAGCGCAGATCTTCGGTTTTCTCGGGCCGAACGGCAGCGGCAAGACGACGACGCTGCGCATGCTCTGCGGCCTGCTCACGCCCGATGCGGGTCGCGGAACCTGTCTCGGCTACGACATTCGGACCGAGGCCGACGCGATCAAGCGCCAGGTCGGCTACATGACCCAGCGCTTCAGCCTCTACGGCGACCTGACGGTTCGCGAAAATCTCGACTTCGTCGCGCACGTCTACGAGCTCGACCACCCCCGCGAGGCCGTGGATGCCGTGATGGCGCGTCTTGGCCTCGCCGCGCGCGCGGATCAGCTTGCCGAAACCTTGTCGGGCGGCTGGAAGCAGCGGCTCGCACTCGCGGCCTGCATGCTGCCGCGCCCGCGCCTGCTTCTTCTCGACGAACCGACGGCCGGCGTCGACCCGCAGGCGCGCCGCGAATTCTGGGACGAGATCTATCGCCTCGCCGGCGAAGGGGTGACCGCACTCGTCAGCACCCACTACATGGACGAGGCCGAGCGCTGCCACCAGATCGCCTATATCGCCTACGGCCATCTTCTGGCGCATGGCACCGTCGACGAAGTCGTGCGGAACTCCGGCCTTTCGACCTGGGTCGTGACGGGGCCCGATCTCGACGCGCTCGCCGCCACCCTGCGGCACGAACCGGGCGTCGACATGGTCGCACCTTTCGGCGCGGCCCTTCACGTCAGCGGCCGCGATCCCGATGCGCTGGCGCGCGTCGCCAGGGCGTATGGTGCCGGCGGGCATACCTGGCACGAGGACGTGCCGAGCCTCGAGGACGTCTTCATCCACCTGATCGGGAAGAGCGGGGAAAAGGGCTGATGGTGTCGCGGCGCGGCAACGACCACGCACGCCTCTTCTCGTGGGGGCGGCTGTGGGCCGTCACGCTCAAGGAATTCGTCCAGATGCGCCGCGATCGCCTGACCTTCGCCATGATGGTCGTGATCCCGATCGTCCAGCTCGTCCTGTTCGGCTATGCGATCAACACCAATCCGCGCCAGCTTCCGACCGCCGCGCTCGTCCAGGACAGTGGCGTCCACGTCCGCTCGCTGCTCGCAGCACTGCGCAACACCGGCTATTTCGACGTGACGCATGTCGTCCGCACCGAGGATGAGCTCGACTACCTGATCGCCGCCGGGCGCGTGCAGTTCGCCGTTCAGATCCCGCCCGGGTTCGAGCGGGACCTGCAGCGCGGCGACCGCCCGCAGCTGCTCGTCGTCGCGGACGCCAGCGATCCGACCGCGACCGGCAATGCGCTTGCCGCGCTGGACGGCGTCGCCCGCACCGCACTGCGCCGGGATCTCGTCGGCCCCGTGCATGGGCTCACGCCCGCGCCGGCGCCCTTCGAGATCGTCGTCCATCGCCGCTACAACCCGGCGGGCGACACGCGCCTCAACATCGTGCCCGGGCTGCTCGGCATCGTGCTGACCATGACGATGCTGATCTTCACCGCGCTCTCCATGACGCGGGAGGTCGAGCGCGGCACGATGGAGACCCTGCTGGCGACGCCGCTCCGCCCCGTGGAGGTCATGATGGGGAAGATCATCCCCTACGTGTTCGTCGGCTTCGTTCAGATGGCCGTGATTCTGGTTTCGGCGTTCCTTCTGTTCGACGTGCCGGTGGAGGGCAGCTTGGCGTTGCTGATGGCGTTCACCGTCCTGTTCATCGTCGCCAACCTGTCGATCGGCTACACGTTCTCGACCGTCGCGCGGAACCAGCTTCAGGCCGTGCAGATGTCGTTCTTCTTCTTCCTGCCGAACATGCTGCTGTCCGGCTTCATGTTCCCGTTCCGCGGCATGCCCGGATGGGCGCAGGTGATCGGCGAGGCGCTGCCGCTGACGCATTTCCTGCGCATCGTTCGCGCCATCATGCTGAAGGGCGGCGGGCTCGACGAGGTCTACCGCGACGTGCTCGCGCTTGCCGCCTTCACGCTCGCGGTGCTGCTGCTGGCGCTTGCACGCTTCCGCCGGACGCTCGACTGAACGTGCCGGATTGCGGATGACGGCCAGAATGACGGGCCGTGCGCGGCGTTCTCCGCGACGCCATGCCGGTCCATCCGAATCGCTGCTTCGATGTGGCAACCGCCACGAGCGCGGCGGCAATGCATGCCGGGGCGCATGGCGCCCCGGCATCCCCCGGTCCCTTACGTAATGACGAAGTAGCCGTTCGGGTTCTGCTGAACGTCCTCGGCTCTGACGCCGACCAACGTCACCGTATCCCCGTTGCCGAGATCGACGACGGCATTGCCGTCGACATCGCTCACGCGGCCGGCGAGATCCGCCGGCGACGTGACGTCGAGCCCATTTATGTTCTTTGCGACATGCAGCACGTCGCCCTCGGAGAAGTCGAGCACCACGTCCTGGCCGCCGCCGCCGGTGAAGACGAACGTGTCGTTGCCGACGCCGCCTGTCAGCGTATCGTTGCCGGCGCCGCCGAAGATGATGTCGCTGCCGGCGCCGCCGTCGAGCGTGTCGTTTCCGTCGGCCCCGCTCAGGATGTCATCCCCCTTGCCGCCCGCAAGTTTGTCGTTCCCGGCACCGCCGTCGAGGCGGTCGCGGCCGTTGCCGCCATCGAGCGAGTCGTCTCCGTCATCGCCGCGGAGCAGGTCGTCGCCGTTGCCGCCGGCAATCACGTCGTTGTCGCTGCCGCCGGAAATGGCGTCATTGCCATTCCCGCCGTCCAGCCAATCATCGCCCGCTTCGCCGAACATGTAATCATTTCCGTTGCCGCCCAGGATCGAGTCGTTTCCTGCGCCGCCTTCCACGGAATCGTTCCCGGCACCGGCGTCGATACGATCGTCGCCTGCCCCGCCAAGGACGAGATCGTGTCCGGCGTCGCCTTCAATCCGGTCATCGCCGTCGTTTCCGACGATGAAATCGTCGCCGCTGCCGCCGTCGATGAAGTCGGAGAACGGCGTGCCGATCAGCGTATCGTCGTGGGCGCCGCCTGGAATGGTTGCCATCTAATTCCTCCGATGAAGTTGACACGTGCAGGGAATGCGAAGGGGCGCTCACGCCGCCCTTCGCGACACACGGCGCCTTATGCCGGAAGCGCGCGCCGGAAATGAACCGACATCGTTGTAAGATTTTGGCGGTCCCGCCTCTTCTTTCATGTTCATACCGGCGGATGTCACGCGCATCCTTTCGCCGTCCCGGGCGCAGGACCGTCAGCGCTTCGCCTTTCCGTGCGATGCACCGTACATCGTTGTCACGGCCGTGGCCGTGACCTTGCACGCTGCGTGCGCGATGCGCCGTCGCCGGCGTCGGTCTGCGCGCGGCGATGGCTTCGATGTTTCCTCGACCGAGTTCCTGCAGGCATGGAGGTCACGTCGGCGCCCGCGTCCTGCCGGCTGTGATGAAAGCGTGGTTCGGATGCGGTCGCCGCATGCGCATTGCAACCGAGTCGCCGTTTGCCGAATCCGCTCGAACGAATGCGGCAAATCTCGAACGAATGCGGCAAATTATGGGCGGCGCCCGCACGATTTCACGCAAGCGTGCCGGCTTCGGTCACGCCGGTGGCGCCGTCCGGGATTTTCGCAGGACCGTCGCGCGACATTCGCGCGAAATGCGACGCCATGAACGCGCGTCGGGTGATGCCGGCGGCATTCCCTGCAAGGCGTGGCACTGCCGCAGAGCGCGCCCGATGCGCGGCATTTCCGAATCTTATCTACCGAATCTATATCGACGGTGCCCGAGCGTTCGCCCGCTATGCGGATTCGACTTGCCGGCGCTGGTCCGGCAGGCCCGCGCGCACTAGCCCCCCGCGGCCCGTCATAGCCGCATGGAAAGGCCGACCATCAAGCTGGCCTCGGGTTCGGCGGTGTCGCCGGTGCGGCCCGCGAGTTCCGCCGACAGCATCGTGCGGTTCGAGATCTGCCACGCGGCGGCGACGGCGCCTTCGGCCCAGTTCCGGTCGTCCCGCACCGGGCTCAGCGTCTGCGTCAAGCCGGTCGTGGTGGCGGTCAGCGTGCCGTCGTCGCCGCTGAGCCGGTGGCCCCACGCCAGCCGCGGCTGCACCTGCAAGTCCGGCGTCACCCGATAATCGACCTGGATGCCCAGGTATGACGTGGTCCGAGTTGATTCCTGGTCGGAATACGTCGCCGGAAAGGCGCCATCGGTTTCGGTGTAGCCGTCGAGCTCGGTCTTCGACCAGCGGAGTTCGGCATACGGCATGACCGAAGTGTCCTGATCGACCGCGAACGTCCAGCCGCCGCGCACCGCCGCGCCGTAGCCGATGCCGTCGGTCTCGCCGTGCGAGCCGTCGATGCCGGCGCCGTTCTGATAGTGGCGGTCGGTATCGGCAGAGAGATGCGCCGCGAACGCCGTGCCGTAGAGCCGCAAGCCCTCGGGCCGCTCGTAGGCGGCGATTACCGATCCGCCGGCCGCATACACGCGGCTGCGACCGCCGCGATACGTGTCGGCGTCGCCATAGTCGCCGATGACGCCGGCGCCGAGGCGCAGGCCCGGCGCCACCTCCGTCATCAGGCCGAGCGTGCCGCCGAGACTCCAGTCGTCGTCGTTGGTGCCGATCGAACCCACCGCGTAGGCCGACCAGCGCGACGGGATCGACAGCGACGGCCCGTCGTTCGGATCGGCGGCGGCGAGCTGCGGCGCCGGCGCGGCCGGGACGGTGTGGGTGGCGGCGAACAGCGACCGGTCCAGGGCGGTCATCACCACCTGCTGGCTCTGCCGGGCCGGCACGGTGCCGGCGTTCAGCGACGCGGCCAGATCCTCGGGCGTGGTCACGCCGGAATTGCTGCCTAGGGTGGCGATGAAAGCCAGCGAGTCGCCGCCCTTGATGGCCAAGCCGACGACAACCGAGCCGTCGGCACTGACCCCTTCCGCCCTCTGCAAGTTCCAACCCGTCAGGTCGACGCCGTTGGCGGTCAGGATCTCGGCCAGCGACTTCATCCCGTCGGCCTGCGTCCAGAGGAATGCTTCCGTGCCGATCGTGCCGGTGCCATAGCCGACGACGACCGAACCATCGGCGCTCGTGGCGAGGGCAGTGCTGCCGAAGCCGCCGCCCGGAAGGTCACCGAGGCCGACTATCCCGTCGGCCTGCGTCCAACGGAACGCTTCCGGCCCTGCCGCGCTGTTACCTTGACCGACGACCACCGAGCCGTCGGCGCTCACGGCGTTGGCGACGCTCCCGAAGCTGCCGCCGGGAAGGTCGCCGAGGCCGACCATGCCGGTTCCCTGCGTCCAGCGGAACGCTTCTTGCCCGCTCGCGCTGTCGCTATAGCCGACGACGACTGAGCCGTCGGCGCTGACGCCATTGGCTCGGCTGTCGGAGCCGCCACCCGGAAGGTGGCCGAGGCCGACCATGCCGGTTCCCTGCGTCCAGCGGAATGCTTCTTTTCCACTCGCGCTCGTGCCGTAGCCGACGATCACCGAACCGTCGGCGTTGACGCCAAGAGCCTGGCTCTCAAAGCTGCCGCCGGCAAGGTCGCCGAGGCCGACCATGCCGGTTCCTTGCGTCCAGCGGAACGCTTCGGTGCCGTTCCCGCTTAAGCTGTAGCCGACGACCACCGAGCCGTCGGCGCTGACGCCATTGGCACGGCTTTGAAAGATACCGCCGGGGAGATCGCCGAGGCCGATCATGCCGCCGGTCTGCGTCCAGCGGAACGCTTCGGTGCCGTTCACGCCGCCGCTGTCGCCGACGACAACCGTACCGTCGGCGCTGACGCCCTTGGCGATGGCAAAAAAGGAACCACCGGGCAGATCGCCGGGATCGATGAACTCGTCCGCCTGCACCCGGGCCGGTGAGGCGGCGGTAAGCAACTGGGCGAGAGCCCCCGAATGAATCAGAGGACGGCGGAACATTTCCCCTCCCCCGCAATGGCAGCCGTGCGCGTACCATTCCCTGGTTGCGCCGTCGGCACGATTCACTCGCCGGAATTACGGGTAGCTAATAAATGTGACCCGCAGCGTCAAGTAGAAATCCCGCGCTTCGCGCAACGGCGCAACGCGTTCGCCGCGAGCGCTTCGGCCCATACCGCCGATTTGCCGGAGCTTCCTCTGGTTGGGTAGATCGCGCTGGGCCCCGTCGCCGCAGGGTGTGGCGATTCCGTTCTATGCAACGATGTCGATCGCGGCCGTTTGCGGTCCTCGGCCGCATCAAGATGCGCTTCGAGGCAGGATCATGTGCGTCAGCGATTTCGATCCGCCGCTTGCTCGCCGGACTTGCGGGCACGCGGCCCTGAGCCGGCGTTCAAGCGACGAAATCGACGTTCACGTCGAGCTCAGCGAGTACCTGGACGCCGTCCTTGGCATAGATCTGGAGACCGTCAACAATCCCCTGATCCTGCCACGCGCCGACGAGATGGAAGGTGTCGCCAGTCTCGCCCCTGAGGCGCAGGAAATCCGGATCACGCGCCGACATGGCGCGGATGTCGTCAACCGTGAGCGTAACCTCGCTCGCGCCGTCGCCTTCCAGGCTGAGGTTCTCGACCCCGGTGATGAGACCATCGTCCCACGTTCGCAGATCCTCCAACGAACTCATGTTGCTCAGGTCGAGCGTGTCGTCGCCCCAGTAGGCATCGATCCTGATCGGCCCGGCGCCGATACCATTCAGCGTTATCGTATCGTTGCCCTTGCCCCCGAGGACAATCGTCCGGTCGGGATCGTTGATGCCAGTGTTATCGAAGACATGGATCGTGTCGTCGCCATCGCCGCCGTCCAGATAATCGAGATTGCCGCCTTCCAGCGTGTCGTTCCCTGCCTCCCCGTAGAGACGGTCCGACGCTTCGTCAGCCGCAAGATCAATGGCCATCAGCCAATCGTTGCCGCTGCCGCCGCGAATGTCGTCGGATCGGAGACCGCCCCGGATGGTGTCGTCGCCGGCCCCCCCAAATGCCAGGTTGTGTGAATCATCGATGTCGCCGAAATCAAGGTCGCTGAGCCAGATCTGATCGTCGCCGGGGCCGCCATATACCGTGTCGTCACCATAGCCGCCGACGATGGTGTCGTTGCCCTGCTCGCCGTCGATCCAGTCGTCGCCCTCCATTCCATGGATGTCGTCGTTACCATCCCCGCCGATTAGCGTGTCGCCCATGGACATGCCGGTGATCGTGTCATGACCCGCCGTTCCCGTGATCTTGAGCGGCGGCGTCACTCCGAGGTTATGGATCTGGAGATGCTCGGCGAGCCGGTCCTCGGTCATGTTCCGGATGTAGAGGGAATCGCCCTTGAACCATCCGGACGGATCCTCTTCTTCGTTGAGTTCTGGCCACTCGATCTTCACGAACCGCACGCCATTGGATTCGCGGCCTGAGGTAATGGTCGCCTCGCGGTACAGGTCCGCAACGCTGTTTGCAAAATAGGTGTCCAGCCAGATGCGATCTTTCCCGAGCTCGATCCAGTTGATCGTGTCGCGCCCGTATGTTGCACCGGCGTGGAACAGATCCGCACCGGCATCGCCCTTCATGAAGTCGTCGCCATATGATCCGAACAGCAAGTCGTCCCCGTCACCGCCGTAAAGACGATCGTCGCCAAGATCGCCGTTCAGGCTGTCGTTGCCGGCGGAGCCGGAGATCGTATCGTCATCGTGGGTGCCCAGAAGCCCGTCGTTCTCACGCGTGCCATTGATCGTTGCCATGGCTTCCCTCCCGTTGGACGCCGCAGAGGCGCCAGCTCCCACCATTTAACCGTGCAGCGAAGCACCGCGGCATACATCTGGCGGACTATCACGGGAGTCGAGAGACAGACCGAATTCGCAAACAAGCTGGACGCTTCACGCGCGCTCAGGACATGTCAGGTGCAGCCGCGCGAACGGTGACTTCTTCCAGCGGCCGGTTGCCGGGCGGCCCTTGTGTCGCCTCCCCGCCGGTCCCTGCCGTCGTGATGACACGATCGATCGCTAACCGTAAGCTGTCCCGCGCGCCGGCGGATGAGACGTCGGTCCGTCGTTGCCGGCCCGTGTGTCCAAGAGCATCGATTTTCTGTCGATCCGAGGAGAGTACATGGAGTTCTTTCTTCTCTTCGCCGTTGCTGCCGTCGCAGCGTTCATGATCGTGTCGTGATCACGTCGGCGCCGGTCGCGACGGCGGCTGTCGCCCGGTCTGGCCAGTCGGGCGTGGCACGAATCGGCGTCGCGGCCGTCCCGCGCCCGTCGCTGGTCCCGCGCCGCGCCGTGCGCGGGACGGCACATCGCGGCCCGGTGCCGTTCAGTACAGGCAATTGGTGCGGAGCAGGATCGTCATCGGATCGAGCCCGAATTCCTGCTCGGGCGTGCGGCCGAACAGCGCGAGCCACGCGCGCTGTGCCCGGTAGGCGTCCTTCTCGCGCTCGCCCGCGCAAGCGAACTTCGTGCCGGCGACGTTCTGCAGGTGGTGCACCATTTCGTGCACGAGCAGCGCGCTGTCCGCCGGCGTCGCGCCGGTCCAGTTCCGGGGCAGGTAGATGGTCCGGGTCGCGTCGTCATAGATGGCAAGCACGTCTCCGCCGGTTTCCGGCGGCACGGGCCGCCCGCTCTCGGCGGCGGTGCGGCCCGGCGGCGGCACCGTCATCCGGCTGTCGCGCACCGCGGCCAT
>DASVCL010000084.1:0-9322 GCA_036381615.1 Alphaproteobacteria bacterium
GCGCGGCCGGCGGAGTTGGCCCACGCGCGCGTTTCAGGTTAAACACTCGAGCGAGACGGGCGCCATGCCCGACCGCTGCATTCAGATGGAGGTTGCCAAGCTCGTTCGCGCGAAATGGCCGTCAATTTCCGGGCATCCGCCATGCCCGCCCCCATACCGTCGCTCTTGTGAACGGCGCGACGGCAATCCGTTTACGGATCAGCTCCAGGAACAGACTTTCAGGATCAGAATGGACCATGACTGGTGGCGCGGTGCCGTCATCTATCAGATCTATCCGCGCAGCTTTTTCGATTCGAACGGCGACGGCGTCGGTGATCTGCGCGGAATCACCGCGCGCCTGCCCTATATCGCCGACCTCGGCGTCGACGCGATCTGGATCTGCCCGTTCTATCTCTCGCCGATGAAGGATTTCGGATACGACGTCGCCGACTACTGCGCCGTCGACCCCGTGTTCGGCACGCTCGACGATTTCGACGCGCTGGTCGAGCGCGCCCACGATCTCGGCCTTCGCGTCCTGATCGACCAGGTCTGGAGCCACACCTCCGACGAGCACCGCTGGTTCCGGGCAAGCCGCACCCACCGCTTCGGCGCATACGCCGACTGGTACGTCTGGGCCGATCCGCGGCCGGACGGGACCCCGCCCAACAACTGGCTGTCCGTCTTCGGCGGCAGCGCCTGGACGTGGGAGCCCCGCCGGCGCCAGTACTATCTGCATCACTTCCTGCCCAGCCAGCCGCAGCTCAATCTTCGCAATGAGCATGTCGTGGCGGCGCTGGGCCGCGTCGCGCGCTTCTGGCTCCGGCGCGGCGTCGACGGATTTCGCCTCGATGCGATCGACTTCATGCTTCACGACGAGCGGCTGCGCGACAATCCGCCGAAGAAACTGCCGCCGAGCCAGATACCGGCCAAACTCTTCGGCATGCAGATCCATCTGCACGACATGGTGCAGCCCGAAGTCGTCAATCTCGCTGCGCTGCTGCGCCGTCTGATCGACCGTTACTTTCCGGGCGTCGCCACGCTTGGCGAGGTATCGAGTCAGGAAGGCGCCCTCGATCGCATCAGCAACTACACCGGCGCAAAGGGCAGCCGGCTCCATATGGCCTACACGCTGGGGCTGATGAAGCGCCCCTTCTCCCGCGACCTGTTCCTTGGCGCGATCGAGGAGGTGACGGACGACGGCTGGATCTGCTGGACCTTCAGCAACCACGACGTCGAACGCGCCGCCAGCCGCTGGAACGATGGCACTGCCGACGACCGTTTCTCGCGTCTGCTGATGGCGCTGCTGCTGACGTTGCGCGGCAGCGCCTGCGTGTACCAGGGCGAGGAGCTCGGCCTGCCGGAGGCGACGCTCGATCTGGCCGACATGCAGGACCCCTACGGCATCGCGTTCTATCCCGAGTTCCGCGGGCGCGACGGCTCGCGCACGCCGATGCCCTGGCATGCCGACGCGCCCAATGCCGGCTTCTCCCCGGCCACGAAGGCGTGGCTTCCCGTCCCGGATTCCCATCGCGAGCGTGCAGTCGACCGGCAGAAGTCGGACCCGGGCTCGTTGCTGAACCACTGGCGGCGGTTCCTGCGCTGGCGCAAGACGTATCCGGTGCTGCGGACGGGCGAGATCCGGATCATCCCCGTGCCGGCGCCTTTCCTCGCGTTCGAGCGCCGGACCGCAACGCAAAGGATCGTGGTCGTCTTCAACTTCGATCGCGCGTCGGCCGCGCTTCCGCTCGACGTCCTGCCGCCCTGCCGGCCGCTCGACGGGCACGGCTTCGACAGCCGCCTGGGCGACGGGCTGCTGACGCTGCCCGGCTGGGGCGTCTTCTTCGGCGCGGCATAATCACGGCCGGACCGCGGCGTCGGATACGGGTCGGAATCGGTGACGGCGACGTGAACAAGACGTGAAGCGTGGGCGTCACGACAAAGAATGAGGCGGCGCCGGTGGTTGAATCGTGTCGAATTACCATGCAGCTGTGATACTGTGCGGACGAAGCCGGTCCGCCAGGGCTGCCTCCAAGACGGATAAGAGACAACGTGGACTTCTCCCAGATCGTCGCTGAATACGGCGCCTATGTTTACCCGCTGATCTTCGCCTGGGCATTCGTCGAGGGCGAAACGTTCGTCATTTTCGCGGGCGTAGCGGCGCATCAGGGCTATCTGGACTGGACGCTCATGTTCCTTCTCGCCTGGTTGGGCAGCTTTTCCGGCGATCAGCTCTATTTCTGGATCGGCCGTCATTGGGGCAAGGACCTGCTCTGTCGCTTTCCGCGCTGGCGCCCGACGGCGGATACCGCGCTGACGCTGCTGCACCGCTACAATACGTGGTTCATCCTGTCGTTTCGCTTCATCTACGGTGTGCGCAACCTCGCGTCCTTCGCCATCGGCATGAGCGGCGTGCGTCCGCTGCGGTTCATGGCCCTGAACCTCATCGCGGCGGGCGTATGGGCCTTCAGTTTCGCCGGCTTCGGTTACGTCTTCGGTGAAGTCCTCGAGGCGGTCCTGGGCGACATCGCCCGGACGTTCGGCCTCGTCATGCTGGGCGTTTTCGTTTTCGTATCGATACTGCTGTTCTTCATTCACCGCCGCCAGCAACGCCGGCTCGTGCATCAGGCCGCGCCGGCGCCATCCCGGCTCGCGACGTCCGACAGTTCCGTGCCGCGCGGCTGACGCGCCCCTGATCGCCGACGGCCTGGAAACGGTTCGACACGGCCGTCACGCCCGGATATCGCAATGCCGGGCTCGATTTCCGTCCGTCCTCACGCAACCTTCTTGATGTTGAAGGTAAAGACGCCCCCTTCCTCCTTCCAGTCGAGGAGTTCGTTGCCCGTCGCCCGGCAGAACGCTTCGAAATCCCGGACCGCGCCGGGATCGGTCGCCAGGACCTGAAGCGTGCCGCCGGCCGGCACATCCTTGATCGCCTTCTTCACGCGCAGGATCGGCAGCGGGCAGTTGAGACCCTTGGTGTCGAGTATGGTCGTCATGATCGCGAGTCGTTCTCCGCTGAATGCGTCGGAAACGGCCGAAGGTCGGCAGCTTAAATCTTGAGCGTGCGAGCTCGCAAGGCGCACATTAGAAAAACGGAATATACATGCGCCAAACCGGGCGCCAGCACCGGCCGGGCGCCCGAGAGAAGCTCTCGATGTCGGAACTCATCATCGGCGCGCTGCTTCCCGTCGGCTGGCTCATCACGCGGGCGTGGTCGGCCGTGACGATTTCGACCCGGCGCCGCTGGCTTCGTTCACCTTCATCGCCCCGATCGGTGAAGGCCTGATGGACCCGATGACGTTCACCGGCGCGAACAGCAACTTCGGCATCGCGACGGCAGGCGGCGTTGTCGTCGGCTCGTTGGTCATGGCGATCGCGACGAAGACGTTCCGCGTCGAGTCTTTCGCGGATGCGAACGACATGATCCGCCACATCGTCGATGCAGCGATGATGGATGCGGGCCGGGGTACGCACGCTGGGCTGCACGATCGGCCTGGGTAACGCTGGCGTCTCGACGCCGGCCGCCGGCTCGGTGCTTGCCCTCCTTTCGATTCTCGCGGGCGGCGTCTACGGCTGACGGGCCGTTGCGTGTTCCTCGAGCTCGAAAAAAGAAGGCCGCGCCTCGAGGAGGCGCGGCCCGAGTTTGATCAGGGAGGAAACGCCCTGGGATCGAAAGACCCAGGATGCGAGAGCCGAAGGCTGTCGCCCCCGCAACATGGAGCCGGTCCGGTTAAAAAACGGTACCGTCACGCCTATAAAAATCAGCCTACCTCCTTTGGCAGGCCGCCATGGCGGCCGCTCCGTCCGGGTGCGGAAACGGTCAAGGACGAGCGTGGGACGGAACAGGCGCGGCCTTTTTCCGGAACGGCACGACATAAATTGCCGGGCTCGCCCGTTCTCCTGCCAAACGGGAGGGACGCGCCATGCGCCTCATGCGCCACATTGTCACCGGGCTCATTCTGGTCGCTGCCGGCACGGCGGCCGTACCTGCCGAAGCCCACCATCGCGGCTTTTACGATCCGCTGTGCCCGCCGTCCGCCTATGTGGTTCCGCCGCCGCGGGTCTTTGTCCCGGTACCGGTCTATCGGGGCCCCGTGTATGGCTATCCGCGCGCCGTCCGGCCCCATTACTACGCCGTGCCACCGGGCCACGCACGGCGCGTCTACCGTCACTTCCCCTACCCGCCCCCGCGCGGCGCCGCGACATTCTATTTTCGGTTCTAGGTGACCGCGCGATCGTTCCGGATCTCCGCCGCGACGGTCGCCGCAGATACGCCCAGGCCTATGGCCTGAACGGCGCCTCTCAACCTGCGGCTGCGCCGTCGCAGGCCACCCGGTGCGGCTGACGTTGCGATCCGCCCCATGTCGGGCTAGCTTACGAACCAACGAGAACAATACCGGCTTTGCCGGAAGCAGACACCGGCGACTTGGGGGTGTTCGGGTTCGGCGTTGCATCGATGGCGCGCCGGACCGCGAGGGAGGAACGATGAAGCTCAAGTCACGTCCGTCCGACGACGCTGCGAATCCGGAGCGTCTCCGCACCTTGGCTCAGCGCTGCCGGGATCTCTCCGAGATGACCGTCGTGCCCGAGGTCACGCGGGAACTCGTCCGCATCGCCGACGAGCTCGACGACGAGGCCGATCACATCAGGCGGAAATAGCTAATGACGGATACTCCGGTCGAAGAGAAGCCGACCGGCGCCGACGCGCCGAAGCCGCGTCTGGCGCCCACCGACATCCGCAATCCGGACTACTTCCACAAGGTTGTCGATTGCCAGTGGGCGTGCCCGGCCCACACGCCGGTGCCGGAGTACATCCGGCTGATCGCGGCAGGCCGCTACAGCGACGCCTATATGGTCAACTGGAGGTCGAACGTGTTTCCCGGCGTCCTGGGGCGGACATGCGACCGGCCCTGCGAGCCGGCCTGCCGCCGCGGCCGGGTCGAGGCGGAGCCGGTCGCGATCTGCCGCCTGAAGCGCGTCGCCGCCGACAACAAGGACGACATCCGCGCCCGTCTGCCGCGTCCGCCGGCGCAGAAAAACGGCAAGCGCGTTGCGCTGATCGGCGCCGGTCCGGCATCGCTCACCGTCGCCCGGGACCTTCTGCCGCTCGGCTACCATGTCGTGCTGTTCGATCAGGATCCGGATGCCGGCGGCATGATGCGGACGCAGATCCCGAAATTCCGCCTGCCCGAGACCGTGCTGGACGAGGAGGTCGGCTACATCCTGGACATGCAGCCGGAGCTGCGGCTCGGGCACCGCGTCGACAGCCTCAAGGCGCTGCTCGCCGAGGGTTTCGATGCGGTGTTCATCGGCTCCGGCGCGCCGCGCGGCCGCGACCTCGACATTCCGGGGCGCAAGGAAGCCGCGGCCAACATCCATATCGGCATCGACTGGCTCTCCAGCGTCGCGTTCGGCCATGTCACCCGGATCGGCCGGCGCGTGATCGTGCTCGGCGGCGGCAACACGGCGATGGATTGCTGCCGTTCCTCGCGCCGGCTCGGCGGCGAGGACGTGCGCGTCGTCGTGCGCAGCGGCTTCGAGGAGATGAAGGCGTCCCCCTGGGAAAAGGAGGACGCCATGCACGAGGGTATCCCGATCCACAACTATCTTGCGCCCAAGGCCTTCACGCACGCGGACGGGCGTCTGACCGGCGTCGTGTTCGAAAAGGTCGCGGCGAAGTACGACGACAAGGGCCGGCGCACGCTGGTGCCGACCGGCGAGCCCGACGTGCACATGGAATGCGACGACGTGCTCATCGCCATCGGCCAGGAAACCGCCTTTCCCTGGATCGAGCGCGACATCGGCATCGAGTTCGACCGCTGGGGCATGCCGAAGGTCGATCCCGTGACCCTGCAATCGACCCGGGCCGGGGTCTTCTTCGGCGGCGACGCGGCCTTCGGACCCAAGAACATCATCTGGGCCGTCGCACACGGCCACCAGGCCGCGGTCTCGATCGACAAGTTCTGCCACGGCGAGGACGTTCGCGACCGGCCGCCGCCGAACGTCAACCTCGTCAGCCAGAAAATGGGCATTCACGAGTGGAGCTACGACAACGAAGTCTCCCTCGACAAGCGCCACAAGGTGCCGCTGCGCAGCTTGGACGTCGCGCTCAAGGATATCCGCGCCGAGGTCGAGCTCGGCTTCGACCGGCGCCTGGCCTGGCTCGAGGCGCAGCGTTGCCTCAACTGCGACGTCCAGACGGTGTTCACGTCGAATCTGTGCATCGAGTGCGACGCCTGCGTCGATATCTGTCCGATGGACTGCATCACGTTCACCGAGAACGGCCCGGAAGACGAGGTCCGCACGCGGCTGAAGGCGCCCGCGATCAACCCGACGCAGGATCTCTATGTCTCCGACTCCCTGAAAACGGGCCGCATCATGGTCAAGGACGAGGACGTTTGTCTCCACTGCGGCCTGTGCGCCGAGCGCTGCCCGACCGGTGCGTGGGACATGCAGAAATTCCTTCTCGAGACGACACAAGCAGGGGCCGCATGTCGAAGCCGATAGAAGCGATCAACGACTTCGTCGTCAAATTCGCCAACGTCAACGGCTCCGGTTCGGCCAGCGCCAACCGGCTGTTCGCCAAATCGATCCTGCGCATGGGCGTGCCGGTCAGCGCGCGCAACATCTTCCCGTCCAACATCCAGGGCCTGCCGACGTGGTACGAGGTGCGCGTGTCGGAGGACGACTGGCTCGGCCGGCGCGGTGGCGTCGACCTGATGGTCGCGATGAACCCGCAGACCTGGGACAAGGACGTCGCCTCGATCGATCCGGGCGGCTATCTGTTCTACGATTCGACCAAGCCGCTGCCGCCGTCCAAGTTCCGCAACGACGTCAACGTCATCGGCGTGCCGCTCACTGAGATCTGCAACCGCGCCTACAGCGACCCGCGTCAGCGTCAGCTCTTCAAGAACATCATCTACATCGGCGCGCTGTCGGCCCTGCTCGATATGGACGTGGCGGAAATCGAGAAGCTGATCGGAGAGCAGTTCAAGGGCAAGGACAAGCTCATCGGACCGAACGTGCAGGCGCTGCACATGGGCCGGGACTACGTCCTCGGCCATCTCGACTGCCCGATCGGGCTTCGGGTTCGCCGCGCCGACCGCGTTGGCAATCGCATCTTCATCGACGGCAACAATGCGGCGGCGCTCGGCTGCGTCTACGGCGGCGCGACCGTCGCCGCCTGGTACCCGATCACGCCGTCGACGTCGATGGCCGAGGCCTTCAGCCGCCACTGCCGCCGCTACCGCGTCGATCCCGACACGGGCAAGAACAGGTTCGCGATCATCCAGGCCGAGGACGAGCTGGCCGCCATCGGCATCGTCGTCGGTGCGGCCTGGAACGGTGCCCGTGCCTTCACGGCGACGTCCGGTCCCGGCATCTCGCTGATGCAGGAGTTCATCGGCCTCGCCTATTTCGCCGAGATTCCGGCGGTCATTTTCAACGTGCAGCGCGGCGGCCCGTCGACGGGCATGCCGACCCGCACCCAGCAGTCGGACATCCTTGCCTGCGCCTATGCCTCCCACGGCGACACCAAGCACGTCCTGCTCTTCCCCGAAGATCCGCGCGAGTGCTTCGAGTTCGGCGCGCTGGCCTTCGATCTCGCCGACCGGCTGCAGACGCCGATCTTCGTCATGCAGGATCTCGATATCGGCATGAACGACTGGCTGTGCGAGCCGTTCACCTGGGACGACTCGCGGCGGATGGACCGCGGCAAGGTCATGACGTTCGAGGATCTCGAGGCAGGCAAGGATTTCGGCCGCTATCTCGACGTCGACGGCGACGGCATTCCGTACCGCACGCTGCCGGGCACGCACCCGACCAGGGGCGCCTACTTCACGCGCGGCACATCGCGCGACCGCTACGCGCGCTACAGCGAGGAAGGTCCCGTCTACGTCGACAACATGCAGCGCCTTCTGCGCAAGTTCGAGACGGCGAAGACGCTCGTACCCCGCCCCGTGCAACGCGCCGCGAAGCACCCGACCCGCTTCGGCGCCATTTATTTCGGCTCGACGGCGCCGGCAATGCATGAGGCGCTGGCGGCGCTCGAGGCCGCCGGCATCCATCTCGACCTGCTGCGCGTGCGCGCCTTCCCATTCCATGACGAGGTGATCGACTTCGTCAACGAGCACGACCAGGTCTTCGTCGTCGAGCAGAACCGCGACGCGCAGCTCCGCATGCTGCTCGTCAACGAGGGCGCCATCGATCCCGCCAGGTTCATCTCGGTGCTGCACTACGACGGCACGCCGATCACCGCCCGCTTCATCACTCGAGAGATTTCGGAGCGGCTCGCCGCCCTCAACGTCGTGCCGCTGAGGAAGACCGTGTCATGACCTATCTTGCCAAGCCGAAGCTCCACCATCCCAGGCTGCCGACCAACACGCTCGGCTACACGCGCCGCGACTACGAAGGCGCCGTGTCGACGCTCTGTGCCGGCTGCGGCCACGACTCGATCAGCGCCGCCATCATCGAAGCCTGCTTCGAGCTGGACATCGAGCCGCACCGCGTCGCGAAGCTGTCGGGCATCGGCTGTTCCTCGAAGACGCCGACCTACTTTCTCGGCAACTCGCACGGCTTCAACAGCGTGCATGGCCGCATGCCGTCGGTGCTTACGGGCGCCAGTCTCGCCAACCGCGATCTCATCTACATGGGCGTGTCGGGCGACGGCGATTCGGCCTCGATCGGTCTCGGCCAGTTCGCGCACTGCATCCGCCGCGGCGTCAACATGGTCTACATCGTCGAGAACAACGGCGTTTACGGCCTCACCAAGGGCCAGTTCTCGGCCACGGCCGACCGCGGCTCGAAGTCGAAGAAGGGCGCCGTCAACAACGACTCGCCGATCGACCTCGTCGGGCTCGCGATGCAATTGGGCGCGACCTTCATCGGCCGCAGCTTCTCCGGCGACAAGGCGCAGCTGGTGCCGCTGATCGAGGCCGCGATCCTGCACCAGGGCGCCGCCTTCATCGACGTCATCTCCCCCTGCGTCGCCTTCAACAATCATCTCGGCTCGACCAAGAGCTTCGACTACGTGCGCGAGCACAACGAGGCCGTGAACCGGCTCGACGTCATGATGCCGCGCGAGCCGATCACGGCCGAGTACGCGCCCGGCACGGTGCGCGAGGTGGCGCAGCACGACGGCTCGATCATCCGCCTGCGCAAGCTCGAGGAAGGCTACGACCCGACCGACCGGCTCGGCGCCATGAGCTTCCTCGCCGAGCGCCAGGCCGCGGGCGAACTCGTCACCGGCCTCCTCTATCTCGACCCGGAGCCGCAGGACCTCCACGCCTATCTCGGCACGGTGGACCAGCCCTTGAACGCGCTCGGCGACGCCGAGCTCGTGCCG
>DASVCL010000085.1:0-96365 GCA_036381615.1 Alphaproteobacteria bacterium
TGCGGCGACTGCTCGCTCGCCTCCAACTGCCTGTCGGTGGTGCCGGTCGAGACCGAGTTCGGCCGCAAGCGCGCCATCGACCAGTCCAGCTGCAACAAGGACTTCTCCTGCCTCAACGGCTTCTGCCCCAGCTTCGTCACGGTCGAGGGCGGCCGGTTCAGGCGCCAGCCCGCCGCGATCGGCATGCCGTCGGTGCCATTGCGCGAGCCCGATCGGCCCTCCGTCCCGGACGTGTACAACGTTCTGATCGCCGGCGTGGGCGGCACCGGCATCATTACGATCGGCGCGTTGCTGGGCATGGCGGCTCACCTCGAAGGCAGGTCGTGCAGCGTTCTGGACATGACGGGCATGGCCCAGAAGGGTGGAGCGGTCGTGACCCATGTCCGGATCGGACCCCCTGGACAGACGCCGCCCTCGGCCAAAGTGCCGCAGGCCGGGGCGGATCTCGTGCTCGGTTGCGATCTGCTCGTCGCCGCCCAGCCGGAGACGCTCGCCGTCATCGCGCCCGGCCGCTCTCACGTCGTCCTCAATACACATGAGACCGTCACCGGCGCCTTTACCCGGGATCCGGATGCAGCGCAGCCGACGAAGCTGCTGCTCGAACTGGTGCGCGCGGCGGCGGACGGTCGCGTCGACGCGCTCGATGCGACGGCGATGGCGACCCGCCTGGTCGGCGACGGCATCGCGACCAACCTGTTCATGCTCGGCTATGCCTATCAGCAGGGGCGCATTCCGATGTCAGCGGCCGCGATCGACCGGGCGATCGAGCTCAACGGCGTCGCGGTCGAGACCAACAGGCTCGCCTTCCGCTGGGGCCGTCTCGCGGCCGCTGCCCCGGCCGAGATCGACCGCACCCTTGCCGGCGATGGTCCGCACGCGCCCCTTGCGACCACGCTCGAGGATATCGTGGCGCGCCGCGTCGAGTACCTGACCCGATACCAGGACGCTCGCTACGCCGAACGCTACCGCGCGCTGGTCATGCGCGTGGCCGCGAAAGAAGCCGCCATCCTGCCGCAGCGCCGCGAACTCTCGACGGCGGTGGCGCGCGGTCTGTTCAAGCTGATGGCATACAAGGACGAGTATGAGGTCGCCCGCCTGTACACCGAGACGCCGTTCCTCGACGACCTGCGCCGGCATTTCGACGGCGATGTCCGGTTCACCTTTCACTTGGCGCCGCCGCTGCTGGCGGCGCGCGATCCGGCGACGGGCGAAACACGCAAGCGGGCGTTCGGCCCCTGGATGCTTCGGGTCTTCCGCGTGCTCGCGAAATTCAAGGTCTTGCGCGGTACGCGGTTCGACCCGTTCGGTTATACAGCCGAGCGGCGTCTCGAGCGCCGTCTCGTGGCCGAATACGCGGCGCTGATCAAGCGTCTCGTCACCGGCCTGACGGCGGCCAACTACGACGTCGCCGTCGATCTCGCCCGGCTGCCGGAGACGATGCGCGGCTTCGGCCATGTGAAGAAACGAAACGTCGCGAAGGCCAAGGCCCGCGAGGCGGAGCTGCTGGCGCTGTGGATCGCCGGGGATACGACGCCCGGCGGCGAGGCCGCCCCGACGCACAAGCGGCCGGCCGCGGCGAGCGCCGCGTAGCCCGTCCGCTGCCGTATCGCCGAATTCGGCAGGTCTGATAAAAGGGGCGCCGTCAGTCCAAAGATCGTCGATCCACACCTGTCGAAGCATGCTGCCCGTCGAAGAGGTTCTTCCCGAACTGCGCAATGCGCTGCGGGCGCATCGCTGTGGCGTGCTCGTCGCGCCGCCCGGGGCGGGCAAAACGACGCGTGTGCCGCTCGCGCTGCTCGACGAGCCGTGGGCTCGCGGCGGCAAGATCATCGTGCTCGAGCCGCGCCGGCTGGCGGCACGCGCGGCCGCCGAGCGCATGGCGAAGACTCTCGGCGAGGCGGTGGGCGAAACCGTCGGATTTCGCGTCCGCCTGCAGTCGCGCGTCGGCCCCCGGACGCGGATCGAGGTCGTCACGCAGGGCGTGTTCAGCCGCATGATCCTGTCGGACCCGGCCCTGGAGGGAATCGCGGCCGTCCTGTTCGACGAGTTCCATGAACGCAGCCTCGATACGGACCTTGGTCTGGCGCTGGCGCTCGATGCGCAGGGCGCACTGCGCGAGGATCTGCGACTCCTCGCCATGTCGGCGACCCTCGACGGGGGGCGCGTCGCGCGGCTCATGGGCGACGCACCGCTCGTTGAGAGCGCCGGCCGCGCCTATCCGGTCGAGACCCGCCATATCGGGCGCACGCCGCATCGCGCCATCGAGGAGGACGTAGCCGAGGCGGTGTTGGGAGCGCTCCGCACGGAAACCGGCAGCCTGCTCGTCTTCCTGCCGGGCGCGCGCGAGATCCGGCGCGCCGCGACCCTGCTTGCGGAGCGGATCCGCGATCCGGCGGTCATGGTGACGCCGCTGTTCGGGGCGATGGAGGCGGACGTCCAGGAAGAGGCGATCGCGCCGGCGCCGCCGGGGCGGCGCAAGGTCGTGCTCGCGACGTCGATCGCGGAAACGAGCCTGACTATCGAGGGCGTGCGGGTCGTCATCGACTCCGGTCTGGCGCGCGTCCCGCGCTACGATCCCGAGTCCGGCCTTACGCACCTTGCGACCGTGCGTGTATCGCAGGCGGCGGCCGACCAGCGGCGCGGCCGCGCGGGCCGGACGGAGCCTGGAATCTGCTACCGCCTATGGCACGAGCCGGAAACCGCCGCGCTCGCGCCGTTCTCGACGCCGGAAATTCTCGAGGCGGATCTGGCGCCGCTGGCGCTTGCGCTCGCGGAGTGGGGCGTCAGCGATCCGGCCCAGCTTCGCTGGCTCGATCCGCCGCCCGGCCCCGCGTTCAGTGAGGCGCGCGCCCTGCTGCAGAAACTGGGCGCGCTCGATGCGGAAGGCCGGATCACAGCACAGGGTAAGGCGCTGTCGCGGTTACCGCTGCCGCCGCGGCTTGCCCACATGGTCCTCGCGGCGGCCGAACGCGGCGAGGGCGCGCTCGCCGCGCAGATCGCCGTCGTGCTCACCGAACGCGGGCTCGGCGGCAATGACGTCGACATCCGGCACCGGCTCGTCGCGTTGTCGCGCGAGCGAAGCGGACGGTCGCAGGACGCGCGAAAGCTGGCGGAGACACTGCAGCGTCTGGCCGGCGTCAAAACCGAAACGGTCGATGTCGAGCGCGCCGGTGCGGTTCTGGCGCTCGCTTATCCCGATCGTGTGGCAAAAGCCCGGCCGGGCCGGCCGGGCGAGTTCATCCTGGCGAACGGGCGCGGCGTGATGCTGGACGCAGCCGATGCGCTCGCGCGCGAGCCATACCTTGCCGTCGCGGCGATAACGGGCGCACAGCCGCGCGCCCGCATCCTCGAGGCCGCGCCGATATCCGAAGCGGATGTCGCGGCCGAATTCGGACATGCGATCGAGGTGGCCGACGAGGTCCGCTTCGACCCGGCGAGCGGCAGCGTGCGCGGACGCCGCGTGCGCCGCCTTGGGCGCATCGTCCTCGCCGAAGAGCCGCTGGCGAATCCCGATCCGGCAGCGGTGGTCGAGGCGCTGCTCGCCGGCATTCGGGCGAAGGGAATCGAGGCGCTGCCGTGGACGCGGGCGCTGCGCCAGTGGCAGGCGCGCGTGCTGTTCCTGCGCGAAGCGGAAGGCGAGGAATGGCCGGACGTATCGGATGCGGCGCTGCTCGCGCAGCTCGACACGTGGCTCGCGCCGTTTCTTGCGGGCAAACGCTCACTCGGCGAACTGCAGGCCGAGGATCTCGATGCGGCCCTCAAAGGATTGCTGCCGTGGGCGCTGCAACGCCGCCTCGACGACGAAGCGCCGACGCATTTCGAGACGCCGACCGGCTCGCGTCTGCCGATCGAGTACGACGCGGAAGGCGGGCCGGCCGTCGCCGTGCGCGTGCAGGAGCTGTTCGGGCTGGCCGATCACCCGCGCATTGCCTCAGGCCGGGTGCCGCTGACGCTTCGGCTGCTGTCCCCGGCGCAGCGACCGGTTCAGGTGACGCGTGATCTTCCGGGCTTCTGGCGAGGCTCGTATCAGGCGGTCAAGGCCGAGATGCGGGGGCGCTATCCCAAGCATCCGTGGCCGGACGATCCGCTGCATGCGACACCGACCAAGCGCGCCAAGCCGCGCGCGGCACACTGATCGGGGTGACGGCACGTCATCGCGTTCAACGTGGATCGATCACGCCTACCTGCCGGCACATCGACAGCAGCAGGCAGGTCGAGCATTTCGGCCGCGTACCCGTGCAGATGAATTTGCCGAACGGCACCAGGCGCTCGTTGATCTCGATCCAGTACTGGCGCGGCAGCTTGCGTTCGAGTTCCGTCATCGTGCGCTCGGGCGTCGTCGTCGCGACATATCCCCAGCGATTGGTGAGGCGATGGACATGCACATCCACCGCGATGGCGGGGCGGCCGAAGCCGACCGCGAGAGTGAGCGCGGCGATCTTGGGCCCGACGCCGCGAAGCGCCATGAGCGCTTCGGCGGAATCGGGGACCTCGCCGGCATGGTTCGCGACGAGCGTACGCGCGATCTGCTTGAGGTCGCGCGCCTTGGGTTCGGGAAACGTCACGCCGTGCAGCATGTGAACGAGCTGCTCTTCATCCAGCGCTGCAAGCTCCGCCGGCGTCCGGGCGACCCGGAAAAGGCGCTCACAGACGGAGATGGTCGTCTCGTCCCGCGTTCGGGCCGAAATCAGGCTGCCAACGAGCTGCTCGAAGGGCGACGCGTAGCCGCGGTCACGCAGCTCGAACATTGCCGCCTTCGGCAGTCCGGCGACGGCACGCCGCAGTCGCAGGAAGATGTCGTCGATGTCGAGCGGGCGTTTTTCCGCCTCGGCGACGCCATGTTCGACGCGCGGAGTCATGAGGCGGGAAGGTCGGTCGCGGCCGGAGCGGAGCCGCGTTCGACCGCATGACCTTTGCGACGCGCGGTACGGATCTCGGCCAGTGTCACCGGCCGGAAGTCCCAGACGTCGGCGCCGACATCGATCTGCCGCGGGAGCGCCTTCAGCTGACCGTGGCTGTGGCCGTGGAGGTTGTAGGCGCCCTTGTACATGCCGTTCCACGTGCGGAACGGATAATGGCAGAGGACCAACCGGGTCCCTTCAAGCTCCAGCTCGGCATAGTGACGGACGTCGCTCCAGCCGGCGAGGGCGGTCGTGGCCGGGCCGTCGTTGTTGCCTACGATCAGGTGTTTGCGCCCGTTCAGGCGGGCGAGAATGTCGGCCATGACGGCGGCGGATCGGCGGATCGCGAAATCGCCGAGATGCCAGACCTCGTCCTGTGGGCCGACCGCTGCATTCCAGCGGGCGATCATCGCGGCATCCATCGCCGCCACCGATGCAAACGGCCGCCGAAATCTGGCCAAGGCACCGGCATGACCGAAATGCGTGTCGCTGGTGAAATAGATGGTCATCGCGTGGCTCGCAAAGAAAGCGGGATCTTCGGCGCCGTTCAGTCGTGATGATCGCGTCAGCGTCTTGCGATGACGCCGCATGCGATCCTGTCGCCGGAGTTCCCGGACGGATCCGACCGGTAGTCGTCGGCACCGGCATGGACGACGATGGCGGCCCCGTCCTGATCGAGCAGGTTCGGGGTCGTGGCTGTTCCCGCCTGGTCTCCGGCCGATCCGGAGCCGCCGGCAGCGGCGCTGGACGAGACCGCACCGGTCGCCCCGGCCGGTGCACCCGAGACGGACCGGCGGCCGCCGAGGGTAAAGGCGGACGTCACGAACTCGAACTTGGCGGTGCCGTCGCGATCGGCCCAGAAATTCGGCAGGTCGCCCGCGTGAGGGGGCGGACCGTCCACACCATGCCGACCGCCCATCGGATTGAAATGTTTGCCGGCCGATTGGAAGTCGCCGTCGCACGTGCCGGTCTCATGGATGTGGATCGCGTGCCAGCCCGGCGGAACGTTCTCCAGCTCGCCGTGAATGACGATGCCGTTCGCGTATTCGGTGAACGCGATCCGGCCCGCCGGTTGTTCCTCGGTCGTCGCCAGCTTCACTTCGGCAAAGGCGACCGCGCCGCGCGGCATCGTTGGGGTTGGCCCGGGCTGCGGGCCGGTCGGATTCGACTGCGCGCGCGTCACGTGGGCGCCGCCGGCTGTCAAGGTTGTCGCGAGGGCGGCGACGAGAACGATGTTCCGCATCATTTCTCCTTCGAAGAGCGGCCGACCGTTGCCTGCCCGTCGAACGGTGCCGGCGCTTGGCGGTTCCGCCCGCGGGGCCTGCTGCCGCGGTTGCCGCGGCCGTGCGCCATGCTCTAAATGGACACGTTTGTTCCTTCGCACGCGACGGGCGGCACATCGGTCCCAACGCGTGACGCACCCGTCGAGGAGGTCTCATGCTCGTCGCCGCTGCAGCGCTTCACCGTATTGTCGAGGATATCTGCATCGCGGCCGGATCGGCGCCGGCGGAGGCGACCTGCGTCGCGCGACAACTGGTCGAAGCCAATTTGCGCGGCCACGACTCCCACGGCGTGGGCATGCTGCCGCAATACATCGAAAACGTTCGCCGCGGCACACTCCGGCCGAACCAGCATGTCGCGGTCGTGTCGGACCAGGGGTCTATCATCGTGCTGGACGGGCAGTGGGGCTATGGCCAGGTGATCGGGATGGAGGCGATGGCGGCGGGCATCGCGAAGGCCAAGGCCACCGGCCTTGCGCTCGTCGCCCTGCGGAATTCGCACCACCTCGGCCGGATCGGCGGGTGGGCCGAGCAATGCATCGAGGCAGGGTTGGTGTCGATTCATTTCGTGAACGTGGCCGGCTCGCGCCCGCGCGTCGCGCCGTTCGGCGGCAGCGATGCGCGGCTCGGGACCAATCCGTTCTGCGTCGGCATTCCGGCGCCGGAGGGCGCGCCGATCGTGCTGGACATGGCGACGAGCCGCATCGCGGTGGGCAAGGCGCGGGTGGCGAAGAACAAGCGCGAGCCGGTGCCCGAGGGATGCCTGATCGATTCCGGCGGACGCCCGACCCGCGATCCCGAAATCCTATTCGCCACGCCGCCGGGAGCGCTCACCCCGCTCGGGGAGCACAAGGGATATGGTCTCGCCCTGGTTTGCGAGTTGCTGGCCGCCGCGCTGACGGGCGGCGTGACCATCCCGACGCCGGAGCAGCGGGACATGATCATCAACAACATGCTGTCCATCATCATCGACCCGGCCGCCGCCGGCGATGCGGCACGGTTTCACGCCGAGGTTCGCGCCGTCGTCGATTGGGTCTGCGCCTCACCCCCGGCGCCGGGCACCGACCGGGTGCTGGTGCCGGGCGATCCGGAGCGGGCAGTCCGCGCCAAGCGTCTTGCCGAAGGCATACCGGTCGACCCGGAGACCTGGCGCGAGATCGTCGAGGCCGGCGCGTCGGTCGGCATCGCGCGCGAGGCGTTCAACCCGGCGGCATGACGAGGACAGCCGCGCCGCGCACGCGCCCGCGACGCAGGTCGTCCAGGGCCTGGTTGGCCAGCGCCAGCGGATAAGGCTGCGTTTCGGTTCGAACCGGGACCTTGGGTGCGAGGGTGAGAAATTGCGCCGCGTCGCGCCTCGTGAGATTGGCTACCGATCGCACGACGCGCTCGCCCCAGAGGATTTCGTAGGGGAAGCTCGGGATGTCGCTCATGTGAATGCCCGCGCATACGACGGTGCCGCCCTTGGCGGTCGCGCGCAGCGCGATGGGGACGAGCGGCCCCACGGGCGCGAATATCAGCGCGGCGTCGAGCTCGTCGGGCGGGCTTTCGGTGGAATCGCCGGCCCAGGCGGCGCCGAGTTCACGCGCGAATTGCTGCGCGTCGATATCGCCCGGCCGCGTGAAGGCGAAAACGGTGCGGCCCTGCCAGACCGCGACCTGCGCGACGAGATGGGCCGCGGCGCCGAAGCCGTAGATGCCCAGCCGTCTGGCCTCGCCGGCCATGCGCAGCGCGCGGTAGCCGATCAGCCCGGCGCAGAAAAGCGGGGCCGCCTCGACGTTGCCGTACCCGGCAGGAACCGCGAAACAGTACCGTTGATCGGCCCGCGCGAATTCGGCGTAGCCACCGTCGATCTGATAGCCGGTGAAGCGGGCCTGCGCGCACAGATTTTCCCGCCCGTCGCCACAATATCCGCATGTGCCGCACGTCCAGCCGAGCCACGGCACGCCGACGCGGTCGCCGATTTCAAACTGTTCGACGTGCGCTCCCTTGGCCACGACGGTGCCGACGATCTCGTGACCCGGAACGATCGGTAACGTGGGATGGGGTAGTTCGCCGTCGACGACGTGCAGGTCGGTGCGGCACACGCCGCACGCATGGACGCGCAGCACGATGTCGTCGGGCCCGGGTGCCGGCACCGGCACGTCCCGGGCGACGAGGGGCGTTTGGGGGCGCTCCAGGACCATGGCCTGCATCGCGAACCTCACGCGCAGACGCGTATCGAAAGACAGTCTATCCGCCGGCCGCGGGCGGATCAAAGTCGCGCGGCACCGCGTTGCAGCGGTTACGGAACCCACCCCGGTCAGCTCTGGTCGGAAGGAGGTCACATGAGCGGACTGACCTACTGGATCATCGGCACGATTGCCGGCCTCATCGGGTTGGTCGGCCTATTCGTCGCTTCCGATGCCACGAGCGGAAGCGTGACTTATTGGATCGGCCTCGTCGTCTTCGCCGTCGCCGTCGGGTTCGAGTTCGGCCTCATCCGGCGATGGTTCGACCGTCAGATTCCCGCTGACCGCTCGCCGCTGGTGGAGGCCGACTGACCGGTCCCGACGATTGCCGCGACGCGGCGGCGTGCGCGTGCTCGCGGACGTGATATCGCTCATCCGCCGCACCGCCGATAATCGAGGACTCGTCGATAAGTCCACTGACGAGGACGCCGGCGCGCAAACCCTCGCACCGGCCCGGCGCCCGCCGCTTCGGCCGGCGCGATTGGAGTTCCCTGATGACCGACGGCGGCGATGATGCCGATCAGCAAAAAACCGCGTGAACCGGAAGCGATGCTCATGGCCGGCCAGCCGTCGCGCTGCGCTTGAGAAGGTCGCGCAGGATGCGCTTCAGGTTCTCGATCTCCGCCGGCGTATAGGAGGCGAGGCAGGCGGCCTCGTGGCGTTTCGCCTTGACCAGGAGTTCCTGGACGACGGCGCGACCTTTGGCGGTCATGACGATGCGGATGCGGCGCCGGTCGCCGGCGCCCGGCTGGCGCTTCACCCAGCCATCGCGCTCCATGCGGTCGATGAGCTTGGTCACGGTCGGCTGCTTGAACAGGACGGCGTCGGCAACCTCGCCGAGCGAACAGCCGTCGCTGCCCTCGAGCGTGGCCAGCACGCGCCACTCCAGCACCGACAGGCCATAGGGCTTCAGCTCGCGATGGAACTCGTGGCTGACCTGATGGCTTGCGCGTGCGAGAAGATAGGACAGGTAATCGTCGATGAAGCGGCCGGCCGGCGTCGCATCCGCGGCGCGCGCGGCGCCGGCCGCGCGGGGCCGCGCGTTGCCGCGTCGAACGGAGGTTGGGCTACGATCCATCGGCGGAATCGTAGCCGAGACCGGCTTCGGCATAAACATGAAGTTTCAATCTATGACTTTTCATATAATATGGCCGCGCTAGACTAGGGGGACGGCCCTGGCCGGGGGCGCGGGAGAACAAATCGGGAGGACCGGACATGTTCGCAAACCGCATCGAGGCGAAATGGATCGACGCCTTCGCCGCCGTTTTCGAACGATGCAAGGTGCGCGTGGACGAGCCCGTCGCGATCCTCTCCGAGACGCAGTCGCGCGCGCTCAACGTGCAGCTTGCCGAACTCGCCCTGCTGCGGCTCAAGGCGCGTCCCTTCCATGTCGTCGTGCCGACGCCGCAGCAGCGCGTACCGGTCCCGATCCGCTCGACCGGGGCCTCGCATGCCGTGCAGGGCCTGGAACCGGTCATCGCGGCGCTTGCCGGCGCCGGCCTCGTGGTCGACCTGACGGTCGAGGGCATGCTGCATGCGCCGGAGCTTCCCAAGATCCTGAAGGGGGGCGCGCGGCTCCTCATGATCAGCAACGAGCATCCGGAGGCGCTGGAGCGGCTCGTCCCGGATCCCGCGCTCGAGGCCAAGGTCAAGGCCGGTGTGAAGCTCCTGAAGGCAGCCAAGTCGATGCACGTGCAGTCCGACGCCGGCACCGATTTGCGCATCAACGTCGAGGGGGCGGTGCCGGCCGGCGTATGGGGATGGTGCGACCGGCCGGGCTCCGTCGCGCATTGGCCGGGCGGCCTCTGCCTGTGCTTTCCGCGCGCCGGCACCGTCGACGGCGTAATCGTCATGGCGCCCGGCGACGTGAATCTGACCTTCAAGCGCTATCTGGAAGGTACGGTCCGCCTCACGGTGGAAAAGGACTATGTCGTCGCGATCGAGGGTGACGGCGTCGATGCGGAACTGATGCGCAGTTACTTCGCCGCCTGGGGCGACCGCGAGGCCTATGCCGTGTCGCATGTCGGCTGGGGCATGAACCCGGGCGCGCGCTGGGACGCGATGGCGATGTACGACAAGCGCGACTTCAACGGGACGGAGTTGCGCGCCTTTGCCGGCAATTTCCTCTACTCGACCGGCGCAAACGAAACGGCGGGCCGGCATACGCTCGGCCATTTCGACCTGCCGCTCCGGAACTGTACGATCCGGCTCGACGATCGCGTGATCGTGGCGCGCGGCGTGGTGCAAGGAGAACTCGCATGAGCAGCCTGCCGGCGGTCTATGCGCGCGGGACCCGCGGCGCGCCGATCATGTTTCTTCACGGCGTGGGGGGCGACCACGCGGCGTGGCGTCCGCAGTTGCTGCGATTCGCCGACCGCTACCGGGTCTTCGCGTGGGACATGCCCGGCTACGGGGCCTCGCCGCCGCCCCCGGCGATGACCTTTCCCGATCTCGCGCGGGCGCTCCGCGACCTGCTCGACGCGCTAGGTCTTGCGAAGGTGCATCTCGTCGGCCAGAGCCTGGGCGGGATGATCGCGCAGGAGTTCGCCGCGACCTACCCCGAGCGGCTCGGCACGCTCGTCCTGGTCGCGACGAGTCCGGCCTTCGGCCGGCCCGACAAGGACTGGCAGCAGAAGTTCATCGCCGACCGGATCGGCGCGATCGAGGCTGGAGCCACGATGGCCGACTTCGCGAAGGCGAACATCATGCGCATCGTCGGCCGGGATCCCGATCCGGCCGGCGTGCAGATCGCCATCGCCTGCACCGCCAATATTCCCGTCGAGAGCTACAAGGCCGCCGTGCGCATGATCGTCGGCTTCGACCGGCGCGATGCGCTCGCACGCATTGCCGTACCGACGCTGGCGATCGCCGGCGATGTCGATACGGTGGCGCCGGCGCCGATGATGCAGAAGATGGCGACGCGTATACCGGGCGCACGGTTCGTCGCCGTGCCCAAGGCGGGACACCTCGTTAACCTGGAACAGCCGCGCGCGTTCGACGACGCGCTGGCGTCGTTCCTCAGCGCGCATGACGGGATCTGACCGACGGCGGGGCGGGCGACGGCACTTCCGGCGTCCTGCCGGCTCTGCCATCCGGCGGTATACCAGCCCGGTTGCCAAAATATGAAATTTCATATTTTATGGAGATGAATTGGTCGGACCTGCGGCCGGTCGCGATTCCGCCGCAGGGTCCGGCAGGGGGAACAGGGAGGAGATCCATGGCTTCGATCCTTCGCACCGGCCCGAAGGAGGCTTCGCGCAAGGACAGGCAGGCGCAGCTGATCGCGCTCGTCAATAAGCTCGGCCGGGAGAAGTTCGCGCCGCGCGCCGCGAGATACGATCGCGAAGCGAGCTTTCCCTTCGAGAACTACGCCGACATGCGGGAGGCCGGGCTGCTCGGGCTGTGCGTGCCCGAGGCCTATGGCGGGCTCGGCGCCGACTTCGAGACGTATTGCCTGGTCGCGGCCGAAATGGGCCGATGGTGCGGCGCGACCGCGCTCACCTTCAACATGCACGCGTGTTCGGCGCTTTGGACCGGGCCGCTCGCCGACGACCTCGACATGAGTCCGGCCGAGCGGAACGAGCTCGAAACGCTTCGCCGCGAGCACTATCGCCGGGTCATCGAGCAGGGCGCGATCTACGCCCAGCCGTTTTCGGAGGGCAGTGCGGCCGCGGCCGGCAAGGCGCCGTTCGGCACGACCGCGAAAAAGACCGACGGCGGGTGGATCATCAACGGCAAGAAGATCTTTGCGTCGCTTTCGGGGGCTGCCGACTACTACGGCGTGCTGTGCACGGAAGACAAGCCCGACCGGAGCATGCGCGACACGCTCTACATCGCCGTGCCGAAGGACGCGGAGGGCTTGAGCATCGTCGGCGACTGGGATCCGCTCGGCATGCGCGGCACGGTCTCGCGCACGCTGGTCATGAAGGACGTGTTCGTTCCCGACAGCGCGCAGCTCATGCCGCGCGGCCTGTACTTCAAGGCGGCGTCGGCCTGGCCGCACATGTTCATGACGCTGGCGCCGACCTACATGGGAATCGCGCAGGCGGCGTATGACTTCACGGTGCAGTATCTGCGCGGCGAGGTGCCGGGGCAGCCGCCCGTCAAGCGGCGGATGTATCCGACCAAGCAGATCGCGGTGGCGGAGATGTACATCAAGCTGCAGCAGACCCGCGCGCTGTTCGAGCGGACCATTGCCGAGGCGAAGGTGAACCCGTCGAAGGAAGAACGGCTGCGCTGTTACGCGACGCAGTACACGATCATGGAGAACGCCAACGACCTCGCCCGACTCGCCATCCGCACCTGCGGCGGTCAGTCCATGCTGAAATCGCTGCCGCTCGAGCGGCTCTATCGCGACAGCCGGTGCGGTGCGCTGATGCTGCCGTGGACCGCGGAGCTCTGCCTCGACCGGTTGGGCCGCGAGACGCTCTACGAGCCGGGCGAGACCGACGACTAGGGCGCGACGCTCATGGATATCTCGGCCTGGATCGAGCGGCACGCCGCCTACGCGCCGACCAAGACCGCGATCGCGTTCGCGGGGCGGGAGATCGCGTATGCCGAGTTCGCCGCCCAGATCGAGCGGCTCGCGGCGGCGCTGGAGCATGAGCTCGGCATCGGCCGCGGCGCACGCGTCGCCATCCTCGCCTACAATCGTCCCGAGTTCCTGGCGCTTCTTTTCGCGTGCGCGCGCCTCGGCGCGATCCTGGTGCCGCTGAACTGGCGGCTCGCGCCGCCCGAGCATGCCTACATCCTCGCGAATGCCGGCGTCTCCGCCGTGTTCTGCGATCCCGAATTTCGGACGGGTCTCGAATCGATCGGCAGTGCGCTGGGCGATGCCCACCGAATCGGCTTCGGGTTTTCCGGCAGCGGCTGGCGCGACCACGCAGTGCTGGTCGAGGCGGCCGCGGGCAAGGGCGCGTCACGCGAGGGCGAGCCCGACGATCCGATACTCATCGTCTATACCTCGGGAACGACGGGGCATCCGAAGGGCGCCGTGCTGACGCAGAGCGCGCTGTTGTGGAACGCGGTCAACAGCACCGCGATGCACGACCTCGTCAGCACCGACCGGATTCTGACCTTCCTGCCGATGTTCCATGTCGGCGGGCTCAATATCCAGACGTTGCCGGCGCTTCATGCCGGCGCGACGGTGCTGCTGCAGCCGCGCTTCGCGCCGGCCGAGGCGCTGGCGGCGATCGCGCGACAGCGGCCGACGGTCACGCTGCTCGTGCCGGCGGTCATGAAGGCGATGATCGAGCATCCGGACTGGTCCAAGACAGATCTGTCCTGCCTGCGCATCGCCGGCGCCGGTTCGTCGATCGTTCCCATCGAGCTGATACGGGCCTTTCACGTTCGCGGCGTACCGATCTGCCAGGTCTACGGCTCGACCGAGACCGGACCGACGGCAATCGTGCTGCGCCGCGAGGACGCGATGCGGAAGGAGGGTTCCACCGGAACGCCAGCGCTGCATTGCGAGATCCGCATCGTCGACGACCACGGGCGCGACGTCCCGCGCGGCCAGCGCGGCGAAATCCTGGTGCGCGGCGGCAACGTGATGACCGGATACTGGCGCGATCCAGAGGCCACCGCCGCTGCACTCAAGGATGGTTGGTTCCATACCGGCGACATCGGGCACCAGGACGAGGAAGGGTTCTACTGGATCGACGAGCGCAAGAAGGACATGATCATCTCCGGCGGCGAGAACATCTATCCGGCCGAGCTGGAGACGGTGCTCGCCGCGTGTCCCGACATTGCCGAGGCCGCGGTCGTGGCGCGGCCCGATCCGAAATGGGGTGAGGTGCCGGTGGCGGTCGTCGTGCGGCGGCCGGCGGCATCGATCGACGCGGCGGCGGTCAAGGCGCTGTTCGTCGGCCGGCTCGCCAAATTCAAGCACCCGCACGACGTCGTGTTCGTGGACGCACTGCCGCGCAACGTGATGGGCAAGGTTCTGCGCTACAAGCTGCGCGAGCTCGTCGCCGGGTCGCCGCACCCGACCGCTTGAGACGGGAACGCCGACGGCTACTCGGCCGCTGCGTGGCTGTGGGTGTGAAGTGTCGCGAGGCGCCGCTCCGCAAGCGCCTGCCTGGTTACCTGCGCTGATCCAATCAGAGCGAGGCTCGCCATCACGGTCGCCACGGCCAGATCGGGCCACGCCGTTCCTGTCGCGAATACGCCGCTTGCTGCCAGCACGACGGCGACGTTGCCGATCGCGTCGTTCTGGCTGCATAGCCAGACCGAACGACGATTGCTGTCGCCGCCCCGGTGGCGGAACAGCATGACCGCGACCGCGACATTGGCGAAGAAGGCGAGAAGGCCGACGCTGCCCATCGCATACGCGCTCGGGACGTCGAGCCAGAATAGGTTATAGGCTGTGCTGCCGATCACCCAGAGCCCGAACAGGCCCATGGAGACGCCCTTGAGGAGGGCTGCCAGCGCGCGCCGGCCGAGTGTCATGCCGAGCACGAACAGGCTGACCCCGTAGGTCGCAGCGTCGCCGAAGAAGTCGAGCGCGTCGGCCTGAAGCGAGACCGATCCCGCGGCCACGCCGGCGCCGGCCTCGACGAGGAACATCACGGCATTGATCGCCAGCGCGATCCAGAGAACGCGGCGATAGGGCTTGTCGTTCTGCGGTGCGGACGCAACGCTGCAGCAATGGGCACTCATACGTGTTCGTCCTCGCTCCTCGTTTCCGACACGTGATCGACCATGTCGGCGATCAGGCCGCGGATGTGGTCGTCGGCGGCCGAATAGAAGACCTGCTTGCCGTGCCGCTCGGCACGGACGATGTGCGCAGCGCGCAGCAGGCGCAGGTGATGACTTACCAGTGAAAGGCTGAGGTCGAGCCGGGCCGCGATCTCGCCGACCGAGACGGGCGCATCCAGACAGGCGAGCACGATCCGCAGCCGCGTTGTATCGCCCAACAGGCGGAACAGGTCCGCGACTTCCGCCGCGCGCTCCTCGCCGATCGCGGGAATGGAGCGCTGTCGCCGAGCTTTTGCATAAATGAACATGTGTTCAATAGTTATTGCTTTTGCGCCCCCCTGTCAAGAAGGCGGTGTCCCCTATGACCGCGGCATCAGGTGGATGGCGTCCTTCAGAAGCGAGACCCGGACCGGGACGCTGATGTCGAGGCCGTTGCGACGCGCGACATGCGTCGGCACCGACAGCGACAGCACCGCGTCGTCCGTGCCGGCAACCCGGATGAGCACGGTGGCGGTTTCTCCCAGCGCAAACATCTCGACGACCGTTCCCGCGACTGGATTTTCCCGTTCACCGCGGGAGGGACGGTCACGCCGGTGCAGAATCACGCTGGCCGCCGGAATCACCCAACTGACGCTCGTGCCTTCGCCGAACTCGGGGCGGTATGGCGCCTCCAGCACGTGGCCTTGCCAGGAGATCCAGGTCGTGCCCGTTCCGGGCGCGTGGCGTTCGATGCGGCCGTCGAACACGTTCCGCAGGTCGATGAGCCGGGCGACGAGCGGCGAGGCGGGCCGTGCCATCAGCTCCGCGGGGGGCGCCGTCTGCAGCGTGCGGCCGTGGTGGAGGATGCACATGCTGTCGGCGAGCAGGGCCGCTTCCTCGAGGTCGTGGGTGACCAGGACGATCGGCACCCGAATGGCGCGCCGCAGCAGCGCGAGCTCGCGCTGCAATCGCCGGCGGGTGACCTGATCGACGGCCGAGAACGGCTCGTCCAGCAGCAGGACCTTCGGGTCGCGGGCAAGCGCGCGGGCAAGCGCCACGCGCTGCTGCTGGCCGCCCGAAAGCTGCGTTGGACGCCGGTTCTCGAGCCCGGGCAGGTGAACGAGAGCAAGCAGCTCCTGCGCCCGCTTCGCGCGCATGGCCGCCGGTACATGCGCCATCGCCGCCATGACGTTCTCGATCGCGGTCATGTGCGGGAACAGGGCGTAGTCCTGAAAGACGATTCCGACCGCGCGGCGCTGCGGCGGCAGGCACAGCTTCGCGCGCGTGTCGAGCCACGTCTCGCCGCCGCATACGATGCGGCCGTCCGACGGGTAAACGAGCCCGGCGATGCAGCGGAGGATGGTCGTCTTGCCGCTTCCGGATGGGCCGACGAGGGCCAGAAGCTCGCCGGCCGCGCATTCGATCTGCGCATCAAGCGGGATCGGCGCGTCCTGAGCGACACGTACCGAGAGTGTTGCGCCGCCGGGCAAGTCACGCATGCGACGCCGGCCGGCGGTTGGCGAGGATGTAGACGCTGCCGATCGCCAGGAACGACAGACCGAGCAGCACCGCGGACATCAGGCCGGCCGCGTCGGTATCGAATGCCTGCACGCGATCGTAGATAGCGATGGCGATCGTCCTGGTTTCGCCCGGAATGTTTCCGCCGACCATGAGCACGACCCCGAACTCGCCGAGCGTATGTGCGAATGTCAGGACGGCGGCCGACACGAGTCCGGGCCAGGCGAGCGGCAGTTCGACGCGCCAGAACGCGCGCCAGACGCTCATGCCGCTGCACCACGCCGCCTCGCGGACTGCCGGCGGGATCGCCTCGAAGGCGCGCTGGATCGGCTGAATCCCGAACGGCACGTTGAAGAGGATCGAGGCGAGGAGGAGGCCTTCGAAGGTGAACACGAGCGGCCGTCCGACAAGCTTCTCATAAACCTCGCCGAGCGGCGAGTTGCCGCCGAAGGCGACGAGCAGGTAGTAGCCGAGAACGGTCGGCGGAAGCACCAGCGGCAGGGCGATGAGGGCTTCGATCAGGCCTTTGCCCGCGAAGCGCCGCCAGGCGAGCGGGCGTGCCGCGAGAATGCCCAACGGGATCAGGACGGCCACCGTGCCGCCCGCGAGCTGCAGCGAAAGGATCAGCGCGGACCAATCCATGCGGCGTTCCTATTCGCCGGGGCGCGGAGGCTGGAAGCCATAACGCGCGAAGATTTCGCGCGCGGCAGGTTGCTGCACGAAGCCGTAGAAACGTTTGGCGACGTCGCCGGCGCGTCGCATCAGAACCATTCGCTGCCGCAGCGGCGCGTGCAGGTGCTCGGGCAGAAGAACGAAGCGGCCGCGTCCGGCCACGTTCGGCGAGAGCGCGAGCGAGTAGGCAAAAATGCCGCCATCGGCCGATCCCGAAGTCGCGAATTGCGCGGCCTGCGAAACGTTTTCACCGAGGACGAGCCGATCCTTGAAGGAGTCCCAGAGCCCTTTGTGCATCAGGGACTCGCGGGCGGCGCGCCCATACGGCGCAAGCTCGGGATTGGCGATGGCAAGACGCCGGACCCGGCCGGAAAGGACGGCCTCTCTCAGGCCGTTCATCTCGGGATCAGGCTCGAACGGCGCCCCGTCAGGTGCAAAAAGCACGATGCGGCCGACGGCATAGACGTCGCCGCGCCCGATCGTCAGGCCCTGCGCGACGAGGCGGGCGACGTATTCTTCATCGGCCGACAGGAACATTTCGAACGGCCCGCCCTGGGCGATCTGACGCACGAAATTTCCCGACGATCCGAAGCTGAGACGTACGGTCTGCCCGGTCTCGCGCGCGAACAGGTCGGCCACGTCAGCAAGCGCGAAGTTCAGGCTCGAAGCGGCCGCGATGACCGGCGCATCCGCCGCGTGAACGGTCATGGGAACGGAAAAGCCCGCCGCAAGACCGGATAGAAATAGAAGCAGAGTCCGGCGCGCAATCCCGGGCATTCGGGTCTCCGGTACCGATATGTACGGTCGAATATATCGCCCGGGGTGACGTCCGGCAATCGGCGCCTCGATCAAATCCGACGCGCCGGACGCTCTCTCATCAGGCGGCGGAATTCGTCGAGTTCGCTTGCGAGCGCGCGGGCGGCGCGCGTTTCCATGGCGCGATAGCGCTTCAGCACCTCCGCACCCATCCTGGTCAGTCGCGCGCCGCCGCCGCTGCGGCCGCCTTTGATCGCCTCGACGAGCGGCGCGCGGAAACAGGCGTTCATCGTTTCGACGAGCAGCCAGGCGCGGCGATAACTCATGCCGAGCTCGCGCCCCGCGGCGGCGATCGAGCCGGTTCTGTCGATTGCGTCGAGCAGGTCCGCCTTTCCGGGACCCATGGCGATGGCGGCGCCGAGGAGAAGCCGGAGCCGCGGACCCGCCGGGTCGCGCGATGAGGAGCGTGGGCGGCTCACTGCATCGTCGGCATGACGAACTCGGCGCCGGCCCGGATGCCGGTCGGCCAGCGCGCGGTGATGGTCTTGAGCTTGGTATAGAACCGCACGCCCTCGGGCCCGTGCATGTGGATGTCGCCGAACAGCGAGCGCTTCCAGCCGCCGAAGCTGTGGAAGGCCATCGGCACCGGGATCGGCACGTTGACGCCGACCATGCCGATCTTGGCGCGCGCCGCGAACTCACGGGCGGCGTCGCCGTCGCGCGTGAAGATGGCGGTGCCGTTGCCGAACTCGTGATCGTTGACCAGCGAAAGCGCCGCATCGAAATTCGGCACGCGCACGACCGACAGTACCGGACCGAAGATCTCTTCCTTGTAGATCTTCATGTGCGGCTGCACGTGGTCGAACAGGCAGCCGCCCAGGAAATAACCGTTCTCGTAACCCTGCAGCTTGAGGCCGCGCCCGTCGACCACCAGCTTGGCGCCCTCGCGCACGCCCTCATCGACATAGCTGCGGACGCGGTCGAGATGCGCCTTGGTCACCAGCGGCCCCATTTCGGCCTCGGGATCGGTACCCGGGCCGACCTTGAGGGCGCGCACGCGCGGCTCGAGCCGTTCGACCAGGCGGTCCGCCACCGGGCCCACGGCGACCGCCACCGAGATCGCCATGCAGCGTTCGCCGGCCGAGCCGTAGGCAGCACCCATCAGCGCGTCCGTCGCCTGGTTGAGGTCGGCGTCGGGCATGATGACCATGTGGTTCTTGGCCCCGCCCAGCGCCTGGACCCGCTTGTTGTGCGCGCAGCCGGTCCGATAGATGTACTCGGCGATCGGCGTCGAGCCGACGAAGCTGACCGCCGCGATGCGCGGGTCGGACAGGAGCGCGTCCACCGCCTCCTTGTCGCCGTTGACGACATTGAGCAGGCCCGCGGGCGCGCCGGCCTCGGTCATCAGCTCGGCCAGGCGCAGGGGGCAGGACGGGTCCTTCTCCGACGGCTTCAGGATGAAGCTGTTGCCGCAGGCGAGCGCGATCGGGAACATCCACATCGGCACCATGGCCGGGAAGTTGAACGGCGAGATCCCGGCGCACACGCCGAGCGGCTGGCGTAGGGACCAGGAGTCGATGCCCCGGCCGACATTTTCAGTGAATTCGCCCTTGAGCAGATGCGGGATGCCGCAGGCGAACTCGACGACCTCGAGACCGCGGATCAGCGAGCCCTTCGCATCGGAAAGAACCTTGCCGTGCTCGGCCGTGATCATGCGGGCGAGGTCGTCCATGTTCTTTTCGACGAGCTCCTTGAAGCGGAACATGACCCGGGCGCGCTGCAGCGGCGGCACGTTCGCCCATGCCGCCTGCGCCTTCTCCGCGGCCGCGATGGCGTGACCGACTTCCGTTGCATTCGCAAAGGGAACCTGCGCCGTCCGCTCGCCGGTCGCGGGGTTGAACACGTCGCCGAACCGCCCGCTCTTTCCCGCGACCCGCTCGCCGTTGATGTAGTGATGAAGTGTCTGAACCATCTCGTCCTATCCCTGATCCTTGTGCCGAGTCTGCCACAGCGTGATGACGCGGGCATAATTCCGGGCGATCGCTTCGATCGCGCTCCGGTCGTCCATTTTACCGTCAAACCAGGCTTCGGCCACGCTCCAGAAGATCTGGCGTCCCACCGCGAAGCCGCGGACCAGCGGTTCCGCCGCGGCGGCGGCGAAGGCCTTGCCCAGGTCGCTGCCGCCGGCGTCCCGGCCCAGCACCAGGATGCCCCGGCAATGAGGATCGCGGGCCCGGACGACGTCGCCGACGGCGCGCCAGCCGTCGGCATCGACCAACGGCGGCAGTTTCCACCAGTCCGGCACGACGCCGAGGTCGTAGAAGCGATGCATCGCAGCGGCCAGCGCGTTTCCGTCGTCCGCCTTGTCTTTCGGCGGCACGATTTCGAGCAGCAGCTCGTGTTCCGTCGCGATGCACGCCCGATGGAGCGCGAGCACGCGCTGCTCCTGGATGTCCTTGAGCGGTTCGGGATCGTCGGGATGATATCGGACCAGGCACTTGACGACGTGCTCGGCGGGCCAGGTCCGAAGCGCGATGGCAGGCTCCCATTCGCCTTCGAATTCGAGCGGGACGGCGCCGGGCTTCTCGATTGGGCGGGCGAGCCACCGGCCCGTGCCGGTCGCCGCGAACAGCGGATCGCGGCCGTAGGTGTCGTCGACGATCATGCCGGCCGACGGCAATCCGTCGGCGCCTTTGTAGGCCCCTTCGGCGATCAAGGTCTTGAAGCGCGAAATCCGGTCGGCCGGCGAGCCGCACCGCCGCGCCAGCTCCTCGAACTGGACGCGATGGTCGAAGGCGAGGGCGCATATCTCGGGCCAGTCCTTCCGGCGCGTGGTGACGCGGTGCAGATAGGCGATCCGCGTGTCCTCGTGCAGTTTCGAGAGCCGGTCGGCGCGTGCGAGAAAGTCGGTGAGTTCCGTCCAGGTCGGCATGGCGGGGGCGCAGCCGTGCCGCGACACGACCAGCGCGCCGCAGGCATTGGCGAAGGTCGCCGCGCGCGCCCAGTCCTCGCCGCGTAGCCAGCCGCGCAGCAGCCCGGCCATGAACCCGTCGCCCGCACCCAGCACGTTGTAGACCTGGACCGGGAATCCTTTGACGACGAGCCCGTCCTCGATCCGGTCGGGAATGGGGCCGGTGAACACGACGCAGCCCTGGGGGCCCATCTTCATGACGATCGTGGCGCGCGTCAGCGCGCGCAGGCGCTTGAGCGCTTCCAGCGAGTCGGGCGTTCCGCCGGCGATATGGATTTCCTCTTCGGTGCCCACGATCAGGTCGCAGGACGGCACGATGCTCTGCAGGTGTTGCGACACCTTGTCCGAGGCGACGTAGCGCCGCTCGCCGAGTCCGTGCCCGGTCAACCCCCACAGCACGGGGCGGTAATCGATATCCAGCACGACCTTGGTGCCGCTTTCGCGCGCGTAGCGGATCGCGGTGCGGCAGGTTTCATCCGTCCGCGCCGTCGAAAAATGCGTGCCGGTGACCACCAGGGCCGCTGCCGAGGCGATGAAGGCGGCATCGAAGTCGTCGGGCGAGATCGCCATGTCGGCGCAGTTCTCGCGGTAGAACAGCAGCGGGAACGTTTCGCTGTCCTTGATACCGAGGATGGCGAGCGCGGTCAGCCGGTGCGGATCCGTGCGGACATGGCTGACGTCGACGCCCTCGGCGGCTAGGGTCTCGCGCACGAAGCGGCCCATGTGCTCGTCGCCGACGCGGGTGATCATCGCCGGCTTCAGGCCGAGCCGCGCCGCGCCGACGGAGATGTTCGCCGGGCAGCCGCCCAGATACTTGGCGAAGCTTGCCATGTCCTCGAGCCTGCCGCCGATCTGCTCGCCATAGAGGTCGACGGCGGCGCGGCCCATGGCGATGAAGTCGAGCGGGCGGCCGTGAGGCGGGAGAGGGGATTCGTTCGTCATGACGTCTTTCGGTTTTCCAGGGTTTCGCCATAGGCGACGACGAGGGTCTGCGCGAGGCAGATCGGAGCCACCAGCGACCGGAACGGCTGGATGGCATCCTCGCCGGTCTCGAACACGACCGCGGCATTCCGGGCGATCGGCGACAGGGGGGAATCGGTGATCGCGATCACCGGCACGTTGCGCGCCTTGCAGTCCGCCGTGACGGCAACGACCTCCTGCGAATATTCCTTGAAGCTGATCGCGATCACGACATCCGTGCGCGACATGAGCCGCGCCTCTTCCCGGGTCAGTCCGCCGATGCCGTCGAGCAGGATCGACCGGCGGTCAAGGCGACCCAAGGCGTAGTGCAGGTAAAAGGCAACGGGAAACGATCGGCCCTGTGCGAGCAGGTAGATCTGGTCTGCCCGCCCCATGAGCCGGACGGCAGTATCGAGGTCGCGCGCGCTGATCGTGTCGTGCAGGTGCTCGAGGGCGCCGATGCCGTCGCGCACGAACTGCGCAAGCAGCGCCGCGGCGCCCGGTCCGCGACGGCCATCGCCTGCGCGGGCATGCAGCGTCGCGATCCGCTCGCGATATGTCGAGGCGCCGGCGACGAGCCGCGAGCGGAACAGCATCTGCATGTCGCTGAACCCGGGAAAGCCGAACGCATTCGCGAATCGGATGATGCTCGACGGCTGCACGCCCGCGCGCCCGGCGATGTTTGCGACGGTGCCGAGCGCCATGTCGTTGGGATGGTGAAGCGCGAACTCGGCGATCTGCTGCAGGCGCGCCGGCAACCGTCCGTAGCGGCGCGCGATTTCGGCTCTGAGATCGTCGAATGTCTTCGGAGCGCGCATCCGCAGTGGTGTCCCGCTCGCGCCGGGTGGCCGTGGCGCTTTACATCGATTCTTAGAATAGATATTCTCTTTTTAAACGACAATAGAATGTACATTCAACGGAGGAGCGAACGTGACGTCCTCGCAGCGTATCGGCTTCATCGGCGTCGGCATGATGGGTCACGGCATGGCGAAGAACCTCGTGACCAAAGGCTTTCCGGTCACGGTGCTCGGCCATCGCAATCGCGCGCCGGTCGAGGATCTCGTGAAGCTCGGCGCCAAGGAAGGGAAGAACCCCGCCGACCTCGCACGCAATTCCGATATCGTCTTCATCTGCGTGACGGGCTCTCCGCAGGTCGAGGAGACCGTCTACAAGAAGGACGGACTTCTCGAAGGGGCGCGCGACGGGCTTATCGTCGTCGACACCTCGACGTCGGAGCCTGATTCCACGTTGAAGATCGCGGCCGATCTGAAGGCGAAGGGAACGACGCTGGTGGATGCGCCGCTCGCGCGCACGCCGAAGGAGGCGGAGGAAGGGCGGCTCAACGTGATGGTCGGTGCGGATCCGGCGGTCTTCGCCAAGATCGAGCCTGCGCTGAAAGCCTTCGCCGAGAATATCTTTCACGTCGGTCCGCTCGGCGCCGGCCACAAGCTCAAGCTGATCAATAATTTCCTTGCGATGGGGCAGGCGGCACTGATCGCCGAGGCGATGGCCATGGCGGCTAAGGTCGGCGTCGATCTCGATGCGTTCGTCAAGGTCGTCGGCGCCGGCGGCGTCAACAGCGGCATTTTCCAGATGATGGCACCACCCGCGCTCAAGGGCGATCTGGGAACGTTCAAGTTCGGCCTGTCGAACGGACAGAAGGACCTGCGCTACTACACGCACATGGCCGAATCGGCAGGGTTCCCGGCATTCCTGGGCGAAGTCGTCCACCAGACCTTCGTGCAGGCCTCACTGGTGGGCTTCGGCGACAAGTTCGTGCCGTCGCTGCTCGAGATGCAGGAGAAAGTGAACGGCGTGAAGATCGTGCGGCGCTGATCCGCCGGCAGGACGGCGGCACTGCGCCTGTTCCTGGGCTCACGCAGGCCGGCCACGACCACTCCCGGTTCGACGGCATCGAGATCACGCGCAAGCATACGCGCGAGATTGCACACGGACGAACGGGGGCGTCGGTACCCGGGCGCGTTGACCGCTTGACGAACGAGTGGAGGAAGACGTGACAGGGGCTAAGCGCAAGGTTGCGCTCGTGACCGGGGCTGCCGGCACCATGGGGTTGGCGACGGTGAAGTTCCTGCTCGAGGACGGTTTCGTGGTGGTCATGGTCGACCTCGACGAAAAGCGTCTCAAGGACGTCGCCGCGCCGCTCGGGTCCGATGCCTATCCGATCGCCTTCGACGTATCGAAATACAACCAGGTCGAAGCGGCCGTCCGCCGCATCGAGGCGGAGATCGGGCCCGTCGACGTGCTCGTCAACAACGCCGGCATCCTGTCGAACAACAAGGTGGCCGATACGACGCCGGACGAATGGCACCGGGTGCTGGCGGTCAATCTGGATGGCGCCTTCTATCTGTCGAAGCTGATCCTGCCCGGCATGAAGGCGCGGCGCTGGGGGCGGATCGTCAATACGTGCTCGTTTGCGATGAAGTCGGGCGGGCTTACGGCCGGCACCGCCTACACGACGTCCAAGGGCGCGTTGCAGGCCCTCACGTTCTCCCTCGCGCGGGAGTCGGTCGAGTATGGCGTGACGGTGAACGGGATTGCGCCGGCCTACGTCAAGACGCCGATGGTGACCGAGCAGCTTACCGAAGCGCAACGCCAGGCGCTCCTGCAGCAGATTCCGATGCGCCGCTTCTGCGAACCGGAAGAGTTCGCGCACTGTGTCAGGTTCTTCGTCTCGCCGCTCGCCGGCTTCATCACCGGCGAGATCATGGACCTCAACGGCGGACTGCTCTTCGACTGACCACGGTCGACGCTTCCGCCGTGCCGGCCCCGATCACGTCCGGAGCCGGCTTCGAGCATGAGCTCGAGTGCAGCTCGACTTGAGCGGAAAAGTCGCCTTCGCCGTCGGCGGCTGCGACGGTCAGCTCAGCGGAATCATCACGTGTTCGGCGTAGGCCGGGCGGGCCTTGAGCCGTTCGTAATACGCTTCCAGGTTCGGCAGCTTCGGACGATCGATCGGGAGTGTTAGGTAGCGGTACGTCGCCGCACCCATGGCAATGTCGCCGATGGTCAGGCTGTCGCCTGCCACGTAGGAGCGGTCGGCCATGTACGCATCGAACAGCCGCATTGCGTCGGTGAGCTTCGCCTGCGCGGCCGTAATCGCCTTCATGTCGCGCTGTTCGGGCGGCGTGCGGATCAGCCCGAGGAACACCGGCCCCATTGCGGGAATCGCCGTCGACAGTTTCCAGTCCATCCACATGTCGGCCCGGGCCCGTGCGCCAGGGTCGGTCGGCCACAGCGTGCCGGCGCCGTACCTGGCGGCGAGATAGCGGACGCATGCGTTGGATTCCCACACGACGACGCCGTCATCCTCGATCGTGGGCACCAGTCCATTCGGGTTGAGCGCGAGATAATCCGGGTCTTTGTTGCGGCCGAAGGCGCCGCCGGCGTCGATGCGCTCGTACTTCAGGCCGAGCTCGCCCACCGTCCACATGACCTTCTGCACGTTGATGGAGTTCCTGCGGCCCCAGATTTTCAGCATGGTCATCCCCTCGCTTCGCCCATTTCCGCACCAAATACGGTTCGCTCACCGGCACCGGCCGCGAGGATAAAGGCCCGGCTTCAGGTGGGCAATCGCGAGACCGGACCTGCGCCGGACAAGGCCCACGGCAACGGCGATCTCAGGCCGTCGGCCGGTGCAACGTCGCCGGGGCGCGCGTCACCGTCTTGCGGCCGCGCTTGAAGACATGGAGAACCGGCGCCAGTTCGGCGATGGCGGCCGCCGGACTTTCGCAGTCGAGCACGACGAGGTCGGCGGGGTTGCCGACCTCGACGCCGTAGCCGTCCAGGTTCATCAACCCCGCTGCGCGTCGAGTGATCATGTTGAAGCACTCGACAATGTCGTCGCGGGCGCCGACCTGACAGATATTGGCGTAAAGATTCGCCATGCGGATCAGGGAGCAGTCGCCGAACGGCGTGAACGGGTTGAGAACGTTGTTCGTGGCAAGCGAGCAGTTCACGCCCGACCGGATCAGCTTGTGAGCCGGGGTTACGCCGCGTGCGACGTTGCACGGCTGGTTCTGTCCCATGAGGTAAAGATCAGTCGACGGCAGCACGGTCAGGGCCACGCCAGCGTCGCGCATGCGCCGGGCGGCGTCGCCGAAGGCCGCAGGGGCAAGCGCGGAGAGTTTCGTCACGTGGCCGACCGCGACGCGCCCGCCGTAGCCGAACTCCTCAGTGCGCCGGCAGACCTCGATCAGATCCATGTCGCGCGGATCGAGGCTGAAATCGAGATGCATGTCGATGTCGACGTCGAAATCGCGTGCGATCCGGAAGATACGCTCGATCTGTCCGTGCGGGTCGGTGTCCGTATAGGGTGTCGCGCCGATCAGATCGCCGCCGCGTTTCAGCGCCTCGATCATCAGCTCCTCGGTGCCCGGATTGTTGAGGAGCCCTTCCTGCGGGAATATGCAGATCTCGATGTCGATCGCCCAGCTGTATTCCTTGACGAGCGGCAGAACGCCTTCGAGGCCGCGCAACCCGATGCCCGGATCGACCTCGAGATGCGTGCGCATGTGCGTCGTGCCCTGGAGGATGCAACGCTCGAGCGTCCGCTTGGCGCGTCGGTACACGTCCTCCGCCGTGAAGGACCGCTTGGCGCGGGCAACCTCCTGTATCGCTTCGTCGAGATCGCCGCGCTCGGCGCGGCAGCGATCGAGGATGCAGGACTTGTCGAGGTGGATGTGCGTTTCGACGAAGCCGGGAGACACGAGCCTGCCGCCGACGTCGAGCTCTTCGCCCGTCGCGGCAAGCCCAGGTTGGATGACGGCGATCCGCCCCTGATCGATGCCGATATCGACGACGGCGTTCGGGTTCGAGGGAATTCGGGCGTTGCGGAGGATCAGGTCCATCAGATCGCGTGTCAGCTCTTTCGGCCGGCGCTTCAGGCGCCGCCCAGATACGCCTTTTCGAGCGCGGTGTCCTCGGCGAGCGCGCCGGCCGGGCCGCTATAGGCGAATTTCCCGGACTGCAGGACGTAAGCGCGATCGGCGATCGAAAGGGCGAGCCCGGCCATCTGGTCGACCAGAAGGATCGTCACCCCTTCGTCTCTCAGATCCGCGAGGATGGCATAGAGGTTTTCGATCAGGGCCGGTGCCAGGCCGAGTGAAGGCTCGTCCAGGAGGATGATCTTCGGCCGCGCAATCAGACCGCGTGCGATCGCCAGCATCTGCTGCTCACCGCCCGACAGCAGCCCGGCCTTCTGATGCTGCCGTTCCCGCAAACGCGGAAAGCGATCGAGCATCCGCTCGACATCGGCGGACAGGTCGTCGGACCCTCTGGCAAAGGCGCCCAGGCGGATGTTGTCGATGACGCTCAACTCGGGGAAGACCTGGCGACCCTCGGGAACCAGGATCAGGCCTTCCCGCGCGATCCGATGCGCGGGCAGGGACCCGATGTCCTGCGCGGCGAGGCGGATTTCGCCGTCGACGGGACGGTGCAGGCCGCTAAGCGAGCGCATCAACGTGGACTTGCCCGCGCCGTTGGCGCCGAGCACGCAGACCATCTCGCCAGTGGCGACGCCGAGATCGACCGAACGCAGAACCGGTGCCGCGCCGTACCCGGCAGACAGATTGGTAACGGCGAGCACGGGAGCGCCGGCCGGCGTCCAGGGCGCGGGCCGCGCACGGCCTTTCGTCTGCTTCTCGCCGAGATAGGCCTTGAGCACCGCCGGGTCGTTGCGGACCGTCTCGGGGACCCCGTCCGCGATCTTGGTGCCCGCATCAAGGACGACCACGTGATCGGAAATGCCCATGACGAGGTCCATGTCGTGCTCGACCAGAATCACGGCGATGCCAAGATCCGCGATCTGGCGAAGCAGGTGACCCAGACGCTTGGTATCTTCCGAATTCAGTCCGGCGGCCGGCTCGTCGAGAAGCAGGATGTCCGGCCGGGTCGCCAGCGCGCGTGCGATTTCAACCAGACGCTTGTCGACATGGGCAAGGGCGGCCGCCTTCTGGCGGACGGGTCCGGCAAACCCAACGAAGGCGAGCAGGCTTTCCGCAAGTGGCTCAGCGGCGTTCGCACCGCCGCCCAGCAGGCTCATCCAGCTCAGCGAACCGCGCCTCAAGGCCAAGGCGACGTTGTTGAGTACGGACATTTGCCCGAAGAGCTGGGTGGTCTGATAGGTACGCGCCACGCCGGCCGCTGCGATCCGGTGCGACGGACTTCCGGCCAGCTGGCGTTCGCCGACCGATACCGAACCGGCGTCCGGCTTATAGAAGCCGCAGATGAGGTTGAGTGCCGTCGTCTTGCCGGCGCCGTTCGGTCCGATCAGGCTGGTGATCTCACCCGCGCGGGCTTCGAAGCTCAGATTGCTGACGGCACGAACGCCGCCGAACGAGATCGACAAACCCTTCACGGAAAGGCCGTGCGGCGCCGCACGACGCGAAAGAAACGCGGCAACGTCCTGGGTCCGTCGCGGCGCGTCGCCGAGATCTTGCTTGCCGAACAGCTTGGCGATCAGGCCCACGATGCCTTCGGGGGCAAGCCGCAGAACGATCAGGAGCAGGACGCCGACGAAGAGCAGCCGGTACTCGGCCAGCCATGAAAGGAGCTCGGGCAGAAGGACGACGACGAAGGCGCCCAGCAGCGGTCCGAGAACCGTATCGGCGCCGCCGATCATGACCACGAGCAGGAACAGGATGGACTGGAAGAAGGGGAACGACTCGGGACTGATGAAGCTGCTTATCGAGGCGTATACGCCGCCGGCGATGCCTGCCATCACCGCCGACAGCACGAAGGCAGACGTGCGGATGACGACCGGGTTGAGACCGATCGACTGGCTGGCGACTTCGGAGTCCCGGATCGCGCGCATCGCCTGCCCCCAGGGCCCGCGGCTGAGCCGTGCGAAGAACCAGATCGATGCCACGGTCAGGGCGAGTACGAGCAGCGCGATTTCCCGTTCGCTGAAATCCAGGCCGAATGCGCTGGGTGGCGGAATGTTCAGCAGGCCGTTCCACCCCCCTGTGAGGTCGCGCCATTCAGCCGCCCCCTGTTCGACGACGAAGCCGAACGCAATCGTCACCATCGCCAGATAGGGGCCTTTGACGCGCAGCGCCGGAATGGCCAGAAGCGCGCCGGCGAGTCCGGCGAGGAGGGCGGCAGCCGGCAGCGCGAGCCAGAAGCTCCAGCCCGCGTCGGTCGTCAGGATGCCGACCGTATAGGCGCCGATCGCGTAGAACGCGACGTGGCCGAGCGAGATCTGTCCGGTGAGCCCGAGCAGCACGTTCAGCCCGATGCCGACGATCGCCGTCAGGCCGACCAGGACGAGGGTATAGAGCTGATAGCCGTCCGCATGCCAGATGGCTGCGGCGGCGGCGAGGATTGCGGCGAACGAGATGAGGGCGATGCGAGGCGTCATGGCTATACCTTCTTCACCGCCGCCTGCCCGAAGAGGCCGTGCGGCCTGATGGCCAGCGCCAAGATGACGAGGGAGAAGGTGACAATCTGGGTGTAGGTGGAGCCCAGCAGCGCCGTGATGGAGGCCTCGGCCAGCCCGTAGATCAGGCCGGCAACGACGACGCCCCAGGGATTGGTGATCCCGCCGAGAATGGCAACGGCAAACGCCTTGATCCCGAACAGCGTTCCCATCGAAGCCGAGATCGTGAACAGCGGCGCGATCAGCACGCCGGCGACGCCGGCAAAAAGCCCCGACAGCGCAAACGCAGCCAGGATCGCGACGGTGACATTGATGCCCATCAGGCGGGCCGCGTCGGCATTCTGAACCACCGCCAGCAATGCTTTGCCGTATTTGGTTCTGGTCGACACGTATTGCAGGCAGATGGCGATCGCCAGCCCGGTCGCGGGAATCACGATCTGGAGGGGCTGGATCTTGATGTCCGCCAGGTAAAACGCGTCGGTCGTGAGCACGCTCGGCGGCATGCCGCGCGGATCCTTGCCGAAGGTGAACAGGACCACGTTCTCGAGGATGATGCCGAGCGCGACGGTCGCCATCAGCCACGAGTTCGAGCCGCGGACCACGAACGGATGCACCGCGACCCGCTCGACGATCACGCCCCAGACCGCGCAGAGGACGAGAGCCAGTGCGATGGCGATCCACATGGGCCAGCCCAGCGTGACGCCGAACGTGAAGGCAATCACGGCGCCCAGCATCATCGTGCTGCCCTGGGCGAAGTTCACCGTGTTGGAAACGGCATAGGTGACATAGAACCCGAGCGCGAGAAGCCCGTACATGCTTCCGAGGCCGAGCCCAGTAATCAGTGCCGAGATCAGCAGCATTTACGTCCAGTCTCTTGCTGGAACTCAAGAAGAAGCGGGCGACACATCCGGCCGCCCGCGTCGCATCAGCTACCTGACGTTACTTGACGGGGACGATCCGTTCGCCTTCGTAGCGGACCATCACGTAATCGTCGGGACCGAGGGCGTCGTGCTCGTCCTTGGAGAAGGGATTATTGTACGTCTTGATCAGCCCTTCATGCGTCCCGAGGTTTTCGAGCGACCTGCGGATGGCGTCGCCGTCGGTGCTTCCGGCCTTTTCGATCGCTTTCGCCAGCAGATGCATTGCATCATAGGCATTGGCTGTGCCGACCGGAGAGAAGATGTCTTCGGGGCCCTTGATGTCCGGATACTTGTTTTTCAGTGCGGCCATGAGCCGCTGCCCGACCGGGTTCAGGTCGCCGAAGAACGAGTAGGTCTGGACGAAATGCGCATCGCCCGCGGTCGGGCCGGCAAGCTCGGGGAACCGTCCGCCGGAAATGCCCCAGTGCGACACGACCGGCACGTTCCAGCCCATACGCTCCCGCGACTTCATGACCTGCGCGCCCGGGGCGGCATTGCCGACGAGGATGAGCACGTCCGCGCCGGCCTGCTTCAGGCGCGTGAGCTGCGGGACCAGGTCCACGTCGTTGTTCTCGAATTTCTCGACGCCGACGATCTCGATGTTCGGGTTTTTCGCGTCGGCCGCCTTAAGGCCCTTTTCGTTCGATTCGCCCCAGGGATTGTTGATCAGGATCAGCCCCGCCTTCTTCGCGCCGAGCTTCTCGCTGGCGTGCTTCAGCAGCCTGGTGTCGACGAACTCGTCGACCGCCGATACGCGGAAGACGAAGTTCGGGTTCGCGCCGTTGCGCGTAATGGGCGTCGCCGCGGCCCAGACGCCGATGAACGGTACTTTCTCCTTGTTCGCCAGCGGCACGATGGCGAGCGACACGGGCGAGTCGAGGCCGCCGAAGAGCGCGGCTACCTTCTCCTTGAAGATCAGCTCGCGCGCCGCGGTCAGGCCGCGGGGCGGATTCGATTCGTCGTCGCGCTGGACGAGTTCGATCTTGCGGCCGCCGAGCAGACCGCCTTTGGCGTTGATCTCGTCGATCGCGACCTGCAGGCCGCGCGTGATGGCCTCGCCCGACTGCGCCGAGGGGCCCGACAGCGCCGCGACCTGGCCGATCTTGATCGGATCCGCAGCCCAGGCCGAACCATGAACGGCCGGAAGCAGGAGAGCCAGGCCTGCGACGAACGTGGCGGCGGTCCGTCGGCCGATCGAGATGGAAAGAACCAGTTTCATGCGCACCTCCCTGTGTTCGCCCGGTATCCGCAACGGCTCGGGCTTCCCGCGCGCTAAGTAAGAAAGTATTTAAATACCCGGAACGGGTGTCAAGCAGACCATTGCAGCCTAAGTGTCGAGCAATGTGATGAAAGTTTGAGACGTGTAGGTCGGACGTGCGTCTCACTTCCGAAGGCGGCTAGTTGCCGGGCATCCGTGCCAGAACACATCGTGACGTATGGAGCCGGCGCCGGTGGTTTGATCAAGAAGAGGGCACCGATGGACGCCAAGCGGACTACCGAAACGACGACGAATGCAGCCGCGCCGCCGGCGATTCGGCGGCGGAATCCGGCGAGATCGAAGGAGGCGATTCTCAAGGCGGCGACCGTCGAGTTCTGCCGCCACGGATTCGAGGGGGGCAGGGTCGAGGCGATCTCACGTCGCAGCAAGACCAATATGCGGCTCCTCTATCACTACTTTCACGACAAGGCGGGGCTTTATCTTGCGGTGCTCGAGCGGGTCTATACGGAGATCCGGGCCGAAGAGCAGCGCCTGCAGCTGGGCAATCTCGACCCGATCGAGGGCATGCGCCGGCTGATCGACTTCACGTTTTCGTTCTTCGGGCGCCACGTCGATTACATCTCGCTGATAAACAACGAGAACATGATGCGCGCCCGATATCTGAACAGATCACAGAAGATCCGGTCCCTGACGGTTCCGCTGGTTTCGGCGATCGAGGACCTGTTGCGTCGCGGGAGCGCGGCGGGCCTGTTCCGTGCCGACGTCGATCCGATCCAGCTCTACGTCTCCATCGTTGCCCAGAGCTACTTCCATGTCTCCAACCGCTACACGCTGTCGGCGATCTTCAACAAGGATCTCGGCGACGACGCCTGGCTCGAACAGCGCCGCGCCCATGCCCAGGACCTGATCCTGGCATGGCTGACGGCACGATCGGCGGTGGCGGTCGAGCGCGCGGATCTCGGCTCCCGCCGAAGGCAGGGGGCGCGGGCGACGGCCTAGGCCGCCGACGCGTCACGCGATGCTTGCATTCTGGCGGCTGGGCGGTCGGCCGTCACGGGTGCCGCTAGCGGCGGCGGGATCCAGAATTGACAGAAGTAAGTAAGCTCTTACAAACTGCACCGGCACAGGAAGGACGACCCGCAATTCCGGCCGGACTGGAACGGAGAACATGGAACAGAATTCGATCCGCGATCTTCTCGATGCGGAAATCAAGGTCGTGAACGTCGGGCTCGAAGGCTTTGCGGCCGAATTGTCGGCGGCCGGCGTTCCCGTGATCCATGTCGAATGGTCGCCGCCCGCCGGCGGGGATCCCGAGCTCGCCGATCTTCTGTCCAAACTCGGCGCGTGAGCGAAGCAGGGGCAAGGATGCAACTTATCGAAGACGCGAACAGAGAGGCCCTGCGCCGAATCCTGGAAGGCGATCCGGTGCTGATCGATGTCGTGCCGGCGGGGCAGGCGATCCCCGGCCTCGGGGAACGCGTTCTGCTTCACTCGGGGCCACCCATCGAATGGAACCGGATGTGCGGACCGATGCGGGGCGCCATTGCCGGGGCGATCGTGTTCGAGGGATGGGCGGCCGATCTCGACGAGGCCACGGCGCTCGCGGCGCGCGGCGACATCGCCTTTCACCCCAATCATCACTTCGACGCCGTCGGTCCGATGACCGGGATGACGACCCGGTCGATGCCGGTGCTGGTCGTCGAAAATCGCCGGTTCGGCAACCGCGCCTATTCCACGATCAACGAGGGGCTGGGCAAGGTCATGCGCTTCGGCGGCAATGACGCCAGTGTCCTCAAGCGCCTGGCCTGGCTGCGCGACGTCTTTGGTCCGGCACTTGGCGAAGCGATCCGGTCGGTCGGCGGCATCGCGCTCAAGAGCCTCATCGCGCGCGGTCTTGCGATGGGCGACGAGATGCACCAGCGAAACGTCGCCTGCACGAGCCTCTTCCTGCGGGAGATCGCGCCCGTGCTGGCACGCACGTCGCGCGATCCCCAGCGCCTCGCCGAGGTGCTCTCGTTCCTCGGCAGCAACGATCAGTTCTTCCTGAACATCGCCATGGCCATGGGCAAGGCTATCATGGACCCCGTCCGTGGCATTGCGGGATCCTCGATCGTCACGGCGATGTGCCGGAACGGCACGGATTTCGGCATTCGCGTCAGCGGAACGGGCGATACCTGGTTCGTCGCGCCGGTCGAGATGCCGCAGGGGCTGTATTTTCCAGGTTTCAGTGCCGCGGACGCGAATCCGGACATGGGCGATTCGGCCATCGTGGAAACCATTGGGCTTGGCGGCTTCGCGATGGCGGCATCACCCGCCGTCGCCGGTTTCGTCGGCGCCGGATCGGCGTCGTCGGCCGCCCTCTACACGAAGGCCATGGGCGAGATCACGATCGGGGAGAACCCCGAGTGGACGATTCCGGCGCTCGATTTTGCCGGCGTTCCGACCGGCATCGATGTCCGGCTCGTGGTCGACTCGGGCATCATGCCCGTGATCAATACCGGGATCGCCCACAAGGAGCCGGGCATCGGTCAGGTCGGCGCGGGCGTGGTCCGGGCGCCCAGAGCGTGTTTCGAGCAGGCCGTGCGCGCGCTGGCGGAAAAGCTGAGGGTCGTCGCATGAGCGGCACGGTTCTGAACGAAGTCCGCAAGGGCTTTTATCTCGACTCCGTCGCACTGATGCGGCTTTCGCGCCGGATCGCCGGGATGCCCGGGATCGTCGAGGCGGCGCTCATGATGGGCACGCCATCGAACAAGCGTATCCTGCAGGATGCCGGCCTGCTGTCCGACACCGGCGCCGCGGCCAACGGGAACGATCTCGTCATCGGCATCAAGGCACACAGCGACGAGGCCGCCCGCGCGGCATTGGCCGAAGCCATTTCGCAACTGGAGATGCCGCGCCGCAGTGCCGCCGAGCAGACGACCTGGAGGCCGCGTACGATACGCGCCGCCGTCAAAGCCATGCCCGACGCGAACGTGGCGCTCATCTCGGTTCCGGGCGATTTCGCCGCCGCCGAGGCACGCAAGGCGCTGCGCCGGGGCCTGCACGTCATGATCTTCAGCGACAACGTCGCGGTCGAACAGGAAAGGGCGCTGAAGGAAGAGGCGCGGTCGCTCGGGCGGCTCGTCATGGGGCCGGATTGCGGCACTGCGATCATCAACGGCGTTCCCCTGGCGTTCGCCAATCGCGTCCCGCGCGGCGACATCGGCATCGTCGGTGCCTCGGGCACGGGAATTCAGGAAGTGACCAGCCTCATCGCCGCTGCGGGGGGCGGCATTTCGCATGCCATCGGCGTCGGCGGGCGCGACCTTAGTCAGGCGGTGGGCGGCATCACCACGCTCATGGCGATCGACGCCCTCGATTCGGATCCGGCGACGCGCCGCATCGTGCTGATCTCGAAGCCGCCGCATCCGGACGTCGCCCGCACCGTCTTGGCGCGCGTCGCCCGAAGCACGAAGCCGTTTACCGTCTGCTTCATCGGGGCCAAGGACGCCGACCTTCCGCCGAACGCGCATTTCGCCGCGACCCTGAAGGCGGCGGCGGAAGATGCCCTGGGTGGACGCGCGATCGGCGCCGATGCATCACTATCGGTTCCCGCATACGCGCGACGCGCCGGCATCGTGGTGGGGCTCTACTCCGGGGGCACGTTGTGCGCGGAAGCGCAGCTCGTACTGGCCCGACATGGTCGCAAGGTCGCCTCGAATGCACCCGTTCCCGGCTCTCATCCCCTGAGCGGGGCGGGGGACGGCATCGATCGGATCGTCGATCTCGGCGCCGACGAGTTCACGCGCGGCCGTCCGCATCCGATGATCGATCCATCCGTACGCGACGACATGCTGCGCGAGACGCTCAAGGATCGACGGGTCGGGGCCGTTCTGATCGATGTGGTCATCGGCTTCGGGGCTCATCCCGATCCGGCCGGTCATCTGGCGTCGATCGTGGCCGACGCATCGCGCGACGGTCCGCCGATCATCGGATCGGTGACGGGCACCGAGGACGATCCCCAGGTGCGTTCGCGCCAGATCGCGACGCTCGAACGGGCCGGCGTCATCGTCGCGCCATCGAACGCACAGGCAGCGGAACTCGCGCTGGCGGCGTGCCGCCCGTAAGCGGCAGGAGGCAGTCGATGCCGAAGGACGAGCAACTACCTCGCCGTTTGCTGGTTGCGGTCGGCGGCAATGCCACGCATCCCGAGAACATCCGCGGCACGTCGGACGAGCAGAAGACGATCGCCGCGCGCACGGCGCAGGCGCTGCTTCCGTTGGCGCAACTCGACAACGAACTGGTCATCACCCACGGCAACGGCCCGGTCGTCGGCAAGATCCTGATGCGTCAGGCGCTCACGCGCGACCGGATCCCGCCGATGTCCCTGGATATCTGCGTCGCCCACAGCCAGGGCGGCATTGCATACCTGCTGATGCAGGCGCTGGAAAACGCGCTGCGCGAGGTCGACAATCCCCGCCACGTCGCATGCCTGCTGACCCAGGTCGAGGTCGATCCGGACGATCCCGCATTCGACAATCCGACCAAGCCCATTGGTCCGTTCTTCACGAAGGAGCAGGCGGAAGAGATCAGCCGGGAACTCGGCTGGCTCATGAAGGAGGACTCAGGGCGCGGCTGGCGCCACGTGGTGCCTTCACCCAAGCCGCGGCACATCGTTGACATTTCGCTGATACAGGTGCTGGCGCGGCGCGGCACCGTGGTGATCGCCGGCGGCGGCGGGGGGATACCGGTGGTGCGCGGCCCGAAAGGCGTGCGGCATGGCGTGTCCGCCGTCATCGACAAGGATCTTACCTCGGCGCACATGGCCAACGTGCTCGGCATCGGGCACATGATGATTCTGACGGCGATCCGCAAGGTCGCGATCAACTTCGGCAAGCCCGATCAGCGCGAGCTCGATCGCATCAGCTTGCGCGAACTGAAGATGCTGCACGCGCAGGGACATTTCCCGCCGGGCAGCATGGGGCCGAAAATCGAGGCCGCGATCCGGTTCCTCGAGGGCGGCGGCGAACGGGTCATCATCGGCCATCTCGACGAAGCGCTGGCGGCATTGAAGGGCGAGTCCGGCACACACATCGTGGCGGACAATGCCTGAGTCGCGTCCACGAGACGTCCTGCAAATTCTCGAGGTCGGCCCGGTGGCCCGTCGTGCCTTGCGCGAAGGGGCGAGAGGCGAGATCCGCGCGGTATTCGAGCGCAGCTTCTACGTCGAACTCGGCGGTGAATGGGTCTGTTTCGGCCCGCGCACGCTTGGGGCGGGGCCGCTCAACGTTCTGCACGAGTGCCGGCCCGCGGCGACATGGGGAAACGGCGAAATCGCCGCCGGTGATCCGGTGACGGTCGCGCGTGGCATCATTCGCATCGGCACGGCGGCGCGGCTCCGCCTTGCAGGCTCGATCGAGTGGATGCCGCCCGCCGTTGGGGCCTGGGACGCCGTGACGCTCGCCTCGGGTCTGGATTCGTTCGATGCGATGGTCGCCGACATCATGCCGCACGACGGACTGGCGGTTCTGGCCAGCCGGACAGGGCGGTGCGGGCCCTTGCCGATCGTGGCCAGGACGGCCGCAGGTCCGGCCGACGATCTTGCCGGTCTCGTGCGGGCGGATGTTCTCTCGCGGCATGGGGGTCGCAGGACCGTCCCTCGGTCGCTCGGCTCGCTCCTGGGGCTCGGCCCCGGCCTTACGCCATCCGGCGACGATTTTCTGGGCGGCGCGATGGTGGCGCTCTCCCTACTTGGACTGACGGGCCTGCGCGATGCAATCTGGACAACCCTGGAGCCGCTCGTCGCGTGCAGCACGAACGACATCAGCCGCGCGCATCTGGCAGCGGCGGCCCACGGTCTCGGCAGCGCGGCGCTGCACGCGGCACTGAACGCGGTGATCGGCGGGCGCGCGGACGCCCTTGGTGCCGGACTCGCGGCCATCGATGCCATCGGCCACACGTCCGGCTGGGATGCGCTGGCCGGCGCGGTAACGGTCATGCGCGCCTGGCTCGATACACAGCCGACCCGCGCGATGCCCCTCGTTTCACATTAGTCACGGAGCCCAAGACAGAGATGCTGCAGACCAAGCGTGCCTTCCGCGGGATGGTAACTTCGCCTCATCATCTGGCCAGCCGTGCGGGCCTGCGTGTTCTGGAGGAGGGCGGCACCGCCATCGAGGCGATGGTCGCGGCGGCGGCGACAATCGCCGTCGTCTATCCGCACATGAACGGGCTCGGCGGCGACAACTTCTGGCTCATCTCGATACCCGGCCAGGAGCCGATCGGAATCGACGCGTGCGGACCTGCGGCTGCCAAGGCGGATATCCGCCTGTACCGCGAGCAGGGGCATGCGACGATTCCCAGCCGCGGTCCTTTGGCCGCCTTGACCGTGGCCGGCGCCGTCGGCGGCTGGCAGCAGGCGCTCGAGATCAACAAGAAGATCTGCGCCAGGCCGTTGCCGCTGTCGCGTTTGCTCGAAGACGCGATCGCCTATGCGCGAGACGGAATTGCGGTCACCGGGACGCAGCACGCGAACACGCGCAACAAGCTCGGCGAGCTCGCCGACATTCCCGGGTTCGCGCACGCATTCCTGATCGACGGGCGTCCGCCGGAAATCGGCGCCTGCTTCCGCCAAACGGCGCTCGCCGCGAGCCTGGAGCATCTCGCGCGGTCGGGTCTCGACGACTTCTACCGCGGCGATCTGGCGCGATCGATCGCCAAGGACCTGGCCGCTCTCGGCAGTCCGCTGGGATTCGACGATTTCCAGGGCTATCGCGCGCGCATCGTGCCGCCGTTGCGGGCCCGGATCGCCGGCCACGACGTCTACAACCTGCCGCCGCCGACCCAGGGCCTCGCGTCGCTGCTTCTGCTTTCCGTCTACGATCGCCTCGGCGTCGAGACGGCGGAAGGGTTCGAGTTTCTGCATGGCCTCGTCGAGGCGACCAAGCAGGCGTTCCGCATACGCGACCGCTATGTGACCGACCCGGAATACATGACACATGATCCGGCCGCCTTCCTCGCGCCGGAGCGCGTGGCCGAAATGGCGCGCAACATCGATCGGCGCCGTGCAGCGCCCTGGCCGCAGGCGGCAAACTGCGGCGACACGGTCTGGCTCGGGGCAATCGACCGCGAGGGTCGCGCGGTCAGCTTCATTCAAAGCCTCTATTGGGAGTTCGGGTCCGGCGTCGTTCTCCCGGGCAGCGGGATCACCTGGCAGAATCGCGGGATCTCGTTCTCACTCGACGAGCAGCACCACAACCATCTGCGGCCGCGACGCAGACCCTTCCACACGATCCAGCCGGCCCTCGCGCGGCTGGCCGACGGCCGCACCATGGTCTACGGCACGATGGGCGGTGAGGGCCAGCCGCAGACCCAGGCGGCCCTGTTCACGCGCTATGCGCTCTATGGACAGGAAGTGCAGCAGGCCGTGACCGCGCCGCGTTGGCTGCTCGGGCGCACCTGGGGGGCGGCGACGACCAATCTCAAGATCGAATCCCGCTTCGACCCGGCCTTGATCGAGGCAATGCGGCGCGCCGGGCACGATGTGGAGGTCGTCGGCCCGTTCGAAGAGATGATGGGCCATGCCGGCATCGTGGTGCACGGTCAGGACGGCTTGATCGAAGGTGCGGCAGACCCGCGAAGCGACGGCGCCGCACTCGGCTTCTAGCCCAGCCCGACCTTGGCGGAACGAGAGGCAGCGCCCGCAGGCCGCGGCCGCAGCCGGGCATTGACACCACCGCCGAACCGCGAGATCAATCGCCGCTGCGGCGGCGGCAAGAGGCCTGGGGGAATGAAGCGGACTGCACGCGATTTCATCGTTGCCGTGTGGAGCGCCTGCCTTGCCGTCCTGTGGGGCGGCCCGGGCGCGGCCCAAGGCGTCGTCAACATCTACAACTGGAACGACTACATCGACGAAGCGACGCTCAGGCGCTTCGAAGCCGAAACGGGCATCAAGGTCGTCTACGACGTCTACGATTCGAACGAAGTGCTCGATGCCAAGCTGCGGGCAGGCGGCAGCGGCTACGATCTCGTCGCGCCGACGGCGTCGCCGTTTCTGGCGCGCCAGATTCCCGCGGGTCTCTATCAGTCGATCGATCGCTCGCGGCTGACGAATTACGGCAGACTCGACCCCGAGCTGATGAAACAGCTCGCGCGATTCGACCCGGGCAACCGGTACGCCATACCGTGGATGTGGGGAACGACGGGTATCGGCTACAACGCCGAACGCGTGCTCCGCCTCATGCCCGATGCGCCGGTCTATTCGCTGAAGGTCCTGTTCGATCCGGCGATCGTCTCACGTTTCCAGGAATGCGGCGTGCTGATGCTCGACTCGCCGACGGACGTCTTTCCGGCGGCGCTGGCCTATCTCGGGCTCGATCCGGACAGCAAGGACACGGGCGATCTCGACAAGGCGGCCGAGGTTCTGATGCGGATCCGTCCCTACGTGCGCAAGTGGCAATCGTCCGGCTATATCGATGCGCTCGCCAACGGCGATGCGTGTCTGGTCTTCGGATACTCCGGCGACATCAAGCAGGCCGCCAACCGGGCGGAGGAGGCGGGCCGGGGCGTGCGCGTCGAGTATGCGATTCCGACCGAAGGCGCCCAAATATGGATCGACGCCTGGGCCATCCCGGCGGATGCGCCGAATGCCGCGAATGCGCACAAGTTTCTCGACTTCGTGCTTCGGCCGGAAATCGCGGCGACGAACACGAACTTCATCGGGTACGCGAACGGCGTCCCGGAGTCGCTGCCGATGGTCAAGCCCGAGATCAGGGACGATCCGACGATTTACCCGCCGGCCGAAATCCGGCAGCGCCTCTATGCGATCACGCCGGCCGACCGCAGCTACGAGCGGCGGCGCACACGCGAATGGACTCGGATCACGACCGGCCGCTAGATCGCGCATGACTACCGATCACCGGGGGCCGCTGCTCGCCGTCGAAAGCATTTCCAAGTCTTTCGCCGGCGTACCGGCGCTTGCGGATGTCGATCTCCAGATCGGCCCGGGCGAGCTTTTTGCGCTGCTCGGCGCCTCAGGCAGCGGGAAGACGACGCTGCTGCGGATCATCGCCGGACTGGAAAGGCCGGATTCGGGCCGTATCCGTATCGAGGGGCGCGACGTAACCGGCCTGCCCGCGTATGAGCGCCCCGTGAACACGGTGTTCCAGTCCTACGCGCTGTTTCCGCACATGACGGTGCGGGGCAACATCGCGTTCGGCCTCAAGCAGGACCGGCTGCCGCGCGAGACGATCGATGCGCGGATCCGGGAGATGCTGGAACTCGTTCAAATGTCCGAGTATGCGGCACGCCGTCCGCATCAACTCTCGGGGGGACAACGCCAGCGCGTGGCGCTTGCGCGCAGTCTCGCCAAGCTGCCGAAGCTGCTTCTGCTGGACGAGCCGATGGCGGCCCTGGACCGCAAGCTGCGCGAACAGATGCGCGTCGAGCTCGTCGCGATCCAGAAGCGGGTCGGCATCACGTTCATTCTGGTGACTCACGACCAGGAGGAGGCCATGTCGCTGGCGGGCCGCCTTGCGGTCATGGAGCGCGGGCGCATCGTCCAGGTCGGCACGCCGCGCGAGATCTACGATCGTCCGGCCTCACGCTTCGTCGCCAGCTTCATCGGTCAGATCAACCTGTTCGAAGGCCGGGTCATCGAGCGTGTCGGCCGGATGCTGACCATCCGACCGGACGATGGTGGGCCGGACATACGCGCGACGGATGGTGCCGCTGCGGATATCGGCGATGCAGTGTCGGTCGCCGTGCGGCCCGAGAAGATCCGCGTCGGCGGGGCGGGGCCGGGGGCAAACGTGCGGCGCGGCGTGGTGCGGCACATCGAGTTCCTCGGCGAATCCTCGGCCGTGCATGTCGAGATCGGCGCCGGCGCTCGGGTTCGCGTCAGCGTTCCGCACGGGAATGGCGCCGGCATGCCGTCGAGCGGCGACATCGTCGAAATCTCGTGGCCGGCCGATGCCGGTGTCGTGCTACGGAAATAGACAGGTGACCGTCTGGCGCGAGCACGGCCCGATGCGCGCAGCCGTTCTCGGCGTGCCATGGCTCTGGCTGTCGGCCTTCATCCTGCTGCCGTTCTCGATCGTCGTCGCGATCAGCCTCTCCGTCGCGACCGATTCCCAGCCGCCTTACGCCTTCGGCCCCGTGCTCGACAGTTACCGTTTGATCGTCGAGGACACGCTTTATCTTGCGGCGCTCGGAAACGCGATACGGATCGCGGCGACGTCAAGTTTCGTCTGCCTGCTCATCGGCTATCCGATGGCCTACGCGATCGCGCGGGCGCAGGCCCGCTGGCGCGGTCTGCTGCTGGCCCTGGTGATCCTGCCGTTCTGGACCTCGTTCCTCATCCGGATCTACGCTTGGATGACGCTTCTGCGGCCGACCGGACTCATCAACCAGGTGCTGATCGACCTCGGCATCATCGGCGCGCCGCTGCAATTGATGAACAATGCCTTCGCCGTTCATCTCGGCATCATCTATGCGTATCTGCCGTTCATGATCCTGCCGCTCTATGCGAGCATCGAAAGGCTCGACCCGAACCTGCTCGAGGCCGCGGCCGACCTCGGGAGCCGGCCCTGGCGTCGCTTCCTGTCGGTGACGCTGCCGCTCACGCTGTCGGGGGTTGTGGCAGGCATGCTCCTCGTCTTCGTTCCGGCCGTCGGCGAATTCGTCATTCCGGAACTGCTCGGCGGCCCGGATACACCGATGATCGGCCGGCTGCTGTGGATCGAGTTCTTCAATAACCGGGATTGGCCGGTCGCGGCCTCGATTGCGGTCGCCCTGACCGCGCTTCTCGTCGTGCCGGTCGCGATCCTGCAGCACATGCTCGCCCCGCGCGAGGGGGCGCGAGAGGTCGGCCCATGACGCGCCATCGCGCCGGCGGCCTCCTGATCGTACTCGGGCTGGGCTATGCGTTCCTCTACCTCCCGATTCTCCTGCTCATCGTCTTTTCCTTCAACGAGTCGCGCCTCGTCACCGTCTGGACCGGGTTCTCGACGAAGTGGTACGGCGAGCTCCTTCGGAACGAGCGAATCCTCGACGCGGCGTGGCTCAGCCTCGTCGTCGCCGCATGCAGCGCCACACTTGCGGTCGCAATCGGCACACTTGCCGGCGTCGCGCTGGCCCGGTACGGCCGCTTTCGGCTGCGATGGCTCTTCGCCGGGTTGCTGGCGGCACCGTTGATCATGCCGGAGGTCATTACCGGTCTCTCGCTGCTGCTGATGTTCGTGTCCATGGATCAGGCCGTGGGCTGGCCGGCATCGAGAGGGTTCGGCATGATCGTGGTCGCGCATGCGACGTTGTCCATGGCCTTCGTCGCCGTGATCGTCCAGGCACGGCTCGCCGGCTTCGATCGGGCGGTGGAGGAGGCCGCCGCGGATCTGGGGGCGCGCCCTGCGACGGTGTTCTGGCGGATCACCCTGCCGCTGATTGCACCGGCGCTGGTGGCGGGCTGGCTGCTCGCCTTCACGCTGTCGCTGGACGACGTCGTGATCGCAAGTTTTGTGGCTGGGCCCGGGACGACCACGCTGCCCCTTGTGATCTTCTCGAGCGTGCGGCTGGGTCTGTCCCCCCAAGTTAACGCTCTGGCAGCGATTATCGTTGTAGTTGTGAGTGCCCTCGCCGCGCTGGCGGCGTGGGCCAACCGCGGCCGGTTCGCATAGGGACCGCAGGTCTTAACAAATCCTGCGCAAATTCCCGAAAAAACCGGCAGGTCTAGGGCCAGCCTGCGACTGCCCGATGGGGGTGCGGGGGATGGACCGGGCCATTTGTTACGGGAGAGTCACAGGCGCCGGCCGGCGAGTTGTGCAACCATGGGGCGTGACGACGAGGGGGGGAAACTAATGAGAACAAATCGTCCAGCCCTGTTTTCAGAACGCCAGATCATCGTGCGCTCGCCGCGCGGCATGCGTTTCGTACGCCTGTCGCCAGCCGTCCAGTGGGCGGCGGTCGCCAGCATGGCTTTTGTCGCATGCGCGCTCGGCTGGTTCCTCAATATGCATGTGGACATGGCCCGGGAGGCGCGGTACGCCCGCGTGCTGACCGAGCGGCTCCATGCCTTCCAGCAGGCCGCCGCCGGATCCGGGATCCACAGGCCGGAGGCCGGGGCGGCCGAACCGCTGACGAAACGTGTCGAGGAACTGGAGCGGCGGTTGGCCGAGAGCGAGGCGGCGCGCCAGCGACTCGAGGCGGAGCATAAGCGCGTCATAGCCGAGAAGTCAGCCACCGAGCGTCGCGTCAAGGGGGCCAATGTCGATCAGGACGCGGTTGCGAAGCTGATCGAGCAGGCCAAGGAGCTGATCGAGCGCGGCTCGCGTTCGGTTTCGCAGCTCGGGCTCGACGTCGAGCGCCTGCTCGCCGCCGGCCGCTCGCACGGCGGAGCCGGGGGGCCGTTCATTCAGGTTCCGCGCACAATGCGCACCAACCCGTCGCATGCCGAGCTGGCGCAGCTCGGCAAGCAGGTTAACCGGCTGGTTGCATTGCGGCGGGCCCTGCAGGCCCTGCCTGTCGGGGTCCCGCTCACCCGTTATCAGATCGGGAGTCCGTTCGGCGTTCGTCGCGATCCGCTCAACGGCGAGCTGGCGATGCACAACGGCATCGATCTCGTCGCCCCGCCGGGAACCGCGGTATTGGCGGCCGCACGGGGGAAGGTGACGATTGCCGCCCGTAGCGGCCAATACGGCAATCTCGTCGAGATCGACCACGGTTTCGGCTTGCGAACCCGCTACGGCCACCTCTCGCGCATCGCCGTGCGGCCGGGTCAGACCGTCGGGCCGCGGACGCAGATCGGCGCCGTCGGTTCGACCGGCCGCGGTACGGGCCCGCATCTGCATTACGAAGTGCTGTTCAAGGGCAAGGCAATCGACCCCAAACGGTTCCTGGAGGCGCGCGCGCATGTTTTCCAGATCTAAGGGCAATGGCAGGGAAGGTTCGACGTCGGCCAGGCGCGGCATGCCGTCGATCGTCAGTTCCGATTTCCGCGTCGTCGGCAACGTTACCAGCGATGGCGACGTGCAGCTCGACGGCGCCATCGAGGGCAATCTCAAGGCGAAGGCAGTCACGATCGGCGAGAGCGGCGCCGTGCGCGGCGAGGTCAAGGCCGACACGATTCACATACGCGGCGTGGTGACCGGCCCGATCCGGGCGAAAATCGTCCAGATCGCCAAGACCGCCAAGGTCACGGGCGACGTCTTCTACGAATCGCTGACGGTCGAAACAGGTGCGGTCATCGATGGCGCGTGCAAGCGCTGGGACGCGGAAAAGGGGCACGTCCCGTCGCCGTCGGGCAGGGCGTACGCCGCATCCGAGTCCAAGACGTATGGCGAGACCAGGCCGAACGGGCAGACGAAGCCCGATATCGGCCTTTCCGGCATGGCGGCCGCACCGGCCGGCGGCCTTTAGCCGGAGACGCTAGGCGCCGTGCGCCAGGTCCGGCCGATAGCTGCCGAGATCGGCGTACTCGACGAGTTCCAGCGTATTCCCTTCGGGGTCCCGGAAAAACAGGACCCGAAGACCCGGCCTGTTCTCGATCGGCCCGTCACTCATGAGCTGGACGCCGGCCGCGCGAAGCCGCCGGTGCTCGGCCGCGATATCCCGGACGATGAACGTAAGATAGGCGAGGCCGGCCCGTTCCAGCAGCCAGTGCGGCCGTTCCGTCGCGTTCGTCGATGGCGCCGACAGCAGCTTGATGCGTTCGCCGTACGGCGTCTGGACGCGCACGACGGTCGCGCCATCGGTTGCCATCGCACTGGCCGCGGTCTTGTCCGAGGGCACCTGCACGGTCGATATTTCCTCGAACCCGAGCACGCGCGTGTAGAACTCTCTCATTTGGTCGAGGTCGCGGACCGCGATCCCGACCTCCATCGGCGCCACCATCTTCATCGGTTCCGTTTGTGCCATGGCGTTTTCCTTGGGCTGACAATGCTCGGGAACGGCGTCACACGATGTATTGCGTGTCAGCGTCAACGGCGATGGCCTGGCCGGAAATGTTGAGTCCGCCCGGTCCGGCGAGAAACAGGGCCATCGCCGCGATGTCATCCGCCGTCACCATGCGCCGGAGCGATGCTTGGGCGACGTATTTCTTCTCCATCTCGGCATACGGGACGCCGAGCGATTCGGCCTTCGCCGCGATCACGCGCCGGATGCGCGGGCCGTCGACGGCGCCCGGCAGAATGGCGTTGACGCGAATGTTGTCGGGGCCGAGCTCGATCGCGAGGCTCTTGGTGAAACCGACGACGCCCCATTTCGAGGCGGAATAGGGCGTGCGTCGCGCGAATCCGAACCGACCGGCGGCGGAGGATAGATTGATGATGACGCCGCCGCCGGCCTGCCGCAGCAGCGGCACCGCGCGCCGCGTGCAGAGAAACTGTCCTTCGAGATTCACGGCGAGCGTACGGCGCCAATCCTCGAGCGAGATCTCCTCGACGGGCGCGGTGGGCCCGGCGATGCCGGCATTGTTGACGAGGACGTCGAGTCCACCCAGCGCGGACACGGCTTCGTCGAACAATCGATCGACGTCGCCAGGCACTGCGACATCAGCCCTCGTGACGCCGACGGTCGGATTGGCCTTGCCGAATTCGGCAAGCGCAGCATCGTCGATGTCGCATATGTGGACTCTAGCGCCGTTGGCCGAGAACCGCTCCGCGATCCGGCGACCGATCCCGGCCGCACCGGCGGTGACGACGACCCTGAGCCCTGGCTCGAGCACCGTATCCATTCCTCCTCCTGAATTCATGATCTGCGGCCGCTCTGTCGGCGCCTTCCTCACTTTTCGCACGAAATCCGTGGCGGCTGGTAGGCTGCGGCAGGGAGCAGCCTTCCGATTCGTCCCTTGCGGCAGGCGCCGCTACCACGTCTCGGTGGTTGCAACGCAAGCACCTCTGCGACATACCGGAGACCGCGGAACGGTCCGGGAACTTCTTGCGGCGCTCGGTAATCGAACCATTGCAAGCTTGTGGGTTGATCCTGCCGGCGGCCGGCCCAGCTCCATGGGAAAGGGGTGTGGCCGTAGAATGAAAGAGAGAGTGAAAGAGAATTAGGAAGATTCTAATGGAATTCACTGAAAGGGCTGCCACTTCCCGAGATATTCGTTGGCGAAAACAGGCCCAGGACGAAACGCGGCCAACCCGAGCGGAGGCGGAGGCGGCGGTTCGGACGCTGATCCGCTGGGCAGGGGACGACCCGGATCGCGAGGGGCTGGCGGAGACGCCGGCGCGGGTGGTGCGGGCCTACGAGGAGTGGTTTTCGGGCTACGCCATCGACCCCGAGGAGTTCCTGCGCCGGACCTTCGAGGAGACCGACGGCTACGACGAGATGGTGGTGCTGCGCGACATCCGGTTCGAGTCCTTCTGCGAGCACCACATCGCCCCGATCATCGGGCGCGCCCATGTCGCCTACCTGCCGCACAAGCGCGTCGTCGGCATTTCAAAACTGGCGCGGGTCGTGGAGGCCTATGCGGCGCGCCTGCAGATCCAGGAAAAGCTGACCGCGCAGATTGCCCGGACCATTCATGACGTGCTGCGTCCGCGCGGGGTCGCCGTCGTGATCGAGGCGACGCACCAGTGCATGACGACGCGCGGCGTCCACAAGAGCGGCGTCAGCATGGTCACGAGCCAGATGCTGGGCAGCTTTCGGACCGATCCGAGGACCCGGCGCGAATTCCTTTCGATCATCGCCGAGCGGGCTTAAGCCGCTCGGCCGACCGCATCTCATTGCCGTTCGGAGGGCGGCGGCACCGATCGCCAGGCAAGGAGCCGCTTGCGCGCGTCCACCGGCAAATCCGCTGCGGCTTCGGCGATCGCTCGCTGTATCGTCGCTTGCAGAACGTCGTTGCGTCGTCGCAGTTCGGTGAACGCGGCGTCCAGCGCCGCGCGATCGAACGGGTCCTGCGCGAGCGCATTGCGGACCATGTCGCGGGCCTCACGGACGGCCGCTGCAGCTTTCTCGAGCTCGGGCCGATGGCTGGCCATGGTTGCCTCGAACGCCGTGCGATGCTCGGGCGGCAGCGTGGCAGCCATGCGCCTGATGAGCGATCGTCCCGGCATGTCGCCGCCAGGTCCCCGGTTCGGCGCGCCGGCCGCGGCCGGGACGGCGGAGGGCTCATCCGAGAACCAGCTGCCGCCGACGATGCCGGCAAGGAAAACGTTCAGCCCAAGCGAAGCGACAAGAACGACCGGCATCCAACGCCGGCTTCTCGCACCGTTCACCATGTTGCATCCTCGATCGTACTGAGCAACGCCAGCCGGTCGACCAGCTCGGCGTCCGTGCGGTCGCGAAGATTGAAATCCGGTCCCGCCCAGCCAACGAGAAATCCGGCCACGGCGGCGGCGGCAAGGCCCGCCACGCTCGGCCACGCCAGCACGGACCGCCGGCGGAACAGCGGACGGAACACGCCGGGCCGCGGCCGGCTCGCCGTTATCCGCGCGCTCAACCGCGCAGCGTCGAAGGGCGGTTCGACCGGGTTCGTCCACGCCCGTAGCGCATGATCCAGGTCCATCGCCTCGCGCAACGTCGCGCGCACTTCGGGCGCGCACGCAAGCAGCGCACGTGCCGCCTCACGCTCCTCGGCCGGCCAGCGCATCGGGTCGGCACCGTAGGCGTTCAGAATTTCGATCAATCGTTCCGGGTTCATCCGCCGGCTTCCTCCACATTCAGATCCGCCAAAGCCGTGCGCAACTGCCGTCGGGCGCGGACGAGCAGGGACTCGAGTGCCCCGACGCTGACATCGAGAATGGCCGCGGCCTCGACGTTGCTGACCCCTTCGTAGTGACACAGGACGAGTGCTGCCCGTTGCCGGTCCGGCAGGTTCGCGACCGCGGATGCCACCCGCGCCGCGATCTGGCGCTGCGTCGCCGTCGCGAGACCGTCCGGCGCCGGGTCTGCGACATGCGCGGCCGCATCGAGCCCTGCCGGTTCAGGACGACGCTTCCGGTCGAGGCAAAGATTGACGACGACCCGGTAGAGCCAGGTTGCGAAGGTCGCGCCCCCGGCCGGATCGGCGCGGCGGCGCCAATCGGGAGCCTTGATCCATGCCCGCAGGAACGCCTCTTGCACGATCTCCTCCGCATCGCTGCGGCTGCCCACGATCCGTGCCGCCAGCGCGGACGCCCGTGGAAGGTGACGCGCCACGAGGCAGCCGAAGGCAGCTGCGTCGCCGCCGCCGGCCGCCAACATCAGGTCATCGTCGCTCTTGCTCTGCATCCGGGCGATCGGTCGGGGCGCTTTCTGCGGTTACACGCGGGGAGCGGTAGAATCCTGCGCCGTCATGCACCGGAAATATGATCATTCCAAGGCCGGGTGTGGTAGAAGCGAGCGGGGCTGATCCAGGTCCCACGGCCGGTTCCCGCGGTGAAAATCAACCGATCCTCGCCCTGAAAGCAGCGACATGAATCCCAAGCCGGCGTTCACGGCCAGCACCGTTCCGCGCGGCATCGCCTTGTACCTGGTGGCGCTTTTCATGTTCGCCTGCATGGATGCGCTCGCGAAGTATCTGACGCGGGACTATCACGTCGTCCAGGTCGCGTGGGCGCGCTATGTGTTTCACGCAGCCTTCCTGCTGATGCTGGTGCCGCGCTATGGATTGCTGCGGCCGTTCCGGTCGGCGCGTCCCGGCTTTCAACTGCTGCGGGCAAGCCTGCTCATGGCCGTCACGCTCCTGTTCTTCACGGCGATCAGCTTCATTCCGCTCGCCGATGCGGCGGCGATTTCGTTCGTGGCGCCGCTCATCGTCACCGCCCTCGCGTTCTTCGTGCTGAAAGAGCATGTCGGCGTGCGCCGCTGGTCCGCGATTTGCGCCGGCTTCGTCGGGTTGCTGATCGTCCTGCGGCCCGGTGCCGGCGTGATGCACTGGGCCGCGTTCATCGCGCTGGCAATGGCGACGCTGAACGCATGCTACCACCTCGCGACGCGCATGCTGGCGGGGGTCGACAGCCCGCAGACGACCATCTTCTACACCGGAACGATCGGCGCGCTCGGATTTTCCGCGCTTGCCCCATTCTTCTGGACCCAACCGGATGCGTTCGGCTGGGGCGCCATGATCGTGCTCGGCGTCATGGGCGGCCTCGGTCATTACCTGCTGATCCATGCCTACAACGCCGCGCCCGCGTCGACATTGGCGCCCTACAGCTATTCCGGCATCGTCTGGGCCACCGTCCTCGGGTTCGTCGTGTTCGGAGACTTCCCCGATCTCTGGACGATCGTCGGCGCCACCATCATCGTCGCCAGCGGCATCTACGTCTTTTACCGCGAAGCCCATCTGAAGCGGACTAGGGGACTCTGACTGGGCGTCTCCCGGCCCGACAGGCGGCCAGCTACCGGACCCGGTCCTGTGGCGCGGACCGGCGCGCATCGCACCTGCCTCGCGAGTTTTCACCTGTCTCATGAGTCTCGCCTGTCTCACGAGTCTCAGGCGTCTCACCCGTCGCAGACGTCTCATCCGTCTCGGCACGGTGTCACGCGCCGTCGGACTTATATGGAACAATGGCTTACCGACGTTTTGTGAATGGCGATCACAGGCAGGGCGGGGCGAGCGGCAAAACCGTGAGACGACGGAAGCGCAAGACCGTGAGACAGTCGCATCCAGGCGGATCAGGGGCGCAAACAAAAGCGCCCGGCAGGGGTCCCCGCGCGAGCGCTTTTATCCGGGCCCCAGTCAAGGCGAGAGGGAGCCGTTCGTCAACCCCGGGTCGATCAGCGCGATGAGACCCATGATCGCAAAGAGGGCCGCCGCACCAAGCCGGATCAGGTGGAGCGGCAGCCGTTTGGCGATGCCGTCGCCAAAGAGGACAACCGGCGCGTTCGCGACGAGCATGCCTGCCGTGGTGCCGATAACAACCGCCACCAGCGAATCGAAGCGGGCGGCCAGCACGATGGTTGCGATCTGCGTCTTGTCACCCATTTCCACCAGGAAAAAGTAGACGAGCGTCGCGACGAACGGGCCTGCGCGCTTCATTCGCGGCGTGTCGCCGGTATCCAGTTTGTCCGGGATCAGCGTCCAGATGGCGACGGCCAGAAACGACAGCCCAACCGCCCATCGCATGATCGCCGGGCCGGCGAGGTGGTCGATCCAGACGCCGGCGAGGGCCGCCGCCGCATGATTGGCCAGGGTCGCCAGCAGGATGCCGGCGATCACCGGGACCGGCTGTCGGTAGCGTGCGGCGAGCAGGAGTGCGAGGAGCTGTGTTTTGTCGCCGATTTCGGCAATGGCGACAGCGAACGTCGAGGAAAGGACGGCATCCATTCGGCAAGAAGGCGCGGCCGGGCGAGGGTTGAGCCAATGGCACGAGCCCTACGCCCAGCCACGACGAAGGCCTTGTGCCAATGGTCTCGCCAGATCGATACGACCGCGCGCGCCATGGCCCGGAACGAGCCAAGTATGTTGACGCGTGCCCCCTCGCACCCAAGCGGGGCGGAGGCGGCTACTCCCCAATGCTGGGCGGCTTATAGCAGAGGTGCCGCGCGAAGTGGAGCGGCAGTTGATTGCCGTCGGTCACTGCCGGCGCAGCTTCGGGCGCTTCGACGAGATGATCCCGGAATTGATGCCACCCCAGGAGAGTTCGCCATGCAGGCGCCCGTACTCGATCTTGGGGCAGCGGTTCATGACGACCTGCAGGCCCGCCGCCTCCGCCTGTGCGGCGGCCTCGTCGTTGCGCACGCCGAGCTGCATCCACACGACCTTGGCGCCGATCTCGATCGCCTCGGCGACGATCGGACCCGCGGCCTCGGACTTGCGGAAAATGTCGACCATGTCGATTTTCTCGGGAATTTCCTTGAGACTGGCGTAGATCTTTTCGCCGAGGATCGTCTCGCCGGCGGCGGTCGGATTGACGGGAATGACGCGATAGCCCTTCGCCTGAAGGTACTTCATCGCGAAATAACTGGGCCGGTTCCAGTTGGTGCTGGCGCCGACCATCGCGATCGTGCGGACACGACGCAGGATGTCGCGCAGATAGGCGTCCGTGTAGTTGTCGTGATCGACCGGCGGCGTCGTCCGGGGGGCGGTCATGTCGTTCATGGAGTCAGCAACCCTGCCATTTCGGTTGCGGTTGTTTGTTGATGAAGGCGTCGATGCCGAGCTCCGCATCGCGCGCCAGCATGTTGCGCGTCATCACCTCGCTTGCATAGGCATAGGCTTGTTCGAGCCCGAGCTCGGCCTGCTTGTAGAACGCCTCCTTGCCGATGGCGAGCGTCAGCGGCGACTTGGAGGCGATCTGGCCTGCCAGAGCCAAAGTGGCGCGGTCGAGCTCCGCATCGTCGACGACGCGATTGACGAGGCCGAAGCTGCGCGCCGTTTCGGCGTCGATCAGATCGCCGGTAAGCAACATCTCCATCGCCGGCTTTCGCCCCACGGCACGTGACAGGGCCACCATCGGCGTGGAGCAGAACAGGCCGATATTGACGCCCGGAGTCGCGAACCTCGCGCTTCTGGCCGCAACGGCGAGATCGCATGTGGCGACAAGCTGACAGCCCGCGGCGGTGGCGACGCCGTGAACCTTGGCAATGACCGGCTTCGGTAGCCGGGTAATGGTCATCATCAGGCGGCTGCACTGGGCGAACACTGCCTCATACGCCTGCCGGGTTGGGTTGGCGCGCAGCTCCTTCAAGTCGTGCCCGGAGCAAAATGCCGGGCCCGCGCCTTCGATGACGACGACCTTCACCGATCGATCGTCGTGAAGGCGGTCCAGGGCTCCCTGAAGGGCCGACATGAGGGCAGCCGACAGTGCGTTCCGCTGGGCAGGACGATTGAGGGTGAGAATCGCAACACCGTCCTGATCGCGTCGCAGAAGGACGTCGGGGTCTGTTGCCGGTGTAGATTGGGCGAGTGCGGTCACGGTCTCGGGGCTCCGTTCAAACCAGAATGCAAACGACGGGACTCGCTACTGAACATGGTTGACCGCGCCGCGCAAGGCAATCGCCCGAGCGACGCGCCGCCATTTTAGCGAGCGCCGGAGTGGAACGAAACCGAACGTCCGTCACAAGGCGACGCGTCGCGACGGCAGGCCGATAGCACCCGCTTTGCCGATCTCGTCGAGGAAGGGAACAACCTTGAGAGCGTACGGCGTGACGCCGGGCGGCGCGAGCATGGCATGCACCTGGCCGCGATGGTGGATCCGACGATCGAATGGTGTCACCGGGGCGTGACTGACACGCGCTTCTTTGTCGCCGCTCTCGATGATACGACCGGTCGGCCGGACGGTATCTTCAGATGTCCCGGTAGTCGCCGTGCCGGCCCTTTCCGGCGGCGAACCGACCGGCACCGGCAATGCCTTCGTTCCGCAGGCATGACATGCCGTTCCAGTATTCCTGCCGCATCGCCTCGCGGAGGGGCATGCCCCAGGCGCGGTGGACCGAGTTTCGGTCCGCCAGCATGCATTCCCGGGGAAAGCGGGCAATCTCGTGGGCCAGGGCCTCGGCGGCCTCGCGCGATTTGCCCGTTGGCACGACACGTTCGCACATGCCGATTCGCAGCGCTTCGTCCGCCGGAACCTTGCGGCCGGTCAGGATGATGTCCAGGGCGCGACCCTGGCCGACGAGGCGCGGCAGGCGCACGGTGCCGCCGTCGATCAGCGGCACGCCCCAGCGCCGACAGTAGACGCCGAAATAGGCGTCCTCCTCCATTACGCGCAGGTCGCACCACAGGGCGAGTTCCATGCCGCCGGCCACGGCAGGGCCGGCGACAGCCGCAATGACCGGCTTCGAGAGCTGGAGCCGCGACGGCCCCAGCGGGCCCGGCGGGAGTTCGCCGTTTCCGGTTTCCTGGAATTTGAGGTCCTCCATCCAGGCCTCGCCGCCGCTCTGCGACAAGGCCTTCAGGTCGCCGCCGGCACAGAACGCGCCGCCCTTTCCCCAGAACACGGCAACGACCGCTTCGGGATCCTGTTCGAACGCCAGGAACGCCTCGACCAGCTTGCGCCCAGTCGCCGGATCAACTGCATTCCGTACCTCCGGCCGGTTCAGGATTACGGTCGTAACTGGACCATTCTTTTCAACCAGAACCGTATCTTCCCGGCTTATCGTCGCGGTTGAATTGGACATTTTTTCCTCCCTTAAAGTTTTATCTCAGGTGTCGTTCGTGCAGCTTGATAGCCGTCCCAGGAATTCAGCTTAAGACGTTGAACAAGCGTATCGATGTAGTGATCGATGAGGGGTTCCGGCGAGCTGTCGAGCGTTTTCAGGCGCCCGGTGTTGGCCATCAGCAGCACGCCCGCGATGTGGCACATGGTTGCGACGGTTTCGCGGTGCGCGGCTTCGGACGTAAGGCGGCCGAGCCGTACGAGGGCGTGTCGAATCTTCAGAAGCACGGCAATGAGCCGGCTGTTGAGCATACGGTCGAGGTCGGGCGTCAAACCCCGGGGCCTTAGACCCTGGAATAGATAAAAGCCGAGATCGAGCTCCTGAGGATGGGCGCGGTAGTAGTCGAAGAAGGCGCGAATCATGCGCCGGACGCGCATCTCGTCGCTCGATGCGGCGGTGCCCGCGGCTTCAACGGCAATTCGCAGCGCGAGCAGCGATCCGGCCAGGATGTCGGCATAGATGGCCTCTTTGGTCGGGTAATAGGCGTAGACCGCGCCCGGCGTATACCCGGCGGCCTGCGCGATGGCCCGGAGGGTCGCGCCTTCAAGGCCTTGGGATGCAAAGATTTCCCGCGCGGCGTTCAGGATCGTCTGCCGCTTGAAGTCGCGGATGGCGCCACGGCGCGCGTCGGTCGCGGGGCCGGGGCGCTCTCCGGCTGGGCTGGGCGTGGCCCTAGGCATATCCATATGCTATACGCCGTTCAGAAATATGAACAGCCGTCAAAATAACCGGCAAATCAACACAGAGGGAAACCGGCGGAAGCGGGGGTGAGGGGAACCATGTCACGGATTTCGATCGCGGATTTCGTCACGACAACACGCCGGACGACGCCCCTTGCGGCCGTGTTCGGCCTCGAGGTCGAGGCGCTCGAGATGGGCAAGGCCGAGGTGCGACTGCCGTTTCGGGCGGAGTTCGTCCGGGCCGGCGGGACGGTGAGCGGGCCGGCAATGATGGCATTGGCCGATTACGCGCTCTATGCGGTGGTGATGAGCGTCGCGGAGAACGGCGAAGACGCGGTGACGTCGAACCTCACCGTGAATTTCCTGCGCCGACCCAAGCCCGCCGACGTGGTGGCGAAAGCGCGTCTCATCCGCGCAGGGCGGCGGCTCGTCTATGGCGAGGTTTTCATCTACTCGGAAGGCGACGCGCAACCCGTCGCGCACGCAACGGGAACCTATGCGATTCCGGACGGCCGCAGCGTACGTGAAGACGGCAGAGAAATCGCTGGATCAGAAGCTTAGGGTGCGGCAATATAATACCGCAGCCTTAAACAAATGGTTTTCAGGGGCGTTTCGCTGTTGACACGGAGGCAGCGCGACGCGATATTCCGCGGCCTTCGACGGGGCTGCGGTCGTACGTGCCTCGCCGGCGGCGCCAACCGCCAGAGGCGCCCCGACACAACGCAAAGCTTTCGGTAGTGATTATGAAAACCGTTTCCATCACGCCTGCCGAGGCGGCAAAGGCGAAGAAGTGGGTCCTGATCGATGCGGAGGGCGTCGTGCTGGGCCGTCTTGCTTCCATCGTCGCCGCGCGACTCAAGGGCAAGCACAAGCCGACGTTCACCCCGCATGTCGACTGCGGCGACAACGTCATCGTCATCAACGCCGAAAAGGTACGCATCACCGGCCGCAAGGCGACTGACAGCGTCTTTTACTGGCATACCGGCTATCCGGGCGGCGTGAAGAAGCGCACCCCGCAGCAGTTGCTGACGGGCAAGCACCCGGAGCGGGTGATCGAGAACGCCGTGCGGCGCATGATGAAAAAGGACAGCCCGCTCGCACGCCGGCAATTGACCAACCTCAAGGTCTATCGTGGCCCCGAGCATCCGCATGCGGCGCAGAACCCGACGGTTCTCGACCTCGCGAAGCTCAACGCCAAGAACAAGCGGAGCGCCTGAACATGGCGGAGAACAAGTCTCCCGTCACCACGACCCGTACACTCGCCGATCTGGCGATGGCCACGGCGGCGGCCAACATCGCTGCGCAGCAGACGCGCGAACTGCCCGAACCGAAGCGCGACGCGCAGGGTCGTTCCTATGCGACCGGCAAGCGCAAGAACGCGGTGGCGCGCGTGTGGATCAAGCCCGGCTCGGGCAAGATCGTGATCAATGGCCGTGAGGGGCACGTGTATTTTGCCCGCCCGGCGCTACGCATGATCATCCAGCAGCCGTTCGTGACGGCCAATCGCGTCGGACAGTTCGACGTGTGGGCGACGGTGACCGGTGGTGGCCTTTCCGGCCAGGCCGGCGCGGTCCGCCATGGCATCAGCAAAGCCCTGACGTATTACGAGCCGGAATTGCGGCCATCGCTCAAGGCCGGCGGCTTCCTGACGCGCGACGCGCGTGTCGTCGAGCGCAAGAAATACGGTCGGGCCAAGGCGCGACGCAGCTTCCAGTTCTCGAAGCGCTGATCGCGTCCGCGATCGGCCCCGCCGAGGGGCGCACGTACGAAGGGGCGTTCCTCGCTGGAGCGCCCCTTCGATTTTGGACTAAGCTGTTCGCCCTTGAGGATTTGATCCATGGACAGCATCACCACACTGACCCGCACCGTATTCATCGACGGCGAAGCCGGCACGACGGGGCTCGGCATCCGCCAGCGGCTCGAGGCGTTGTCCGGCATCACGCTCAAAAGCATCGCGCCCGAGCATCGCAAGGATCCGGCCGCGCGTCGCGACATCATGGCCGAGGTCGATCTGGTGGTGCTGTGCCTGCCGGACGATGCCGCGCGCGAAGCCGTCGCAATGATCGATGCCTTGGGCGACAAAGGGCCGCGCATCGTCGACGCCAGCACCGCCCATCGCGTCGCGCCGGGCTGGGTCTACGGATTTCCGGAACTGGATGCGGGCCAGGCGCAGGCGATCCGCACCGCGCGGCGCGTGGCAAATCCGGGCTGCTATCCGACAGGCGCGATCGCGCTGCTGCGGCCGCTGGTCGACGCGGGTTTGATGCCGCCCGATTATCCGGTGACGATCAATGCGGTCAGCGGCTATTCCGGCGGCGGCCGCAGCATGATCGAGGCCTATGAGTCCGGGCGCGCGCCGGCGTTCGAACTCTATGGTCTTGGCCTCGAGCACAAGCATCTGCCGGAGCTGCAGCTGTATTCCGGCCTGACACGCCGTCCGATCTTCGTGCCCTCTGTCGGCAATTTCCGTCAGGGCATGCTGGTGAGCGTGCCGCTGCATCTCGACACGCTGCCGGGCCGGCCGACGGCGGCCGATCTTCAGGCGGCGCTTGCCGCGCGCTATGCAGGCAGCCGGCTCGTACAGGTGGTGCCGGTGGAGGGGGGAGATGCCGGCCGGATCGAGCCCGAGGCCCTCAACGGAACCGACCGGCTGGAACTGCGTGTCTACGCCAACGAGAAGCGGCGCCAAGCCGTCCTGGTGGCGCGGCTCGACAACCTTGGCAAGGGCGCATCGGGCGCGGCGGTGCAGAACATCGCACTCATGCTCGGGCTCTCATGAGCGGCCTTGTCCTGCCGTATCGCGACCACGTCCCGCGAGTCGCCGAAGGTGCGTTCATCGCACCCAATGCGACCGTGATCGGCGACGTCGAGATCGGTCCTGAGTCCAGTCTCTGGTACGGCGTGATCGTGCGCGGCGACGTGAACAAGATCCGGATCGGCGCGCGCACGAACATTCAGGACGGATCCATGATCCACTGTACCGGGATGGGCGGCGATTTTCCGACCATCATCGGCGACGATGTGACGATCGGGCACATGGTCGTGCTCCACGGCTGCACGCTGGAGGACAAGTGCATGATCGGCATCAAGGCGTGCGTGCTGGATGGGGCCGTGGTCGAGAGCGGCGCGATGGTCGCGGCCGGCGCACTGGTCACCCCTGGTAAGCGGGTCAAGCGCGGCGAGCTATGGGGCGGCAGTCCCGCGCGGAAGTTGCGCGACCTGACGCCCGATGACATCGCGCTGATCGAGCGGCTTCCGGGCCGCTATGCCGCGCTCGCTGCCGAGCACCGCGAGCTTTGCGGCCGTTGAGACGATACCGCGCCAGGCAAGGCACAAGCCGTAGCTTGGCAGGGATCGAGGCATCGCGACGGCTGTCCGGACAGCGCCTCATGCGCGGTGCGGAGTCACCGATCTTGACTGTGTCCGTGCCTGATTGATCCGCCGGTCCGAACCGGCGGAAAAATCGCGCAACCGGTGATCGGGATCACAGCGCCATCGCGCATGATGGTCTATGAACGTATGCCATGCATATTCGGCCATCCGTCGTGAGCAACCGGATGGCACAGAACGCAGGAGCGTGGCATGCGGATATTTCCGGGAACGCATATGCCGCTCGGCTGGCGGCACGAGACAAATCACGCCATCCCACGCGCGCTTGCCGGTGCGGTGCAGCGCACCGGCAGCTTGCTGAAGAGCGGCGCCATTGCCGCCGCCGATTCGGTAACGGATTGGCAGGAACGCGCGCGGGCACGGCACGAGCTCGGCAGGATCGACGACCGGGTGCTGCGGGACATCGGATTGACCCGGCTCGACATCGCACGCGAGACTGCGAAGCCGTTCTGGCGGCGGTGAGGCGCCGGCTCAGTCCTCGGCCTTGACCTTCACGTACGAGCCGGGCGCGTCCTCGATCGGCTTGAGCTTGCCGTCGCCCGGTTTGCGCGCGGGCACTTCGCCGCCACCGTATTGCTTGACCCAGGCGTCCCAGGTCGGCCACCACGAGCCGGGGTGCTGGGTCGCACCCTTGAGCCATTCGTCGGGCGTCGGCGGATTGCGGTCATTCGTCCAGTGAGAATACTTACCGGCCGCGGGCGGATTGACCACGCCGGCGATATGGCCCGAGGCGGCGAGCACGAACTTCACGGGCCCCTTGTAGATCTGTGTCGCCACGTATGCCGATTTCCAAGGCGCGATGTGATCCTCACGCGTCGCCAGAATGAACGTCGGCACCGTGATCCGCGTCAGATCGATCCGGGTGCCGAGCAGCTCGACCTCGCCCGCCGACAGCTTGTTCTCCTGGTACATCTGCCGGAGATAGAAGCTGTGCATCGCCGCCGGCATGCGCGTCGAATCGGCATTCCAGTACAGCAGGTCGAACGGGAACGGATCCTTGCCGAGCAGGTAGTTGTTTATGACGAACGACCAGATCAGGTCGTTGGCGCGCAGCATGTTGAACGTCGTCGCCATGGCGCGCGCCTCGAGATAACCTTTCTTGTCCATTCGCTCCTCGAGCGCGGCGAGCTGTTCCTCGTCGATGAAAACCGACAGCTCGCCCGCCTCGGCGAAGTCGACCATGGTGGCGAAGAAGGTCGCTGATTTGATGCGGTGATCTCCCTTCGCGGCCATGTAGGCAAGCGTGCAGGCAAGCAGCGTGCCGCCCAGGCAATAGCCGATCACGTTCGCTTCGCGCTCGCCGGTCGCCTGCTCGATCGCCTCAAGTGCCGCGAGCGGACCCTCGGCCATATAGTCGTCGAAGCTCTTGTCCGCGAGCCTCTCGTCGGGATTCACCCAGGAAATGACGAACACGGTGTGACCCTGACCGACGGCCCATTTGACGAACGAGTTCTTCTCGCGGAGGTCAAGGATGTAGAACTTGTTGATCCAGGGCGGAATGATCAGCAGCGGCCGCCGCAGCACGTTCGCGGTCGTCGGCGCGTACTGGATCAGCTGCATCAAGTCGTTCTGGTAGATGACCTTGCCGGGCGTCACGGCAATGTTCTGACCGACCTTGAACGCCTCCATGTCGGTCATCTTGATGGCGAGCTGCCCCCTGCCGCGCTCCAGGTCGCTGAGCAGGTTCGACAGCCCCTTGATCAGGTTCTCGCCGCCCGTGTTGATCGTCGCACGGATGACCTCGGGATTGGTCAGTGCGAAGTTGCTCGGCGCCATCGCGTCGACGAACTGGCGCGTATAGAAATCGACCTTCTTTGCCGTCTTCTCGTCGAGCCCTTCGACCTGCCGGACCGTCGACTGCATCCAGCGCGCGGTCAGCAGATAGGACTGCTTGATGAAGTCGAAGACGTAACTCTCGTCCCAGAGCGCGTCCTTGAACCGGCGATCGTCAGGGGCCGGCTTGATCACCGGCTCCGCCGGCTCGCCGAGCATGCGCCGGGTCGTCGACTGCCACAGCGCCATGTAATCCTTCCACAGCGAGAGCTGCGCCTCGACCAGCTTGGACGGGTTGGCCATCAGGCGCGCCGTCATGTCGAGGAACGCCTGGCCGATATTGAACGGGTCCGCCATGCCGAAGCCGGCAGCACCGTTCTGCTTCGCCAGGAACTCGGTCACCAGACGCTGGCTTTGCTCGGCGATCTTGCCCATCATCCGGGACACCTCGACCGGATCCGGAAACTTGATGTCGCTGTCAGATTTATCGGCCATGGGATCGCCCCGTGCACTTTTCCCGACTAACCGGTCCGAGGAGAAATCCAGGTCCGGCCAACCACCCGAAAGGACGCCGTCAAATCGGCTGCACGGCGCCGGCCCGGGTACTATACGATAGTCTCGCTGGCTTCTTCGTAGATATGGAACAAACTTCGTCAAATCAATCCTTTGGGCCGGATTTTTCGAGTCGGTGCAGGGGGTGGACCGTGCTCGGCCTCATGCTTGCGGCCGGATTGCTCGGGGCGTGCGGGCCGGATATCGAGCCACCCCCGGCCGAGGGACGCCCGTTTCCCAACCTGGCGACGGTACCGCTGCGCCCCGAGGTGGCACCGCCCCTGGAGCGGCAGGCGGAACTCGCCGCCCTGACGGCCGATCGCGACTCCGCCCGGCGGGCCGACGAGGCGCTACGCAGCGCTCCGATCCCGCCCGACCCGCCGCCGCGTCGAGCGGCGCGGCGCAGCTCCCAGGAGCGCACGTCGGCACCGCCACCGTCAGCTGCCGCGTCGCCGGATGGCGGAACGGCGGCCCAGCAGCAGGCCGTCGTCGCCCCGCGGCCCGACGTCCCGTCCAGCGCCTTCATGGGCAGCGTGGTCGTGCAGGGAGACCTGGGGGACCTCGCGCCTTTCAGCCGCAAGGTGCTGGAAGACGCGGCGCGGATGGCGATCCAAACCAGCGGCCGGGTGCGGCTGGTCGGCGGCCCCGGCGCCGAGAAACGTGCTGAGCTCGCCCGTGTCCTGATCGATCTCGGCGTCCCGGCAAACCGTATCGTTCAGCGCGAGGCCGAAAGTCGGCCGACGGATCGGGCGGTAGAGATTTTTGTCGATTATTAGAGGCCGTCGAATTAGATACTTCGTGACCCGATCGGACAAGCCCGAGCGGTCTCGATCAAGATTTTAGCGCGTGAGCCGAATGGACAACGAGTTCTACCGTATCCGCCGTCTGCCGCCCTACGTGTTTGCCGAGGTCAACACGATGAAGGCGCGCGCGCGGGCGGCCGGCCGCGACATCATCGACCTCGGCATGGGCAACCCGGACACGGCGACGCCGCAGCACATCGTCGACAAGCTGATCGAAACGGTGCGTGATCCGCGCACGCACCGCTATTCGATGTCGAAGGGCATTCCCGGCCTACGCAAGGCACATGCGGCGTATTACAAGCGCCGGTTCAACGTCGATATCGATCCCGAGACCGAGACGATCGTGACACTCGGCTCCAAGGAAGGGCTCGCCAATCTGGCGGCGGCAATCACCAGCCCAGGCGATATCATCCTGGTTCCGAACCCGAGCTACCCGATCCATCCCTACGGCTTCATCATGGCCGGCGCGGCGCTGCGGCACATTCCGATCGGGGAGGGGCACGATTTCTTCGCCAGCCTGAAGCGGGCGGTGAAGCATTCCGTGCCGTCGCCGCTGGCGCTCGTGCTCAGTTTCCCGTCGAACCCGACCGCACAGGTCGTCGATCTCGACTTCTATGGCGAGGTCGTCGATTTTTGCCGCTACCACAAGATCTGGATTCTATCGGACCTCGCCTACGCGGAGATCTACTTTACCGACACGCCGCCGCCATCGATCCTGCAGATCCCGGGCGCCAAGGAGATCGCCGTCGAGTTCACGTCGATGAGCAAGACGTACTCGATGCCCGGCTGGCGCGTCGGCTTCGCCGCCGGCAACAAGACGCTCATTGCGGCGCTGGCGCGCATCAAGTCCTATCTCGACTACGGCGCGTTCACGCCGATTCAGGTCGCTGCCGCGGCCGCCCTCAACGGGCCGCAGGACTGCGTGCGCGAGATTCGCGAGATGTACCGCCAGCGCCGCGACGTGCTGATCAGCGGCCTTGCGCAGGCCGGCTGGGAGGTGCCGAGTCCGCCGGCGTCGATGTTCGCCTGGGCGCCGATTCCGCCCCGGTTCGCGCATTTGGGTTCGCTCGAGTTTGCCAAACTGCTGCTCGAGCGCGCCAACGTGGCCGTGTCGCCGGGCATCGGCTTCGGCGAGTACGGCGACGGGCATGTCCGTCTCGCGCTCGTCGAGAACGTGCAGCGCATCCGCCAGGCGGTACGCAACATCAAGACTTTCTTCGGCGAGGCCGACGCACTGCCGCATCCCCCGACGCAGTTGCGTGCCACGCCGGCCGCGAACAAGAAGATTGCAAGTTGAAACCACCGATCAAGATCGCGATCGCCGGTCTGGGTACGGTCGGGGCCGGCGTCCTCAAGCTGCTGACCGAAAACGGCACGCTGCTGCAAAAGCGCTGTGGTCGGCCGATCATCGTCACGGCCGTCAGCGCGCGTGACCGCGCGCGCGACCGCGGCGTTCCGCTCGACGGCATTGCCTGGTTCGACGACCCGGCCGACATGGCCCGCCGGGCCGACGCCGACATCGTCGTCGAGCTGATCGGCGGCAGCGACGGCCCGGCGCGCAGGACCATCGAGGCGGCGATTGCCGCCGGCCGGCACGTCGTCACGGCCAACAAGGCGCTGCTCGCCCACCACGGCACGGCACTGGCCCGCGCTGCCGAGGCGCGCGGCGTTTCGCTTGCCTACGAGGCCGCGGTCGCCGGCGGCATTCCCGTGATCAAGGCGTTGCGCGAGGGCGTTGCCGCCAACCGTGTCACGCGCGTCTACGGCATTCTTAACGGCACGTGCAATTACATACTGTCGGTGATGCGCGAGACAGGGCGATCCTTTGCCGATGTGCTCGCCGACGCGCAGCGGCTCGGATATGCCGAGGCCGATCCGGCCTTCGACGTCGACGGGATCGACGCGGCGCACAAGCTGGCCATCCTTGCCGGCGTCGCATTCGGCACCGAGATCAATTTCGGCGGCGTGTACATCGAGGGCATCCGCCATGTCGACGCGATGGACATGGAATACGCGGAAGAACTCGGGTACAGGATCAAGCTGTTCGGGATCGCGCGCCTGACGGATCACGGGCTCGAGCAGCGCGTGCATCCCTGCATGGTGCCGATCGACTCGCCCATCGCGCATGTCGAGGACGTGTTCAACGCCGTTGTCATCGAAGGCAACTTCGTCGGCAGTACGGTGTATGAAGGTCGCGGCGCGGGCGCAGGTCCGACGGCGTCGGCCGTTACCGCCGACATCCTGGACATCGCCGCCGGACGCTACGTACATACCTTCGGCGTGCCGGCGACGGCTCTTTCGGCGCTACCCGTCTCGCCGATGGAACGGCATCGCGGGGCCTATTACGTTCGCCTCATGGTAACGGATCGGCCCGGCGTGATCGCCGATGTAACTGCGGCGCTCCGCGACGAGCAGGTGTCGCTCGAGGCGATGCTGCAGCGCGGGCGACAGCCCGGCGAGATGGTGCCGGTCGTGCTCACGACGCACGAGGCCGAGGAGGCAGCCATGAACCGGGCGCTGACGCGCATCGCGGCGCTGGGAACGGTACTGCAGCCGCCGCGCATGATTCGCATCGAACAATTCTGACAGCCCTTCGTGACGGGGAGAAAACGACAATGAACGACGGAGGTTTTGTCCTGGATCGCAACCTGGCGCTCGAGGTCGTCCGGGTTACCGAGGCGGCGGCGCTGTCGGCTTCGCGCCTGATGGGTCGGGGCGACGAGAAGGCGGCCGACCAAGCAGCCGTCGACGCCATGCGTCGGGCGCTGAACTCGCTGTCGATCGAGGGTGTGGTCGTCATCGGCGAGGGCGAGCGTGACGAAGCGCCGATGCTCTATATCGGCGAGAAGGTCGGCAACGGCACCGGGCCGCATGTCGATATCGCGCTCGATCCGCTGGAAGGCACCACGATTACCGCAAAAGGCGGCCCTAACGCGCTATCCGTCATCGCAATGGCCGAGAAGGGCGGTTTTCTCAACGCGCCGGACGTCTATATGGAGAAGATCGCCGTCGGCGGCGGTCTCCCCGAGGGCGTCGTCGACATCGATGCGTCGCCGAAGACGAATCTCCAGAACCTTGCCAAGGCGAAGAAGACCGATATCGCCGATCTGGTCGTGTGCATCCTGGACCGGCCGCGTCATGCCGAGCTGATCGCCAAGGTGCGCGAGGCCGGCGCCCGGATCATGCTGATCTCGGACGGCGACGTCAGTGGCGTGATCGCGACGTCGCGACCCGGCAGCGGCGTCGACATCTACATGGGCAGCGGCGGCGCGCCGGAGGGCGTGCTCGCGGCCGCGGCCCTGCGCTGTATCGGCGGGCAGATGCAGGGTCGGCTCATCTTCAGGAACGACGACGAAAAGCAGCGGGCCGCGCGCCTCGGCATCACGGATCTGAGCCGCGTGTACAGCATGACCGACCTCGCCAAGGGCGACGTCATGTTCGCGGCGACCGGCGTTACGGACGGCACCATGCTGCGCGGCGTCCGGCGCTGGCGCGATGGGGCGACCACGCATTCGATCGTGATGCGGTCGCGGACCGGAACCGTTCGCGTCATCGAAGCGACACATAATTTTGCGATCAAGCCCTTCTACGAGTAAGCAGAGCACCGGAGGCGGGATGCCGCGTACGCCGACGGATGCGTTCCTCGGCGTCGAACGTTCGCTGAACGGGAAGCGCTGGGTCATGCGGGTTGCGGACGAGCGCGCCGCACTCGGCATGGCACAGCGCCTGGCGATCCCCGAGATTGTCGCGCGCGTGCTGGTCGGCCGAGGCATCGACGAGGATGCCGCCCCCGGGTTCCTCGAGCCTCGGCTGCGCGAGCAGCTCCCCGATCCGTCGCACCTGCGCGACATGGACAAGGCCGCCGCCCGGCTCGCACACGCCGTGATGAAGGGCGAACTCGTGGCGATCTTCGGCGATTACGATGTGGACGGCGCGACTTCGTCCGCGGTGCTCTACCGTTTCCTGACGCAGGCCGGCGGCCGCGTCCGGTTCTACATCCCCGACCGCGTGAAGGAAGGCTACGGGCCGAACGCGCCCGCCATGCGACGTCTAAAGACGGAAGGTGCGGCCGTCATCGTGACCGTCGATTGCGGCACGACCGCGCACGCGCCGCTCGAGGAGGCAGCCCGTGCGGGCATCGAGGTGATCGTCGTCGATCATCATGCCGCCGAGCCGAAGCTCCCGCCGGCGCTCGCGGTGGTCAACCCGAACCGGATCGACGAAACCAGCCCGCATCGCCAGCTTGCGGCCGTCGGCGTTGCCTTCCTGCTCGCCGTTGCCGTCAACCGCGTACTGCGTGCGCAGGGCTGGTACACGCGGGTGGCCGAGCCGGACTTGCTTGACCTGCTCGATCTCGTGGCACTCGGGACCGTGTGCGACGTCGTGCCGCTGACCGGACTCAACCGCGTGCTGGTGGCGCAGGGGCTCAAGATCATCCAGCAGCGCCGCAAGGCAGGCCTCGCCGCGCTGGCGGAGGTGGCGCGGCTCACGGACCGTTGCGGCACCTATCATCTCGGGTTCCTCCTCGGTCCGCGGGTCAATGCCGGCGGCCGCGTCGGCGCGGCCGATCTGGGGGCACGGCTGCTCACGACCGACGATCCGAGCGAAGCGCGGGAGATCGCCGCACGGCTGGACGCGCTGAACCGGGAACGGCAGGCGATCGAAGCCGCAGTGCTCGAGGCAGCGCATGCCCAAGTCGGGGCCGCAGGGGAGGCGGAGCCGCTCGTACTGGTTGCCGGAGATGGCTGGCATCAAGGCGTAATCGGGATCGTCGCCGGCCGGCTGCGCGAACATTACGAGCGTCCGGCCTGCGTCGTCGCCTTCGAGGGGGACGTCGGGAAGGGGTCGGGCCGATCCGCGAACGGATTCGATCTCGGCGCCGCCATCATCGCGGCGCGTCAATCAGGCTTGCTCGTCAATGGCGGCGGCCACACTCAGGCAGCCGGCTTCACGGTGATGCGGGATCAACTGCCCGCGCTCAAGGCCTTTCTTGCCGAACGCATGGCGGCGCATCTTGCGGCCGGTCAAATCGTCCCGCGCCTGACGATCGACGGGGCGCTGTCGGTTACCGCAGCATCGCCCGATCTGGTCTCGCTGCTCGAGCAGGTCGGGCCGTACGGTGTCGGTAACCCGGAGCCGCGCTTCGCGTTCGCCGACGTGCGCGTCGTGCGCGCCGACGTCGTCGGCGAAAAGCACATCCGCTGTCAACTTGCCGATCAGCGCGGCGGCCGCCTGTCGGCGATCGCATTCCGGGCGGCGGGCACGGTGCTTGGCGATGCGCTGCTGGCAGGGGCTGGCAGCGGGCTGCATGTCGTCGGCTGTCTTCGCGCCGACACGTGGCGGGGCGAACTGCGCGTCCAGCTGCAGATCGAGGATGCGGCGCCGGCCTATTCGGCGGCGACTTAGGGTGCCGCCGGCTCAGCCTTTTCCGCGCGGCTTACCGGCCTTGGTCGGCGTATAGGACGGCGGATCGCTCGCGGGGAACGAATCCTCGACCATCTCGTCGACCTTCTCCTGCGTCGACATGCTGCCGCCAGGGCCGGGCTCATGCTTGGCAACCCACTCGCGGCCGCGGGTGATCGACTGACCGCCGCGGCGCGAAGCCCAGCCGGCCTCACCCTCGGTGCCACGAACCGCCCATCCGGCGGCGAAACCAAGCGCCATGCCCGATAGGAAGCCGAACGGTAGCCGGGTCAGCAGATACGCACCGAGCACGACGCCGGGCACGATCAGCAACGATGTATCGGTTGCGGTCCGCGACGACTCCAGAGTCCCTTGGGCCATTCCTTGCTCCTCCGCAGCGGGCGACCGGCCAAGCAGCTCGGCCAACACCCCAGTTTCCAGAACGCAACCTCGCGAGGGCGGTTCCGGCGCGATGCCCGAACGGGCGCGCCGTGCGTTACATGTCCGTGAAACCGTGTGGCAGGAGGGTGCTATGGCACGCGGCGGGGTGGCGGAACGCTACAGACATTTCATCGACAGGGGCAAAACGCATGACAAGGTCGCCGTGCCCGACCCGGCCGCGGCGTCTTTTCATACCGATTCCGAGGCCTCGGGCAGCCCGACCTCGGATCTCGCGCTCGCCGCCAGCGCACGGGATCAGATGCGCCAGAACGATCCCGAATCGCCGGCATCGTCCACGGCTGTGCCCGGACGCGGTCAGCAGCATATACCGGAACGATCGGTCGCCTGGCTGATCGGCGTGGCGTTCGCGGCGATGGTGCTCGTCGGACTCGGAACAGCGTACCTCACGCTGAACTAGGTCGGACCGAAAGGACCGAAAGGAGAGTCCGGTAACGGGAACTGGTGCAAACGGCCAAGCTTATGGTTCTTTCGTCGGCGCCAATGCGATCGGCGGGGACTGTACTGCGCGTCCCGCGTTTCACACACGTCCAAGGCGAGTTTTTCGAAAGTAATGGACGTAGCCCGCGAACTGCCGATGCGCAGCCGAGCCGGATCGGCGCAACCAGTGGTACGCCGCCGCGGGTGGTCACCGCGGCGGATCATTGCGCTGCTGGGTGGCGGGTTGATCGTGATCGCCATCATCCTGTTCGGGACGCTGTCCCATGTGCGGTGGCGAGCGACCGTCAACGAGGCCGGGCAGCTCGCCGGCAATCTGGCCGACATGCTTGCGGAGCATGCGGGCCGGGTCTTCGATGCGGCCAATCTCGTCGCCATGCAAGCGATCCAGGCCGCGCAGGGTCAGAGCTGGGACGAGATCCATCAGTCCGAGGCGAGTCACCTCCGGCTCCGCCGGTTGACCGATACGTTCGATTACATCTCGGCCGTCTGGCTCATCGACGAGGCCGGAACCGCGCGACTGACGACCCGCGCCTTTCCCGCACCACCGATCAGCGTCGCCGACCAAGCGTTTTTCCGGCGACAGCGGACGGGGGAAGCTGGGCCGTTCATCAGCACGTTGATGCGAAGCCCCGTCGTTGACGCGACCAATATCGTCATGTCGCGACGGATCGAGACGCCCGACGGCAAGTTCCGCGGCACGGCTCTCGTGGTGATCGATCCGAACTATTTTCTGACCTTTTATCGATCGATCCGGGTCGGCTATCCGATATCCATCGACCTGTTCAGGTCCGATTGGGCGGTGATCATCCATCATCCGCAACTACCGTCCGACCAGGCCACCAACCTTCGGAAATGGCCGGAAGGCATCGAGACGAGCGCGGTCGGCGACGCAGGCACGATCGAGCGTGCCGTCTCGCCGGTCGATACGGTCGAACGGCTCGAAGCCTATCAGCGGGTCTACGACTTTCCGGTCTATGTCAGCATCGGGATCGATCGCCGTGCGATCTTCACGCGCTGGCTCGAAGGGACGCGACTCCAAGGCATCTTCGCCGGCCTGGCGCTTGCGGCGCTTCTTCTGCTGGTCGCCGTGGCGATCTGGCGATCCCGCCTCGAGGAAGGCGCGCATAGGGAACTCGAAGCGATGACGGCAACGCTCGAGCAACGCGTGCGGGAGCGCACGATGGAGGTCGAGCGGACGGCTGCGGGACTGCGAAACTTGCTTGCGGAAAAGGATGTCCTCGTTCGCGAAGTGCATCACCGGGTCAAGAACAATCTTCAGATCATCTCGAGCCTTCTCAATCTCTACGCAAACAAGTTCGTCAACACCGAGGTCCAACGCGGCTTCAACGACTGCCTCGGTCAGGTGCGGGCCATGGGATTGGTCCACGAGCTGGTCTATCGTTCGCAGAACGTCGCGCAAATCGACTTCGGCGAGTATCTCGGCCTGCTGGGCAGCCGTCTCGCGACCTTCTTCGCGCGCGAGCCTCAGGTACGGCTGGAGATCCGATCCGTGCCGCTGCATGTCGATCTGGACACGGCGATACCCCTGGCGCTACTCGTCACCGAGGCGGTTACCAACGCCTTCAAATATGCATTTCCCGGCGGCTCCGCAGGGACGATACGGGTAGAGGTCACGCGCACGGCAGAACGCGCGACCGTGTGCATAGCAGACGACGGCATCGGATTGCCGGCGGACTGGGAGGCGCTTCAGATGCGTTCGCTCGGGCTGAAGCTCATGCGTGTCCTGGCCGAGCAGATCGATGCGGCGTTCGAGCTCAGCACGAACGCAGGCACGACCGTGTTCCTGACTCTCGACATGTCATGCCGAAAACCGGGCCGCGGCGATCCGCATGGCGCGGCCAAGGCAATGGGTCGCCCGACGGCCGGCGAGAAAATCTAGGCGAACTTACGGTCCCCCATGCAGCGTTCGGCGCCACACCTTCGGTTACTGACCGTCAATGCGCGTTGGCGGTCAGAGAGCAACGACGAAGCGCCTCGTCGTTGCGGCCGGCCTCCGCGTTCAGGAAACGAATGACAAGACGACGATAATCGGGATCGGTGATCACACGGTCGAGGTCAATGTCGTCGTCGGTGAGCTGAGGGTCGAAGTCGTCCATGCGTCTGGTTATGTCCGATACCCCGAAAGTGTAACAGCTTCCGGTTGCAAGGCGGATGAACAAGGTTGTGACAGCGGGGACAATCCTGTGACGTGTCCGCGCGGCGACAAGGTGCAACATGCGGACTGCGAACGATGCGCGACGGGATCGCGGCAAACGGGCGGTGAAACGGTGGGAAAGCCCGGGAAATCTACCACGCATCTTGGATAAACTTCGAAATGTTGCAGGCAACCTCGCGATGCGTTCCAATTCGCCTCGAGTTCCGCGAGGAAGCGATGCTGCGGCGTTATGTGTTCGCATTCCTGATCGGATGGTTTTTCAATTTCGCAGTCGATGTCGTGTACGTCACGCGCGAGACGGCAGCATGGTTGGAGCACGGCTGGCTCGCGCCGATTCGCGAGATCGCACAGGAAAGGGCGCTTCGCTGAGATCGCCGCTGCGCCGGACGACGGCCGGGCAGACGGGCATGCGACCGGCAACGACATGAAGCGCGGCTCCGGCGACACGTCGCATGCCAACCGAGTCTGAAACACGAAGCCTCCTCGGGCGAACCTCGCCGGCACGATAGGCCGGCCTTCTTTTTTGCGCGCCATCCGCTCGTCCGTATCGCGGTATCTGAATATTCAAATTGGAGGATCGCCTTCCGGGACGTGTCTTCCGCATGGCGGCACCGATATACCGTGCGCGGGAACGTAACCGGTCATCGGTCGTTTCATGGCCCTGTTCAGGCACGTCCAGGAGCTTTGCCGTGAATTCGATAATCTATTTGGTCGGATTGGTCGTGATCGTCCTGGCGATCCTGAGTTTTCTCGGGATTGGCTGAGACCGGGACAAAGGCGGCGCCGCAGATGCGGAAGACCGCATCGACGAATAGTGAGTGAGCGTCCGAGCGCTCTTACGCAACCGCGTACGAGCGGGTACGATACTGCGCGCATGTCCCGGGTGCGTGATGACGCCGCGTCGCGCGTAGCAGAGATAAGACGAGGTACAGTCTAGTCAAGCGTCGGGTGCGCGCGGCGTAAGGCCTTGATTGCAGCGCGCCGCGATTTTTCGTTCCGGCGACGACGTTTGGAAGCCGCCGTCGGTTTTGTCGCACGCCGCGGCGTCGGCGGGATCGCAGCCCGTCGGAGGAGATCGACGAGCCGCGCCAACGCTTCTTCCCGATTACGCTCTTGCGTGCGGTGGCGCTGGGCCGTGATCACCAGCACGCCATCCTGCGTCAGCCGGCGGCCGGCAAGCCGCTCGACGCGTGTCCGCATGTCTGCCGGCAGCGAACGCGAGCCACGTACATCGAACCGAAGTTGAACGGCCGTGGCGAGTTTGTTGACGTTCTGGCCGCCAGGCCCCGAAGCGCGGATGAACCGTTCGGCGATTTCGCGCTCGTCGATGGCGATGCGTTCGGTGATTCGAATCATCGGCTAGAGAGTAGCGCATTCCGCGGTCCGCACCAGCGATCACCGGCCGCAACGCCGTTCCGCGTTCGCATTACGCGCGGGGCGGCGTGGCTGGTCGGCAAGCCGCTCGAGCGGTGAGCGGGATCTCCCGCGGGAGGGGAATTCGACCGGATGCCGACCGCCGCTTGCGGTCAGACGAGGCCGAGTTCGGTCCGCACGATCGCGGCGCCCGCAGCAAGCGCCCGCAGCTTGCCGATCGCAAGCCGGCGATCGAGCGGCGCCATGCCACAGTTGGTGCAGGGGTAGAGGCGCTCGGGCGGGACGTACTTCATGGCGCTGCGAATGGTCGCCGCGACCTGCTCGGGCGTCTCCACCTGTTCGCTGGAGACATCGATCGCACCTATCAGCACGTCCTTACCCTTCAACAGGCTCAGAAGCTCGATCGGCACGCGCGAATTGGCGCATTCGAGCGAGACCTGGTCGATGCGGCTCGCGGCAAGCGCCGGAAAGATCTCCTCGTATTGCCGCCACTCGGCACCCAACGATTTCTTCCACTCGATATTGGCCTTGATGCCATAGCCGTAGCAGATGTGGACGGCGGTCTTGCATTTCAGGCCGTCGACGGCGACGTGCAGCGCCTCGATACCCCAGGTCTTGACCTCGTCCATGTAGACGTTGAAGGCAGGCTCGTCGAACTGGATCACGTCGATGCCGATCGCGGCGAGTTCACGCGCCTCTTCGTTCAGCAGCCGCGCGAAGGCCATCGCCATCGCGATCCTGTCGCCGTAATGCGCGTCGGCAATGGTGTCGACGATCGTCATCGGTCCGGGCAGCGTGAACTTGAGCCGCCGCGCGGTGTGTGCGCGGGCAAGTTTCGCCTCGAAGGCATGGACCGACCCCTTGCGTTTGAGCTCGCCGGTGACGGTCGGCACCTCGGCCTCGTAGCGGTTGTTGCGGATGCCCATCCGCACGCGACGGCCGAAATCGATTCCGTCGATCCGCTCGAGGAAGCCGTGCACGAAATGCTGGCGTGCCTGTTCACCGTCGCTGACGATGTCGATGCCGGCGTCTTCCTGCTCCTTCAGCGCCAGCAGGGTGGCGTCGCGCTTCGCTTCGACGAGCGCTTCGCCCTCCTGCCGCCATTGCGGCCAAAGCTTCTTGGTCTCAGCAAGCCACGCGGGCTTGGGTAGGCTGCCAGCGATCGTCGTCTCGAGCATGTTCCCTCCCTCCCGCGGCCGCATTCTCGACGCGGGCAGGGGGGAGCATAGTGCGCGCGGCCGCGAACGCAAAGGCCCGGGTTGAACCGAGATCTGGCGCCACGGTCCCATCGGCCGGGATACCGATCTCAATGACAGAAAAACGCGCACAGAAGCCCACGTCCGCGCTGAGCGAATGGCGTCCCCAACGGGATTCGAACCCGTGTCGCCACCTTGAAAGAGTGGAGTCCTAGGCCTCTAGACGATGGGGACGCAAAGGGGCCGGCGGCCGCCCGAAAGGGCCCGAGTGATCTAATCGGCTCACGCCGGAAAATCAAGCCGCTCAAGCACTTCGGCCATGCTTTTCAGCGGTGGACGGGTATGACGGGCGCGAATCGGCCGATTCGCAGCCGGTGCGACCCTAACGGGACCGGCTGCTGCCCGTGGCGAGCTGCACGCGCTCGCCGGTGATCAGGAAGCTTACGGCGCCATCGCTCGTCTTGTAGGTCCAGGTCTCGATCGGCCCGAGCTTGCTCACCTCGTCAGGCCGGCCGATTGCCTGTTCGAGTTCCGTCTTGGTCTTTACGCCCTCCGCCTTGCGAAATACCTCCGCGCTGTCCGGCGGACCGCAGGCAACGAGAAGGAATCCGATGCCGAGGGCAGCGGCGTGGCGAAGTCGTGGCAGCATCATTCGTCCTTTTCCTGCCGCAGTCTTATACGCAAGAATGCCAGTGGGCGCATCACCCGCAACGTGACCTTGACGTCATCCGACCGGAATAATTGCCGGGGTGGCGGTGTCCATCTTGCCGCGATCCCGCGACCGTGATTTGGCTGCCGCAGGTGCCGGCGCTAGGCTCGAACATCGACGCCGTGCCGGGCCGTGCGGCGAGGCGCGGGGGCGAGAAGAGGATATCCCATGAACAGAAGACACATGCCCCTGCTCGGGGCCGCATTCGCGATCGGCCTGACGCTTGGCGCCGCGCCGGCATCGGGCATGGAATCGTTCAGCGCGCCGCCGGCGGCCAAGGCGCGTGATACGCGCCTAGTCGACGCCGAGAAAGCGGTAAAGGCCGGGGACTGGAACAAGGCGATCATGCTGCTCGACCGCGTCGTGGCGGACAATCCGCGCGACGCCGACGCATACAATTATCTCGGCTACAGCTATCGCAAGCTTGGCAATCGGGATCAGGCGCTTGCGCACTACATGCGGGCCCTCGACATCGATTCCAACCACCGCGGGGCGCTGGAGTATCTGGGGGAGCTTTACCTCGACATGAACGACCTGCCAAAAGCCGAAGAGATGCTCGGCCGCCTGTCGCGCGTGTGCGGACCGCGATGCGCGGAGTATCGCGAGCTGCGTGACGGCATCGAGAAGTTCAGGTCTGGCCGGCCGCGGAGCTAGCGCCGGATCCCCTCGGCGCCATCTGTGCCGGCGCCGGTACATCGGCGGCACGGGCAAGGACGCGTACCATCAACGGTTCGCGTCGGCCACGGACTTCGACCATGTGCGTGGGAAACGCGGACAGGTCGACGCCGGCGGCGACGGCGACCTGTTCCGATACCACGAGTTCGGCGCTGTAGTCCTTGGTCAATGCCTCGATGCGGCTCGCCGTGTTTACGGCGTCGCCAATGGCGGTCAGCGATGTGGCGCGCGCATAGCCCATCTCGCCGATGATCGCCGGGCCGACATGGATGCCGATGCCGATTCGGAGCGGCCGGTCGAGGTCGTGCCGCAGCGCCGTGTTGAGTTCGCCCATCACCTCGCCCATGGCGCGCGCGGCGGCGAGCGCGGCCCGCGCGCCGTTCGCCGGGCCGGCATCGATACCGAACAGGGCCATGACGCCGTCGCCGATGAACTTGTCGACGCGACCGCCGGCACGCTCGATCGCCTGGCCGATCGCGGCGAAATAGCGATTGAGAACGAAGACGACGTCGTAAGGCAGCCGGCCCTCGGCAAGCGCGGTGAAGTTGCGCAGATCGGCGAACATGATGGCGATTTCCTGCTCCTGCCCCTGCGTATGGGCCGGCCGCCCATATGCGGCGGCCGGGCCCACGTTTGCCGGCAGCAGCGGGGTAACGGCAAGATCGGCGCGCGGGCGAATCTGGCAGGCCAGCCGCACGTTGGGCGGCGCGCTTACGCGGGCGAGCACGGTGCGTTCCTGTGCCGTGGGCGGCGGCAGGGTGTCGAGCGCGCGATCGACGCGCACGCGACAGGTCGAGCAGCGGCCGCGGCCCCCGCACACGGAGGCATGCGGAATTCCGGCGAGCTGGCTCGCCTCCAGCACCGACATGCCGGGAACGATCGTCACCTCGCGCCCGCCGGGATAGGTAAGGCGCACCAGCCCCCGCTGCCGTTCGACGAGGCCGCGTACGACGCGGGCGAGGAGGGCGATCGCGACAGCGCCGGCGAAGGCTGCGTTGATCAGGCGCCGGATCGACTCGAGCCGGGCGATCTCGGCATCGGTCGGCGGCTCGATATCCGCGAGCGCCACCTGCAGCCAGACGGGATCACGTGCGAGCTCGACGATGTCGCGCCCCGCGACCCAGAAGCCGAGCAGGCCGACCACCGGCACGAGCAGGGCACCGGCATAGAGCACCGGCTGCAGCTGCGCATAGACCGGCCGCAGGCGCAGCCAGAAAAACAAACCCAAGCACCCGTGGATCCAGGCGACGACGAGCGCGATGGCCTGGCGGATGCCGTTGCCCGGGTCGGCGTACCAGAGACTCAGCAGGACGTACACGTAGGAATCCGTGACGTTGTAGAGCTCCGCCGCCAACCGCGTGCCGAGGACGTGCTGACCGAGGAGCGGCACGATCATGAGGCCAAGGATGAGTTGCAGCGCCTCGGCCAGTGGCATGCGGAGAAGCCGTCGACGCTGGTAGACCGCCCACAGCGCCAGCAGGAAGTGAATGACGAGCGACCCGTAAAGCAGGATCGTCATGACCGGATTGCGCCACAGCCACAGGAACCAGAGGCGCACATCCTCCAGCGCCGCCAGCGACATGAGGCCGGCTGCGTGATTTAGGAAATGGGTCAGGACGTAGGTGAAAAGGACAAGACCGGTTACCAGCCGGAGCCGGCGGATGTTCAGGAATGGTGCGGTCCGGATCACGGCCCCTTCTTGCGCGCCCCGGCGATCGCCGTGCGCAAGGCCTCGAACGGCAGAAGAACGCAGTCGTGACGGCTTCGGTAGTGCTTCACCGGCGAAAAGACGGAAAGGTCCGGCCACGGCACCGCGACGGGATCACCCCGCAACATGGCGCGAAGCGCATCCTCGGCGGCGTTGACCGTTTCGGCTGTAGCGCCGACGGCATGCCGTCCGATCACCGAGGCGGCCGCCTGGCACAGCACGCAACCGCGAACACGGTGAGACAGATCGGCAATGTGGTCGCCGCCGAGACGCAGGTCGATGGTGACACGATCGCCGCAGAGCGGATTGTCGATCGTGACGCTCGCATCCGGTGTCTCGAGCCGGCCGGCACGGCACGCCGCCTTGGCCTGATCCAGGATGGCCTGATGATAAAGCTCGTCGGTCATGTCAGGCGCCGGATCGCATCGTCCAGGCCGTCGAGCAGCGCGTCGATATCGGCCGCGTCGTTATAGAGAGCGATACTGGCCCGCGTCGTGCCCGGGATGCCGAAATGGTCCATCAGGGGTTGCGCGCAGTGATGGCCGCCGCGCAACGCCACGCCGCGTCGGTCGAGCATTTGGCAGATGTCATGCGGGTGTGCGCCGTCGATCGCGAAAGACACGACCGGCAGCCGCTCCTGAAGTCCGGTCGGGCCGACGACCCGCGCGGCCCTGGGCAGACCGTCGAAAAGACGCTGCGTCAACAGAAGCTCGTGGGCCGAAACGGCCACCCAGTCGAGCGTCATCAGCCATTGCGCGGCGGCACCAAGCCCGATCGCGGCGGCGACCGGCGGCGTACCAGCCTCGAACCGGTGCGGCGGGGCAGCGTAGGTGCTGCGATCCAGCGTTACGGTGCGGATCATCTCGCCACCGCCGAGGAAGGGCGGCATGGCCTCGAGCAGCGCGCGCCGACCCCACAGCACGCCGACGCCGCTGGGCGCGAACATCTTGTGACCCGACAGCACATAGAAGTCGACGTCGAGCGCAGGGAGATCGATCGGTCCGTGCGGTGCGCGCTGGGCGCCGTCGAGCATGACGCGCGCCCCGACTTTGCGCGCGGCGGCCACGATCGCGCCGACATCCGTGACCGCACCCGTCACGTTGGAGGCATGCGTCGCGGCAATCAGCCGACACCGTTCCGTGACAACGCGGTCGAGTACCGACAGGTCGAGGCGTCCCTCGGCCGTGACCGGAATCCATTTGAGTACGATGCCGCGGCGGTCGCGCAGCATCTGCCAGGGCACGATATTGCTATGGTGCTCGAGCGCCGTTATCACGATCTCGTCGCCAGGCGAGAGCCCGTCGCCGAAGCTGTGGGCGACGAGATTGATCGCGCCCGTTGCGCCTGACGTGAAGATGATCTCGTCGGACGCGACGTTCAGGTAGCGCGCCATCGTCTCGCGGGCGCTTTCGTACGCGACCGTGGCCTCTTCGGCGAGCCGGTGGACGCCGCGATGGACATTCGCACGCGACGTCGTCTCGAAGCGCCGCACGGCATCGAGCACGACGTCGGGCACCTGGGCGGTTGCCGCATTGTCCAGGTAATGAAGCCCTGCGTCGCCGATGCGGCGCGACAGGATCGGGAAGCGCGCGCGGATCGCGGTAAGGTCGGGACTCATGCCGGGGCTTTCGCATCGGCTTGGATGGCCGCGAGCGTCTCCGGCGTGTCGACGTCGATGAGTACGCCGTCGTCCGGCATCTCGACATCGACGGTCAGGTCCGCGTGCTGGCCGAGTAGGACGCGCGCGCCATGGTCGCCCGACAGATTGCGAAGCTCGGTGAAGAATCGGGCCGCCCAGAGAATCGGATTGCCGCGTTTCGCCCGATAGGTCGGAATGCAGACGGCGCGGCCCTCGACCGGATTGAAGGCCGCGATCAGCCGGTCGATATGGGCGGAGTTGACGCGCGGCATATCGGCGAGGAGAAAGATCGCGCCATCGATGTCGGCGGGCAGGGCGGCGAGGCCGGCGCGAATCGATGTGGCGAGTCCCTCCGCGTAGTTCGGATTGTCGACGATCGGTACGTCGCGACCCGCGAGCGCGGCGCGGACCCGTGTGCCATCATGGCCGGTGACGACGATGACGGGTCGTGCCTGTGAACCCAGTGCCGCATTGAGCGCCCGCTCGACCATAGGCCGGCCGTCGATTTCGGCGAGGAGCTTGTTCGCGCCTTGCATGCGGCTGGACCGGCCGGCCGCGAGAACGATGGCGGCAATTCGCGGGGCGCGCGGAATGGCGGCGGCGGGTTCGGGCGACGCCTCCTGGCGCGGCAGCGGCCGTGTCGCGATCTCCATCAGGAGGCCGCCGACGCCCATCCGCATGATTTCGGTTGCCGAGACCGGCAGGTCGGCAAGGAGCCGCTGCAGGACCCAATCGAATCCATTGAGTTTCGGCGAGCGCGCACATCCCGGTAATCCGACAACCGGCAATGCGCCGACCCGGCCCAGCAGCAGGAGGTTGCCCGGGTCGACCGGCATTCCGAAGTGCAGAATTTCGCCGCCGGAGGACACGATCGCGGACGGAATCACGTCGCGCCGGTCGACGATCGCCGAAGCGCCGAGAATGAGGATCAGGTCGCAACGATCGCGAAGCTCGGCGACAGCCGCGACGACGGCGTCGTGGCTGTGGTCGCAGACACGGTCGGCGACGAGCTCGCTTCCCAGCGCGGCGAGCCTGGCGCGGGTCGCGTTGACCGTGTTCTCGAAGACCTTGGGTTTGAGGCCCGGAAGCCGCGTCTGCACGAGGCCGACCGACTTGCGCTGCAAGGGCGCGACACGAATGAGCGGCCGCGCCTCCGCCGCGATTGCCTGGCATGCCGCGACAGCCGATTCCGGCGCAGCGAAGGGTATGATCTTGATCGTTGCCACCATCTGCCGCGGCTCGACCAGTGCGAACGGCGGAACGGTCGCGACGGTGATCGCTTCGTCGGCCAGGTTCATGCGCTCGATCCGCGCCGCATCGATGACGGCGACGCCGCGCACCGACGCGTACAGATTCGCCCGGCCGGTGAACGCAGCACCGATCGTGAGATTGTCGCCGGCAACCGCAGCCGCGACGTTGGCTGCGGCCTCGTCCTCAGGAACATCGCCCGGCTCGAGCCGGGCGGCGGTCACGGCCGCATGGCCGGCCCGTGTCAAAGCCTCGACGTCATCGCGCGACAGCACGCGCCCCTTCTTCAAGTTGACGCTGCCAAGACGGATCGAGTGGGCGAGGATGGCGCCTTCGGCATCGGCGACGGGGATTTCGCCGAACTTCATGCTTTCTCTCCCTGTCGGCGCTTCTGCGTGATCTGCGCCATGATCGAAACGGCGATCTCGGCCGGCGAAACCGCGCCGATATCGAGACCTACGGGCCCATGGATGCGGGCGAGTGCGTCGTTGTCGAAGCCAGCGCGGCGCAGGCGTTCGAGACGCGCGGCATGAGTCTTCTTGCTGCCCAGGGCGCCGATGTAGAAAGCAGGCGACCGCAGGGCGGTCGAAAGGGCTGGATCGTCGAGTTTGGGATCGTGGGTCAGCGTCACCACGGCGCTGCGAATATCGGGTTTGAGCCGGTCCAGCGCTTCGTCCGGCCACTCGCCGGTAACGTCGTATCCTTCGAAACGGCCGCCACCCGCAAAGCTCCGGCGCGGATCGATGATCGTGACGCCATAGCCGGCGAGCTGCCCCATGCGGGCGAGCGTCTGGGCAATGTGGACGGCACCGACGATGAACAGACGCGGCGGCGAGTTATGCACCTGTACGAAAACGTCGCCGTCCGGCGTCTTCAGTGTGGTACTGCGATCGGCCTTCAGCGCCTCGCGGGCCGCGATGATCATATCGGCATCGAGGTGGAGATCGCCCTTGGTGCCATCGGGAAAGATCAGGAGCTGCTGTCCCGTGCGGAGGTTCGTCGCGAGCGCGACGGACCGGGCGGCCGCACGTGCGGCCAGCAGCTCATCGAGAATCTCACGTTTCATTCCAGCCGCTCGACATAAACCTGCACCTTGCCGCCACAGGCGAGGCCGACCTCCCAGGCCTGCTGATTGGTCACGCCGAAGTCGAGCAGGCGAGGCTTGCCCGTGGAGATGGCATCCAGGGCCTCCTTGATCACCGCGCCCTCGATGCAGCCCCCCGAAACCGAACCGACGAAGTTGCCCTGGTCGTCCACGGCCAGCTGGCTGCCGACCGGGCGGGGACTGGAGCCCCAGGTCGACACGACGGTCGCGATCGCGACGCCGCGGCCCGCGCGGCGCCATGTGGCTGCCTGTCCCAGAATGTCTTCCACGTCGTTCATGCCGCTATCCTCCGTACCGGACGCCCGGACCGCCGCACCGGCGCTTCGGTCAGGACGCGGGCGACGTCCTCGAGGCTTTCCAGGTTGTGTGCCGGCCTGAAATCGTCCACATGCGGCAGAATGGCCCGCATACCCAGGGATTTTGGCTCGAACCCGGCATAGCGCAACAGCGGATTGAGCCAGATCAGCCGGCGGCACGATTTCGCCAGGCGCTCCACCTCCCGGCTTAGTCCGGCGCCGGCATCGCGATCGAGCCCGTCGCTGATGAACAGCACGACGGCATTCTGTCCCAGCACGCGGCGCGCCCAATAAAGATTGAAGTCGGCGAGACAGCGGCCGATGCGGGTACCGCCGGACCAGTCCTCCACGCTCGCGGCCACCTTCGCCAGCGCGCGGTCGACGTCCTTGTCGCGGAGCTGACGCGTGATGTTCGTCAGCCGGGTTCCGAACAGGAATGTATGCACGCGGTCGCGATCATTGGCGATCGCATGCAGGAAATGCAGGAACATCCGCGAGTAACGTTCCATCGAGCCTGAGATGTCGCACAGGACGACGAGCGGCGGCGGCCGCAGGCGCTGCTTGCGGAACTTGAGGGTGATCACGTCGCCGCCCGATCTCGCCATCGCACGCAACGTCGCGCCCAGATCGGCACGGCTCCCGGCCGCAGCAGGTCGGAAGCGCCGCGTTGCGATCTCGCCGATCGGCAGCCGAAGCTGGGCAAGGGCGCGCTTGGCCGCCGCGAGTTCGGCGGCCGACATCTGCTCGAAATCCTTCTTCTGCAGGATTTCGCGGTCAGAGAACGTCATCGCCGCGTCGATTCGTTCCTCGGTCTCGGCCGGCGGCCGTGTCCGGGAGCGCTGGTCGGGCTGAAGTGCCTCGGCGATGCGGCGCATGAGGGGCTCGCCCTTCTGATCCAGCCCTGGCTGCACCTGGGGCAGCAGCAATGACATCATCCGCTGCATGACCTGCGGATCACGCCAGAACACGCGGAACGCCTGGTCGAACAATTCGTGCTGATCGTGCCGATTCACGAATACGGCGTGGAGCGTCCAATAAAGGTCGTCGCGCCGGGCGAGGCCGACGGCCTCGACGGCGCGCACGGCCTCTATCACCCGCCCTGGGCCGATCGGGAGCCCCGCGGCGCGGAGCACGCGGGCAAAATGCATGATGTTGTCGACGAGCGTACCGTCGCGCGCCGGGTCCGGCTCGGTATTCATGGTGACGAGGCGGCAAGTTCCGCCTGAACCTGAGTGAGAAGGCGCTCGGCCTCGGCGCCGCGGATGCGCGTGATGTCGTCCTGGTACTTCAGCAGGGCGCCAAGCGTATCGTTGATCGTCGCGGGGTCGAGACTGATACGATCGAGCTCGACGAGCGCGCGCAGCCAGTCGATCGATTCGGCCACGCCCGGCGGCTTGAACAGCTCCATGTCGCGTATGCGCTGCACGAACCCGACGACCTGACGCGTTAGCGCCTTGGCCGCGCCCGGCACCTTCACGCGCAGGATCTCAAGCTCGCGCGTCGCGTCCGGATAATCGACCCAGTAATAGTAGCAGCGCCGTTTCAAGGCGTCGTGGATCTCGCGCGTGCGATTGGATGTGATGACGGTGATCGGCGGGGCGGGGGCCTTGATCGTGCCCAACTCGGGAATGGTGATCTGGTAATCGCCGAGCACTTCCAGCAGATACGCCTCGAACGGCTCGTCGGCGCGGTCGAGTTCGTCGATCAGCAGTACCGGCGGACCCGCGGGATGCGGCTCCAGCGCTTGCAGCAGCGGACGGCGGATCAAGAAGCGGTCGGAAAAGATCTCCTCGTCCAGCGAGACCCGGCTCGTGTCTCTGGCCTCGGCAAGGCGAATCTCGAGCATCTGGCGGGGATAATTCCACTCGTAAACCGCCGCGGCGACGTCGAGGCCCTCGTAGCATTGCAGCCGGATCAGCCGCCGGCCGAGCGTCGCCGCGAGCACCTTTGCGATCTCGGTCTTGCCGACGCCGGCCTCGCCTTCGAGAAACAGCGGGCGGTTAAGGCGCAACGCCAGAAAGACGGCGGTCGCCAAGCTGCGGTCGGCGACGTAGTCGCCGGCCCTCAGCAGGGTGAGCGCGTCATCGACCGAAGCCAGCTGGGTACGTGACGAGGAGGGCTGGTCAGGCATATGGAGAGAAACCGAGGGAGGTTTGTGGGACCCGGCGTGCCGGAAACCGGCTCGTTCTGATGTTAGGACAGTCCGCCGCCACGGGCGAGATGTGCACAGCCGAGCGGCGGCTTGCCCTGCGGAACGCCAAGCCCGATCTCAAGAAACGGGGATAAGTGACGAAATCCCCGATATTCTTCGCCCCATCTTCATGTAATGCGCGAAGTCGATGAGGAAGCGTCCATAAGGTATTGAGATCACGAATCTTATGGTGTCCCGCCGGCCGGCTCAAAAAATGGCACGGCGGGACGCCGAATGACCCGATACGCCAACCAAGCCCCTGGTGCGTCAGCCGGCCGCTTGGATCGCGCGCTTGGCCATGACACCGATCAGATGGGCGCGGTACTCGCTGGAGGCGTGAATATCGCCGTTGCATTCTGCGGCAGGCACGGTAATGCCGTTGATCGCATCGGCCGACCAGTTCCTTGCAAGGGCGTCTTCCATCGCTCTGACGCGGAACACGCCGTTGCCGGCGCCGGTGACGGCAACGCGTACGCCCTGAGGCCCTTTGGCGACAAACACGCCGATGATGGCATAGCGCGAGGCCGGGTTCGGGAACTTGGCGTAGGCGGCCTTTTCCGGGATCGGGAAATGCACCGCCGTGATGATCTCGCCTTCCTTGAGTGCCGTCTCGAACAGACCTCTGAAGTAGTCGTCGGCGGCGATCGATCGCTCGTTGGTTTGGATCGTGGCGCCAAGGCCAAGCGCCGCGGCAGGATAGTCCGCCGCCGGATCGTTGTTGGCGAGCGAACCGCCGATGGTACCCCGGTTGCGGACCTGCGGGTCACCGATGCCGTCGGCGAGATCGGCGAGTGCCGGAATGGCCCGCCGCACCTCCACCGAGCCGGCAACGTCGGCATGCGGCGTCATGGCGCCGATCGTCACCCGACCTCCTTCGACCCGGATGCCGACGAGGTCGGCGACGGCGCCTAGATCGACGACCGCCGAAGGCTTGGCGAGGCGCTGCTTCAGCGTCGGGATCAGCGTCATGCCGCCGGCCATGAGCTTGGCTTCGGCATCCTTGGCGAGGCGCGCCGCGTCGGCAAGGTTCGTCGGGCGGTGATAAGCGAAATCGTACATTGCGAACGTCCTCCTTATCAGGCCGCCTGTTTCATGCGAGCGTCCTGGATCGCCCTCCAGACGCGCTGGGGCGTAGCTGGCATATCGATGTGGGTGATGCCGTACGGCGACAGAGCGTCGATGACGGCATTGATCACCGCCGGCGGTGCGCCGATCGCGCCGACTTCGCCGCAACCCTTCACGCCCAGTGGGTTGTGCGTGCACAGCGTCGTCTGTGTCGCCACAGCGATGGAGGGGAGGTTATCCGCGCGCGGCAGCGTGTAGTCCATCATCGACCCGGTCAGCAGCTGACCATTCTCGTCGTAGACGCAGCCCTCGAGCAGGGCCTGACCGATGCCTTGCGCGACGCCGCCCTGAACCTGGCCTTCGACGATCATGGGATTGATCACGCGCCCGACGTCATCGACGGCAGTGAAGTTGACGACCTGGGTCACGCCCGTGTCGGGGTCGATCTCAACCTCGCAGATATGGCAACCGGCCGGGAAAGTGAAGTTCTTCGGATCGTAGAACGCCGTCTCGTCGAGCCCGGGCTCGAGTTCCTCGAGCGGATAGTTGTGCGGGACATAGGCGGCCAGTGCGACTTCGGCGAAAGTCTTGCTGCGATCCGTGCCGGCAACCGTGAACTTGCCGTCCTTGAACTCGATATCCGCCTCGGCTGCCTCGAGCAGGTGTGCGGCGATCTTCTTGCCCTTGCGGATGACCTTGTCCATCGCCCGCACGATCGCGGAGCCGCCGACCGCGAGCGAGCGTGAGCCATATGTCCCCATTCCGAAGGGGATCTTGGCCGTATCGCCGTGTACGATCTCGATGTTCTCGATGGGGATGCCCAGTCCTTCGGCGACAAGCTGGGCATAGGTCGTCTCGTGGCCCTGCCCGTGACTGTGGCAGCCTGTAAACACGGTGACGGTTCCGGTCGGATGGACGCGGACCTCAGCCGCCTCATAAAGGCCGGCGCGTGCGCCGAGCGCGCCAACGACGTTCGACGGTGCAATGCCGCAGGCCTCGATATAGGTCGAGATGCCGATACCCCGCAGCTTGCCGCGTTTGCGCGCCTCCTCGCGCCGCTTCGCGAAGCCGGCCCAGTCGGCGGCCTTCAGCGCCTGGTCCAACGTCGCCTGATAGTTGCCGCTGTCATATTGCAGAGCGACCGGCGTCTGGTACGGGAAAGCGTTCGCCGCGATGAAGTTGCGGCGGCGGATCTCGATCGGATCGAGGTTCATCTCGCGTGCGGCCACATCGACGAGACGCTCCAGCAGGTACGTCGCCTCGGGCCGGCCGGCGCCGCGATACGCGTCGACCGGCACCGTGTTGGTGAACACGGCGCGCACTTCCGCGTAGATCGCCGGCGTCGTGTACACGCCAGCGAGCAGCGTCGCATAGAGGTAGGTCGGCACGCAGGGCGCGAAGGTCGATAGATACGCGCCCATGTTGGCAAGCGTGGATACGCGCAGCCCCAGGAACTTGCCATCGCGATCGAGCGCGAGCTCGGCACGCGTGACGTGATCACGTCCATGGGCGTCGGTCATGAAGGACTCCGACCGCTCTGCAGTCCACTTGACCGGCCGCTTCACCTTGCCCGCGGCCCAGGTGACGATCGCCTCCTCGGCATAATGGAAGATCTTGGAGCCGAAGCCGCCGCCGACGTCGGGCGCATAGACCCGCAGCTTGCTCTCGGGGATGTGGAGCACGAACGCGCCCATCAGCAGACGGATCACGTGCGGGTTCTGGCTCGTGGTGTAGAGCGTGTAGTCACCCGTTGCGGGATCGAAGTCGCCGATCGCCGCGCGCGGCTCCATCGCGTTGGGCACCAAGCGGTTGTTGACGAGTTCGATCCGTGCGACGTGGTGCGCTCGCTTGAACGCGGCATCGACTGCGGCTTTGTCGCCCAGCTCCCAGTCGTAGCAAGTATTGTCGGGCACGATGTCCCATACCTGTGGCGCGCCAGGTTTGATCGCGTCCGCCACAGAAGCGACGGCGGGGAGGGGGAGATAGTCGACCTCGATCAATTCAGCCGCATCCTTCGCTGCCTCGCGGCTGTCGGCAATCACCACCGCAACGGCATCGCCGACGTGGCGCACGCGGCCGACCGCGAGCGGCGGGTGTGGCGGCTCCTTCATCGGGCTGCCGTCCTTGTTTTTGACCAGCCAGCCGCAGGGCAGGCCGCCAACATTGTCTTTGGCCATGTCGGCGCCGGTGAACACGGCGACGACCCCGTTCGCACGCATCGCCTTCGAGGTATCGATCGCCCGGATCTCCGCATGGGCGTGGGGCGAACGCAGGATATAGGCGTGAAGCTGGCCCGGACGCACGATGTCGTCGACGTACATCCCACGGCCGGTCAGAAAACGGAAGTCCTCTTTGCGCCGCACGGCGGCGCCGATCCCATCATCCCGGGGTGCCATGGCTCACCTCTCACTCTGCGGCGGCCTTGGTCGGCTGGCCGCGCATGGCGGCGGCGCCGGCCAGGATAGATTTGACGATGTTGTGATAACCCGTACAGCGACAGAGATTGCCCTCGAGCCATTCGCGAACTTCGCGCTCGCTGGGATCGGGGTTGTGCTTCACGAGGTCGAGCGCACTCATCACCATGCCAGGCGTGCAGAAGCCGCACTGAAGCCCGTGATTCTCACGGAACGCTTCCTGCATCGGATGGAGCTTGCCGTCGGTCGCGAGCCCTTCGATGGTCGTCACATCTGCGCCCTCGCACTGCACGGCGAGAATCGTGCAGCTCTTGACCGAGCGTCCGTTGACGTGGACGACGCACGCACCGCACTGGCTGGTATCGCAACCGACATGCGTCCCGGTCAGCCCGAGCTTTTCCCGCAGAAGCTGTACGAGCAGCGTGCGATTCTCGACGTCGGCCGACGCCGGTTTTCCGTTGACGGTCAAGGACACGTGCGGCATGCGACACCTCCCACCGGTGTTATTTGGCGCTCTCCAAGCGTTGTTTAACCAAGTTTCCTGCGACGTTCCGGACCCGTCAAGGGCGTGGACGGGGAACCAAGTTACGCGCGCGTGACAAGCCACAGCAGGATGACGATCACCGCGATCAGCGCCGGGATCCATACGAGCGGCGGTAACGCGGGGCGCGGCGCCGCCGGGCGCGGGTCCGCCGGCCCAGCAGCGGGGGGCGCCGGCGTCACGGCTTCGGGAACCGGCGCGATTGGCGGCTCGGTTGCCGGTGCAGGCTCGGCCTCATGCGCCACCGCGACGACTTGGGCAAACCGGCTGAAGAACTCGTCGGCGAGCTTCTTCGCGGTTGCATCGATGAGGCGGGCGCCGACCTGGGCGAGCTTGCCGCCGACGGTCGCCTGTGCGGCATAGCGAAGCAAGGTCGTCGACGGCCCTTCGGACTCCAGGTTCACCGTCGCCGAGCCCTTTCCGAAGCCGGCAACGCCACCCTGTCCCTCACCGGATATCGTGTAGCCGTTCGGGGGGTCGAGGTCGCCGAGCGTGACCTTGCCGTTGAACTTCGCCTTCACCGGGCCGACGGCGAGCGCCACTTTGGCCGTGAACTCCGTATCGGAGATCTTGTCGACCGTCTCGCATCCGGGAATGCACTGCCTCAGGACATCGGGGTCGTTGAGACTGCGCCAAACCACTTCCCGCGGTGCCGGAATCCGGTACTCGCCCGTCATCTGCATCGCATGTTCCTCCGCTTGGGTCCGGCGGCTTCCTCCGCTTCGGTCCTGCGGCGAGACTAACGACGCGCTGGGTCGCACGCAATCATCGATCTGCCGCGCGAGCGCGGGCGCGAGGCGCAAGGTCGGCACGGTTTCTATTGCGGCGGTGTACGCCGCAGCCGCTCGAAGAATCTGAGGCACGGATCTTCGTCGTCGAGGCGCGGCGTGAACCAGACGTAGTCGAATCGCCCCGCGACGTCGTAGTCGTCGACATTCCGACGCGCTCGGTCGACCTCGATGAAGGCGACAACGGCAACGGCCCGGCCCGGTGCCATCCGTTCAAGCTGCCAAGGGACCCCGCGATCACGGCGGACGTGACCGATGCCGGCGATCAGGACGGCACCGTCGACCTGAGGCAGGGCTGCCGCAGAGACCAGCGCATGGGCCATATGCGCGTCGCGCATGCGTTGCACGTCCATCATGTTCGGCAGCCTTTCCTCGGGCATGTGTCCGCAGTGGCTGGTTCGAAGTTCCATTGCGAGAGAAGCCGCCTGTGCTGCGTCGAAACCGACCTCGAGGCCGAGTCGGGTGCGCATTTCCGGGGGCAGGGCGCCGATGCCATTGCGGCTGACTTGCTGCTGCGTCTCCGATGCGACGTCGGCGGCGACGATAGGGAGATCCGCCTGGAGTGCCGCGCGGGCGATCGGGGCATAGATCTTCCAGTCCGGCCAACCGCGTGCCCGCCAGCCGACCGCTTCGCCAAGGCCGGCTGCGTCGCCATCAGGTGTCGCCAGATAGCGCGCGAGCGCGGGTGCCTGATCGCTGCCGATCATCTCCAGCGCGATTGCCGGCCGGCGTCCGCTGCGCGCGAGCGCCGCGATCGTCCATGCCTGCAACGCGTGATGATCGGGATTGTCGTGCTTCTCCCCCAGAAGAATGAAATCGATCCCATTGAGAGCGTGAACGAGCTCGAGCGGGTCAAACGCGGTCGCCGGTGCCTGCCCGGCGATGCGGAAGATCCGGCCAATGAGGGGATGATCGTGCCCGACGGATGCCTGCCATGCAGGCAGATGAGGACTGGACGCGGCTACCGGTCGCAGCGGGGCGAGCACGGACGCCGCCGCAGCAACCAGTACGGCGTAAACGTATAGGAGTCTGGAAGGGGATCGTGCGGTGAAACGGCACAGCATGAGGCATCAAAGGGCAGGGGCGATGCCGCGAAACGGGTCTGTCCGGATGGTGTAGATACGCACGCGGCGAAATTATATAGTCGGGGCCGGCAAAGCTGTGTCCGCTGCCGGCGGCGCGGCACCAAGAAAGCCTGCTTAGGGAGAGAACGAATGAAACGTCTGATTTGGAGCGTGGCGCTGCTGGTCGGCATCAATCTGGCAGGTCCCGCTTCCGCAGAACAGAATCTGTCGATCGTCACTGGGGGAACCGGCGGCGTGTATTATCCGCTCGGCGGCGGGTTGGCCAACCTGCTGACGAAGTATGTACCGGGCTGGCAGGCCACGGCGGAGGTCACCGGCGGCTCGGTCGATAACCTGAAGCTGATCGGGGCGAAGCGTGCCGACATCGGCTTCACCATGGCGGATGCAAGCCTCGATGCACACACCGGTAAAGGCAAGTTCTCCGGCAGCAAGGTCGATCACCGGACGCTCGCGGTTCTCTATCCGAACCGCATGCATGTCGTCACGGTGGAGGGCACGGGGATCAACTCGATCCAGGATCTCAAAGGAAAGCGCGTGTCGACCGGATCGCAGGGCAGTGCGACCGAAGTGATGGCGTTCCGGGTGCTCGAGGCCGCCGGGATCGATCCGAACAAGGACCTGAACCGTGAGCGGCTTGGCGCCGCCGAATCGACCAACGCGCTCAAGGACCGCAAGATCGACGCCTATTTCTGGGTCGGTGGTGTGCCGACCTCTGCCGTAACCGATCTCGGTGCGACTCCCGGGGTCAAGATCAAGCTGATCGATCACGCCGATCTCGTTCCGAAGATGAACGAGAAATACGGCCCGCTGTACGCCAAGGGCGTCATCAGGGCCGGCGCCTATCCGGGACAGGAGAAGGACAACCACCAGGCCAATGTCTGGAACATCCTGGTCGCGCATGCGAGCATGAGCGACGAGATGGCCTACCAGATCGTGAAGACGATCTTCGAGCACAAGGACGAGTGGATCGCCGTCCACAAGTCGGCCGCCGAGGTCACGTTCGAGGACCAGCGGCAGGAGAACTCGCCGGTACCCTTCCATCCCGGCGCGCTCAAGTACTACGCTGAAAAAGGCGTCAAGGTCACGAACTGACGGCGGCGTCGGTCAGGTAATGCGGGCGCCCCGCTTCGGGTAATCGGAGCGGGGCGCTCGATCTATTTTAAATATTCTGCACGTTTCGCGTGCCACCGCTCGGGAGGCGGGGGCGGGACAATAGCTGGGAGGACGAATGACGGCTCGGCCGGAGAACGAAGCGGCTAACGCCCAGATCAGCGACGAGGCGATCAAGAAGGCAGAAGAGTACGTCGAAGCCGAAGAAGGCGCGACCAACCGATTCAGCGGTTGGCTCGGGTGGTTTGTGACGGGTACCGCCGTCGCCATGTCGCTGTTTCACCTCTACGGCGCGTACGACATCATCAGCCCGCCGATCCTGCGCTCCGTCCATGTCGGTTTTGCGCTGTTTCTTGTCTATCTCCTGTTTCCGGCAACAAAGCGGTTCCGCAACCGCCTGATGCCCTGGGACGTGGTGGCGGCTTTGGCCTCGGTCGCGACCATCTGGTATCTGATCCAGGGAGGCGACGATCTCATGGACCGGTCCACGCTGCCGAACCAGACGGACGTGTGGTTCGGCGTCGTCTTCCTGATCCTGCTGCTGGAAGCGACGCGGCGCAGCACGGGACTGATCATGCCGGTGGTCTCGGTGATCTTCATTGCTTATGCGATTTTCGGTCCGTACCTGCCGCCGCCCTGGACGCATCGCGGATACGATATCGATCGTTTGATCGGCCATCTTTACATGACGCTCGAAGGCGTCTTCGGTACCGCGGTCAACGTTTCGTCGACGCTCATCATCCTGTTCACGATCTTCGGCGCCGTCCTGCAGTTCTCGGGCGCGGGCCGTTTCTTCATCGATTTCTCGTTCAACCTGATGGGCGGAAAGCCGACGAGCGGCGGCCGGGCGGTGACGCTTGCGTCTTTCCTATTGGGCGGACCGTCGGGGTCGGGCGTAGCGACCACCGTGGCGCTCGGCTCCATTGCCTACCCGATGCTGGCTAAAGCCGGATACCGACGTGAGGATGCGGGGGGGCTGCTCGCAGCGGGGGGCATGGGCGCGATCCTGTCGCCGCCGGTGCTCGGCGCGGCGGCCTTCTTGATCGCCGAGTTCCTCAGGATCTCGTATCTCGACGTGATCCAGATGGCGGTGATTCCGACATGCCTCTACTATTTCTCGCTGTTCGTGATGGTGGAACTCGACGCCGGACGGTTCGGAATCCATGACGTCACGATCGAGAAGCGCCAAAGCCTGTGGGAACTCACGAAGCAATATGGATTCCACTTCACCTCGCTGGTTTCCGTCATCGGCCTGATGGTCTGGGGCTTCTCGCCCGAATCTTCGGTCTTTTGGTCGATCGTGCTCGCAATCGCGGTGAGTTACTTGCGGCGCGACAGCGCGCTCGTTCCGACCAGGCTCGTCCAGGCACTCGCCGCGGGCTCGATCGGCATGCTCAACGTCGCGGCGACCTGTGCCGCGGCCGGCATCATCGTCGGCGTCGTCACGCTGACCGGTCTCGGCCTCAAGTTCAGCTCTATCGTCATCGCGTATGCGGGCGGCAATCTGCTGCTGACGGCACTGTTCACGTCGCTGATCGTGTGGATCGTAGGACTCGCCGTTCCGGTAACGGCGTCCTACATCATCTGCGCGGTCATTGCCGCCCCGGCGCTTATCCAACTCGGCGTGCCGGATTTCGCCGCCCACATGTTCATTTTCTACTATGCCGTGCTGTCCGAGGTTTCGCCGCCGACGGCCCTGTCGCCGTTCGCCGCTGCGGCCATCACTGGGGGCGATCCCTACAAGACGACGCTTCAGTCCTGGAAGTATACGATGCCGGCCTTCCTCGTGCCGTTCGTGTTCGTGCTCGATCCGGCCGGCATCGGCATTCTGCTGGAGCTGCCGAAGAACGGTTCGGTCATCGACGTGGTGTTGGTCATCCTGACCACGGCGGTCGGCATTGCGTCCCTTGCCGCGGCGGCGCAGAACTGGATCTTCCGGCGACTCACGCCCGTGGAGCGCATCGCCTTGCTCGTTGCCGGCATCCTGCTGCTGTTTCCAGGGCTGGTCGACGCGGCTTCGAGTGCGGTAACGCCCGAGCACATCATGTATCCGAAGATCGTCGGGGTCGCTCTTGCCTTGGCCGTTCTGGCGCGGCACGTCATCGAGCGACGGCGTGCCGCCTCATGAGCCCGCCATGAACGGACCGGGGGCTGAGACGGCCGCTCAGTTGCGCGACGACCGAATACGCCGATAGAATCGGTAGACCTGCGGTGCCGCAACGACGAGCACGGCGATGGCAAGCAGCGTCGCCGAGAGCGGGTGAGTCAGGAACACAGTCGGGTCGCCCTGGCTCACCTGCATGGCGCGGCGGAACTCCTGCTCGGCCAGGGGGCCCAGGATCATGCCGATGATCGCCGGGGCGGTCGGGAAGTCGTAACGACGCATGAGGTAGCCGATACCGCCGATCAGGTAGAGCAGCACAAGATCGATTGCGGATTGGCTGATGCCATAAGTGCCGATGGTCGCGAACACGAGGATGCCGCCATAGAGCAGGGGCTTCGGAATCGCGAGGATGCGTACCCAGAGGCCGATGAGCGGCAGATTCAACACGAGAAGCATCACGTTGCCGATGTAAAGGCTGGCGATGAGGCCCCAGACCAGCGCCGGCTGGTTCTGGAGCAGCAGCGGCCCCGGATTGATGCCGTAGCTCTGGAACGCAGAGAGCATGATCGCGGCGGTGGCGGATGTCGGCAGGCCGAGCGTGAGCATCGGCACCAGAACGCCGGTGGCGGAGGCGTTGTTGGCGGCCTCCGGCCCGGCGACGCCTTCGATTGCGCCGCGACCGAACTCCTCGGGCTTGGGGCTGAGCTTTTTCTCGACGTAGTAGGACAGAAACGTCGGCACCTCGGCGCCGCCGGCCGGCATCGCACCGATCGGAAAACCGATCGCTGCCCCGCGCAGCCATGCCTTCCAGGATCGCTTCCAGTCCTCGGCCGTCATCCAGATCGAGCCGCGGACGGGGATGATCTGATCCCCGCCATAGCGGTGGCGGGCCGCCAAAAACAGGGTTTCACCGACCGCGAACAGGCCGACGGCGACGACGATGACGTTGATCCCGTCGAGCAGCTCGGGCAGGCCGAACGTGAAGCGCGGCTGGCCGGTCTGAAGATCGACGCCGATCAGGCCGAGAAAGATGCCGAAGAACAGGGCCGTAAGGCCGCGGACTGCGGAGTTGCCAAGAACCGCCGAAACCGCGACGAAGGCGAGGACCATCAGCGCAAAGTATTCGGCGGGGCCGAATTTCAATGCGAATTCGACGATCACGGGCGCCAAAAAGGTAAGGCCGATGATCCCGATCGAGCCGGCGACGAACGAGCCGATTGCGGCGGTCGCGAGTGCGGCGCCGCCGCGTCCGTTGCGGGCCATACGGTGGCCTTCGATGGCGGTGATGATCGTCGCGCTCTCGCCGGGCGTGTTCAGCAGGATCGACGTCGTCGACCCGCCATACATCGCACCGTAATAAATTCCGGCGAACAGGATGAAGGCGCCGATCGCGTCGACCTTGTACGTGATCGGCAACAACAGGGCGATCGTGAGCGCCGGGCCGAGGCCCGGGAGCACGCCGACCGCCGTGCCCAAGGTGACTCCCAGGAGCGCCCACAGCAAGTTGACGGGCGAAATCGCCACCTCGAAGCCATGGAGGAGAGCGGCGAGCGTTTCCATCAGAACAGCCTTTCGACCAAACCGGCGCCGATGTCGAGGCCGAGCAAACGGCTGAAGCCGAAATATAGGTAGCCGCCGCCAACACGAAGCCGATGGCGGCGTCCCGTACCGGCCGCGTGCTGCCGAAGCCACGCGCGACGCAGGCAAAGAGCAGCGTCGACGCCAGCGTGAACCCGAGTGGTCTGATGACGACGACGTTGAGCACGAGCCCGGCAAGAACCCAGCCGAGTGCGTGCCAATCGACGGGCGACTGGTCTTGATCTTCCTCGGTCTGCCAGCCGCCCCGCCACGCCTGCCACAGCAGCATGAGGCCGAGCGCGAACAGACCGACCGCGACCATGGTCGGGAAGACGGTCGGGCCGATTCGCGAGTAGATCGGAGATACGGGAATGGCCGCCGTCTGGTGCCAGACGGCGGCCGCCAGCCCGATTACGCCGCCGGCGAGGGCGATCTGGCCCTTCGCCCTTGGTAGACGCATGAGAACAGGTCGGACGCGGCCGTCAGGCCGCGAGGCCCAGGCTGCGCAGGATCGTCGTGATGCGATCGGTCTCGGACTTGATGTACTGCACGAACTGATCCCCGGAGAGATAGATTCCGGTCCAGTCCCGCTTTTGCAGCTCCTGCTTCCACGGGTCGCTCTTGACCATCCGGTCGACGAGGCCCATCAGCGTCTGGCGCTGCTTATCGTCGATACCTGGCGGTGCGAACACGCCGCGCCAATTGAACAATTCCACGTCGATGCCCTGTTCCTTGAGGGTCGGCACGTCGATCCCCTCGATGCGCTTGTCGGCCGACACGGCGATGGCGCGCAACTTCCCGGCCTTGACCTGTTCGGCGAACTCGCCCCAGCCACTGACGCCCGCCGTCACGTGGCCGCCCAGCAACGCCGCCTGGGCCGGTCCGCCGCCCGAATAGGCGACGTAATTGACCTTGCGTGGATCGACCCCGACCGCCTGGGCGATCATGCCGATCAGGATATGGTCCGTACCGCCGGCAGAGCCGCCGGCCCAAGACACCTTGCCGGGGTCCTGCTTGAACTGGGCAACAAGATCCTGCATCGACTTGATGCTGGACTGGGCAGGGACGACCACCACTTCGAATTCGCCCGTCAAACGGGCGATCGGCGTGGTCTGGGTCAGATCGACCGGGGCCTTGTTGGCGATGAGCGCGCCGACCATGACCATGCCGCCGACCATGAGCACATTCCCCTGGCCCCTCATGCCAGCGAACCGCGGCAAGCCGACCGCGCCGCCGGCGCCGGGTACATGTTCGAACTGAATGTTCTGAACGATATTGGCGGTCTTCAGGGCGTGCTCCATGGCACGACCCGTCTGGTCCCAGCCGCCGCCGGGTGCGGCCGGAATGAACAGCTTGAGGCTGTCGAGCGATTGGGCAAGCGCCGGTACGGAGAGCCGCGAGAGCAACGCCGCGGACGAAGTCCCCAACAGGGCGGCGCGGAGGAACAGTCGGCGATCGAGAAACATCTGGCGGTCTCCCTGGCTTAAACTATCTACCGGAACGGGTTGATCCGTCGTCCCGTGATTCGCGCGTCACCTTAAGCCAACACCCCGGGAGTGGCAACTCGCCAACCGGAAGCGACTTCACCGGCGGCGGGGAGGCGCCTATATGGTGCGTCAACGATGTCGCCTCGCACACCTCCCGCGGCCTTTGGGCCGACCGCCCGCGGCGCCGACCTCAACGTCGTCCGGCGTCTGCTTCCGTATCTATGGCTCAAGGGTCCCCTGAACATCAGGCTGCGGGTGATCGCGGCCATCCTGCTGCTCGTCGCGGCCAAGGTGACGACCGTCTACGTCCCGATCATCTACAAGCAGGCAGTCGATACGCTGAGCGCTCCGACGGGCGTCGTCGCCGTTCCCCTCGGCCTGCTGCTGGCCTATGGCGGGGCCCGCGTTGCGTCGGCGGCATTCGCGGAACTGCGCGAAATCGTGTTCGCACGCGTTGCGCAAAACGCGATCCACATCGTGGCGCTGGAGACGTTCCGGCATCTGCATCGGCTCTCGCTGCGTTTCCACCTCGAGCGTCAGACCGGCGGACTGTCGCGTGCCATCGAACGCGGCACCAACGGGATCGACAATCTGCTGCACTACCTGCTGTTCCAGATCGTCCCGACGGTGCTCGAGATCACCATGGTCGGGGTCATCCTGTGGGGGCTGTACGACTTCTGGTTTGCCGCGGTCACGCTTGCCACCATCGCAGCCTACGTCGGCTACACACTCGCGATCACGCAGTGGCGCATCAAGTTCAGGCGGCAGATGATCGAGGCCGAGAACGAGGCGAACACCAAGGCGATCGACAGCCTGCTGAACTACGAGACCGTCAAATATTTCGGCAACGAGGAGCACGAGGCGCGCCGGTTCGATCGGGCGCTGACCGCATACGAGCGTGCGGGCGTGAGGAGCGCGAACTCCTTGTCGCTGCTGAATGCAGGGCAGGCAACGATCATTGCCCTCGGCGTGACGGTCATCATGGTCCTGGCGGCGGACGGCGTCGCCAACGGCGGCATGACGATCGGGGATTTCGTGCTGGTCAACACCTACCTCATTCAGCTCTATCTGCCGCTCAACTTTCTCGGAATGGTCTATCGCGAGCTGCGTCAGTCCCTGATCGATATGCAGGCGATGTTTCAGCTTCTCGAGATCGACGTCGAGGTGCCCGATGCGCCAGGCGCCATGCCGCTGCGGATCAGCGGGGGCGCCGTCGAGTTCGATGACGTGACCTTCGGTTACGATCCGCGGCGGCCGATCCTGCGGGGTTTGTCGTTTTCGGTGCCGGCTGGAAAGACGATCGCGATCGTCGGGCCGAGCGGGGCCGGCAAGTCGACGATTTCCCGCCTGCTGTTCCGTTTCTATGACGTCGACGGCGGCGCCATTCGCATCGACGGGCAGGATATTCGGGATGTTACCCAGAAATCGTTGCGGGCGGCGATCGGAATCGTTCCGCAGGATACGGTCCTGTTCAATGATACGATCTATTACAACATCGCTTATGGTCGTCCCGATGCGACGCCGGCCGAGATCGAGGCAGCGGCACGGGCCGCGCGCATCCATGATTTCATCATGGCGCTTCCCGACGGATACCAGACCCGGGTGGGCGAGCGCGGTCTGAAGCTGTCGGGGGGTGAACGACAGCGCGTCGCTATCGCGCGGACGATCCTGAAACGACCCCCGATCCTCCTATTCGACGAAGCGACCTCGGCGCTCGACACGCGTACGGAGAAGAGCATCCAGGAATCGCTGCGCACCCTGTCCGAAGGCGTGACGACGCTGGTGATCGCGCACCGGCTCTCGACCGTCGTCGATGCCGACGAGATCATGGTGCTGGAAGGTGGGCAGGTCGTGGAACGCGGGCGGCACGCGGATCTGCTGGCGAAGGGTGGTGTATACGCCGCCATGTGGGCGCGGCAGGCCGAGGGCGGCGAGCTGCAGATGGCAAAGTAGGCGCATGCACGACCTGATGAAACCGGCCGGCGCGACCGCAAACGCGATTTCCCGTCCGATCTTCATCGGCAGTGAAATTTATCGACGCTCGCGTTACGGCGCTCAGCATCCATTGGGCATTCCGCGGGTCTCGACCGTCATGGATCTGTGTCGCGCAATGGGATGGTTGGGCGACGACGTCTTCGTCGATAGCCCCACGGCCACGCCCGAACAGCTCGCGCGTTTCCACGATCCGGCGTACATCGCCGCACTTATTCAGGCCGAGGCCGACCAGTACGCGACCGAGGACGTCAGCCGGCGCTTCAATATCGGTCGCAACGGCAACCCGGTCTTCGGCGAGGTATTTCGCCGCCCGGCGACGGCCTGTGGCGGATCGATCCTGGCTGCCAGGCTGCTTCGGAACGGCGGCATTGCGTATTCCCCGGCGGGCGGCACGCACCATGGCCGGCGTGATCGGGCAAACGGGTTCTGCTACCTGAACGATCCGGTGCTCGGCATTCTAGCCTTTCTGGACCAGGGGCTCCGCGTGCTCTACGTCGACATCGATGCGCACCATGCCGATGGTGTCCAGGATGCGCTGTCGCATGACCCACGGGTGCTTCTCGTCTCGATACATGAGGACGGTCGCTGGCCGTACACGGGACGCGCCGACGATCGCGGTGGAGGGAGTGCCCGCAACCTCCCGGTCCCGCCCGGGTTCAACGACAGCGAGCTCGCATACCTCACCGAAAAGGTCATCGTGCCGCTCGCGCGGGGATTCGGGCCGGATGCGATCGTTCTGCAATGCGGGTGCGACGGCCTCGCCGACGATCCCATGAGCCGGCTGGAGCTCTCGAACGGCGCGCTGTGGCATGTCGTTCGGAC
>DASVCL010000086.1:0-49412 GCA_036381615.1 Alphaproteobacteria bacterium
CGCGCCGTGCGCGCGCTCGTCGCGCCCATCGACGAGGACCGGCCGCTCGGCGGCGACGTCGAACGCGTGGCGCAGGAGCTGCTGGCCGGCGGCGCCTTGGCGCGCGCCGCGGACACCGGCGAATTCATCGGCAAGGCGTCATGACGGAGGTCATCGACGAGGCCGAGGTGGCGATCGTCGGCGGTGGAATCCTCGGCTGCTCGATCGCCTACCATCTCTGCCGCCGCGGCATCGCCGACGTGATCCTCGTCGAGCGAGCCGAGCTGGCGACGCAAGCCACGGCGCGGGCCGCCGGGCTCGTTCTCCACGGCGCCTCCGACCGCAACGCCGTCCGCATGGTCCGCCGCACCCGCGCCGCCATGGCGGAGCTCGCAGACGAGTTCGGCGAGGATCCGGGATTCCGCCCGGTCGGATCGCTCGGCCTCGTCCAGGCGCAGGAGCGCGTGGCGGACGTTCTCGCCGCAGCGGCGCTATTGAGGGACGAGGGGGTGTCGGTCGAGCAGCTCGATCCGCAGGCCGCCCGCGCCCTGTGTCCTTGGCTGGAGCCGGCCGACGCCGCCCTCATCACCTTCGCGCCGGACGACGGCTATGTGGACGGTGCGCGGCTCGCCATGAGCTATCTCCGCGCCGCGCGCCGCCTGGGTGCGCGCACGCGGCGCGGCGCCGGGGTGGAGGGCTTCGCCCGCACGGGCGACCGCGTCACCGGCGTGGTGACGAGCGCCGGCGTGATCCGCGCCGGAACGGTCGTCGTGGCCGCGGGCGCCTGGAGCGTGGCCCTCCTCCACGGTCTCGGCTGGGGCATGCCGGCCACGCCGGTGCGCAGCCATTACTGGATCACGGCGCCGGACGGCACGGGTGCGCCCGAGCGCCCGAACGTGCTCCTCCCCGATTTCGGCACCTATCTGAGACCGGAGGTCGGCGGGATGGTGCTGGGCTTCCAGGAGCCGCGCTCGCAGACCTTTGACCCGTTCACGCTGCCGGAAAGCATGGAGGCCGCCCTGCGGCACGACCAGGAAGCGGAGACGGACCTCCTGATCGAGCACGCGGCCTCGCTCGCGACAGTCATCCCCGGCCTCAGCGACTGGCGCTTCGCGCACCACATCGCAGGGCTTTCCATGTACACGCCAGATGGCAAAATCCTGCTGGGACCCGTGCCGGGGATCGGCGGCCTCTACCTGGCGGGCGGATGTTGCGGGTCGGGAATTGCGATGTCGGGCGGCATCGGCGCCGCGACGGCCGGGCTGGTCGCGGGACGGGCCACGGACATCGATCCGACTCCCTTCGACCCGGCGCGCTTCGGCACGGTCGATCCGGGATCGCATAGCTTCCGCGCGCTCTGTGCCGCCGCGCGTTCGCGCAAGAGCCGCGGCCGCCAGGCGACGTCCACAAGCGTCTGACCTCGCTCCGGGTCGGGCGAGATCCCGATCAGGCGGCCAGATCGCGGTCGATGACCCGGGCCTTGGGCAGGCGGATCGTGACGCGGGTGCCCTCTCCAGGGCTGCTGGCGAGCTCCAGCTTCCCGCCATGCAGCTCGGTGAAGGCGCGGGCCAGCGGCAGGCCGAGGCCAGTCCCTTCATATTTGCGCCCGAGGCCGCTGTCGACCTGTCCGAACGGCGCCATAACACGCTCGAAATGCTCGGGGTCGATGCCGATGCCGGTGTCGGTCACGCTGAGGGCGATGCCGCCGTCCGGCTCGCGCGCCGCCGTCACCGTGACGCTGCCGCCGGCCGGCGTGAACTTCACCGCGTTGGCGAGGAGATTGAGCAGGATCTGCTTGATCTTTCTGGGATCGGCACGCAGCACGGGAACATCCTCCGGCAGGCGCTGGATGAGCGCCACGTCGCCGCTCTGCGCCCGCTCCGCGAGCAGCAGGAAGCAGCCCTTGACGATCGACGGCAGCTCCACCGTCTCCTCGATCAGCTCGTGCTTGCCCGCCTCGATCTTCGACAGGTCGAGAATGTCGTTGATGATCTCGAGCAGATGCGCGCCGGAGCTGTGGATGTCGCTGGCGTATTGCCGGTAGCGCTTGTCGCCGAGCGGCCCCAGGAGCTCGTCCCGCATAATCTCCGAGAAGCCGATGATGGCGTTGAGCGGCGTCCTGAGCTCATGGCTCATGTTGGCGAGGAACTCGCTTTTCGTGCGGTTCGCCGCCTCGGCCTCCTCCTTGGCCCGGCGCAACTCCGCCTCCGCGAGCTTGAGATGCGTAATGTCCTTCAGGATCCCCAACCCGCCCGAGACCGCGCCGGCTTCATCGCGCATGACGCGGGCGAAGACCTCCACCCATCGCTCGCCGCCGTCCTTGGTCCGATAGCGCACCTCGTAGCGGCCGTGATCCTTCCCGCTTTCCAGCAGCGACCGGTACTGCGCCGCGTTGCGCTCGCGGTCGGCCGGATGCACGAAGTCGAGAAACGGACGGCCGAGCGCCTCGTCGATGCTGAAGCCCGTGATGTCCGTCCAGGCCGGGTTGAGGAACGTCCACCGCCCCTCGGCATCGGTCTGGAAGATGATCTCCGCCACGCTCTCGACGACAGTCCGGTAGCGGTTCTCGCTCGCCTGAAGCTCCCGTTCCCGCTGCCGGAGGGCCGTCAGGTCGATCATCACACCGACCATCCGGACGGCCTGACCCGCGGAATTGCGGACGATGAAACCGCGATCCAGTACGGTCGCATACGTGCCGTCGGCCCGCAGGAACCGGTACTCCTCGGACCACGAGGCCGCGCCGCTATCGACGGCGGAGGATATCCGGCCGATGACGTGTGCCCGATCATCGGGATGCACGTGATCCTGCCACCATTTCAGCGTCGGCGGCACCGAATCCGGTGCGTACCCGAAGAGCGGCTGGAGCGCATCGCCCCAGTCGATCCGCTTCTGGACCAGATCCACGTCCCAGAAGATGTCGTTCGTCGCGCGCGCGATCAGGCGGTGACGCGCCTCGCGCTGGCGCAATTCCTCTTCCTGACGCCGGCGCGGGGTGACGTCGCTGTAGGTTCCGATGACGCGGGCGGGACGCCCGGCCCCATCCCGTTCGGCGACCCGCCCGCGCACGAGAATCCAAACCCACTCTCCGGACTTCGCGCGCATACGGAATTCCGCCCGAAGGGTGGGCGACCGGCCGGCAAGATGGTCGGCAACAGCGCGCTCCGCAGCAGCGACGTCCTCGGGATGCACCAGGGACTGCCATTGCCGAGCATGCGCGGTGATTTCCTCGGGCGCGTAGCCGAGCATGATCTCGCACTGCGGACTGATATGGAGGGCGCCGGTCGAAAGACATACGTCCCAGACTCCATCTCCCGCCGCCTGCAGCGCGAGCTGGTGCCGCATCTCGCCGTACTGCAGGGACGCGAGCGTCCCGGACTGCCGGCGCTCCGCCAAGGCGGATTCGACCTGCGCCTCGGCCATGCGCACGAGCAGTTCGAGATCGCGCCGCTCCTCCGCCGAAAGCGACGGGCGCGGCGCCACGTCCGCGACCACGAGCGCACCGAGCGACGCATCGTTCCTGCCGTGCAGCGTCGCCATGACGACGAAGCGGAGATGCGGCGGGCCAGCGACAAGAGGGTGGGTCGCGAGGTCGGTGGCCGCGCGGGCGTCCGGCACCACACGGATGCGGTCGGCCGACGCAAGATCGGTCATCGGGCCGGCCAGTGCGCGCAACGCATCCGGTGCGAGACCCGTGGCCGACCGGACGACGGACGACGTGCCGTCCGCGACGCTCAGCCAGACGATCGGTGCGTGGAGCAGCCGGGCAGCAAGCTGGACGACCGCATCCAGAGGGCCCGCGCCGACGGCATCGCCACATCCGTCGACCGGATCAGATGGCCGCCGCGTCTGCCCGTCCGTGCATTGTCCTGACATCTTCGTCCCGAGAGCTGGGAGTCCGGAGAGTTGGGAGCTCCAAATCCTCTCCGTCAGTCTGCAGACAGTCCGCCGCCACGATCCGAAGAGTCTAGTGTCCGCCCCTTAAAAGACGCTTAACCGTCGAACTTCGGGATCCGCGGCCGGGGGCGGAACGACCTTGGTCACGATGACGGCGCCGTGCCCCCGGCCGTCGACGCAAGGCTTGCGCCCCTAGACTCCCGAGCCGACGGGAGCCGCGGGGTTCCGATGGTGATCCCCGTCGAGGCTTCGCGGCCGCTCGGCACGGACGTGCGATGGCCAACCCCGACCGGGCGGGCATGACCGGCGTGATTCGCCGCAGATACGGGGACGAAGATGAGCCTTTGCCGAGAATACGGCACGGCGGTGCGCCGGCTGCACGCGCACGTGCCGTCTGCCCGACACACCCTTTATCATGCGTCATCCGGACGGGCGACGCCTGATGCGGGAGGTCGGATCGACCCGCCAGTGCCGCCCATGCGCAAACCGCATCGCGCCGATCCGGCGCCGTCAGCGACTCTTTCGCCCGCGCTGCCGCGCCGTTTTCCGGGCTGTCTTCTTCGCTGTCCGTCGCGCCGTCTTGGCTACGGCACGCTTCGCGGCCCGCTTTGCCGTCTTGCGTTTGGTCGCGCGTTTGGCCGTAGACGCACCCTTGCGCCGGGCCGCGCGCGGGGCTGCCGCCTTCTTCTTGCGGGCAGCGCGCTTCGGTCGGCGCGCAGTCCGTGGCACCGCCGCCGTATCGGCGGTCGCCTCGGGCAGGGGGCCGGTTGCACCCGGCGCGTCCGGCTGTTCGCCCCGCGCGCCTGCGGAATCGACCGACGGGTCCGCCTTGTCGAAGGTCGGCGGACCGCCGGCCGGGTTTCTGGGATCTGGATCCATGGCGCTCTCCTGTTCCGATCGGCAGCGCACTTCGTGATCTTGCTCTTGCCGCTGCCGAGATCAGCAAATCGCTTTGCGCCGCCGTTTGCAAGAGGCCCGGACCGCAAGACGCATCCGCGTGCCGCAGGACTCATCTCCGGCAGGCACGAAACCGCGCTAGCGTACTTGCACAATGACGACAAGGCCGAGAACGAGAAGCGCCATGCCGGCGATCTCGACCGGCCGCAGGTGCTCCCGGAAGAGCCGCCGCGAGACGACATAGCTGAACAGAAGCTCGACCAAGCCGAGCGTCCGTACATGGGCCACCGGTTCCATGGCCATCGCCGTGAACCAGCCGATCGACGCGAGCGTGCCCATGAGGCCACCGGCGAGCGACATGCGCCATGATTTTGCGAGCTGCCGGACGAACAGCGGATCGCGGACGACCAGCCAGCCGCCGAGCAGGACGGTCTGAAGGGTCTGGGCACAGACGAGCGCCAGGGCCGCGGCGACGACCGGCGCGGTCGGGTCGAGGGCGAGCGCCGCGCCACGATAGCCGACCGCCGATATGGCGAACGATGCGCCGGAGCCGAGGCCGAGCAGCGCCGTGCGCGAGGTCCACCCGACCAGAAGATCGCGAAGCGGATGTGTACCGGTGGCGGGCGAAAGCATGATCACGCCGGCGGTCGCCAGCGCGATCGCGGCCGCCGTCGATCCGAGCAGCGGATCACCCAGCATGACTAGGCCGAACAGCGCCACCTGGACGATTTCGGTCTTCGAGTACGCGACGCCGAGCGCGAAGTTGCGCTCCGCCATCACGCGCAGGAGCAGCGCCGTGGCGACGAGCTGACCGACCGCGCCGGCGGACACCCACAGGGCGAAGGCAGGAGTCGGCGCCGGCAGAGTCGCCCCGGAAAGGAGCAGGATGGCGGCGAGCCATATGAGCGCAAAGGGAAGACCATAGAGGAAGCGGATCAGCGTTGCCCCGAGCGTGCCCAGTTCCGCGATCAGGTGCCGTTGCGCCGCGTTGCGCAATGTCTGCGCCAGCGCGGCAAAAACGGTGATCGGTATCCAAAGCCACGCGACGGACAGGGCGCTCATGATCGGTGCCGGACCTGGAATTCGAGCTTCGCGGGAATTTCCTGCCTCAGGCGGACGCAAGCCCGCCGCCATCGACGACGATCGCCTGCCCGGTAATGTTGGCCGCCGCCGCACTCACCAGGAAGCCGACGACCGAGGCGACTTCCGCCGGCGTGGTAATGCGTTGCGTCGGTATACCGGCCGCCGCGGCGTTCTCGTCGAGGCCGAGCTCACGGAAGCGGCGGGACGCCATGTCGGTCGCCACCCAGCCCGGACAGACGGCATTGACGGTGATGCCCCGCGGCGCCAGCGCCAGTGCCAGCGAGCGCGTCAGCCCGACGAGCCCATGCTTGGCGGCGCAATAGGCCGGCTGGTCGGGCACGCCCCTGAGGCCCAGCACCGACGCGATGTTGACGATGCGCCCGGTGCGATCCGGCATGAGCGGCATCGCCGCCCGGGCGCAGTAATAGGCGCCGTGGAGGTTCGTCGCGATGACCGCGTGCCAGAAGGCCTCGTCCGCCGCCGTATCCGCCGGGTGGGCGCCGGCAAGGCCGGCATTGTTCACCAGAACGTCGACCCGCCCATGCGCCGCGCCGATCTCCGAAAACACGGCGCGTACCTGATCCGCCTGGGTGACGTCGCATTTCCGGAACGTGACGCCCGCGATCGGCGATTCGGGCGGATGGCGACCCAGCGCATGGACCGCGAACCCGAGGCCGGCGAGATGTGCCGCGATGGCGCGGCCGATGCCGCGCGCGCCGCCCGTGACGACCGCGACCGGCGCGCTCATTGCGCGGTCGTCCCGCCGTCGACGGGGACGACCGCGCCGGTCATGAAGGAAGCGTCGTCCGACGCCAGGAAGACGACCACCGACGCGATCTCGTCCGGCTGCGCGAAGCGGCCCAGCGGCACGCCGTCCATATAGGCCTGGAGCGAGGACTGCGGATAGCGCGCGGGATACCTGGCCGAAAGATCGCCGATGACTTGGCGGAGCATCGGCGTATCGGTGCTGCCGGGCGCCACGCAGTTGAACCGGATGTTGTGGCGCGCCCAGTCGAGGGCCGCGCTCTTGGTAAGCTGCGCGATTGCGGCCTTGCTGGCGCCGTAGGCGGCGCTGACCGGCTTGCCGATGAAGGCCTGGTCGCTCGCGATATTCAAGATGGCGCCGCCGCCGCGCTCGATCATCGACGGCAGAACGGCCTGGATCAACGCGAAGGGCGCCAGAAAGTTGATGCGGAAGATCCGCTCGACCTCATCGAGCGGCGTATCCAGGATGCTGCCCAGAATGGTCGCACCGGCGTTGTTGACCAGGATGTCGGGCGGCCCGTAGCGCCCGACTATGTCGCGGATCAAGGTCGGCAGCCCGGCGACATCGGCGAGGTCGACCTCGGGCAGGTCGAGGCCGATGACCTCCGCCCCCTCGGCCCGCAAACGGGCGAGAATCGCGCGCCCGATACCGCCCTTGTGCCCCGTGACGATCGCCCGCTTGCCGGCGACCCGCCCGCGGGAGGCATCCTGCGGCTTCGGCGCGTGCAACGTGATCCGATCGACAACACTCATCCCCTGCCTCCTCCACCACTGCCGGCGCATACGGACACCGCCGAACGATGCCGGCGCGCATGCCACCGCCGGTGGCTTCGCCGGAGATTACGGTGGCCCGGCCGATCCAGGAAGCGCGCAAAGCGCCGGCCGCCGTCGCCCCTGGACGCCTCGCGGGTCCGTGACATATCGACCCGCCACGGCTGCCTTCACGCGGCGTTAACCATCGCCCGACTAGAACGGGCGAGAGACGATTCCCATCATGCGCAGCTACGATTTCTCCCGCCTGCGGACGCTGGTCGTCGACGACGATCGTCACATGCGGGCGATCTATACCAAGATCCTCAGCGGCTTCGGCATCCGCACCATCCTGGACGTGGCCGACGCGATCAACGGGCTCGACGCGCTTGCGGCATTCCGGCCCGACTTCGCGATCATCGACTACGAGCTGCCCGGCATGGACGGTATCGAGTTCCTGCGAACGGTGCGGACGTCGCCGGCATCGCTCGAACCATGCATGCCCATCCTGTTCATCACCGGCTACGCGGATGCCGGAATCGTGCGCCGCGCGCGTGACGCTGGCGCCAACGAGATCATGCGCAAGCCGATCACGGTTCCGGACCTCTATGCGCGGCTCGCCGCCATGATCGAGCGCCCGCGACCGTTCGTCCGCGCCCCCGGCTATGTCGGCCCATGCCGCCGCCGCCATGCCAATATCGGCTATGCTGGCGTCGAGCGCCGGGCCGGCGAGACAGAGTTCCGCCGCAACCTCGCCCAACGCATGAACGAGGTCGCATTCGGCGGACGTGGCAGGCGATGAGCGACACGCCGAAGCCGACGCCGCCGGGCGTCGACATCTTCGAGCCGCCCAACTTCCTGAAGGCGAAAGTAAAAATCCTCGATACGCCGGTCGAGGCGATCATCGGCAACGCAAATAGCAGTCTCGCCGAGCTACGGGCCCACTATGAGGCCTGGACGCTCGAGGAGGTGGAGCGCCTGTATGATCTGCTCGCCCGACGCTGGACCAAATCCACGGAACGGGCGCTCGTCAGCGACATGATGCGACGAACGGCGAACGACATGCGCGGGCGCGGCGGCACCTTCGAGTACCCGCTGGTCAGCCAGATCGCCGAGTCGTTGTGCGACTACCTTGGCCGCGTGGATCCGGCCGAACAGCGCGAAGACATCATTCGCGCCCACCTCGATGCGATCCAGGCCGTCATCAGGCAAAAGATCCAGGGACCGGGCGATCCGACGGCCCAGGCGATCGTGGCGGGGTTGCGCAAGGCGGCCTTGCGCTGACACGAACACGGCCGGCGCCGCGCCGGCCCCGATCCGATCTGACGCCATCCGTCCCAGTGCTCGGTGACGTCAAACAAGATGTTGCGCACGATGTCGGTCGCAACCGCGATCAGGACAACGTCGTTGCCGACGACCTGTCGTACCATCCCGGCGTGAACCGGTGGTTGCGGTGCAGGGTCTCGATCGGCCGGCGACAAACAAGGCCTTTCCGGTCGGTACGCTGCAGCGCTCATTCGACGCGCGATTTCACCGAAACCGCGCCTTCATGACCGCGTGAGCGGCCCATTGCGGAGAGATCATGCCGTCGCCGCGCCGCGTGCGCGATAAACACTCGGGCTTGAACCCATCAGACGTCGAAAGCGGCGATTGAACGTCGACAGATCGTTGAAACCGGCATCCAGGGCAATGGTCGAGATGGGTTCGTTCGACCGGCGCAGGCGCACCGCCGCGCGGTGCAGCCGTCTATGCAGCACGAATTGGTGCGGCGTCGTCCCGGCGATGAGGCGGAACGTGCGCAGAAAATGAAACGGACTCATCCCGGCGCTGCGTGCGAGCTCTGCCAGAGAGAGCGGCTCGTGCGCCTCTGCCTCGATCCGACGAAGCGCCCGGCTGATACGCCGCTCGTCGCGCGGGTTCGGCGCGCGCATGGCCGCGCCGGTTCCGGCGAGCGCGGCCAAGACCGCGCCGGCAAGACCGAGCGCGAGTTCTTCGAGCGCGGCGGCGTCACCGTCGTCGCGCGCAGCTTCGGCCGCGGCAATAATCGGCACGAGCGCAGGGAGCGGCGGCAGATGCGGAGCGGCGAACGTTATCCACCTGGCCCCCGGCACTGCGGCCGCCACCGCTTCCAGGAATTCCGGCGCGAAATGGAAGGAGAGGCAGCGGTCGCCAATGCCATGGTCGTGACCACATTCGAAGCAGTGCCGGTCGTTGCCGAGCAACACCGCGCCCGGCGCAAGCACGGCCGATCCTTGCGTCGAGCGATACTGGAAGGTTCCTTCCATCACCGCCGCGATGCAGATCCCGTCGTGCTCTTCCTCGAACGGCCGGTCGTGCGGCCCTGCGGTGCAAATGACGTCGGCGACGCGCCAGCCGGGACCTGATGCCAGAAGATTCGAGGTCAGTGTCATGCGCGCAGAATAGCAATTTTTCCCAAGCGGCGGCGAGGACCGGCGATCTAGAGATAGGGCGTCTTCCGGCAAGCAAGGGATTCGACCATGATGGCCTCATCTTTCATCGAAGCGCTGCACACCGACGGTCCGGCACCCGATCGCGCGGACAAGATGAGCCTCTACGGCTGGCTGATCGGGCGCTGGAAGATGGATGCCGTCGTTCATAAGGACGACGGCACGCAGTACAGAGGCACCGGCGAAATCCATTTCGGCTGGGTGCTCCAAGGTCGCGCCATCCAGGATGTCTGGATCCTGCCGGGCGTCTTTTACGGCACGACGCTGCGGATCTACGATCCCGGTATCGATGCCTGGCACATCCTGTGGAACGATCCGCTGAAGCAGCTCTATACGCGCCAGATTGGCCGCGCGCACGGCGACGACATCGTGCAGGAAGGCAAGAACGACGCGGGCGACGCCATCCGCTGGAGCTTCACCGAGATCACACCCGACTCCTTCCGATGGCGGGGCGAACGCTCAGTCGACGGCGGCGTGACCTGGCAACTCCAGTCAGAGTTCTTCGCCCGCCGCGTCACGGCGTAAGGCCGCATCTGCCGCCGCAGCGGCGGATTCGATGATTGATCACGGCCCGCTCGGCGTTCCTACTCGGCGCCTGATGATGGCGGCACGGCGCTCGGCCGCGGGCGACTGACGTGAGGCGGGCGAAACGACTCGAAGAAGGCGGAGATCAGGGCAATGCCCTTATAAACGTCGATATCGGCGTCCCGGGGGCCCCAGCATTCGGCCGGAATGATGCGCGTTTCGCCGTCGATCGGCCGTGCCGCCGGCGCCGGCGGCGGGCCGACCCACCGGCGCTCGCAGGCGGGACCGCGATAATCGAGGTAGCAATCCGTCCCACCGCAGCGATGGCATTTTGCGGCGCGCGCCAGATCGGCCGCCAGCGCCGCCATGTCGGTATGCGTCTTGCCGGCCGATGCCTGTCGCACATCCATCATGCCGATGGCCTCACAGGAGCGACAGATGATCCAGAACAGCGCACCGGCCTTGATGGCCTCCTCGACGGGGCCCTTCGGCGTCAGAACGAACGTCACGGCTGCAACCCCCTGTCCTTCCCTTCCCCCGCGAGAAGGGCAACCGCGCGAATCGGACATTCCGCCTTCTACCAAAAGGAGCGGAGTCGGTTGAAGCGCGAAGTTGAGTCGCAACCCTGACGGCCGGCTTACTCCGGTTGAGTCGGCGCGGCCGACATACCACGCCGGATCCCGGCGATTCAGATGATCAGTTTTCGGATGCGTGCGGACACGAGATCGACCCGTGTCACGGCGGCGACGATCTCACGATCACGGCGGCGGTCTGATCGAATTTGGAGGCGCGGACGACTTCCCAAAGCGCGACGCCGCTTCACCGGCGCCGATCACCCAAGTGACGTTCGCTGCCGAAGGCAGACCGAAGGGAATTGCGGGGACGACGGCGAGCGCCGCGCCCCAATCATCACGCGACGTGTCGCGCGTCTCGGCATACTCATGCTGACGTCAGGATGACGCCCTGATGAACCGGCCGACGCCGGCCCGGAACCGATTCGCGGGCACGCGACTTCGTCCTGATGAAGGCCGGCATCACGAAGCGTGGCAACGATTCCCGCCGAAGCACGGTATGGCCGGAACAGGAACGTCGCCGCTCGCCGCAATAGGGCGACGGCAGCCCCGATTCGCATAAGCGCTCCGAACGGAACCGCGAGCGCGTCGGTCCGGCCATCCGGCCGTTCCCGCGACCAACAGGCGTCGCATCGACGGCGTCCGCACGGCAGGGAACCACGGCTGAGCCGGACCGTTCGCTAATGCAGCGGCTGGCGCGCGTGCCGTACCGGCCGCTCACCGTTTTGCGTCGTTCCCACGGAGGAGCAACAGATGGAACACAGGACGCTCAACCAGACCCGCGAGCTGGCTACGGTCCATCCCGCTCTGCGCTCGACGCCCATGTCAAAGCAGGAACGCCTGTTGCGATGGGCGGAGCTGCTCGACCAGAGGGGCGAAAGCGTCCGCACCCTCCATGAAACGGAGTTCGCGCCGCGCCGCATTCGCCATGCCATGCGGGAGGACGACTCCGCCCTGACGGTTGCCTTCCAGGACCCCGTCCTGCGCGGCGAGGGACTATCCGGCGATACGTACGGCGATGCAGTCCGGTTCTTCAGGCTCAGCGAAAGCGAGGCGCACCGTATCCTGTGCTACTGCCATTACGGCCGTCTGGCCGTCCCATGCCAGGCCGTCGCAGACCGCATCCGCGACGTGGCACTTGGAAGCCGTAACCTGCCGGTCTCATCGCTGGCGTTGGCGACGGCTGCCTCAGCCGCCGCGTTCGCCACCGCCGGGCTGGCGCTTGCAGCGTTCTGAACCGTGCCGGCGCCAGGCGGCCGGCCTGGCGGCGATGCCGCGTGCTGCCGGAAACGCAGCGACGGCAGTCATGGTGAATCCGAACGTAGCGAGCTGCGAACCGGAGCTTCCGAATGTTCAGCATCGATGATGTCCGCGGCGCATCGATCCGCGCCGAGGACGGAACCATCGGCACGGTCGACGACGTCTACTTCGACGACGCGAGATGGATTATCCGGTATCTGGTCGTCGACACGGGGGGATGGCTGTCGGGCCGGAAGGTCCTGATTGCGCCCGCGGCGCTGGACCGGCCCGATCTGTTGAATCGCGAGTTCCCGGTGACCTTGACGAAGGCCCAGGTCGCCGGCAGTCCCGATATCGCGACCGACAAGCCGGTGTCGCGCCAGCAGGAGGAACGCCTGCACGCGCATTACGGCTGGTCTCCTTATTGGGGACAGGGATTGATCCCCGGCGTGCCGCCGACACCGTTCCGCCAGGGGCCGGCTTATTCAGGTACAGCCGATCCGTTGAGCATGCCGGGAGCCGGCGACGTTCGCGCCGGGGGCACGTCACATGATGATACCGGCGGCGATCCGCATCTGCGCAGCGCCCGCGCGGTGACCGGTCACTATATCAAAGCCGCGGACGGCAATATCGGCCATGTGGAGGATTTCCTGGCGGACGAAGACACATGGGTCGTCCGCTACATGATCGTCGATACGCGGAACTGGCTGCCGGGCAAGAAAGTGCTCGTGTCCCCGCAATGGATCGAGGACATCAGCTGGGCGGACCACACCGTGCGCATCGATCTGACCCGCGCGCAGGTCAAGGCGGCGCCGGCATACGATCCGGCCCGCCCCGTCGATCGCGCCTATGAGGACCGCCTGTTCTCGTTCTACGGACGCGTTCCGTACTGGTAGGGGTCGGCCGGCCCGAAAACCGGCCGGGCTCTTCACGGCGGCTGCGCTAGAATGGGTTCGCGGCGACGGATGCCATGAGCCCTTTCGCGACATTGCAGGAGCTCGTCGAGACGCTGCCCCGGCGCGGCTCGCACGCAGCGGTGCTGACCGTCACGACCGCCGGCACGAGTTCCGTCACCTATGCCGAGCTCGGCGACCGGGCGCTGCGACTGGCCGCCGGGCTGTCCGCCGCCGGCATACGACCGGGCGACCCGGTCGTGCTGATCGGCCCGAACTCGGTCGACTGGATCATCGTCCGGCTCGGACTCGCCGCGGCGGGCGCCGTCGCGGTCGCGATCGACGATGTTGCGACCGACGCGGAGATCGCGGTTCTCGTTCCCGACAGCGGGGCACGGCACGTCTTTGCGGCGAGTGCACACATACCTCGCCTGCGCGCATTCGCGGCGGACCGGACACGACGTCTCTATCGCCTCGACGACGTCGGCACCGACCATGAGGTGCCGCACTGGACAAGCCTGCTCGCCGCCGAACCCGGCCCGCTGCCGCGGCTGAATCCGAACGCGCCGGCGATGCTCGTGTTCACGTCCGGCACGACCGGCAATCCCAAGAGCTTCTTCCTGAGCGACGCCAATCTGATCGCCAACATCAGAGCGCTCGCCGACGAAGGGTTGGTCGGCAGCAGCGATCGCGCGCTTCTGCCGCTGCCGCTTCATCACGTCTATCCGTTGACGGTCGGCTGTCTGACCGCACTCGCGAGTGGAACCACGATCGTGCTGCCGGCGGCCGTCACGGGCCCCGAACTCGTGCGCGCGCTGCGGCTCGGCCGCTGTACCGTGATCGTCGGCGTGCCGCGTCTCTATGCGGCCCTATTCGCCGGCGTCGAAGCGCGCGTCGCCGCGCGCGGTGCGCCTGCACACAAACTGTTTCGAGCGATGCTCGCGGTTTCGATTTGGACCTCCCGCCGGTTCGGCATCAACATCGGCCGCAGGCTGTTCGCCGCCATCCATCGGCAGATCGGGCCGGAGCTGCGGCTGCTTGCCTCGGGCGGCGCCAAGTTCGAAGCCGAACTCATCTGGCAGCTGAAGGGCCTCGGTTGGGAAGTCCTGAGCGGCTACGGACTGGCGGAGACCGCATCGATCCTGACCGCAAACCGGCACGACCGCACGCGCATCGGCAGCGAAGGTCAGCCGCTCGCCGGCGTCGAGATCCGCATCAACCGACCCGACGAGGCCGGTATCGGCGAGATCGAGACCCGGGGACCTTCGGTCTTTGCCGGTTACCGCAACGACGCCGCCGCCAATGAAGCGGCATTCACGGACGACGGATGGTTCCGGACCGGCGATCTCGGTCGCATGGATGCGGATGGATACGTCTACATCGCCGGCCGCGTGAAGGAAATGATCGTGCTGGGCGGCGGCAAGAACGTGTTTCCCGAGGAGATCGAGAAGATCTATGCCGCGAGCCCCTATATCCGCGAGATCGCGGTCCTGGAACATCGGGGCGCGCTGGTCGCTCTGGTCGTTCCCGACATCGACGCGATCGCGGCCAGCGGGAATCTTCGCGTCGAGGACGTCATCCGCGTGACGCTCTCGGAACGGGCCCGCGAACTTGCCCCGTTTCAGCGCGTCGCCGGATTCGCGATCACGCGCGTTCCTCTGCCACGAACACGTCTTGGGAAGTATCAGCGCTTCCTGCTGCCGGACCTCTATACGCGTGCGAAATCGGGCGTGGACGCACGCGACCCCGCGCCGCTGACGGCCGCCGACCGCACGCTGCTCGCGCAATCGCCCGCGCGCGAGATCTGGGCCTGGCTGCAGGCACGCTATCCCGACAAGGCGCTGGCCCCGGATATGTCGCCGCAGCTCGATCTCGGCATCGACTCACTTGAATGGGTGACCGTGACGCTCGAGCTCGCCGAACGTTTCGGCGTACAGCTTACGGAAGCGGATGCGACGGGAATCGTGACGTTGCGCGATCTGATCGAACGCGCGGTCGAACGCCGTCGCACGCAGCCGCCGGCGGGCGCGCCGATGCACGCGGCGCAGGGCCTGATCGACGACCGCTGGATTTCACCGCCGGGCCCGGCGCTCGATCTGATCGGCCGCGCGCTGCACGCCGGCAGCGCGGCGTTCGTCCGATCCTTCTTCCGGCTGCGGGTCGACGGCGCCGAGCATATCCCGGCCGCCGGACCATATGTGATCGCCTGCAATCATCTGAGCGATCTCGATCCGCTCGTCGTCGCGGCGGCACTCGGTCGTCGGCGGCTCGGATCGATCTGGTGGAGCGGCGATGCGGGCAGATTGTTCAAGCGCCAACCCGGCCGCCTGTTCGCGCGCGCCCTGCGGATCTTCCCCGTCGACGAGCGTGCCCCCGCCACGACGCTTGCCTATGGCGAGGCCGTGCTGCGCCGGGGCAACGCACTGGTGTGGTTTCCCGAATCCTGGCGCTCGCCGGACGGCGAACTCCAGACGTTCCTGCCGGGCATCGGTCACCTTCTGGCGCGCACCGGCGCGGCGGTCATCCCGACACGGATCGCCGGCACGTTCGAGGCCATGCCGCGCAACGCCCGGCTGCCGCGGCCGGTACCGGTGCGGATCGTGTTCGGCCCGCCATTGTCGCCCGGGGAGCTTGCCGTCCGCGGACATGGCGCCAGCGAGCCCATGCGTATCGTCAGCGCGCTGCACGCTGCCGTCGCGGCGCTGCCGCGCGACAGCGGAACCCCAGCAACGTAGGAGGGTCGGCGCCGCGGCGCGCGACCCCGGTCAGAACCAGCCCTTACGCTTGAAATAGAGATAGGGCAGCACGGCCGAGAGGACCATCAAGCCGAGCGCCAGCGGATAGCCGAACGTCCAGTCGAGTTCGGGCATGTGGCGGAAATTCATGCCGTAGATGCTGGCCACCAGGGTCGGCGGCAGAAACACGACGGCGGCGACCGAGAACAGCTTGATGATCCGGTTCTGCTCGATGTTGATCATGCCGAGCGTGGCATCGAGCAGGAAATTGACCTTCTGCGATTCGAACGCGGCGTGCTCGTTGAGCGAAGCGACATCACGCATCACGATCTTCAGGCGGTTCTTGAGTTCCTTCTGGCCCTTTCTTCCGTCGGCTTCGATCGCCTGACCGAAAAACCGGACCACGCGACTGAGGCTCAACAAACTTTCACGTGCGGTGGAAACGAGATCGTCGTTGCGACCGAGGGTCTTGAGCACGGCCTGCAGATCGGATTCGCCGGCGCGCCGCGAGGCGTCGAAGATCCGGTGCGACACCGCATCGAGGTCGACGCCGACCTTCTCGAGGACGTCCGCAATCCGGTCGACGAAGGCCTCCACCAATCCGACCAGCACATCTTCGCCCGATCCGGCCGGCGCGCGCGGGCGGCAAAGTCGCGAAGCGAACGTGGCGATCGGCCGCGGGTCGACGTAACGCAGCGTAACCAGGGCGCGCCGGGTCAGGATGAAACATATCGGCTCGCTCGCCGGGTTGGGTTCGTCGGCGCGCGCAAGAACCGTCGCCGTCATGTAGCTGGCGTCGTTTTCGACATAGAGCCGGCTGGACGGTTCGATCTCGCGCATCTCGTCGCGCGTCGGCAGGGCGATCCCCAGCGCCGTCTCGACACGGATCTTTTCTTCCGGCGTCGGCTCAAAAAGATCGAACCAGAGCGCGCCGGCGGGAAGCGGCTGCCGGGTGCCGACCTCGACGCGTTCGACCGAGCTGTCGCGCTGAACATATGCAACGATCATCCGCCCCCGACGGGCCCGGGAAAGCCGAGCCGACGTGATCTAATCGCGATACCGCGCAGGTGTCGAGGCTTTCGATCGCCTTCTTAACGGACGAGAATCACCACGTGCGGAAGGGTCCGCAATCGAGATGAACGAAGTGTAACGCGGGGTACCAGCCGACGCCACCCGCCTTCATCGTGATCGCCGCCTGCCGCAGCGTCCGAAGGCTGAAGCCGGAAACGCAGATGTCCGCGGCCTTGCCATGAAGATGATAGCTGTTCTTGACGGCCCGGCCGTTCTGCCGCCGAATGGCGGCATTGGTTTCGGGCGAGCGGTAGGCAGAAAGGACCTCGATCGACTTCGTCAGCCCGAGTCTCGCCTGCAGCCGGGCAAGCATATCGATCAGGTCGGTATCGATCGGCGAGATCTGGTCGTTGTAGTGATCGCGCAACACATAGTCGATCCGCTGCAGCGCCTCGGGAATGTAGGCGCCGTTCGCCCAGTAGATATCCTCGAACGTCTCGCCGGTATGGCGGTTCAGGAGCGAGATCCGCCTCGCCGGCATGATCCTGGGTTTCTGGTCGGGGATTCTGCGTGCGGCTATGGCCGGGCGGGCGGTGAACAGGGCAGCCGCGGCCCCGGCCAGCAGCAAGCGGCGACGGCTCAGCATTGCCACACCTCGCTTCATGTTCAACTTTGGCCGTCGTGCAAACGGACGAACGCGGCCCTGGTGCCTTGACCGGCCGGTTCACCGCAACGGCCTCGCCACTTTCGTTGCGGTATTGGCTTGAATATTTTCACAAGGCCGGTCTGCCGCGCTCCCGCCCGGTGGCCGTCCCGCGCAGGACACTTGACTCGGGCCCGGCTACCGACCCACTATATGTTGTAGCGCGCCCTTGTCGCGGTACCTAGTTTAGGGAGTGGCAGATGGACTGGACATCAGAACAGATCAATCAGCTGACGCGCTTGTGGCATGAAGGCCTCTCCACGGCCGAGATCGGCAAGCGGCTGGGCATTTCCAAGAATGCCGTCGTCGGCAAGGCCCATCGCCTTCGCCTCGCCGCCCGCCCGTCGCCCATCAAGCGCGTCGGCTCACGTCAGTCCCCGGCACCGCGGCCGGCTGCCCAGCATCGGCCACAGTCGATGGCCGCGCCGGCACGGACACCGTCCCCGGCCCCGCAGCCCGCACCGCGCGTGGTCGAACTCTCGACCCAGACCTGCCGCTGGCCGATCGGTCATCCTGGCGACCCTGGCTTCCATTTCTGCACCGAACGCGCCATTCAGGGAAAACCGTACTGCATCGAGCACTCGGCGGTGGCTTACGTGAAGAAGCCGAAGGCGGGCGAAGCGGCCTGATACGCCCTTCCCGCGCAATTCCGGCGATGTCCGTTCGCGGGCCGGCCTTGCGCCGGCCCGCGTCATTGAGGCTCCGAGTTGATTGCGGCGAGGAGCCCGCCTAGGTTGGTTCCATGCTTCGCACCCGAGGGATTGTCGTTGCCCTCCTCGCCGCGGCGGCGATGTCGCGCGCCGTCGACGCCCAGACCGTCACCGGCAACATAAGCCGGATCACACGGGATGCAGCCACCAGCGGATGCATCGGCAGCAGCGCGTCGCCCCTTTGCGCAACCGAGACCTTGCTCGCCTGTTTCGCGCGCGGCGATCTCGACTTGTGCCGCAAGCTGGGTCTCGACGCCGCGCGCGTCCCCGCGAACGAGGCGCCCGTCATCGAATATGTCGTCGAGCGCGTAAGCATCATCCGCCAAGAGAACATAACCGACGATCTGCGCGAACTCGATTGGTTCAAGCCCGGCTTCGCGCTGGTCGAGCTGCAGCGGCGGATGTGCGGCACCGAGCCCGATGCGTGCGAAAGCGCCGACTGGTACGACATGCAGGTTTATCTGCGGCCCACCGGCGCGACATGGGAGGTCGTCACCTGGCGCGATGCCACCGAGCGGGATGGCGCGCCCGAAATTCCCGATGCGTTTCTGAATCGTTGAGCATTCGGCGGCGCCCCAGGGTCAGCCGCCCGATCCGGCGCGCCCCGATTGAAGGGGATTGATGTGCGGACGCCGACACGCGAACGGCCGCGCGCTCGATCGCGACAGGAACGGTAAGCGCGATCTCGTGGACGTCGCCGATCCAGCTCCCGACATGCCGTCGGCGGGACCGAGCTGAGGGTCGGCGACATGGGGCGACGGCTCATGCGGCGCGCCTTTCGGCAGCACAGGAAACGACCATGGCAGCCCGGCATACGGCCAGGATTGACTTAAACTTTTCCATGACTTGGCCACCGAATTGGGTTTTGATGGCGTCATGCCGACCTTCGAAAACGCCTGCCATTCCGGCCCACCGGCGACCGTCCGGCGCCCGTTCCGCGCGTGGCCGGCTATGGCGAAAATGTGGCGAAGGCTCGGAATAAGCGGCACGCTGGCCCGTTGTCGGGGCGACGGGCCGAGGCGAGAGCCGGAGTCCTGCCTGCGATGATCGACGAGTCGGTGCACGCGCAGCTCGTGGCACTGCTGCCGCGGTTGCGCCGGTTCGCGCGCGGGCTCGCGGGAACCGCGGATCAGGCCGACGATCTCGTGCAGGCCGCCTGCGAGCGCGCGCTCAGCCGCATTCAGCAATGGACGCCGGGGACGCGGCTCGACAGCTGGATGTTCCGCATCGTACAGACGATCTGGCTGGACGAGCGGCGGGCCGCAAAGGTCCGCAGCGGCGAGGGCACGGTGGAGGCGGAGAACGCCGGCGCCGCGCTGTCCGTCGATGGTACGAGGGACATGGAAGCCCACCTGACGTTCGACACCGTTCGGCGCGCCATGTCCAAGTTGCCGGAAGAACAACGGGCGGTGCTCATGCTGGTATGCGTCGAGGGTCAGACCTACAAAGAGGCAGCGGAAACGCTCTCGATCCCGATCGGCACCGTCATGAGCCGACTCGCCCGCGCCCGCATGGCGCTGATGCGGGAAATGGGCGAGGAGAGAGCAAGCGAGGCGCACGCCAATATCGTGCGGCTCAGCAGCACCGAGGGGTGAAGTCGGAGGGGTGCATGGCGACCTGGATCGACGACGTAACGCTGATGGCATATGTGGACGGTGAGCTCGACGCCGCAACGGCGCGTGACATCGAGCGGGCGATCGCCGTCGATCCGGCGCTGGCAAATCGTGCCCGGATGTTCCGGGAGAGCGCGGCGCTGCTGCGCGGCGCCTATGCCGGTGCCCTGCACGAAAAGACGCCGGATCGCCTGATCGCCGCGCTGACGCCGCTCGCCAAAACCGCGAAGATCGCCCGGATCGGCGCCCGATGGCCGTTCCGTCAGGTCGCCGGCATGGCCATGGCCGCATCGCTCGCCGCGCTGATCGTCGGCGCGGGCGGCACGTACTGGTACGTGACGACCGAGGCGAATACGGAGGAACGCATTCAGCAGGCGTCGGCGGAACGCTGGCTCGATCACGTCGCCGGGTTCTATGACGTCTATGACGGCACCCGGAAGCAGGAAGACCGGCTGCTCATCGACTTCAAGGCAGACGATATTCCGCAGCTTACGAAGTGGTTCGGTGCCCGGCTCAACCGCAATTTGTCGGTCCCGGATCTGTCTGCCATGGGCTTCCGTCCACAGGGTGGGCGGTTGCTGATCATCAACGGACGGCCGGCGGCACAGCTCCTTTACACGTCGGACGGCGGCGAGGTGGTCGGGCTCGTCATCGCGTTCACGACCAACGATTACCAGCCCGTGCGCACGGTGCGACGCCACAACGTCAACATCGTTCACTGGCGCCATGGCGGCTACGCCTATGCCTTCGTCGGCAGTATCGATCCGCAACGCTTGCGCCAGCTGGCGGAAAAGGCGTCGCAGGACCTCGACCGGATCTGATCCGCGGCACGTCGACGATGCACCGGCGGCAGACGATCCGCCGCGCCGGCCTGGCGCGGCGCCCGCGGCGCAAAGCGTCGCATGTTCCCCTGAAACGCGGTATCTGACGGACTGACAGCCCGCACACGGGCCGTCAGTCCGGTATCAGGAGATCGCCTTGAGCAGCACGCATAAGAAGGCCATGCGACCGACGCCGCCCGGCGTCGGTGAACTGATCGACGTCGCCATCGTCGAGATCGGCGCCCATGGAGACGGCGTCGCGGACGTGAACGGCGAACGGCTGTTCGTGCCGTATACGCTGCCGGGCGACTACGTCACGGCACGGCGCATCGGCGCGAGCCATGCCGTACCCGTGGCGTGGCACCGGCGCGCACCGGCGCACAACCAGCCGGCCTGTGGGCATTTCGGAACCTGCGGCGGATGCACGCTGCAGCACCTCGACGACGGCACCTATGCCGAATGGAAGCTGGCGCAGCTCCGCACCGCCCTGGCGCGCCGCGGTTTCGGCGAGGTCGAGATGCATCCGCTCGTGCGCACCGCGCCGGGCACGCGCCGGCGCGCGGATTTCGGCGTCGTTCGGACCGAAGCCGGCGTCATTATCGGTTTTCATGGCTACAAGAGCCGACGCCTCGTCGACATGATGGCCTGCGCGGTGCTGCACCCGAGCCTCGTCGCCCTGTTGCCGCCGCTGAGAGAACTCTTCAGCCGTCTGCTGGCGCCGGGACGTTCGGCGGACGTATTGCTGACCCAGAGCGAGACCGGCGTCGACGTCCTGATCGGTCGCGTGCCGGATCTCGATCCGGGCCGACGGCAGGCCGTCGCGGCATTTGCGGCAGCCCATGGCGTCGCCCGCGTCGCCTGGCGGCGCAGCAGCGAGCCGGCCGAAATCGTGGCGCAGCATCGTGCGCCGGTCGTCACGTTCGGCGATGTCTCCGTCGAAATTCCGCCCGGAGCGTTCCTGCAGGCGAGCCCGGCCGGCGAAGCGGCCATCGTTGCCGCCGTTCTCGCGGGCACGGACGGCGCCGCGACGGTGGCCGACCTGTACGCCGGCTGCGGCACCTTGACGTTTCCGCTCGCGTCCCGCAGCCGTGTCCGCGCCGTCGAGGGCGCGGCGGAGCTCGCCGATGCGGTCACGCGTGCGGCGCGTCGATCAGGCCTCACCGGCCGGGTGAACGTCGAGACGCGCGATCTTGCGCGGCGGCCGCTGCTGGTCGAGGAGCTGCGCGACCTGGATGCAGTCGTCTTCGATCCACCGCGCGACGGGGCGAGCGCACAGGCCGCGGAACTTGCGGGCTCGCGCGTACCTGTCGTCGTCGGCATCTCCTGCAATCCGACGACCTTCGCACGCGACGCGCGCATTCTCGTCGACGGCGGCTATCGCCTGATCGCACTCACGCCGATCGACCAGTTCCTGTGGACTCCGCACCTCGAGATCGTCGCCGTGTTCCGCCGCTAGAAGCGGCAGCCTCTCTATGCCGTCACTGCCTGCGTCCGGCGAAGACCGCGCCAGATCATCAGCGCCCAGATCGCCAGCGTGACCACGCCCAGCACGCCCGCGATCGGCCGCTGGAAGAAGGCGATGAAAGAGCCCTCCGACTTTATCATCGAGGTCATGAAGTTCTGCTCCAGCATCTCGCCGAGGACCAACCCCAGGATGGCGGGCGCAACCGGAAAACCATTCTCTTCCATGAGATAGCCGAGGACGCCTGCCGCGAGCATGATCACGATTCCGTACACGCTGTTCGTTATCGCGAACGAGCCGACGATGCAGAACATCAGGATGATCGGCAGCAGAAGGTTGCGCGGTACGTTGAGAACCTGCTTCGACGATTTGATCGCCAGCCAGCCGAGCGGCACCATCAGCAGGTTCGCGAGGATGAAGGAGATGAAGACCGCATAGATGAACTGCGGGTTCTGCAGGAAGACAGTCGGTCCGGGGTTCATGCCCTTCATGTAGAGAACCCCGATTACGATCGCGGTGATCGAGTCGCCCGGAATCCCGAAGACGAGGGCCGGAATCCACGCGCCGCCGAGCGCCGAATTGTTCGCCGAGGTCGCGTCGACGACGCCCTCGATATGGCCGGTGCCGAACTTCTCGGGTTCCTTCGAAAAGCGCTTGCTGACCGCATAGGAAATCCACGCGGCGATGTCGGCGCCGGCCCCGGGCAACGCCCCGACCAGCGTGCCGATCGCACTGCCGCGCACGAAGTTCTTCCAGTATCTGACGCAGACCGGGCCAACGCCACGGAAGATGTTACCGATGCGTTCCTGCGTCGGACGCCCGATCCCCTGGAGGTCGACGACGCCCCGCAGAACCTCGCTGACGGCGAACATGCCGATCATCGCCGGAATGAAGCTGACGCCGGCCATGAGGTCGACGACGCCGAAGGTAAAGCGCGGGAAACCGGCCGCCGGATCGATGCCGATCGTCGCCACGAACAGGCCGATCAGCAACGAGATGATTGCCTTGAGCGGCTCCTCGGCGGCGATGAAGACGGCGCAGGTGAGGCCCAGACAGGCGAGCCAGAAATATTCGAACGAGCTGAAATTGAGGGCCAGCTCGGCGAGCGCCGGCGCCGCCGTGATCAGGACAATGGTGCCGACGAGGCCGCCGAGCGCGGAGAAGACGAGATTGACGCCGAGATTGAGCTCCGCCTGGCCTTTCTTGGTCATCGCGAAGCTTTCGTCGGTATACGCGGCCGAGGCGGGGGTACCCGGAATGCGAAGCAGCGCCCCCGGGATGTCGCCGGCGAAGATGGCCATCGCGGTCGCGGTGACGATCGCGGCGAGCGCCGGGACCGGCTCCATGAAGAACGTGACGGGCACGAGCAGCGCCGTCGCCATGGTCGCCGTCAACCCCGGGATCGATCCGACGAAGATGCCGAATACGGCCGCCAGCCCCATCACCATCAGGACGTACGGGTCGAGGATGAGACCGAAGGCTGTCGCAACGGCGTCCATGGCTTAGCTGATCAGGTTCAGGATTCCACGCGGCAGCGGGACGCGCATGAGGTTTCCAAAGAACCAGTCGATGACGAAGGTCGTGGCGATCGCCACGACAAGCGCAAGCCGCCATCCTACGCCGAGCCATATGAACAGCGTCGCGAGGATGACGAAGCTGCTCAGCAGAAATCCCACGGCGTCCGAGACGAAGATGTAGAGCACGACCGCGAGGAGCACGAGCGCGATGCTCACCACATGATGAGGTTCGCGCGTCCATGGCGCGAAGTATGCCCAGGCGGTCCCGCGGCGCATGACGACGCCGCGGACGACGAGGACCGCCGATGCGACGAGCAGTGCGGCCCCGATCACGGTCGGAAACAACGATGGACCGTAGTCCTGACCGGGAAAGGCCGGAAAGGTCTGTGCGTAGAGAATGATCGCGACCGCGACCACCATCAGCACGACGCCGATCACGGCATCATTGAACCGCACGCTTTGCTCCCGATGGCAGGGGCGGGGTGAGGCGGCGCGTGCCTCACCCCCTCCGAACGCATCACCCCTTGGCGATGCCGACGGCCTTCATGACCTTGCCCATCTTGGCATCGTCTTCGGCCATGAAGCGCGCGAAGTCCTGACCGGGCGCCCACACCATGCCGAAGCCGCGATTGGACATGAAGTCCTTGAACTCCTTGCTGTCGTAGATCTTCTTGAGAAGCGGGATGGTCTTCTCGACGATCGGCTGCGGCAGTCCCTTCGGCCCGGCGATCCCGCGCCAGGCGGCGACGGTCCAGTCGATGCCCATTGCCTCCTTCAATGTCGGGATATCGGGGAAGGCCGGATTGCGTTGCGGCGCCATGACCGCGAGGCTGCGCGCCTTGCCGGCGTCGAGCATCGCCTTCGCCTCCGGTACGGAACAGGTGACGATATCGACACCGCCGGCGGCGAGATCCTGCATCGCGGGCGCGGCACCGTTCGAAGGCACCCAGGCGACCGCATCGGGCTTCAAGCCCATCGCCTGGAGCCAACCGGCGAGGGCGAGATGCCAGATACCGCCCTGCCCGGTGCCTGACGCCTTGAACTTGCCGGGATTGGCGCGGATCGCATCGGCAAGATCCTTCACGGTCTTGTAGGGCGAGTCGGCGCGAACCTGGACTCCCGGCGGATCGGCATTCATCAGGGCGAGCGGCGTATAGCTCGCATAGGTCAGGTCGGTCAGCCCCTGCCAATGCATCATGTTGGTCTCGACCGTGATCATGCCGATCGTGTAGCCGTCCGGCGCCGCCGTCGCGATCGCGGAATGACCAACCACACCGCTGCCGCCGGTCCGGTTGACGACGTTCACCGGCTGTCCCAGCTCTCTCTCGAGCAGGCTTGCGACGATGCGGGCCGTCGCATCCGTGCCGCCGCCGGCACCCCACGGGCAGATCATGGTGATCGGTCGTGTCGGCCACTGCGCCTGTGCGCCGGCCGGCCTCAATCCGAGGCCTGCGACGGCGGAAGCTGCGGCAGCCGAGGCAAGAAACGTACGTCGTTTCATCATGTAGGTTCCTCCCGAATGCGGTCCTTGCGGCGACGTCGCCTGTGGCCTTGATCAAGACTGCGTTACCGGATTATGCGTGGCGGATCACGCGCGGGCAAGCGCCGCTGAAAAGACTCGGCAGAAGGGCCGGCCACCTTGCAAGAAGCGAATGGACGCGACCGCACCCGTCTTCGGAAGCGGCGGCGCATGCGCTCTAACCGAAGGCCTCGCGATAGGCGCGCACTTCACTGGCGGCGGCGGCGCGAAGAAGCGACAGGTCGGTCGACGCGGCGACCATCGCATAGCCGGCGCGAAAGAGGTCGCTCGTCGATTGCCGTCCGTACGGTATGATCCCCGCCGGTTTGCCGGCCCGTCGGATTCCGTCGAAGGCGCGCCCAATGAGCTTGGTCACGTCAGGATGCTCGAACTCGCGAAACCGGCCGGCCGATCCGGAAAGATCGTTCGGACCGATGAACAGGACATCGAGCCCGTCGACGGCCGCGATCGCGTCGATGTTCTCCACCGCCGTCACGGTCTCGATCTGGCCGATGATCAGCAGGTCCTCGTGGGCCGTGCGGCCATAGGCGTCGAGGTCGGTGCCCAGACCGATTTCACGCCATGGCCCGAAGCCGCGGCTGCCGTGCGGCGGATAGCGGCATGCCGCGACCGCCGCCTTGGCCTGTTCCGCCGTCTCGATCATCGGGATCATGATCGACGAGGCGCCGATATCGAGTACGCGCTTGAGATAGACGGGATCGTTCGACGGCACACGGACAACCGGCGACGTCGTGCCTGATGCAAGGATCTGCAACTGGATCAGGGTATCGTTCAGCGATCCCGGCCCATGCTCGTTATCCAGAAACAGGAAGTCGTAACCGGCGGCGGCCATCGCCTCGGTGACGGCCGGGTGCGCCGTATGCAGCCAGAGGCCGAAGGCCTTGCGCCCCTCCAGCAGGCGACGCCGCAGCAAATTGGATCGTTGCATGGTGGACGAAGTTCCGAATTGACAAGCTGGATTATGATGACGCGGCGAGATCGGGCGCAAGACTTGTCCTCGGCGCGCGGCGCAGGCATATGAATACCCTGCTGTCGCGGTCATACTGGTGAACGCAAACAGGAATCTGCGGCTGGAGCGGCCGGCCACGCTCGAGGTCGAGGGACGCCCGATCGCGCTGTCGATCCGGCGCAGCCCGCGCGCTCGGCGCCTTTACCTTCGTGTCGATCCCGTCGACGCACACATCGAGCTGATCCTGCCGCGCGGCGTCGGACTGGCGGAGGGCCTGCGTTTCGCACAAGACAAGCGCCGCTGGCTTGCCGACCGGCTTGCCGCCATTCCGGCACGCACGCCCTTCGTCGACGGCGTGACGTTTCCGTTTCTCGGTGAATCATTGACCATCCGGCATCGGCCGGAATTGCGCGGCCCGGTCCGGCGGGAAGGACCGGATCTGATCGTGGCCGGCGCCGCCGAGCATGTGAGCCGGCGCGTGCACGACTGGCTCAAGGCGCAGGCACGCCGCGAGCTGTCCGCGCGTTCGGCCGAGATGGCGGGTCGCATCGGGCGACGTGTCATCCGCGTTCGGATCGGCGATCCGCGCAGCCGCTGGGGAAGCTGCACCGCACGCGGTGCGCTTGCCTATTCCTGGCGCCTGCTGCTGGCACCGCCCAACGTTCTCGACTACGTCGTTGCCCACGAGGTTGCGCATCTGGTCGAGCACAACCACGGACGCCGGTTCTGGCAGCTGGTCGAAAAGCTTGCAGCGGACGCGGGAGGCGCAAAGCAGTGGCTGCGGATCAACGGTACGGCCCTGCTGCGCTACGGTTGAGGCCGCTAGGCATATTTAACCAAGAGTTGTATATTCCGCGCGGCCCACACTCGTCCGGATCGAACGCTTGACCCCGACACCGCCAATGAAAACGCATAAGCACAAGGCGCCGATCGCCTTCGTGCTGCTCCAGACCGGCCTGGTCATGGTGGGGCAGATGTCGACGTCCATGTACCTGCCGTCGCTTCCCGCCCTGACGCAGGATTTCGGCGCGGATCCCGCCGCCGCGAAGCTGACGATGACGGTCTTTCTCGTCGCTTATGCCGTTGCGCAGCTTTTCTTCGGATCGCTCTCCGATCGCATCGGCCGGCGGCCCGCGCTGTTCCTTGGCCTGACGCTGTATCTGCTCGGCACCACCTTCTGCGCGCTGGCGCCGAGCATCGGCGCGCTCACGATCGGCCGCTTCATCCAGGGCTTCGGCGCATGCTCCGGTCCGGCGATCGCGCGGGCAATCATCCGTGACCGCTACGAACGGCATGAGGCCGCGCGCATCCTGGCCTATATCGGCCTGGCGATGGCGGTCGGCCCCGCCGTGGGGCCGATCATCGGGGGGCAGCTCCAGGTCATGTTCGGCTGGCGCGCCAACTTCCTCGCGCTGGTCGCGTTCGGGCTCGTGATCATGATCGCGGCGTCTGTCTGTTTGGTCGAGACGCTGCGCGAAGGGGATCCTCATGCCCTGTCGCCGGCACGGCTCGTCCGCAACTACGGCACCCTGCTGCGGAGCCGGCTTTATCTCGGCTACATGCTGGTCCTCGGATTCAATTTCGGCGGCATGTTCGCCTACGCAACCGGTTTGCCGTTCGTTCTCATCGACATGCTCGGCATGTCGCCGGCCGTCTTCGGCACCGTTTTCATTTTCACGGTCATCGGTTCCGTCGCCGGCTCCGCCATCGCCTCGCGCGCTGCCTCGTCGGTATCGACAGAGCATATGACCGCCGTCGGCGTGTCCGTAGCGTTCGTCGGCGGTGCGCTCATGCTCGCGTTTGCACTCGCCGGCATCATCACGCCGGCAACGATCGTCGGCACGATGATGATCTGGATGGTCGGCTTCGGCATCGTGTCGCCCAACGCGTTTGCCGGCGCGATGGCGCCGTTCCCGATGATGGCGGGAGCGGCTTCCGCAATGATGGGATTCGCGCAGATGGGCATAGCGGCACTGGGCAGCGTCACGGTCGCGATGTTCGCCGACCGCGGCCCCGTCGCCATGCCGGCCGTGATCTGCGCCATGGGCGCGATCTCCGCGGCAGCGTACATCGCCTTCATCGGAAGGCGTCCGACCGCGGCGTAACGCACCGTCCGGCGTCACCGCACGGGGACGCCCGACGCACGCGCGTTCAGGCGACCCCTGGCACTCTACGGATCCATCGGCGCGTAGCGCGGATCGCCGATCACCGGCCGCACCGGCGAGGACGATTGTGGGAACGACTCTTTCGCGACAGGGGTTCGCGCCGCCGGGGCGCGCGGGGACGAGCTGCTGCTGACGCCGAAAATCGATTCGATGAGCGAGTCGAGATTGAACCCGGGGGCCGCACCCGGCAGCGGGCGCGGCGGCAGGTCGCGGTGCGCGTCCGTCATGAACGTCTTCCATAACCGCGCCGGCAGAGTGCCGCCGGTAATCCGGTTCATCGGCGCACCGTCGTCATTGCCAATCCACACGCCGGTGACGTAGTCGGCGGTAAAGCCGACGAACCAGGCGTCGCGATAGTCCTGGCTGGTTCCCGTCTTGCCGGCGGCCGGGCGATCGAGCGCCGCGGCGCGACCGGTTCCGCTCGACACCACGGCGCTAAGCATATCGGTCATCGCCTCGAGTGCCGCGCGCTGAACGACGCGTCCGGGGCCGGAGCCGCTGCGCCGATAAAGCACTCGACCGCTGGCGTCGCGGATCTCGATCACGGCATATGGAATGACGCCGTTGCCACCGTTGGCGAACGGCGCGAACGCGCCCGTAAGTTCGAGCAGATTGACCTCGCTGGCCCCGAGCGCAGTGGAAAGATCGCGCCGCAGCTCCGACTTGATGCCGAGTCGCTGCGCCGCCGAGATGACGCGGTCGATCCCCGCACGCTGCGCGACCCGCAAAGTCGACGTGTTCACGGAACGTGCCAGGGCCTCCCGCACCGTGATGGTGCCCTTCCGCACATCGTCGAAATTCTTGGGCGAATAGCGGCCGATCGTGACCGGTCCATCCTCGACCCAATCATCCGGCCGCAGCCCGGCCTCGATCCCGGCCAGGAACACGAACGGCTTGAAGGACGATCCGGGCTGGCGCAACGCGTCGGTCGCCCGGTTGAACTGGCTCTCGGCATAATCCCGGCCGCCGACCATCGCGCGAATGGCACCGTCGGGCGACATGGCGACGAGCGCGGCCTGGCTGGCGTTCGCGCGTCGACCCTCCCGATCCAGGATCGCGGACACGGCCCGTTCCGCCGAACGCTGCAACCGCATGTCGAGCGTCGTGACGATGGTCAGGTCGCGGTCGATATAGCCGACATAACCCGGAATCTCGTCGAGGAGCCAATCCGCGAAATAGCGCACGCCGCGATTGCCGCTGCCGCCGCCGACCACGTGCAGCGGCTCGCGCGCGGCAGCCTTCGCCTGCGCGGCGGTCAGATATCCTTCCTCCACCATCAACGCGAGGACCGTCGCCGCCCGTGCCTTGGCCCGCTCGGGACTGACGGTCGGGGCGAAACGCGACGGCGCCCGCAGCAGGCCGGCGATCACCGCCGCCTCGAGCCGTGTCACGTCGCGCGCCGATTTGCCGAAATAGCGGCGCGCCGCGGCCTCGACGCCATAGGTTCCGCCGCCGAGATAGACGCGATTGAGATAGATCGTGAGGATCTGATCCTTGGTGAAGCGGCGCTCCAGCCACAGGGCGAGCAACGTCTCCTGGATCTTGCGCGTGATCGTCCGCTCGTGCGTCAAGAACACGTTCTTCGCCAGCTGCTGGGTGATGGTACTGCCGCCCTGGACGATGCGGCCCGCCAGGATATTGACGTACAGCGCGCGGGCGAGGCCGATCGGATCGATACCGAAATGGCTGTAGAAGCGGCGGTCTTCGGTTGCGAGAACCGCCTGGGGCAGCCAGGGCGGCATTTCCTTGAGCTCGACGACCCCGCCGTAAAGATCGCCATAGGTTGCCAGAACCTGGCCGTCGCCGGCTACGAACGAGAGGCTCGGCCGCCGGTTGAACTTGTCGATGCCGGTCAGGTCGGGAAGGGTGAAGGCGAAGTAAGACAGGACCGCACCCGCGGCGACGACGCCCCAGATCGAAAGGACGAGGGTCCACTTGGCCAACGCACCGAACCAGCTGCGGCGGCGCGGTCGCTTTGCACGGCCGCGTGCCGGCTCCCACCGTTGGTCTTCCTTCGGCCCTTCGGACCGGCCCGACCGACGGTCGAGGGACGGCTCGACGCGCATACCGCTCGATTTTTTCAGGGGTTTCGCCACGACGCGCGTGTCTACCACCCAATTGCGGCGACGGCTAGGCATGGCACGGCGCGCCGGGCGACGGCAGGCGGAGACAAATTCGTGACCGGAACGACCTTGCGGGAGCCCGGCGTCGGAGGGCCGGACGCCCCGGCCCCATCCTCATGACACCCGTGTTCGCCAGACAAGGGGATCGTCTGGCGCCCGGCGGCGTACGCTCCCGGCTTTCAACGGTCAGGCACGATCGGCCCGCCCGGACCTTGCCCCTTCCCAGGCCTGCAGCTTGCGGTAGATCGTCGAGGGGCTGATCTCGAGCAACGCCGCCGCCCGCGGGATATTGCCGCCACATGCCTTGATCGCGGCCTCGATCGCATCGCGCTCGATCCGCCACAAAGGGAGGATCTGCCCGTTGCCCGGCAGTGCCGTCCCGCCGTTCCCCCCCGAGCCAGTCGCCGACGAGGCTGCCGGCGCGAGGTTCGTCAGTCCGGGCGGGAGCATGGACGGCACCACCTCGCCACCGGCATTGAGGACGGCGACATTCCGCATGACGTTCTGGAGCTCACGGACGTTTCCGGGCCAGGAATGGCGCCGGAGGATCGCCTCCACCTCGGCCGAAAGACCCGTAAACACCTTTCCCTCCTCGCGCGCAAACATGTCGAGGAAATGCCGGGCGAGGAGGATCACGTCCTCGTCCCGCTCGCGCAGCGGCGGAAGCTCGATCGGGATCACCTGGAGCCGGTAGAACAGATCCTCCCGGAACCGGCCGGCCCGGACCTCGGCGAGCGGGTCACGGTTGGTCGCGCAAACGATGCGGATGTCGACGGTTTCGACCTTGTCGCTGCCGACCCGCTGCACCGTTCCCGTCTGAATGAAGCGGAGAAGCTTGCTCTGGAGGCTTAGATCCATCTCGCAGATCTCGTCCAGGAACAGCGTGCCGCCATCGGCGCGCTTGGCCGCCCCTTCCCGATCCGCCGTCGCGCCCGTGAAGGCGCCCTTCACGTGCCCGAAGATCTCGCTCTCGATCAGGTCCCTGGGGACGGCGGCGCAATTGAGCGCCACGAACGGACCGTTGCGCCGCGGGCTCTTGCGGTGGAGTGCCTCGGCGCAGAGCTCCTTGCCCGTGCCGCTCTCGCCGGTGATGAAGACGCTGGCCTTGCTGGCGGCGGCGCTGTCGATGATGCGGTAGACGGCCTGCATCGCGAGCGAGGAGCCGACGAAATCGCCGCAACGGCCGCGCCCCAGCTCCTCTTGGAACGAATCGACGACAGCGCGCAGTCTGTACCGCTCGACCGCGTTGCGTAACGTGACACGCAAACGCTCGGCCGGAAATGGTTTCACGATGAAGTCGAACGCGCCTTCGCGCATCGCCTCGACCGCGGTATTGATCGAGCCGTGCGCCGTGACGACGATGATCTCGGTCGGCAGCCCGCGCGACTTTGCGGCCTTCAGAATGTCGAGCCCGTTCATGTCGGGCAGCTGCAGATCGAGGAGCAGTGCTGCCGGCGTTCGCGCCGTCAGATGCTCGAGCGCGGCCGCACCCGTTTCGACCGTCGTGACGGCATAGGTCGATCCCTTGAGGTAGCCGCGATAGAGCTCGGCGAGCGATGGTGTGTCTTCGACCAGCAGAACTTCAGCCGACATGATCTTCCTCAGGATGCGCGCATGGTCTGCAGCGCGTCGCAGGCTGCGGCCGCCTGCGCGGCCAGGGCGGAAATGTCCGGATCGGCCGGGCAGCCGCCGCTTTCGGCCGTCCGCTCGATCGAGGCGGCAAGCTGCGACAACGACATCGCCCCGAATGTCGCCGCGGCGCTCTTGAGCGAATGCGCCTCCCGCGCAAGGGCGCCGTGGTCGCCGCGTGCGACAGCCGCCCGGATACGCTCGATCCGCGCCCGGGTCTCCGCCATGAAGGTGTCAAGCAGGCTTGCGAAGGCGTCGGCATCGAGCTCGGAGCGCAAGATGGATACCGTCGCCTCGTCCACCGGATCGACCGTCGCTCCGCGCGTCGGCATCATGTCTTCGGACGCACGGTTTGCGGAGCGCCTCAGGCACCTCTCGAGAACGTCGAGGAGGGCGTCCTTGCTGATCGGCTTCGTCACGTAGTCGTCCATGCCGGCGTCGATGCAGGCCGCGCGATCACGATCAAGCACGTGCGCCGTCATGGCGATGATCGGCAGCGTGCGGAAACGTCCGCCGAGATTCCGGATCTCGCTCGTCGCGGCGATGCCGTCCATGACCGGCATCGATACGTCCATGAGGACCGCATCGTAATCGCACTGCTGCACCGCGGCGACCGCCGCGGCGCCGTTGTCGACCGTATCGGCCGTGTAGCCGACCGCCGTAAGCAGCGCCTCGGCGACCATGAGATTGGTCGGACTGTCGTCGACGACCAGAATCCGGCCTTCCCGACCGCCGACCGCGCCCCCCGCGCCGGCCGCATCGTCGTGCTGCTCGACCGGGGGAGGAACCTGCTCCGCGACCTTGAACGGAACGATGAACCAGAACGTGCTGCCCTCGCCCGGCACGCTCTCGACGCCGATGACGCCGCCCATGAGCTCGACGAGGCGCTTGCAGATCGCAAGCCCGAGACCCGTTCCGCTTGCGCGCCGGGAGCGCGACGTATCCACCTGCGTGAAGCTGCTGAACAGCTTTTCCTGGTCGGCGCGGGAGATGCCCGTCCCGGTGTCCGAGACCGAAAAGTGGATCCAGACGCTTTCCTGCGTCTTCCCCTCGAGGCCGACGTTGATCGTGACGTGGCCGTGGTCGGTGAACTTGATCGCGTTGCTGACCAGATTGAGCATGATCTGCGTCAGCCGTCCGGCATCGCCGCGCAGCGCGAACGGAACGTCCGGGTTGATGTTGACGTCCAGTTCGATCTTCTTGGCGAGCGTGCGCGGTCGCATGAGGTCGGCGACCGAACGGATCGTGTCGCGCACGCGGAAATCCGTCGTCTCGAGCTCGAGCCGGCCGGCCTCCATCTTCGAGAAGTCGAGGATGTCGTTCAGAATCGTCAGCAGCATTTTGCCGGATTCGTGCGCCGTCTCGGCATAGCGGCGCTGCACGGGATCGAGCCGCGTTTCGAGCAGGAGACCGATCGTTCCGAGCACGCCGTTCAAGGGCGTGCGAATCTCGTGGCTGATGATCGCGAGAAATTCCGACTTCGCGCGGTTTGCCCGATCGGCCTCGTCCTTTGCCGCGCGAAGACGCTCTTCGGCGAGATGCTGCTCGGTCACGTCCGTGAGCGTTCCCGAAGAGCCGGTCACGTCTCCGGCCGCGTTCCGCGTCGCCTGCGCGAATACCTCGATCCAGCGCACGCCGCCGTCGCTTGTCAGGTATCTCACCTTGCCGCGGCAGAAAGGCTTCTCGCCGGCGATGAGCGGTGCGAGAATCTGCCGACTGGCATCGCGATCATCCGGATGGACATAGTCGATGAAGTTCGTCCCGATCGTTTCGTCGACCGGAAATCCGGTGATGCGCGTCCAGGCGGGATTCAGGAATGTCCAGACGCCTTCCGCATCGGTCTGGAAGATCACGTCCGTGACGGTGTCGACGACCGAGCGGTAACGCAGCTCGCTTTCCCGGACGCGCGCCTCCGTCGCCTTGCGTGCGGAAATGTCGTTCTGGATGCCGACGAAGCCGAGGATACGGCCGGCATCGTCCCGGATCGGGCTCATGGTGAGCTCGCACCACCACGATGTGCCGTCCTTTCGGCGGTTGCGGATCTCCATCGTGACCGGCTGCGCGCTCGCGACCGCTTCGCGCAGCCGCGCGGTCGTCGCCGGATCGGCCTCGGGGCTGCGCAGAAAGCGCGGATTGCGCCCGATGACCTCGTCGGCGGAATAACCCGTCGTTCGGATGAAGCCGGAATTGACGAACACGATCGGGTTGTCAGGCAGCCGCGCATCCGTAATGACGATGCCGACATTGGCGGCCTCGATCGCGGCCGCGAGCTTTGCGTTCTGTTCGGCCAGATCGCGAAGCTGAACCTCGCGCCGCTTGAGCTCGGTGATATCGGTCCCCGTGAGTACGACCTCGCCGTTCGCGGTCCGTCGCTCGTCGATGAGGATCCACGTTCCGTCCGTGTGCGCCCGCTCGAACTTGTGCGATGGATTCCGGCGATTCAGAAGGCGCTCCTGAATCCAGGCCTCGACATTGCCCTCGGGCAGCACCATCTGCCCGCGCCGGACCGCCTCCCGAAACAGATCCTCGAACCGCGCCCCCGGCACCAGCAGGTCGCGGATCGCGGGATTGGTTTCGGCGTAGCGGCGATTCCACAGGACGAGGCGGTCGTCCCTGTCGTACAGCGCGAAGCTTTCGGACATGGCGTCGAGGGCATGTGACAGCCGATCGCGCATGGCGTCGGCCTCGGCGCGCGCCTCTTCCGCCGCGCGGCGGCTCGACAGCCACATTCCTTGGGAGCGCTGCAGCCGCGAAATCTGCACGAGTGCCATCCCGACCAGCAGGGAGATGGCGACCGTCACGAGCGACGCGGCGAGATATTTGCTCGTGAGCCTGCGCTCGATCGGTGCCGCAACGTCCTCTTCGCCCAGTCCGATCACGATCGCCATGCCGAACGCCGGCAGCCACCGGAAGCCGTAGTACCGGGAGACGCCGTCGATCGGGCTCTCCAGGAGGATGGTGCCGCTCGGCGCCTCGAGGATCTTGGCGAACAGCACGGATCCGGAGAGGTCGATGCCGAGCGTCGTCCCGTCCGGTGCCTGGCGTGCCCGGACGATGCCGTCCCGACCGACCAGCATCGCGACCCCGTGGCGGCCAAGATCGATCGTGCGGTAGAACTGGGAAAAGTAGAACGGATCGGCGCCGATCATGATGATGCCGTCAAAGTCGCCGTTGGGCTTCGACAGGCGTCGCGTGAACTGAACGCTCCACGTTCCGGACTGACGGCCCAGAACCGGCTTGCTGACGAAAACCCCCTCCGAAGCGCCATCCGCATGTACACGAAAATGTTCGCGATCCGCGATGCTGACGGGATCGGTCCTCGGCCCGGTACTGAAGACCACCCGGCCGTCGCGGTCGGCCATCGCGATCAGGTGGATGATCGGCGAGTGATGAAGCTGCTTTGCAATCGACTCGATGGGGTATCCGGCCTCGTGCTGCTGCTTGATGATCAACAGCATCTGGTCGACCGACTCGAAGATCCGGATCGTATGCTCTTCGAATGACCGGGCCAGGTTCGAAAGATGGGTCGTGACCCATTCGCGCGCTTCGCGACGGTCGCGCGTCGCGTCGAGCCAGACCGCGACCCAGACCGCCGTCGTGACGATCGCCCCGAAAACCAGGACGCTCACACGATGCCAGAGCGGGCCGTCAATCAGGCGCGCAAGGATCGGCCGGGGCATGGCGGCAAGCGGCAATTCGCGATGGGTTGGACAAAGTGAGTCGCCCCTACCATCGGGCGAGATCGTTAACCAACCGCTAAACCGCGGCGAGTACCCGCGCCGCGCGGCCTGATGAGAGCCTCTCGGAGCCTGTCGGCCGATGGAGACTTGGGATCAGGCTGCCCCGATCCCGCTATGATGGTGCGCGCCCATTGCCGTCGGCCGGGAAGCCGGTCTCGGCACGGAAGTCGAAACGTCGGGCCATGGCACGTTCCACTCGCTCCAGCAGCGCCGCGGGCGTAAACGGCTTGCGGATCGTCTGGTCGGCGCCGAAGCTGCGCGCAAAATGAAGATAGTCCCCGGTTCCGCTGCTGCCCGCCGACATCGCGATGATCCGGATCCCGGGGAACTGGGACCGCACCATGCGGATGGTCTCGAGACCTTCCTGATTGGGCATGATAATGTCGGTAATGACCAGATCGTACCGGTCCTGCCGAAGCCGGGCGATGCCGGCGCGACCGTCCGCGGCAGCATCGACCTGCCAGCCGACGTTTTCCAGAACGGTACGGACGAACAGCATCTGAAATGCGTCATCGTCGATGACCAGCGCGCGTCCCATTCCTTCGGCTCCGGCACGTTCAGCGTTGCGTTTACAGCAATCGTCGTACCAGGCGATCGCGGAAAGGTTCACGCCGGTCCCTAGCGAAATTCCGGCGATCGCCGGTCATCTCGCGAAAACGGATTTGCAAAATGCAATGCAATGTGGCGCGCATGCTCGGGGCCGGTGATGACCTTCGCGCCGGACGGCGTCGTGCTACGCGGTCCGGGCCGGTTGCTCGTGGTCGCACGCCTCGACGGCCGGAATCTGCCGCCTGCGCCGCCGATCGAGAATCTCGGACACGATGAACGAAATGCAGCCGATCGGCAGCGGGAGCAGGTAGTAGACGATCCGGAACAGGATGACGGCACCGATTATGTTCTGCTGCGGCAGGAGATACACGACGACGGCCTCGATGACGCCGAGACCGCCCGGCACGTGGCTTGCGATCGCGGCCACGTTGCCGATGACGTAGACGGCCGCAACGCTCGGATAGGGCACCTCGGCGACGGTCGAGATTGCCTGGTGAAGGGCGCCTGCCACGAAGGCAAAGTTCATCGTCCCGACGACGATCTGGGCGGCGGCGAGCCGGAGCGGCGGCACGTCGACGCGCGAGCGGAAGACCCGGACCGGCTTTCGCCTGGCGGCAGCGACGCCCAGCCATAGTGCCGACACCAGCAGACAGGCCGCACCGAGACCCGACGTCAACGATGGCGCAAGCCCGGTGAGCGCGGCGGCGAGCTGCGGCCGCAGCAGCAAGGCGATGCCACCCAGCGTGGCGAGGCCGAGACCGACCGTAATCGCACAGAACACGATCAGCTTGGCGACGTCGGCCGGTGAAAGCCCCCATCGCGTGTAGAAACGATATCGGATCGCGCCGCTGCTGAGCGCAGCAAGCCCAACATTGTGGCCGATGGAAAGGCTCGTGAAAGACGCCAGGGCGATCTTGCGGTAAGGCAGATCGCAGCCCAGATAGCGGATCGCCAGCGTATCGAACAAGGTAAGCGTTACATAGCTTGCCGCGGCAAAAGCGATGGCGCGTGTGAGACGCACGAAGCTGACCTCACGCAGCGACTGCACGACCTGCGCGAGGTCGTATCGTCGCAAAGCCCGGATGAGCAGCACGATGATCAGGATCGTTACTGCGGCCGTGATCCACGGCACGTAGCGCCTGATGGCCATGCCGCCCTAACGACGCGGGAATTGCCCCTGTTCCACAGCCAAGGTGACGGAACGTCCCAGGATCGTTGCCGTTGAAAACGGTGCGAAGTGGTACCCATGCAGGACTACAATGCTCTGGAGCGTTCCGATATGACGGGCGCGTCGGGCTCCCGCCGAGGCCTGACGCGGATCCTGCGGCCAGGATACAATTGCTGCCGCGTGTCGCGCGCACATCGCGCCGCATTCCTTGTCGATGGCGCCGAATATTTCCGCCAACTGCGCAAGGCGATCCGGCAGGCACGCCGGTCCATCGTCATTCTCGGCTGGGATTTCGACGCCGACATTCGGCTCGATCCGGTGGCGGCTCCCGCCGAGTCGCTCGCGGATCTGCTGGTCTCCGTCACCAAGGCCAATCCGGATCTCCACGTTCGCATACTGGTCTGGGGGTTCTCGACATTCTACGGCGGCAACCACCAGCCCCTCGTCTCGTTCAGCAATCCCTGGCACGCGGATCTCGCACGGATCCAATTCGTATTCGACGACAACTACCCGCTGGGGGCGTCGCATCACGAGAAGCTCGTCTGCATCGACGACTCGCTCGCCTTCGTCGGCGGCATCGACCTGACGGCCGAGCGGTGGGACACCTCGGAACACGGTGTGGATGATGCCCGGCGCCGCGAATATGACGGCGAACCGTTCCCGCCGGTTCACGACCTGCAGATGGTCGTGGACGGGAACGCCGCGCGCGCCATATGCGCGATCGTTCGCCGGCGATGGCGGAAAGTCACCGGCCAATCCATTCCGGCATCGGGCTTTCGCGACCCGATCTGGCCGGACCTGGAGCCGGACCTGCGCGACGTCGAGGTGGCCATCGCACGCACCCGTCCGGCCTACGGCGATCAGGCGGCGGTCCGCGAGATCGAGCGCCTCAACGTCGATGCCCTCGGGTCGGCGCGCCATTCGATCTATCTCGAGACGCAGTACTTCACCGCGCAGGTGATCGGGGATGTGCTGGAGAGACGGCTGAGCGAGCCGGACGGACCCGAGATCGTGGTGGTTGTCACGAGGGAGTCGGAGGGCTGGGTCGAACAGTTTGCCATGGGCAGTAACCGCGACAGGCTGCTGCGGCGCCTGATGGCAGCCGACAAGTTCGGCCGGTTCCGCGCGTATTATCCCGTCGTGCCCACGCAGGACGGCGATACGTACCCTGTCAGCATCCACTCCAAGGTCGTGATCGTCGACGATCGGTTCGTGCGGATCGGCTCTTCGAACCTGAACAACCGGTCCATGGGGTGCGATACGGAGTGCGATCTGGCAATCGAGGCACATCGCGATGACGTTCGCGCGGCAATTGCCCGATTGAGGCATCGCCTGCTGGCCGAGCACCTGGACGCGGATCAGAACGCGCTTGCGGCGAAAATCGAGCGGACCGGTTCCCTGATCGCCGCGATCGAAGCATTTTGCTCCCGGCCGCGACGGCTATGCCCCGTCGAAGTGAGTCCGGACGACGGCGCCAGCGAGCCGATCGCCGGTACGGCGATCCTGGACCCGATCGAGCCGCTCAATCTTTCGTACCTGCGGCAAATCCTGCTTGATCAGCCGACGGCCCGACGAGCATCACGCAGATCCGCCCCGTCCGAAGACAAGCCGGCTTCGGCGACATGAGCGTGCCGGAGCGCAATCTTCGCGACGACAGGCAGATGGTCCGAGGCGACCGCGGCAAGCAGTGACCGGTGCGCATAAAGACCCTGTATGAGGTCGCCCGGCCTCGTCCAGATGCGATCGAGGCCGAGAAGCGGCATACGCGCCGGAAAGCTTGCGGGAACATGCGCGCGTGCTACGGGCGCGCCGAGCCGATGCAGGCGCCGACGTTCCCGTCCGAAGATATTGAAATCGCCCATGACGATCGTCGGCAGCTCCGGCCGTTCGCCGAGCGCATGAGCGAGGCGGTCGATCTGACGGCGCCGCTCGCCCGGCCCGAGTCCGAGATGGGTCGCCACGACGCGAATCCTGTATCCGCCGACATCGAGCTCGGCATCGATCGCGCCGCGCGGCTCACGCCCGGGAACGCTCAGATCGACCCGGTGAACCGAGACGATCGGCCAACGACTCATCAGGGCGTTGCCGAACGGCCGTCGGCCGTAGAGCAGGTTCAAACCGGGAACTGCGTGCAGCCCCGTGCATTCCCGGAAGTAGTCGAACTGATCGCCGTGCGTCCCCACGATATGGCGGTGCCCGACCTCCTGCAGTGCGACGATGTCCGGCCGGATCTCGTCGAGTACGGCGAGGATGCGGTCCGGGTTGCAGGCGCGGTCACGACCGACGCTTGAGTGTACGTTGTATGTGGCGACCGTGATGTTGTGAATGGCGTGCAGCTCCACGTTCACCCCTTGGGGTCTCCCGTCTCATAGCGTCACCGTAGGGAAGTTGGTTCCGCCGCGGAGCGCAGCGGCCGCGCATCGGTACGCCGACCAGACGAGGTGAACGCTAGTGTTCGCGCACGGCAGAAATATGGCAGACCGTCGGCTATGCGGCGTCCTGCATCGCTACGGTCGCGCACGCCTCGCGTGCATCACAGCATGTACCGGTACGGCTCTCCACGCCGTCGCCACGGACCTCAGAACGTGGCCGCCCCGTTACGGGCTCCGGGATCTCATCCGCGTCCCGGGACGGTCCCGCGTGTAGTCGGCCTTGCCCGATCGTATCGTCCGCCGGCCTCTCCGATGACTTCAGCCACTTCGCGGCCAAACTGCGCCATAAGGACATCTGCCCCTCCAAGCGTGGCGATACGTGTGAGCCGTTCTATTCAGAAATGAGGGCAGGATCATGGCGCGCCTATCGTCGGCCCTCAAAGTCGCCGACGGCTATGACGCGCCGTCGGAGGAATAGGACCATCAGCCATCCGAGCAGCCTGACGCCGCGCCCCGCTCGTGCGGCCGCCCCGAACTTCGCCGCACGGGCGTCAGGGGATCGAAGGTTCAGGGATATCGCACCGGCTGCGGCGGATCCTCTGGCAGCGGGATGAATTCCGTCTCACCCGGCACCGGCATGAATCGGCCGGCCTTCCAATCCGCCTTGGCCTGTTCGATCCGGTCCTGTGAGCTCGCGACGAAGTTCCACCAGACAAGTCGCGGCCCGTCCATGGGCTCACCGCCCAGCAGAAGAACCCGGGCCGACGCGGGCGCGCGAACCACGATCTCGTCGCGGGGACGAAAGACGAGCAGTTGTCCCGCCGCGAAGGAATCGCCAGCGATCTCGACGGTACCCGCGGCGACATAGATCGCGCGCTCCTCGTGCTCCGCCGGAAGAACCACGTGGCCGCCGGGCTCCAGTGCCGCATCGGCATAGAACATGTCCGAAAAGGTCGGTACCGGCGCACGCGCCCCGTGGAAGGTGCCGGCGATGACGCGCACATGCGCCCGCGCATCGCTCAGGATCGGCAGGTCACCGGCAGCGACGTGGACGAAACCGGGTTCCGTCTCCTCATGCCGTTTCGGCAGCGCGAGCCAAGACTGGATTCCGAAGAGCGGACCGCCCGTTGCCCGAACGTCCGGCGCCGTGCGTTCGGAATGCGCAATGCCGCGCCCGGCCGTCATCCAGTTGACGGCGCCGGGCCGGATCGGTTGCACGGTCCCCAGGCTGTCGCGGTGCAGGATCTCGCCCTCGAAAAGATAGGTTACGGTGGCAAGGCCGATATGCGGATGCGGCCGCACATCCAGGCCCTGGCCTGCACGAAACACGACCGGACCCATCTGATCGAAGAAGACGAACGGCCCGACCATCCGGCGCTGCGCCGACGGCAGCGCGCGCCGCACCTCGAACCCGTCGCCGAGGTCACGCGTGCGCGGAACGATCACCATCTCGAGCGACGATTCCCGCGCCTCAGGCCGGCTCATGCATCCCTCCCGTCGGAACGAAACATCGACGAGGCCACGCGCATCATACGCCGATGTGACTCATTCCGAAATGCGCCCAAGCGTGGCCGTCGGATTCCGAAAACTCGATCCGCAAGGCGATCTAGCGTCCGAGCAGATGTTCGGCGTGATGGCGCAAATGGTCGGCGACGAAGGTCGCGACGAAAAAATAGCCGTGATCGTAGCCGGCTTGGCGGCGCAGCATCAGCACCTGCCCCGCGGCACGGGCCGCCTCCTCGAGGGCGTCGGGACAAAGCTGCTCCGCCAGAAACGGGTCGGCCGTGCCTTGGTCGACGAGGATCGGCCCGGGAAACGGATGGCGGCGGATGAGTTCGCTCGCGTCCCAATCGCGCCAGGTCTCGCGCTCGGGGCCGAGATAGGCGCCGAATGACTTCTGCCCCCAAGGGCAGCGCATCGGCGCGGCGATCGGGGCGAAGGCGGAAACGGAGCGATAGAGTGCCGGGTTCTTCAGCGCACAGATCAGCGCGCCGTGCCCGCCCATCGAGTGACCGAAGATGCCCTGACGGTCGTGCAGCACCGGGAAATGCGCGGCGATCACGGCCGGCAACTCGCGCGTGACATACGAATACATCCGGTAATGCGCCGACCAGGGCGCCTGTGTCGCATCGACGTAGAACCCCGCGCCCGTGCCGAGGTCCCAATCGTCGTCTTCGCCGGGAATCCCGGCGCCGCGCGGGCTGGTATCGGGAGCGACGAGCATCAGGCCGAGTTCCGCTGCCGTCCGCTGCGCGCCCGCCTTGATCGCGAATGTCTCCTCGGTGCAGGTGAGCCCTGCAAGGTAATAAACCACGGGTACGGGCCCGCGTGCGGCCTGCGGCGGCCGGAACGCGGCGAACCGCATGGTTCCGCGGGTCGCGGTCGAGGCATGGGCATAGAACCCCTGCACGCCGCCGAAGCAGGCGTGCTCCGCCAGAATCGTCAGCGCGCTCAATAGACCACGACCGAGCGGATGGACTCGCCCTTATGCATCAGGTCGAAGCCCTGGTTGATCTCGTCGAGCTTGAGCCGGTGCGTAATCAGATCGTCGATGTTGATCTTGCCCTCCATGTACCAGTCGACGATCTTGGGTACGTCGGTGCGGCCACGCGCCCCGCCGAACGCGGTCCCCTTCCACACGCGCCCCGTGACCAGTTGGAACGGCCGCGTCGAGATCTCCTCACCGGCGCCGGCAACGCCGATGATCACGCTGACGCCCCAGCCCTTGTGACAGCATTCGAGCGCCTGGCGCATCGTCTTCACGTTGCCGATGCATTCGAAGCTGTAGTCGGCCCCGCCCTTGGTGAGACTGACCAGATAGGGGACGAGGTCGCCCTCGACCTCGTTCGGATTGACGAAGTGCGTCATGCCGAACTTCTCGGCTATGGCCTTGCGCTTGGGGTTGATGTCGACCCCGACGATCATGTTGGCCCCGACCATGCGGGCGCCCTGGATCACGTTCAGGCCGATGCCGCCGAGGCCGAAGACCACGACGTTGCTGCCGGGCTCGACCTTCGCCGTGTAGATCACGGCGCCGATGCCGGTGGTAACACCGCAGCCGATGTAGCAGACCTTGTCGAAGGGCGCGTCCTCGCGGATCTTCGCCAGCGCGATTTCCGGCACGACCGTGAAGTTCGCGAAGGTCGACGTGCCCATGTAATGATGAATCTTCCGGCCGTTGAGCGAAAACCGGCTGGTACCGTCCGGCATCACGCCCTGCCCCTGCGTCGTACGGATCGCCTGGCAGAGATTGGTCTTCTGGCTGAGACAGTACTCGCACTGACGGCATTCCGGCGTATAGAGCGGAATGACGTGATCGCCCTTCTTCAGACTTTTCACGCCGGGACCGACATCGACGACGATACCGGCGCCCTCATGTCCCAGAATTGCCGGAAAGAGGCCCTCGGGATCCGCGCCGGATCGCGTGTACTCGTCCGTGTGGCAGATGCCGGTCGCCTTGATCTCGACGAGGACCTCGCCCTCGCGCGGCCCATCGAGCTGAACGGTCTCGATCGTCAGGGGTTCGCCCGCACGCCAGGCCACCGCGGCACGCACGTCCATGCCACACCTCCATCAGTGTCGTCCGGCTGTCGAGATGCAACACGAGAGCGGCGGCCTGCGCAAGCGCTCAAACGTCGGAGCGGCTTCGGTTGCGACCCGCGTCGTGGCCGCGAACCCGCTTCCTAAGCACCCGCCAGAAGGACGCCCGCGGCGGCATCGAGGATGGCATCGGTATCAAGGCGGTAGAGACGGTAGAGATCGGGGATGTCGCCCGATTGGCCGAAACTTTCGACGCCGAGTGCGCGCACGCGGTGCCGGCGCACCGTCCCCAGCCACGAGAGCGTCGCCGGATGCCCATCGAGCACCGTGACCAGGCCCGCCTCGGGTGCGAGCGGCGCCAGGAGTCGCGCGATATGCGAGCCCTCGCGCCTCGCCAGCCAGTCGGCATGCAGGCGGTCGGGCGAGGTCACGGCCAGCAGCCCGGCGCCGGGAATGTCCTCGAGGATCTGGCGATGCGCCTCGATCGCTTCCGGCGCGACCGCCCCGGCGTAGACGATGGCAAGCTCTGCGCCCGGCGCCGGCGCGCGCATCCAATAGGCGCCGGCGATGATGTCGGCTTCGTCTGCGGCGTCGAGCGTGCGCGCCGGCTGGTCGAGCGGACGGGTCGAAAGCCGCAGATAGACCGAACCGCCGTCCTCGGCCTGCATGTGGCCGAAGCCCCAGCGCATCACCGTCGCCAGTTCGTCGACGAAGGCCGGCTCGAAATAGGTGATCCCGGGCTGGCCCATGCCGATCAGCGGCGTGATGATCGACTGATGCGCGCCGCCCTCGGGCGCCAGCGTGATGCCGGACGGGGTCGCGACGACCATGAACCGCGCCCCCTGATAGCAGGCATAGTTGAGCGCATCGAGGCCGCGGGCGATGAACGGGTCGTAGAGCGTGCCGATGGGAAGAAGACGCGCGCCGAACAGCGGTCCTGCCAAACCGAGTGCCGCGAGCATCAGGAACAGATTGTGCTCGGCAATGCCGAGTTCGACATGCTGGCCGTCCCGGTTCATCACCCAGCGCTGGGCGGAGACGATCTTCTCGTCACGGAACACGTCGGACCGTTCGCGCCGGTCGAAGATGCCCCGCCGGTTGACCCAGCCGCCGAGATTGGTCGAGACCGTCACGTCAGGCGACGTCGTGACGATGCGCCCTGCCAACGGCGTGTCGCTTCCGGCGAGCTCGTACAGAATGCGGCCGAAACCTTCCTGCGTCGACATCCTCTCCGCAGTGGGTCGCGGAAACGGGGTCGGCACCGGCAGCATCTGCGTCGCGTATTGCCGGGGAAACCGTCGCGCGAACGGCACGCTTTCGAGAAACCGGTCAAGCACCTCGGCGGGAAGGTTCAGCCCGGCGAAGCGGTCCCACTCCTGCCCGTCGGCGATGCGCATCGCGGCCTTGTAGGCGGCCATCTGCTCCGGGCTCATCAGGCCGGCATGGTTGTCCTTGTGCCCGGCGAAGGGCAGCCCGTAACCCTTGATCGTGTAGGCGATGAAGCAGGTCGGCACGTCATCGGCGGCGGCCGCATCGAACGCCTCGAGCACCGCGTCCATGTCGTGGCCGGCCAGATTCGTCATCAGCCGGTGCAGCGCCGCGTCGTCGTGCCGATCGAGGAGCGCCCGGATGCCGGCGACGTCGCCGAGATCCTTGAGGAGATGCTCCCGCCACGCCGCCCCACCTTTGAAGGTGAGCGCCGAGTAGAGCGAGTTCGGGCAGTCGTCGATCCACCGGCGCAGGGCGTCGCCGCCCGGCTGCGCGAACGCCGCCTCGAGCAGCTTGCCGTACTTGAGCGTGATGACGCGCCAGCCCATCGATTCGAAGACGCCGTCGATGCGCGCGAACAGGCGGTCCGACACGACGCTGTCGAGGCTCTGGCGGTTGTAGTCGATCACCCACCAGACGTTCCGCACGTCGTGCTTCCAGCCCTCGAGCAGCGCCTCGAAGACATTGCCCTCGTCGAGCTCGGCATCCCCCACCAGCGCGACCATGCGGCCAGGCGGCTGATCGCCGGTCATGCCCTTGAGGCGAACGTAGTCCTGCACGAGCGCGGCAAAGATCGTGAGCGCGACGCCGAGGCCGACCGAACCGGTCGAAAAGTCGACGTCGTCGGCGTCCTTGGTTCGCGACGGATAGGATTGTGCGCCGCCGAGCGCGCGAAAACGTTCGAGCTTGTCGCGCGACTGGTGGCCGAGCAGATACTGAATGGCGTGAAAGACCGGGCTCGCGTGCGGCTTGACCGCGACGCGATCCTCGGGGCGCAGAACGTGGAAATAGAGCGCGGTCATCAAGGTGACGACCGAGGCGCTTGAGGCCTGATGGCCGCCGACCTTCAGCCCATCGCGCTTGTCCCGCAGGTGATTGGCGTTGTGGATCATCCACGACGATAGCCACAACACCTTGCGCTCGAGCTCGCGAAGGATCTCCGCCTTCGAGGGCGTTACGAGCGGCGGGTCGCTACCGCGCTGCAATGCGGCATCTGCCATAGCAAGCTCCGACCATGCGTTGCGATCACATTAAAGCTCGCGGCCGGCAAAAATGTTGCGATCTCTTGCCGACTTACGCTTGTTGTCGCAAATATTATCCCCTTTTTGGGGTATTCGTGCATGATCCTTGCGCAGAGTGCGCTTGACGCCATCGACCGGAAAATCCTGAAGCACCTTCAGGAGAATGCGCGGCTGTCCAACACGGATCTGGCGGAACGCGTCGGGGTTTCGGCGTCGCCGTGCTGGCGCCGCATCCGGGCGATGGAGGAGGCCGGCGTCATCAGACGATACGTGACACTGGTGGACCCGGCCGCCCTCGGCCTTCAGATCAGCGTCTTCATCAACGTGACGCTCGACAAACAGATCGAGCCGGCGCTCGAGACCTTCCAGAAGGCCGTCCTGAAGCGGCCCGAAGTCATGGAATGCTACCTGATGACCGGGGATTTCGACTATCTGCTGCGCGTCGTGGTTCCGAGCCTGGAGGCCTATGAGCAGTTCCTGATGGCGCACCTGACGCGCATTCCGGGCGTCGCCAGCATCAAATCCAGCTTCGCGCTCAAGCAGGTGAAGTACACGACGTCGCTGCCGCTCGAATGACGGCACTCATTCGGCGGTTGCGAATCGGCAGGCTGCAAGCTGCCGCCGAAGGCGTATGCCAACAAGCTCGTCGACGCACGATGGCGGCGTGGCGTGTAGATCAGCGGCGCAGGACGACATAATCCCTGTCACGGAGTGTCACCGTATTGCCCGCCCCGGGCCAGAACTGGGTGATCACGCCGTGACTCAACCACCGCTGAGCGTTTGAACGGCCGTCCGTGAATCTGAAAGTCACCCGCGCACGTCGCTGTATGTAGAAGCGCCATTTGTTGCCGTTATTGGTATCCATCCAGCCGAACACGATCGCCGAGAAATCGAAGTACGTCTCGGCGATCTCGTTCGGTTGAACGCCAAGCGCCGTTCGCGCCTGAGCGGCGAGCTGGTTTTCCAACGCAGTTTGGAGACCGGCGTTCTGCCGGTCCCAGTTCGGATAATAGCCGGCACCGGACAGAATCACGGGATTTTGCAGCGTCTGGCCGGCGCGCTTCCCGGTATTCGTCACGCGGGAAGGTGGCAGGGTTGCTTGCCAGCGCCGGGCCATGAGGGCGTCGCGATGGGCCCGATTCGCTGCTATCTCCTGATCCCTATTCGGCGGTGGATTCCTCACTGTCTCGCGGATCGCATTGAGGTGGTAGACCGTCGGGGCCTCTTCCGTGCCCTCAACGACGACAGTGCAGCCATTGACGGCGGATGTAAGGAAAATACGCGGGACGCCGCCATGCGGCGTCGTACGCTTGTCGACTAGCGTGATCTTGCGCGTCTCATTGTTGGCATAGGGCAGCCAGAACAGCGGAAAATAGCCATTCTGGTGGCCCTGCGACAGGGTAACGACGTGGAGGCCGTTGTACGTGGGTGGCATGCCGGGATTGATGTCGCCGTAGACCACGCGAGAGGCACTGTCCACGCTCTTGTAGGAGAAAATCTGCTGCGGCTCGATGTGATGGATGTCGTAGCGGAGCGTCCGCAAGTCCTTGAACGTCGTGTCGATGTCGACGATGTGCAGGACGTGATTCTGCGCGAAGGCCGGTGCGTTCGTGACGAACTGGTTATTGAGCTGCTGAGTCATTCCGGGCGTGCTGCGGTAGCGGTGGACACGAAGGTGTGACGACGTGAAACGCCGGGCGCCGCAAGCACGCTGGCGGATCCGCAGCCGCTACTCTAGCGGGTAACTTGCTCCGCATCAGCGCAATTTTCGAAGGGAGAGGCAGCAACCGGAAGCACCGGCGAGGCCGGGTCGATCTCGCGCTGCGATATTATAAAAGTTGAATTGCTTATTCTGTAGTAATGCTATTTTTGATGGTATCGCCATAAGCGCCTGGATACCGGGGACGCCACATGGCATCCCAGATCCGGCAATGGAAGCCATTGGCCGTCACGCCCGCGGTTCGCGTGCTTATGGCTTGCACCGCAAAACACGAGACGCAGCCGTCTGGCGCTTCTGCGTCTCCGTCTCAGCTCACGGCGTCGGAATTAGTCTCTTGCCTTCAGGCACAGCCGCAAGGTGCTAGACGTCGAGATTCGCGACCTTGAGCGCGTTGTCCTGGATGAACTCGCGGCGCGGTTCGACGATGTCGCCCATCAGCGTCGAGAACACCATGTCGGCGTCCTCGCTGTGGCTGATCTTGACCTGCAGCAGGTGGCGCGCCTCGGGGTCGAGCGTCGTCTCCCACAGCTGCTCGGGATTCATCTCGCCCAGTCCTTTGTAACGCTGGATGGTGATGCCTTTCTTGCCGATCTCGAGCACGGTGTCGATCAGCTTGGTCGGCCCGGTGATCTCGACGGCATGCTCGACCCGCTCGCCCTTTTCCTGCTGCACGGTGACGAGTCTTGCGAAGCGCCCGTAGATTTCCTGCAGCTCGCCGGCCATGTCGACAAGCCGTCGCGCCTCGACCGAATTGATGACGACGTGGTCGATGACGGCGCGGTCGGTTTCGCCGCGCAGGCGCCGCTCGAAGACGAGTGCGCCGTTCTCGAACGTCCCTTGCCAGCCGCGGTCGGTCTCCGGGGCGAGTGCGTCGAGCCGTCGCGCGACGACGTGAGCCACGGCCTGGGCCTTCTCGGCATCGCTCAGCAGACTCGGATCGAGCGCGCCGAGGATCGCCGCCTGTTCGACAGCGTCGCGATAGCCGACGCGGCGCGCGAGCGGCGTGATCAGCGCCTTGGCGACACGCGCCCGTTCGACGACGTTGCGCAGGTCGGCCCCGGCGCGCTGGCTGCCGTCGAGGCCGACGGTCAGCGTCATGCCGTCGATGCCGCCGCCGATCAGGTAGTCCTCGAGCGCCCGCTCGTCCTTCAAATAGACTTCGGACGAGCCGCGCTTCGCCCGATAGAGCGGCGGCTGCGCGATATAGAGATAGCCGGCGTCGATCAGCGGCCTCATGTGCCGATAGAAGAACGTCAGCAGCAGCGTGCGGATGTGCGAGCCGTCGACGTCGGCGTCGGTCATGATGATGATCCGGTGGTACCGGATCTTGTCGGCGTCGAAGTCTTCGGCGCCGATGCCGCACCCGAGCGCCGCAATCATGGTCTTGATTTCGTCGCTGCCGAGCATCTTGTCGAATCGCGCCTTCTCGACGTTCAGAATCTTGCCCTTGATCGGCAGAATGGCCTGGAAGCGCCGATCGCGCCCCTGCTTGGCCGACCCGCCGGCCGACTCGCCTTCGACGATGTAGATTTCGCTCTCGGCCGGGTCGCGCTCCTGGCAGTCGGCCAGCTTGCCGGGCAGCGACGCGTTGTCGAGCGCGCCCTTGCGGCGCACCAGGTCGCGCGCCTTCCGCGCCGCCTCGCGCGCGCGCGCCGCGTCGACCGCCTTGGCCACCACCCGTTTCGCCACGGTGGGGTTCTGCTCCAGGTACGCCCCGAGCTTGTCGTTGAGAATCGCCTCGACGATTCCCTTGACCTCGGTATTGCCGAG